>NZ_JAELTN010000100.1 GCF_016428855.1 Pedobacter sp. ASV28
CCCCCCCCCCCCCCCCCCCCCCCCCCCTATTTTCATCCAGAAGACGGCATACGAGATGGTAACGCAGGTCTCGTGGGCTCGGAGATGTGTATAAGAGACAGACATAGCCGTTTGCTGTGTCTTAGCTGTATTTGAGATCAAAATCCCTACCGATAGGGATGTAATGGTAAATAAAATACTCTCTGCCATTAATAACCATATGCTTCCGGCAATAGGTACATCCAAGGCAAAAACACTAATGAGCATAATACTGATGATGTTCAACATGGAAACCATGAGGTAGGGAATGGTTTTCGCTATGATGATCCTAAAAGGCTTTAAGGGAGAAACCAAGATCACTTCCATTGTTCCGATCTCTTTTTCTTTGACAATAGCTATGGAGGTCATCATCGTACAAACCAACATCAATACCAAGGCCATAACACCAGGAACAAAATTATAGGCGCCTTTTAATTCTGGATTGTATAGCATACGAACCTGAACATTGATGGTATAAGGCAATTGCTGGTTGCCATTCATTGCCTGCTGATAGTCATTGATGATAGAGGCTGCATAATTGCTGAGCATATTGGCCGTGTTAGGGTCAGAAGAATCTGCGATCAATTGTATTTGGGCATGATTGGTATGTAAAAGATTATCTCTAAAGCCTCGGGGAAAGACTACCGCAAGCCTAATCTGGCCTTGTCGGAAAGTAGCTTCAATATCTTTATAGGAGTTTACATATTTATAAAGGCTGAAATAACGACTGGCCGAAATTTCCTCAGAAATGCTTCTTGAAGCATCGTCTTTGGCTTGGTCGAAAATAATAAAGTTAGAATTTTTAACTTCATTTGTAAGTGCAAATCCATACAACAGAATTTGAATAACAGGCATCCAGATCAGGATGAACAAAGTTCTTTTATCCCTCCAAATGTGCAGCCATTCCTTTTTTACAAAGATTAGGAATTGTTTCATTGCCTCATGTTGATATGTTCATATACTTTCTTAGTCTCCTATTCTTTGTGCTTTTCTGGCCAACTGTAAGAATACATCGTCCATTGAACTAACCCCAAAATTTTTCATCAGGTTCTTGGGGGAATCTAAGGCATCTATTCTACCATCTACCATAATAGATACCCTACTGCAGTACTCGGCCTCATCCATGTAATGAGTGGTTACAAAAATGGTAATGCCTTTTGCCGAAGCGGCATAAATCATACTCCAAAACTCGCGTCTGGCAATAGGATCAACACCGCCGGTAGGTTCATCTAAAAACACAATAGCAGGGTCATGCACAATGGCAATGGAAAAAGCCAATTTCTGCTTCCAGCCTAACGGCAATGATCTAACCAAACTTTTCCGCTCTCCTTCAAGTTCTAATTGAGCTAACAATAAACTTGTTTTTTCCCTAATCTGGTCATCGTCCAGTCCATAAATGCCTGCATAGAAACTAATATTTTCATTTACCGTAAGGTCTTCATAAAGAGAAAATTTCTGGCTCATATAACCTATGTTTTTCTTAATGGACTCGTTTTCTTTATACACATCAAAACCTGCAACCGAAGCAGTACCTGACGTAGGAAGAGATAAGCCACACAACATTCTCATGGCAGTTGTTTTTCCAGCACCATTTGCACCAAGAAAGCCGAAAATTTCTCCTTTTTCTACTTCAAAACTAATATGATCTACAGCGGTAAAAGCCCCAAATTTCTTGGTAAGGTCTTTTGCTATAATTACTTTTCCTGCTTCCATTTGAATTTTTCGATGGTGTTTTCATTTTTAACAGTGTTCAGAAACGATACACTGGTTCGTTGATTTTGTTCTACCTATGGCTACCTTTCATGATGCCTTACTATTCCTTCATTAAGGCCATAAAACAGTCTTCCACATTGGCAGTTATCGGAATAATTTCCACGTTGGTATAATTTCCATTTTCAACAATCCTCTCTAGCTCCTCTTTATTATTTTCGTTATGATTAAATGTAACATGGTGATATTGCCCAAATGGATAACAACTCATCACAGCCGGATCAGACTTAATAGCTTCCATTAAAGGATACATTTCATTTGCCTTTATGGCCCATAACGAATGCTGGAATTCTTCGATTATATCTTTGGGCGTATTAACAGACAACAACATCCCTTTTTGGATCAGGCCCACCCTATCGCAAAGTGTAGCCTCATCCATATAAGCGGTAGACACCAGTATGGTTATGCCCTGCATTTTCAACCTGTGCAGCATTTCCCAAAACTCTTTACGAGATACCGCATCTACACCTGTGGTAGGCTCGTCTAAAAATAAGACTGTTGGCTTATGGATAAGCGCGCAGCTCAACGCCAATTTCTGCTTCATTCCACCTGATAGCTGTCCAGCCCTCCGGTCTTTAAAAGGCTCAATTTGACTGTATATCTCTTTAACTAGCTCATAATTTTCTTTAATGGTAGTGTGAAAAATCGCGGCAAAAAATTCCAGATTTTCCTGAACAGTCAAATCTGGATACAAAGAAAATTTTCCAGGCATATAGCCCACCCTATTGCGGATTTTTTTATAATCCTTAACCACATCAAAACCATCAACCGATGCAAATCCACTATCTGCAAGCAGCAAGGTGGTTAAAATACGGAATAAAGAAGTCTTGCCTGCTCCATCAGGTCCTATTAGGCCAAAAATTTCACCTTGGTCTACGGCAAAAGAAACTCCACCCAAGGCTTCCACCTCAACTTTTCCCGCCCGATATTTTTTTATGATATTTTCTACCACGATCGTCTTCATAAGCTGCTGTTAAATTTTACCTCTGCATACATGCCTATTTTTAGATATCCATCATTTTTAACCCTAATCTTAATGGCATAAACCAAATTGGCACGTTCTTCTTTTGTTTGAATGGTTTTTGGTGTAAATTCAGCCTTATCTGAAATCATACTGACTATCCCCTCATACTTTCGATAGCTATTTGAGGTGCTATCGACCAACACGGTTACTTTTTGATTAATCTTAACCTGGTTCAATTGCGTTTCGGTAATGTACGCCCTTAAGGTAATCACAGAGAGGTCTGCTATACTATACAATGCTTTACCTGCGGAAGTTATTTCCCCCATCATGGCATATTTGGTGAGTACCGTGCCTTGAATTGGATTAACAATAGTAGTTCGTTTTAATTGGTCGTTGACTTGAGCAACAGATTGTTTTAGGGGTTTGTATTCACTAAGTATAGCGCTATTCTGTGTTCCTGTTGCAGTTTCCTGAACTTTGATCTGCTGTTCATTTACGGTAATCTGTTGCTTTAAAATACGAATTTGCATATTAATATCATCCAGCTGTTTGGTAGTGGCCGCATCTGCATGAATCAGGTTTTCAGTTCGTTTCTTCTCATAGAGTGCGTTTGAAAGCTGAATATCAAGTACACCAATCTGATCTTTTAACAATTGTACCTGTGGAAGAACATTTAAGGTTTTTTGGTGCAAAGCACCAATGGAAGCCTGTATCTGCTCTTTTTGCAGTTGCAATGGAACAGAATCGATCATTCCTACCATACTTCCTTTTTTAAGTGTTTCTCCCTCTTCGACATTCAGCACTACAATCTTCCCTGGAATTTCCGAGGATACCATCACCTCATCTGCTTCAAACGTACCTGAGGCATCTGATCTATTTTTTTGTGTGTTACAACTTACGAACACCACAATCAGACTAAAATATAAGGAGAAATAAATTTTCATTGGTGAATAGATTAAGTCATTTAATTTTTAAGGTTACCAGTAGTGTTCTGGTAATTGAACAATGCCTGCAATAACTGCGTCTCATGCAAAATCTTATTCTGCCGAGCCTCATCTTCAGCAATAATTGTCGTAATATAATCGTGAACGCTAAGTACCCCGTTTTTTAATTGGGCATCTGCTGCATTTTTTACGGCGAACCTTAATCCAATGATCTTGTCGTCTGTTTCCAACAATGTTCTGAATTTATCTATAATGGCCATTTGTTGTTCCTGAACAATGCTGGTATTGAGCAAAAAAGTTTCCTTTTGAAGGTCGATTGTTTCACGGCTAATGTCAAGCAATTGTAGCTGGTTTTTATGGGTATAAAGGCTACCAAAATTCCAAGTGAGTTTTATTCCTCCTATATAGTACCAAGAAAAGTCGTTGCTCAACATATTTAGTCCAGGCCGACCATATCCTCCCTGAACAAAAAAAGACAGCTTTGGCATCAACTGCAAGTTCAAAAGTTTCTGCTGATCGTCATACATTTTTTTCTGATCGTCATACAATGAAAGCTCTGGCCGTTTAATACGATTTTGCAAAACGGGCATTAACGGTCTTTCAAAAATGGTCTTTCCATCAAGTGGAAGATTAATGAACTTGGCCATCATGGCTACATAAGCCTTTCTATTGGCCATTAATGATATTCTTTCCTGTTCGCTCTGTAGAAATTGGGCATTTAGCTCGTCAACATTACTTCTATAGGCTACCCCATTGGCCACCAATGCTTTTGTCTTTTCTAAACCATTATGAATATCATTTAGCAAGAGCCCATTTTGTTTCAATTGCTCATCGATCAGCAATACGCCAAAAAATATCTCATTGACCCTATCATATAACTGATATAGCTCCACTTCCAGGCTTTGCTCTTGCATGGCTTTAGTTGTTCTGGCTACCTGTTGCTGATTTTTGATCAATCCTCCATCATAGATAACTTGGTCTACCTCGGCGTAGGCTTTATACTGATCTTTGCTGTATTGGGGAATAGTAAATCCGGGAATGGGAATCGAAAAGGGAAAGCTGGTTACCGTTGACTGGTAAGTTGCCTGTCCATTTATACTCAGTACGGGCAAATACCCTTTAGCCGCATTTGATATAGTGAACGCCGATGTTTTTGCAATTAGGTCGTTCTGTTTAGTTAAAGGGTAATTGTTCCTCGCAAGTTCATATACTTCTTTAATATTTAAAGTAACCTGTTGTTGGGCATTGGCTGAAAATCCTGTGATTAATATTAGCCAAACACAGATCTCTAGTATGGATATGGAATTCAACAGTTTTTTAGCCGCCATTACAAAACATTTAGGCACACACCTGTTCTTTTCCATTTTAGTAGATTTTGAATTAATAAGATGAAGTTTTGCCAAAGGGTTAACTAAACATTTGGTCACTATGTTGACTTATGCTTTTCCTTCTCAATAGGCTTGTCCTTTTCTTCAAGTAGTGTTTTTGTTTCCAAATATTCTTCCTTGGTAATTTTACCGGCTGCAAACCGCTTTTTTAAAATATCAAGAGGAGAATCCTTTGTTTTTCTTTGGCCGGGGATATCGTAGGGAACAGCAAAAATCCAGATCAATAGTATGAGCCAGATAAACCACCAAATAAAATGCATTCCCCAAAAACCATAAGTATAATACATAGCAGTAAATTATTTAAGTTAAAATTCGAACATATATTATTTACCAGTATTGATTTCGAGCATGATAAAACAGTGACTTTCATCATCATCATTCCTTTATTTTTAAACCGCACGGACTAAGGCCTGCAAAAATAAGAGATGCGCCACTTCTTTTTTATTGACCACGATCATCCTTAGGCATGATCGGAAACAAGCTTATGAAGTGGAATTGTGGCTACTTTTAATGTTGAGCTTCAGAAAAATTCTGATAGTAATTAAACTTTAAAAATAATCGTTATGAAAAAATTACCGATCAGCCTTTTTGTGGTTTTTATCTGCCTGACCTCATCAATGGCCAATGCACAAACCCAAACTTCCACTACCAAAACTGAATTAAAGGCAGAAGAAATTTTGGCGAGAAAGGAAAAAAAAGATATCGATGCACGATTGCAAGCTGAAAAAAAAGCCAATCGCATTGCCTTACGTAAATTGAAAGGAGCAGAAGTCAGTGATCGATCCAAGTCAAGTTTCAGTGCCGACTTTAAAGGAGCTACCGATGTGTCCTGGAGCAGATCAGCTACTTTTGATGAAGTGAGCTTTGTGCAAAACGGCATTAAAACAACTGCCTATTATGACTATGATTCAAATCTTGTTGGAACCACAGCCGACAAAACGATAAATGATCTACCTGCAGATGCTTTAAAGGAGATTAACAGATACTACAAAGATTATAAAATCGAAAGGGTCTTTTTATTTGATGACAATGAGGCGAACGATACAGACATGTTATTGTATGGAACTCAATTTGAAGATGCTGATCATTATTTTGTAGAAGTATCTAATGGGATGCGACGAGTTGTTTTAATGGTTGGTATGAATGGGGAAGTTTCCTATTTTACTAAACTATAGTTTTCTAAGCTTAGTTGTTGAATCTTCAAATACCAAAGTAGCCCGCCTGTTTCAATTTCATTTTTAAGTATACAAATGTGTTGAAAGGCGCTACTACTTGGGTTACGCATAACACCGATAGGATAAGTCAGGCAATTTGTTTTTTAAAACAGCGCTCAAATCTTATACACTTCAACAGCCAAAACAAATCGTAAATCTTTGACCTTAAAAACTCATGAAAAATTTAAAAAAACTGCTATTTGCCCTGTTACTGATTAATATTGCAATAAGTACATTTAGTTTTACCAACATACCTAAAGCCAACCAGCAATATCCCAATCCACCATGGGCTCCTCCTTATAATACTGGCGTACGCTATTATTACTTGCCAGACCTAGAGGTGTACTATGACTTGTCTGGGCAAGATTTTGTTTATCTGGATGACGGGCAATGGATGTTCTCTGCTTTACTTCCGCCACTATATGCCAACTATGATCTTTATAATACTTTCGTAATAGCGCTAGACTATAATGTATACCAGCCTTGGATGCACCATAATTTTTACGTATCCCATTATCCAAGGTTTTATTATAGGAGCTTATATAAGGGCGATGACAGGAACGACATAAGAGGTTTTGACGAAAATTCCAAAAAATCGATCTATTGGAATGCCACCGAAAGAGCTAGAGTAGCATCGGTACGACCTACAAAACCATTCATGAGTAAACAGGAGCCCCATCCACAGACCAGACCACCACAACCTACCAATTATAATGGAAGAGACATAGGACGTCCAGTTCCGGTAAGTAATGGAATGAGAGAAGGTGGAAATGGCGGAAGGCAACGTCATTAATCACTAATGAAGATGATGAGGTTTTCAATTATCTTATTTAACGTTTTATGCTCTGGCATCAACCTATTTGCACAAACCGATGCAACTCAGGCTCCCGATCAGAAAAAATGGAGTCTGACAGCTTGCATAGACACAGCCTTAAAAAACAACGTCCAGATCAATACGTTAAGGTTAGCCAAGCTAACCAGCGAACAAGAATATCTACTAGCCAAAGCTTCTAGACAACCAACGCTTACAGGTACTTTTTCCCAAAATTATACGCATGCTACCTCTATATCTGGCAACTCAGGATCTTTAGGGACTTATGGTTTGAATAGTTCGGTTACGCTCTATAATGGCAATGCTATTAACAATACCATACTTCAAAGCAACCTGACCGTTCAGGCCGCCAACCTGGATATTGTTCAGCAGGAAAACGATATAACACTACTTGTTACCCAAGCTTACCTTGCTGTACTTTATGACAAGGAGAATATCATCTACAACAATTCATTGCTCAGTACCGCCCAGGCCCAAGTGAAACAGGTACAGCTTTTTTATAGCGCAGGGAGCATTGCCAAAAACACATTGATACAGATGCAAGCTCAGCTCGCTACCGATCAATATACATTGGTAAGTGCTAAAAATGCCGAAAGGACAGACCTTTTGGCTTTGAGACAACTGTTGCTTTTAGATAGAAATATCAACTTTGATGTAGTGGAACCTAATATTGACTCGGTAGTTTCGGATATTACCATTGTCCCTTTAAATCAAGTGATCACAAATGCCTTATCGAATTTTCCGGATGTCAAGATCAACAAATTGGAACTCGACATTGCCAAATACACATTGGCTATTGCAAAAGCTGGATACAGACCTTCCCTAACTTTGGGAGCTGGTGTAAATTCAGGTTATTTAAGCAGTGTAACGAATTCCTTTCCCAATCAGCTCTCCAATAATTTTAACCAACAAATTGGGCTTACGCTTAGCGTCCCCATATTTTCTAGGCGGCTGGTTAAAACTAGGGTAGAGGAAGCCAAAATTGGGATAGACTTGGCTCATCTTAACTTGAAAAATTCGAATTTTCTGCTTTCCCAGAAAGTGGAACAAGCCTACCTGAACTTACAGAATGCCCAAAGCAGCTATAATGCAGCCCTTAACCAATATCAGTTTAGCAAAGAAAGCTACCGCATAGCAGGGGAGCAATTAAAAGCTGGCGCCTTTAATATGGTAGACTTCCTTTTACAAAAAACATTATTTGTGCAGGCCCAACAGTTATTTCTACAGGCTAAATATACAGCACTGTTAAGTTTGAAGATATATAATTTTTATAATGGCGAACGTATAAAACTTTGACACCAATACCATGAAAAAAAGGCTGAAGTACATTATCATTGCCGTAGGGATCATCTTGATTATCTTATTAATAGGATGGTTCATAATAGGAAAAAGAAACGATCAAATTAACTTGGAGACCAAGCAACCTACCTATGGTTATATTTCACAAAGTGTCACAGCAACGGGAAAGATAGAACCAGTTGATACGGTTACGGTAGGTAGTCAGGTTTCCGGCATTATCAAAAATCTGTATGTAGACTTTAACTCCACGGTGAAGAAAGGAGATTTATTGGCACAGCTCGACAAAACACTTTTACAGGCAACTCTAGACCAATATAATGGTGCCCTGCAAAGTGCAGAAAGTCAGCTCTCCTATGCAAAAGTCAACTATGAAAGACAGGATTTCCTATTCAATAACGGTGCTATAAGTAAAGCAGATCATGACGTAGCATTAAACACTTACAATACCGCAAAGGCATCGGTACTTACGGCAAGAGCGCAAGTCAAATCTGCGGAAAAAAACCTATCCTTTACCGACATCTACTCGCCTATTGATGGCGTGGTACTGAACCGTAACATAAGTATTGGGCAGACCGTTGCAGCAAGTTTTAATACACCAACACTCTTTATCATTGCCAGGGATATTAAGAAAATGGAGGTAGAAGCAAACGTTGACGAGGCTGATATTGGGAATGTAACCGCAGGTAACCGCGTAACCTTTAGTGTCGACGCTTTTGCAGACGACCAATTCAACGGAACTGTTAAAGATATACGCCTCCATCCAAGCGTATCTGCCAATGTGGTCACTTATACCACCATTATCAATACACCGAATGACGATATGAAACTCAAGCCGGGAATGACCGCAAACATTATTATTTACACCAAAGAAATCAAAAATGCACTACTGATTCCCGCAGGTGCATTAACCTTCAAACCTGATTCTACGGTAAGAAAAAGCTATGCTGTAGATGACTCTAAAGAATTAAACAACAACAGCTCTGCTCCGCCCAACAGTAGCAACAAACAGCAAACAGGGTTTGTATGGTTATTGAAAGACAAAAATTTAAAAAGAGTAAAGGTCAGTCTGGGCATTAACGATAATGTTAATGTTCAGATCTTAGACGGGCTAACCACTAACGATAATGTAGCGATCGCTATAAATAGAGCTACAAAGAGTACCAAATCTAAAACGTCCAGTCCATTCATACCACAGCGAACGGGAGGAGGAAGATGAGCAAGATACTTGAAATCAAAGATCTCCAACGCAATTTTTCAGTAGGTGGTGAGGTTGTTCATGCCCTAAAGGGGATATCTTTTGACATTATGACCGGAGAGTTTGTTACCATTATGGGAAGCAGCGGTTCTGGCAAAACTACCTTGTTAAACATTTTAGGCTGCTTGGATAAGCCTACATCGGGCGAATATTTTCTTGATGGCACTGCTATAAATACAAAGTCGAGAGATGAACTGGCAACATTAAGAAACCATAAAATCGGCTTTGTTTTTCAATCTTATAACCTATTGCCCAAAACTTCTGCACTGGAAAATGTCGAACTCCCTTTGTTATATAACGCCGAAATTAGCAGCACTGAACGTAAAAAAAGAGCCACAGAAGCATTAAAGGCCGTCAATCTTTCTGATAGAATGAGCCATACCCCAACCCAATTATCTGGTGGACAACAGCAAAGGGTAGCCATTGCAAGGGCTTTAGTTAATGAGCCTGTTATGATTTTAGCTGATGAAGCAACCGGAAATCTGGATAGCCGAACCTCTTATGAGATTATGGCACTGATGCAGGACCTGAATATAAATCATGGCAAAACGATCGTATTTGTAACCCATGAACCTGATATTGCCACTTTTAGTAGTCGCACTATTCGTTTAAAGGATGGCCAAATCCAAGCAGATATCATAAATCAGAACCGCCAAAATGCTACTGATGTTTTAGCCGCTTTACCATCAAACAATGAATAAACTTCAAATCCATGAACATCGTAAATTTGCTTCGGATTGCATTTAGGGCATTGCAAAGAAATAAGCTAAGAGCCTTTTTAACCATGTTAGGTATCATTATTGGCGTAGCGGCAGTTATTGTAATGGTAGCCATTGGGCAGGGTTCCAAACAAAGCATCCATGATCAGCTGGCCAACATGGGCTCCAATATGATCACCGTATTGCCCGCCAGCAATATTTCTGGTGGGGTTAAAATAGCAGGTTCCAGCTTTCAAACCTTAACAGAAAAAGATATTATTGCCTTAAAACAAGAGGGAAAATATATTTCGGAAGTATCTCCTGCAGTAACATCAAGAGGTCAATCTATTAATGGGGCCATGAACTGGCCCACTACAATGACTGGTGTAACTCCAGAATACCTCGACATTCGCAAATTGACAATTAAAAGCGGCAGATCCCTACTGCCAAGAGATGTAACAACTTCAGCCAAAGTATGTCTCATTGGCCAAACAGTAGCCGACAACCTTTATCCCAATGGCGAAAACCCTGTAGGTAGGGTTATTCGTTTTGGTAATATTCCTTTCCAAATTGTTGGCTTATTGGACGAAAAAGGCTTTAATGCTTTTGGGCAGGATCAAGATGACATATTGGTTGCGCCCGTTTCTACTGTTCAAAATAGAATTTTGGCTACCATCTACTATCAATATATCTATGCCTCTGCTTCCAGCGAACAGGTAACAGATTTAGCTACAGCCGAAGTAACTGCTATCCTTAGAAAATCGCATCGGTTAAAAGTTTCTGACCAGAATGATTTTACAGTGCGCACACAAGAACAACTTATCAGTACCTTAAGTGCCACCACCAGCTTGCTGACCATATTATTGACCGTAATAGCAGGAATATCCCTTGTAATTGGAGGAATAGGCATCATGAATATTATGTATGTATCCGTTACAGAAAGGACAAGAGAGATCGGGCTACGCATGTCAATTGGGGCAAAGGGAAAAGACATCCTCATGCAGTTTCTCATAGAAGCAATTTTGATTAGCTTAACAGGTGGCATTATAGGCGTATTATTAGGCTTTATTTCTACCAAGATGGTTACCCTCCTACTTAACTGGCCCACCTTAATATCAGAATCTTCAGTTATCCTCTCTTTTATTGTATGTGCACTTACAGGTATCTTTTTTGGTTATTATCCGGCCCAAAAAGCATCCCGCCTCGATCCAATTGATGCACTGAGGTACGAATAAAATACCAGCTATCGGCTATGATGGCAATCATATGAAGCAATGACAAACATCAACTGATATTCAATCAATTACATTTAATTTTAATCTCAGAAAACAGAAAAATTCTGATGTCTTTAAACTTAAAAGTAATCGTTATGAAAAAACTATTTTTTCTTCTTATTGCAATTACCTTTACCAGTGTATCGGTAAATGCACAAAGTACCAAACCTCAGCAACACAAAATGCAAGCCAAGAAAAATATGGAATGTTATGTGATGAAAGAAGGCAAACACCAAGAGAAGGTAGATCATTTTATGAAACAGATAGGGAATAGCGTTGGCTATGCTAAGATTGATTATGAATATGTGTGGAATATTGA
>NZ_JAELTN010000101.1 GCF_016428855.1 Pedobacter sp. ASV28
GTAGACTGCGGCGTGAGTGTCGGAAACGTCAGATGTGTATAAGAGACAGAACTTCCACTATTCTAATGTTCCTCTTTGTTTTATAGACAGCGTTTTTCAATTGGCGTAAAATATGAATCTGTTGAGAATGTTGTTTCAAGAATTTAAAATACAAAATCCACGTTTATATAACAACATTTTACCAGATAAGAAATCTCAAATGTCTGTGTCAGATTTTCTTGATAAGATAAAGAATGAAACAACGGATACTCTTCAAGAAAACTATTTTAAAAATAGACAACGAACCTCCACAAAAAATGGAATTCCGAAGGTAGATGCCGTGGTTTTATTTTTAAAAGCGTTACAAAATAACGGAGTAGAATATTTACAAGATTTGCAAACAGCTTTTTATAATAGTAAGTTAGAAAATAACATAAAATCAATACCAGGGCAAAATAGCGGAATTTCCTTGAAATACTTTTACATGTTTTCTGGGTTTAAGGATTTAATTAAGCCTGACAGAATGATATTATCCTTTTTAAAAGACCGATTCAATAAATCTTTTAACCACGATGAAGCATTAGTACTGCTTATGGAAACTGCTGTAAATTTGAGTAAAGAATTAGGAATGGAAATTACTCCAGCATTTTTGGATAATAAAATTTGGTATTATCAAAGAAGCAAAATAATTTAGTTATTAAATTCCTCTTATAGTTATTCAAGATGTTAAGCAAAATCTTAAAATAAGAATTTGTAGCCATAGAAAAACCTAAGTCAATAGCTTTGTAGTATTTTTTCCAAACATTTTGGCACATTATAGGACAAATCATGTCAAACAAATCCCAACAGGCGTTCCATTCGGCTACAAGGATATGATTAATCGCAGGAGGGGTTATTAAGAATGGGAAACGGTTTCTAAGCAATGTCCAAATTCCCCTCTGATAGAGGGGTGCCCAACGGGCGGGGTGTTTAAATAAAATTAAAAGCTACCATTATGAAACGTCGATTAGATGAGCCAATTATCATTAACGAAGTGACAATAAAGCCATTTCCAATAACCGAATTGCCTTATAACCCCAAACTGAAAGAGCGAGCAAAAGCATTGCGTTATGCCGAAAACCTGCCCGAAGTTTTATTTTGGATACAGGTAACAAAAAGCAGGTTTCATAAAATAGATTTCGACAGGCAGCGTATCATAGGAAACTACATTGTAGATTTTTATGTAAAACAATTAGGTTTGATAATAGAAATAGATGGGGCTAGCCACGACTTTGATGGTGACTATGATGAACAAAGAGAAAAATATCTAATTTCTTTAGGGCTAAAAGTTTATAGAATTACAGTTGTAGATGTGCTTAAAAATATGGATTTTGTATTGATGGAATTAGAGAACTATATTGTAGAACATTACGGAGAAAAATAGCAGAAAACAAACACCCCGCCTTTCAGGCACCCCTCTATCAGAGGGGAATTCTGGATCTGCTACCCCCCTCTTACAAGGGGTGGTCGAAGACCGGGGTGTTAAAAACCAAAAAAATGCCAAAACCACTCAAAATATTACAAGCATCTGCAGGTTCCGGAAAAACTTTTAGCCTTGCCGCACATTATCTGATCCTACTTTTCAGTGGAGAAAATAAATATCGGGAAATACTGGCGGTAACTTTTACCAATAAGGCAACCGAAGAGATGAAATCTAGGATTTTAGAGGTGCTTAAAGGTTTTGCCGCAGGGGATCCCTCAAATAAAATAGAGAGTTATCGCACATTGGTACTGGCTGCTTATCCAGAGTTCAATGCAGAAATTCTAAAACAAAAGGCAGATAAGATCTATCGTAAAATATTACATGACTACAGTCGATTTGCAGTAAGTACCATTGATGGTTTTGTGCAAAAAGTAATCCGTGGTTTTGCTTTTGAGTTGGGCTTAAATGCAGACTATACCTTGGAAATGAACTATGACAAGGTAAAAAACGAGCTGGTACAGAAACTGGATGAAAGCTTAAACCATAACAAACAATTGTTGCAATGGATTATAGATTTGGCGCTAGAACGCATTGGCGATAATAAAAGCTGGAACTATAAAGCGGAATTGATGAACTTGATCAGTGAGGTCTTTAAAGATAGTTATGAAGTTTTTGAAATTTCAATAAACACTTTGGGTTTAGATAATTTGGACCAACTATTCAAAAGATACATTAACCTGACCAAAACCGAAATCAACCTCTTCCAAGATCGGTTGAAGGAGCTGGCTAGTAGGGCATGGCAAGTTTTTGAAAATTATGGCATTACAGCAGACCAATTAAAGGGTAAATCACGTAATGGATTGTTGAAGATAGTCAATATTACACGTGGTGATTTTTCTAAATTAGATGCTGTTTTTAAGCTTATTGATGAACCCACAGAATGGTTTCAAAAAGGGGTAGACCTACCTCAGCTTTATGAGGAGCTGAATCCGTTAATGGTGGCTATCAAAGCACATTATGATGATAATCTAGCTACTTATAGTTTGTCCATTGCTTTTAATAAAAATCTCTATTATTTACGATTAATGCAAGAAGTAGCGGTGCTGCTTAGCGATTACCGTAACGAGAACGATAACCTCTTAATTAGTGATGCGCAAAAACTGATTACAGGTATTACCGATGATGCGGGTGAAAATCCATCTTTTATCTGGGAAAAGGTTGGCAGTAAATATCGAAACTTTCTGTTCGATGAATTTCAGGACACTTCGGTTAACCAATGGAAGAGCTTTAGGTCTATTTTATCAAATGCCATTGCTTCTCCAAGTCAAAAGCATATAGACAATTTAATTGTTGGAGATACCAAACAGTCTATTTATCGTTGGCGTAATGGCGACTGGAATATCTTACACCAACAGGCAAAACAGGAAATAGGAACGGATAATGTACTCGACGATAACCTAGAGGAGAATTATAGAAGTACAGAAAATATCATCTCTTTTAATAATTATTTATACCAATCCCTACCTCTGGTAGTGCAGAACCAGTTAAATGCCAATGTAGCAGAAAAATCTGATGAGTTATTGTATTGGTGGGATGAGCAGGGTTATAGCGATATTGTGACTTCGGTTTATGCCAAGGCAAAACAGAACTTGTCGCCATTTACGCAAAAGGGGGGTACTATAAAAGTAAAACGCTTTGGCAAGGCCGATGCAGGAGATGACATAGAAAGATTCTCGGAAACGGTATATCGTGAAATTGCATTGAAGGATGTAATTGAAGAAATCAAAGTATTGAAGATAGATAAAGGCTATCAGGCAAAAGATATGGCCATTCTAGTCCGCTCTAATTTCGAGGCCATGCTCTGTGTGACCCGCTTAATGGAGCAGGATATCCCTGTTTTATCGGGTGAGGCCTTAATGGTAGCCAACAATAGTGCCGTTCAGCTTATCGTAAATACTTTGAAGGTCTTGGTGGGCATAGATTCGCAAACGGCCTTATATAAAGCAAATAGTATTGCGCTATATCATCGCCTGCATCAAAAAGAAATTCTACCGACGGCCTATTTGAGCTTAACGAATAGGCCACTACATAGTTTATCAGCTTTATTGCCAAAATCACTTTGTGAAAATTGGCAAAGCTGGATGCAATTGCCATTAATAGAATTGGTTGAAAATATAATTGACGCTTACCAATTAACTGGCCTAAAACAGCATATTCCCTATTTGTTGGCCTTTAGGGATTTAATTGCTAATGCTACTCAGCTTGGAGAAAGGGGCATCGTTAACTTTCTAACTTGGTGGGACGAAGATGGTGTACAGAAATCATTACCGTCTCCTGATGAAGCAAATGCAGTACAGGTAATTACCATACATAAATCTAAGGGTTTGGCGTTTAGGGCCGTATTTGTGCCCTTTTGCAACTGGGAACTTAAAACAAAGGCCAACTCTATTTTTTGGGTTTCGGCTACCGATACGATTTATAAGGAGCTAGGCGGCATTCCTTTAAAATTTGCGGACGAACTGAGCAACTCGAGCGTAGCGAGAGCTTATTATAAAGAATTATTGGATAGTAATTTGGATGCATTGAATATGTTGTATGTGGCTACAACCAGGTCCAAAGATTATTTATACCTATCGATAATGGAAAAGAAAGACCCTACAAACATTAGCACTGTAGGTGATGCCGTGTCGCAGGTGGTGGGCCAGTTGAGTGCAGTAGAAGAAGATGACTTTAACGCAACCAATCGATATGAAATTGTGGATGATGTTTGGCTAGAAGAAGAGGTCAATGCAAATCATGGGTTTGAGTTATTGTCCTATCCTACCACCAATCGTTTGTCGGCTTTGTATGTGCCCTCTCAGGAAAAGCATTTACAGCATGTGTTAAACATAGAGGAATCTGGGCGTATAGGTACGATTAAACATGAAGTATTGGCCAATGCGGCTAATGAGGAGGAAGTGCAGCGTTATTTAGAGGAAATGTTGCTAAGCGGTGTGGTTTCGCAAGCTGAGCTTGAAGGCTTGAAAGAAGGTATAATGGAAGTGTTGAACCACCCTGAATTGAGTGCCATTCTAGCACAATCTACAGAAAGCATAATTGAAAAAAATATTATTGATGCGAATGGGAAATTGCACAGGCCAGACAGGATTGTGGTAGATTCCGATGGCGTGACGATCATAGATTATAAATTTACCTTAGAACAAAATGATCAGCATATTGAACAAATTTTGAGTTATAAAAGCTTGTTGGGAGAGATGGGTTTTGTCAATGTAAAGGGTTATTTGTTCTATGCAGTGACGAAGGAGCTAAAGTTGGTGTAGGGCAGGCGTTCGAAATAGATTGCTTTGTCGTACCTCCTCGCAAAGACGTTGTTATTGTCCGCCACTGCGGGGAACGGGCAGTCTTGTTTAAATGGAAAAGGGTTTAAAGGAGGTGTTAGTAGCTTGACAAGATAAAATTAATAGAAAGTATTAACCCCGTGTGGGAAGATCTGTATAAGGAGATTAATGTTTAAGAGGAAAGCATTCGAAATAGATTGCTTTGTCGTACCTCCTCGCAAAGACGTTGTTATTGTCCGCCACTGCGAGGTACGAAGCAGTCCATTTAAAATGAAATATGGAAAGAGGAGGATTAGTTTATATTATGACCAACAAGACCAATAAGGTATTGTATACCGGTGTGACATCGGATCTTATCACCAGGATTTGGCAGCATAGAAATCATATTTATCCGACAGCATTTACATCAAGATATAATTGCAATAAGTTGATTTATTATTGCTTTTATCCCAGAATAGAAGAGGCAACAGCCGAAGAGAAGAAAATTAAGGGAGGAAGTAGGCTTGCCAAGATAAAATTGATAGAAAGTATTAACCCCGCGTGGGAAGATCTGTATAAGGAGATTAATGTTTAAGAGGAAAGCAATCGAAATAGATCGCTTCGTCGTACCTCCTCGCAAAGACGTTGCTGTTATCCGTCACTGCGAGGCACGAAGCAGTCTTGTTTAAATGGAAAGGTATTTAAAGCGGTTGTTGGAGAGGGTGTTAAGGTGAAACTAATAGAAAAAGTATTAACCCCGCGTGGGAAGATCTGTATAAGGAGATTAATGTTTAAGAGGAAAGCATTCGAAATAGATTGCTTCGTCGTACCTCCTCGCAAAGACGTTGCTGTTGTACGTCACTGCGAGGCACGAAGCAGATTCAAAACTATCGATATCAAAATAAGTTGCGTAATTATGCCTAGTCGTAATTTGTAAAATTAAAATTAAATGAACCCATTTTTAAAAGAAGTTGCAAAAGATCTAGTTGCCAAATTTGGTGATAATTTACAGCATTGCGCCATTGTTTTCAATAACAATAGGCCAGCTACATATTTGCGCAAATATCTGGCAGATGTTATTAAAAAACCATTTTTTAGTCCGGCTATATATACCATACAGGAATTTTTTGCAGGAAGCGTAAAAGAAAAAGCGGCTGATTTCTATCTGCAGTTTTTCACTTTGCTAAAGATCTATAATCAATTATTGGGAGAAGAAGGCCTACTGCCAATGAAAAGTAGCCAATTTTTCCCCTTGGCAAAGATAATGCTAAGTGATTTTGCGCAGATCGATAATGATTTGGTTGATGCCAACAAACTTTATGAGGAAATGGAAGATGTGGCGCAGATTAATTTAGAGTTCGACTACCTGAGCAAAGAGCAGTACGAATTTTTAGCACAGTTTTGGCAATCGTATAGCGAAGGTAAGCACAAAAAACAACAAGAGCTCTTTATTAAAATGTGGCGAAGGATGCCTCAGCTTTACCATCGTTTTCATAAGGAGTTAAAGACACAGGGCTACATGACCAATGGTCAGGTTTATCGCCATTTGGCAAATATCGATCTATCGACACTGGATTTTATCAACTCTTTTGATCAGGGCAAGATTATTTTCGTTGGATTTAATGCACTTACACGAGCGGAGGCTAGGGTGTTTTTGCAATTGCAAGAAGGAGGAAAGGCCCTGTTCTATTTTGATACAGATAGTTATTATGTGGAAGATGAGCTGCAGGAAGCTGGCTTATTCTTACGTAAAAACTTACACCAGTTGGGGCTTAAAAATGTATTTGAGCATCATGGTAGTGGCATGAGGTCTAGTCGGCACCTGGTAAATGTCTATAAAGTACAAGGCCAAAGTGCACAGGCCAAAATCTTGAACCAGATCATTGATGTAGAGCAGGTCCAAGGCGAAGGAATTGGTACCACAGCGGTGATTCTGGCAGATGAAAGTTTGTTGATGCCCGCTTTGCAGACCATTGACGATCAAGTGGATTTAAATGTGACAATGGGCTTTGCATTGGTCAGTTCTAGTGTTTTTGGTTTGGCAGATTTATGGTTGTCTACGCAGTTGGAGTTGAGGGAAGATGATCAGGTTGCTTATCAGACCCTGGAAGCTTTTGTTACGCATCCGCTGACAGGTCTTAGCGCTAAGATGAAGGAAAATGTTCAAACGGCACTACTTAGAGATAATGTGATCCATATTGGCTTGTCTCGTTTGCAAAAACAAGGAGGTATTTTCGAAAAATTCTATCATAAAGTGGAGGAACCCTCTAATTTGGTGAGTGAACTTTTAGGGGTAATGCGCTATTTGTTATCTCGATTGTCCAACCAAAAAATACTTAAGAAAATTGATGCCGATTTATTTGTAAAGACCATAGAAGAGCTTACCCGATTAAACGATACCCTAAAGCAGTTTGTGGCCGGAGAAGAGTATCATTTTGTGGTGCAGCTCATTCAAAAATCATTACAGGGCGTTTCGGTTCCATTAAGTGGCGATCCATTAGAAGGGGTACAACTGATGGGGCTCTTGGAAAGTCGTAACCTTAATTTCGATAATGTAACTTTTTTGGGCTTTAATGAAGGAATTATCCCCAAAACTTCTATTGGCAATAGCTTTATTCCTGATGGTATTCGTAGGGCTTACGGTTTGCCGGTACTGGAAAATTTAGATGCCATTTCATCTTATATGGTCTATCGTCTATTGCAGAGGGCAAAGAATATCAATTTTGTCTATAATAGTTTGACAGACGAAAGTAATACAGGAGAAGTAAGCCGAATATTGAAGCAATTGGAGTATGAAAGTACCTTTGAGTTTAATTACAGATCGTTAACGCTTCCAGTTAGTACAGAGCCACAACAGGAGATCGTTATTGATAAGAAAGATCCTGGTATTCAGGTTGCACTGCAAAGGTATCTTCGAGGAGAAAAGGTACTGTCACCTTCGGCATTGACCATGTATATTTCTAATCCAATAGATTTTTTCTTCCGCTATATTGCAGAGATTAAAGAGCCAGAAGAAGTTACCGCAGTAATAGAGGCCAATCAGATTGGATCCATATTGCATAAGGTTATGGAATATTTCTATGAGCATGAGATTAAAAGAGAGGTTACGGCAGAAATGATCAAGGTCAAAAGAAAAGGTATTACCGCCTTGGTTGCCAAGGCCTTTAACTATGTGATGACCAACAAGGAGGAAGGCGCCTTAGAATATTCTGGAATGCAAAAGGTAATTTTAGCGATTGTAGAAGCCTACGTTAATATTATTTTAAATAGGGATGAACAAGATGCACCATTTACCATCATTAGCTTAGAAGAGAAAATAAGTACTGCACTGGAATTTGAATTGGATGGCAAAGTGGAGCAGGTGAAGTTATTTGGCTTTATCGATCGGATTGATGAAAGAAATGGAGTTATCCGTATTATAGATTATAAGACAGGAGGCGATAAGCTAACTTTTTCGGATATCGAAAAACTATTCGATACGAATGGAAAGCACATTAACAAAGCACTGATCCAAACGTTGATTTATACCTATGCCTATGAAAGGCAGTCGGGCAGGAAAGGGGTAGAACCCAACCTATTTGTGGTAAAGACAATGGGCGATGGTAATGTATATTTCCGCTCCAGAAAGTCTACCTTGACCGAAGCTTATTTAGAAGAGGTTAAGCCTTTGTTTTTATCACAGTTGCAAGCTAAGGTCGCAGAGCTTTTTGATCTTAATATCCCTTTTAGGGCAAGTGAAGTGAAAGATAATTATGCCTATTCCATTTATAAAACCTTATTTGCTGGATAATGTTAAACTTAAAGTTCAATCCATTTCCCGAATTAAAGACCGAGCGCCTGTTGTTGCGCCAAGTTTTGCCTACTGATGTAGCACTGGTGTTAAAGATTAGGGGAAATGAAGAAGCCATGCGTTATATTCCAAGGCAGAGGGCCAAAACCACTGAAGATGCGCTGGGGGTTATCGCTATGTTAACTAGCGGAATTAAGGAGGGAAAATCGATCAACTGGGCCATTTGTAATAAAAATCGCCCTACAGAAGTTTATGGAATAATGGGCTATGTAAACTTTTACCCAGCACAGGCCAAGGCTGAAATTGGTTATATGCTACATCCAGATTATTGGGGTAAAGGTTATATTCCTGAAGCCATTAAGGAAGTTGAAAAGTTTGGTTTTGAGGTTGTCAAGCTACAAGCAATAGAAGCCAAAATAGACCCTCGGAATGAAAATTCAAGAAAAATCCTGTTAAGGAACCATTATACATTTGATAGATTGGTACAAAAAGAGATGGTTTTTCAGGAAGAAGAACTAGATTCGGAGTATTATATCAAATATAAACCATAAAATATGTTACGATCGGCAATACCCATATTGGCTTCTTTAAACGCCGAAGAAACCATAAAATTCTATACCGAAAAATTGGGTTTTACTTTTCATTCCAATTGGGATGGTTATTTAATCTTTAGTAGGGAAGCTATTCAGATACACCTTTGGCCTACTACAGATGAAGAAATACCTAAGAATACGGGCTGCTATGTTAATGTAACCGAGGTTGATCATTTATATGCCGAATATGAGCCCAAAGGAGTGGTACATCCTAATGGGAAGTTGGAAAGTAAGCCTTGGGAAATGCGGCAGTTTTCTATTTTAGATAATAACGGCAACATTATTCATTTTGGAGAAGACATTTCTGCTGATAAATAATAGATTGATCAGATTTTCATTTGGTAAAACAAACGTTTTAACACATTTTCTATCGTATTAACCGCAATTATATTATTACAATTATGCCACTTACAATCCTTTGCTTTGAACCAAAGTAATAATTATATTTGCCAATGTTAATTTTTCAATAAACGATGAGAGAAATCCAATTCAGAGAAGCATTACGCGAAGCATTAAGTGAAGAAATGCGCAAAAACGAGAACGTTTTTTTAATGGGCGAGGAAGTTGCGCAATATAACGGAGCATACAAAGTTAGTCAAGGCATGTTAGACGAATTTGGCGATAAGCGTATTATTGATACGCCAATTGCTGAGCTTGGTTTTGCAGGTATTGGCATAGGTGCGGCAATGAATGGCCTAATTCCTATTGTGGAATTTATGACTTTCAACTTCTCATTGGTAGCTATTGACCAGATTATCAACTCGGCAGCAAAAATGTTGTCCATGAGCGGTGGTCAATTCTCTGTTCCAATTGTTTTCCGTGGTCCAACAGGTAACGCAGGTCAGTTAGGTGCACAACACTCGCAAAACTTCGAGAATTGGTATGCCAATTGTCCAGGTTTAAAAGTGGTTATTCCAGCAACACCTTATGATGCCAAAGGCTTATTAAAGCAAGCTATTATCGATCCAGATCCGGTAATTTTTATGGAATCTGAGGTCATGTATGGCGATAAAGGCGATGTTCCAGCTGAAGAATATTATTTAGAGCTAGGTAAAGCCAATGTGGTGAAGGAAGGTACAGATGTAACCATTGTAACTTTTGGAAAAATGCTAACCCGTGTAGTCAATCCAGCTGTAGAAGAATTAACCAAAGAGGGGATCAATGTTGAAGTAATCGATTTACGTACCGTACGTCCAATTGATTATGCAACCATTATCAATTCTGTAAAGAAAACCAACCGCTTGGTAGTGGTAGAAGAAGCATGGCCATTGGCTTCATTATCTTCGGAAATTGCTTTTAATGTACAGAAAAACGCATTCGATTATTTAGATGCACCAGTACTACGCATCACTTGTGCGGATGTTCCACTTCCATATGCGCCAACTTTAATTGCAGCCAGCTTGCCAAACGCAGAAAAAGTGGTTAAAGCGGTAAAAGAAGTAATGTACGTTGCTAAATAAGAAATCTGTCTACTGGTTTTGCCAGTATACTATAGCAAATCCCGTTCTGTAAAGATCGGGATTTTTTGTTTTTGGAATTGCCTGAAACCCCGCTTTACGCTACAATTTTTTGCCATGTTCGTCATTGCGAGGAACGAAGCAATCTCAAGCAAAAGGATTTCCACTCCATACCTTAGGTTTGTTAAAGGCAAAATAATGGGTAAATTGCAATAATAAACAGCATCCAATGGAAATCAAAGACGTCAAAATTTCGAAGAAGAAACCCATATTTCCAGTTAGTGAAAACCTGCATAAATATTTGCGTACCTATCAGCGGGATGCCCGCCTGCCTATAAATTACGAAGATCTAAAAGCTTTTACCGAAAGCTATCCCATTATGGATAAAGATGGAAAAGATACACTTTGGGGAAGTCCGATTTATTCGCAAGGCCAAATAGAAGACTTACATAATGGATTAAAGATCATTTATGCCAAATTAAAGGCATCGGGTAACCTGCGCATTGTAGAGCATAAATATATCGATAGAATTGATTATTGTACTTTTGGTAATACCCATCCATTTAGGATAAGGATCGTCAATCGGCTAAACGATGTTTATGACTATTTCTATGTGAAAAAAGCCGATGCCTCCAGGATATACGGCTTGGAACTGGAAGAGATATTGTCGCCCAATCAAGTCAACTATTTGGTTGACGAGAACACCATGATAGAAGAACATCTGTCTCTTATACACATCTCCGAGCCCACGAGACCTGCGTAAAAAAGGGGGGGGGGGGGGGGGGGGGGGGGGGGGGGGGGGGGGGGGGGGGGGGGGG
>NZ_JAELTN010000102.1 GCF_016428855.1 Pedobacter sp. ASV28
GTATGGATATTTATGCGATATGCACTCACTTGGCTAAAGGTGCCGGGATAGGTATTTCCTTTATTGATACTTTGGGCAAATGTTTCAATGAATTGACCTCCATTTTTATTGGCCTTACTAATAATGAATGTTTGTGTTTCGCTAACCGGAGCAATTGCGGCAGCAATTTTAGCAGCAGAGGATACCGCTCCTCCAGGATTATAACGTAAATCTAAAATAAGGTCACTAATACCGCCATTTTTAAATTTCGATATAGAATCGAGTATATTCCGGTCAAACTCTTCATAGAAACCATTATAGAAAACATAGCCCACTTTTTTATTTCCATTGGTAAATAATTTAGTTAGGTATACGGGCTGTTCCCTAAAATAAGCGTAAGAAATAACATAAGATGCCTTACCGACCAACTGACCCTTTTCAATACTAGCAGTTTGTATGGCAATATCCGCTCCCAACTTTAAAAGCTGATTAATCTTATCTACAGTCGTGTTACTAAGTTCAACTCCATTTACGGTCGTGAAAATATCACCTCGTTTTAAACCTCGTTTGGCAGCTGGCCCATTCGGCACAACCAGTGTAATGATACCCAATAAACGTCCCGGAAAAGCCGTACTCTCCATCAGCGCATATTCAAAGCCATAATACGCAAAAGACGAATATGTGCTTGGCAGATTTTCGGGATCTTCTATGTAAGAAAATCTATCTTTCGAATAAAGCAGACTCTTAAAAAAGGAAATGGAACTACCATTTTGCAATGGATAATTAGGTAATTGATCTGCCCAATAATAATAGACCTGCATGCTATCTAAAATCCATTGCCGATCTTCGGGGAGTAGCTGTACTACCTGTTTCTCTTTTTTACAAGAAATTAATATCAGGGCTAAAGTAAACAACAAATAGAATTTCTTGCTTTTATATAATCTCATATCTTTTAGCCCATGGTATGGGCTTTTAAGATATACACGTATGCATTACAAGATTTTACTATGTCGGTTCAATTTTTTTAATAAAAAGTTACAGTTCGTAATGGTTAGCCAAGCTACATATCAAATCATTGAAACTTAAAGCGGCGCAATTATGTACCTGGCTTAAGGCTTACATTTTAGCGCCCTTTATATCGTTTACTGCAAATCCTGTTATGATTAGCTGGAATACACGCATTAAGCATCTCTTAAAAACGCCATGATATCAGGATCGGTAAAAATATTCCAACTATTTTTAGCTTCTCGATCAAGTGGTAGCTCAACCACATGAGTTGTCATTAATACCATTCTATTGCCATTTTTGAGCGTAACCTTATCATTCTTTTTAGCGGCTTCTGAAGCAATCTCTATCACGGTTTCAGGTTTTAGTTTATTGGCCTCTATATAAGCTGCAAGCTGCTCTGGAGTTAATTTTTTCTCATAGGCTACTGTAGCATATCCTTGCCTTTCCAATTTGTCTGTAACGCTTAACAGCACCTTAATGTGGGCAAAGCTTACAAAATGGAGAAAATCGGCGAAGTCATTCTCGTATGCTTTCCCAAATTTCAGGCAGTCTAAAAGCCATGCCTTATCTAAATAACGATTATTCAGTTCCGCGATGACCTTGTTTACCATATCGTCCTGCATTATTGTTGTAGCTATGGCCACAATCGCGTTTGACATTTCCTGACCTATATACTGAAAAGCGTAATTGATGCGTGTCTGGGTAATGTCATAGCAGAAACTTTGAAAGTAGTAGATACATTCCTGAGTTTTAGCCAACAGTTCCACTTCTAATTCATCATTTAGTCCGTCATAAAAAACCCGTTCTTTAGGTTCGAGCAACCGACGAAAATCGGTCGAGCCATTACCCTTAAAGAATTGGTCTACATCCATGATCATTCTGTGATGTAAATCTTTATGGTCTACCCATAGGTAATGCAGGTCCTGTTCTGCTCTATCTTTAAACGTAGGCGTATCCTTGTCTATGATCTCTTGCAACTGATCGGGATTTAGCGATTTTTTATAGATAAGAAGTATGTAATGTATCCATGCATTTTGGTCTTGCAGTTGGTTAAGCACCCTAATGTATTTCCAACTTACCTTTTCCTTAATGGCCTGTAGTTTTTCAAGAGAGCATGTTGCCGAAAAATCTTGCATAACGGACAGGTTTTCGGCAGAAAAGTATGCACCATATTCGGGTATGAGCTTAGCAGCTAGCCGTTGCCTTATAAGCTGACTTATTGCGGGCTTTTTTTCATACAATGCATCATTCAGTAAGCCACCAATAGACCAAAATAGATCCAGTATCCTGCCATTCATCAATCTAAGCATCTTATGCTGTTCCGACTTTATGACATCCACTATATTAGCTATCCGAAAATCGGCATAATCTTGGTCGGTTATTATCTTCTTCCTCTTCATATATCTTATCTTATTATATGATTGTTTTTCTACTGTTTAACATACATTTATGAATACAGCTTATATTTTTTGAAGTAATCATATTTACGGAATAATTACATGGTACCTATAGCATTCTTATTAGGCCATCTACTGCCAAATATGACTATTTCCTTAATATTTTTTCCATTGTTTTGCCTTTTGCCAGTTCATCAACCAATTTATCCATATACCGGATTTTCTGCATGAGCCGGTCTTCGATCTCTTCTACACGATATCCACAGATCACACCGGTAATTTTTGCGACATTGGAATTGATTTGTGGTGCCTGCTCAAAAAAGGTTTCCAAGCTTATCTTTAGATCGATCTGTTGCTGCAACGTGTGTCTATTATACCCTGTTAGCCAACAAATAACCTCATCCAGTTCTTCCTTTGACCTGCCCTTTTTTTCTACTTTATGAATATAATGCGGATAAACACCTGCAAAAGACATTTTAAATACCCTTTTATTATCCATTGTTTTGTTATTGTTATTAAAGTTTGAAGGTAGTTTTTTTCTTGATCTCTACAGAAAGTATTTTTTCAGATCTTTTCCTTCTCATAGCATATAGCGCTATAACGTCCCGCAATTAACGGACTTTAATCTCATCTATGAGAAACATCTGTTTCAAGCAATTATCAAGATCAGATTTTAGAGCGCGAAAAGCTATCTGTGTCCTATGACTCAAAATTATATTCTTTGATTTAACTGCAACCTTTACTTGTTAGCGCAAACCCTTCGCTTATATTTTCCCTAAGCTTCAAGAGCATGAGATAAAGTTTATCAATAGACAAACCCTGCCGTTATTTATCAAGGTAAAATGTAGTCCAGGGACTTTTGGCAACCTGTACCCCATCTTTGAACATTGCAGTATAATATTTATAATAGGTACGTCTATTCAGGATTGAAAAATAATTATAAGGTACATATAAAAATAAATCACTGTAATAACCATAGTTATAAGTTGTATTATCATATTGTGGAGTGAAACTATTGCTGAAGGCTAGATTTGCATTTCGTCCCAATGCCTGATCAAAATAGGTTACAGGCGTACCATCCTGATAATAAAAATATGCGGTTACCATAAAGCGCTCACTTCGTGCATTTTGTATAGTAAACTTTGGCATAACAATAAGCCTAAAATTCGTGTTATCGAAAGATTGAACATTTATAATATCTGAAAAGACCGCACCATTTCGATAAGTAAAATAAGTAGCCCCTCCCTGTGCAATTTCCCTGTTATGGTCATCAAAAATAGAAACAACAGCCTTTAAATTGTGATTTCCTTTTAACAAATGTAGCTCATCATAGGGAATGAATAATTCTTCATTATTGAAAACACTAGCATCATAGATTGGAATAACGTCTTTGCCTACCGACACATTTCCATTTAAAGTATAATATTGTTGGTTAAAGTCACGCAAGGGTGTCCCATCAGATGTATAGAAATAAGCGACGAACATACATTTGCGCCCATTAGAGTTATTAACCTGAAAAGAACCTTTTATCCGCATGCCATACTTCCCCCCAACCAGGATATTGTGATCTATCGTTACATTATTCAGCTTACAAGAAACAAGCGAACTATTATTACCACCTCCTCCAGTCGAAGTTGTAGTCGTAACTGTAGAGAAAGGATACATTTCCCCGATCAGTTTCTTGTCGCCTGTCGAAAGTTCTGTATTCCACCCAACGGAATAACCATCTATCGTCAATGAACGATCTATGGGATAGTGCATAATGGAAGTAGGATCGTATTCGTTATTCGACATGGTAACGCTATAGCGATTTAAAACCTGCTCATCCACTTGACTTGGAGACCAACCTTGAGTTTGAAGAAAATAAGCATATACCCGTTGCTTATTCCACTGTATCCTGCTCAAAGGAGATTTGTGCTCATGTAACAAACCAAGTGCATGTCCAAATTCGTGAAGAACTGTTCTCTTTAACTCAGTATCGGAAGTATAATCATTAAAACCCTCAAAATTCATGGTTTGCTCATTCTGACCAAAACGTTTTGCAATCGTACCTGCATATGACCAATAACCACCCCTATTAAATCCAATACGGATATCTGCATTCCCGTACTCAATAAAATTAAACTTGATATTGGCGTAGCTTTCCCATAGCCTGGCATATTGTTTGATCCTTTGCTGCACAGATGGGCTGCCTCCAAGAAAGCGAACCTGTAGTATGGCTCCATTTGTCCATTTGGCACTTGCATCAAGTACACCACTTTCACCAACACCAAGCGTTGTTGTTGCCATTTTATCAATACAAGTAGCGATTTGCCCATATGAAGAAATGGACATCAAAAGGAAGAGAAGAGAGAGACGTAAATAGTTCACAATAAGGTTTTTACTAATATACAACTTTTTATAAAATGTAAAATCGTCTCAAGTAAAAAAATATTTTTCAATGCCAATCTCCAACATAAATATCAATTCTATTTTTGAAGGCAGTCAATATTATATTAATATTTTAAAAGGAAAATGACATCTTTAACTTTTGGCCTTTTAAGAATAAAAAAAGCTTATTTTTTTTCTTTTATGGTATTGTGAATAAAAATTTCCTGTTTCGGATACGGTACTCTAATCTCATTTTCAAGAAATAGCTGGTTAATGGCCATGATGAGGTCACTCTTTATCTCCAATAACAGTTTAGCTTGCTTGCTCCAATAGAACAAACGTAGTTCAAGTGCTTCGGCACTTATATCCTGGAAAAACACGGTAGGTTCCGGATGTTTCAATATTCTATCGTCAGCTAACAATATCTTTATGATGCCATCTTTAATCAACTGTAGATTTTCACCATGAGCTATATTGACAACAATAGATGACCTTCGCCTACTGGTAGCACTAGACCAATTCACCAAATGGGAATTGAGCAAATCGCCATTGGGCAAGACAATTTCCGCACCATCAGAGGTGCTAATTATACTGCTTCTAAAACCAATAGATTTTACGATACCACTTTTACCCGCCACCTCTACTTCATCCTCTAGATTTAGAGGTTTTTCAAAGGCAATGACCAATCCGCTGACCAAGTTATTCACCAAAGATTGTAGGCCAAATCCTATACCAACACCCAGCGCTCCTAATATAATAGCAATTTTATCTATGGGAATACCCACAGAAGCAAAGGCCAAAAACAATCCTAAAAGGATAATGGTTATACGAATCAGCAATATCCAGCTACCTATACCTCTTTTACCATCTTGTGGTTTGGAAAAGGAGCGTTTGTCTACTGCAAAAAAAGAAACCACCTTTGAAATGACCACAGCTGCTGAAACCACGAAGAAAAACAGGATCAGGTTACTGATGCTGAACGTATAGCTTCCTATGGCCCTCTGGTCAAAGAAAAAGCTCCTTACGGGCTCAACTACAACAGTGTAGGCGGGGAAATTACGGCCAAACAAGATCAACCATCCTATGACCAACAAGACATATAATAACACAGGTGCCCTTTGCCCAACACGATCGAAATTTATAAAGAAAAGACTTTTGTCCTGTCTAGTATAGAGATTAAATGCCAGTTGTAGACCTTGATTGATTATTCTCACTGTCCAAAGAAACATAATTGCGATGATTACATTAACATATCCAGCCACCAACAATGCCTTAGCCAAATTGTAACTACCCAACACATTAAAAACCAATGAGAAAACTTCCAAAATGGTCATTAGTGCTATCCCATAAATAATCAATTTCTCACGAAGTTCTTCTCTATTTCCTGTTTTCAATATCAGCAGTCCTAATATAATGCCCGCTAAAGACAACAGTAACATACTCCACCTTTCAACCGTAGAAGGCTGAAGTATAAGATTATCAAAAGCCGCCAAAACAAACAACAACAACAACCCCAACCAAGAGCACATCCAAAATCTAGAAATGAAACCTTTCATTAAGAAAGTAAGAGCGACTGCCGAAATAAGCCAAAAAAATAGACTAAAAATAAAAGGAGGTGCATTGAAAAGGAACTGTGACAAATTTGAAATAATAAAAATAGCCGATACCAAAGGATATCTAAGCATTAAATTTTCCTCCTTTAGCTCCTTGCTGTTAACTTCTTTAAAATAGGTACTCTTCAAAGACAAAATAAAGGTATAACAGATAACCAATAACAACATCACCCCCAACAAAATGCCAACATTACTACTTCCAAAAAAACGCAAGTTCAGTTTTCCTTTCTGCAAAGAATAGGCAACAATTTGTTGAAATGGCCTGAAAAACCCTCCTGGCTCCCAAACAAAAGTAAACTCCTTCTTAAAGAGGTGATTGGACATCTGTCTTTGGAACGATTCTATTTCATCCAAACTGTTTTCCAAACTATAAGTCTGCAGGTTTGCTTGGTTCTGTAAGGATTGTGTTTGTACAATGGAACGATCTATCACACTATCTACTGGAGCAACCTCTTTTGCCAATACGACCAAGGCCTGTAGGTACTTTGAAAGTTTTACCGAATCTGTTGAAAATTTAAATAGTTCTTTGGTACTGGCAAGTGAGTCTATCTGGTACTTGAAATTGGACAATTGTTTCTTATGATTGTCCAATTTATTTTTTTGCAGGTTACATCTTCCCAATAAGGCCTTTAATATCTTTTCAGTGGTCACCAGATTTCGATAGGTTTGCGATGTGCCCTTGTTTGAAAAAACGCCATCTCCAGCTAATTTTGTATGTTTGGCAATCAGCAGTAATTCGTTCTTTGCTGCCGTCGTATCTAAACCTGTCCTAAGATAAAGCTTCGCTTTCTGGAGATGTTTTTTAATTTCTATCAAGGTAGCTTCCTGTACCTGCTCAGCTTTATCTACCTGCAGGTCATCGGCACTCCGTATGGCCGATGCTTTTGCAAACGCCTGCATCTTGGCCACAAATCCTCTACTACCATTTACGGTATCTTTTTGACCGTAGGCAGCACTGCCGAAACAAATCAGCAGGATAAATAAATTCAATATGCAGAAAAGCTGAAGTCGCATTTAATATCTTTATGAACAAAAAAGCAGTTAACCTAAATCAATGGCCTGAAAATAAAAAATATTCGCTAAACGATATAATTCTAAGTACATAAAAACTAAATTTATAAAAAAATAAAATGACATGCTCATGAACAGACCTCTCCTCTTTATTTTGGCAGTACTATTTTCGATAAATGCCTTTGCCCAAACCCTAACTTCTGAAAAGACAGATGTTATCCTCAAATTGAATGGTGATGAAATGAAGGGTAGAATTACCAAAATCAACGATACCGAACTTACGTTTATCTATAATGGCGAAACACTTGAATACACTGTAAAGAAATCAGATATCTTAAAGATCATCCATTCAAGTGGAAGGGTAGAAATTATTAATCAGCCCCCCCTGCCATCGGACATCCGAGCAAAGGATCAAATAGTGATGAAAGGTTCCCCAACTGACCATCATAATCGCATAGCTGTGCTGCCTTTCCATTTCCTGATCGAAAACCAACCCGGTGCCGAAGAAGTAGGGCTAAGTGCCCAACAGGATGCCTATGGTTTTCTCTCACAGCATTCCGCAGGTTATACCCTTCTGGACACAAGAACAACCAATGCGCTATTGGCAAAAGCTGGTGTAACCAAGGATAACATTACCGGCTTTACCATAAATGAAATATGCAATATCCTTGGTGTAGAATATGTAATTGACGGAACTATTAAACAGAACAGATCATCGCAAACGAGCTATACCAGCGACAATGCAAATACGAACGTTAAAAGAAACGGAGACGACAAAGTAACAGGTGTAAGATCTTCGGGATCTACTTTTTCAAATGCACAGCAACGCTATGATGTTTCCGTGAGCTTAAGTATCTATACAGATACCAACGCCAATATCTATAGCCAAAGCCACAGGGCATTTTTTACCAATACTGATGGCGGATATAGCAATCCCCTCCAATATCTATTAAAACGTTCTCCACTATATCGGAAGTAGATTCTGAATATTGCTAAAGCTGAAGTTTAAAGTCACAAAATTGACCACCGAAGTTACTTATCAATATATTGAAAAAGACAAAACCTATGTTCCTCTTAATGACCGGGTAGAGGTGATCATCAAAATGCTAGGCAACAAATTACCAATGATTACTACAGATAGGTATACCATTAAGCCATAACTTTCTATTATTGCATGAGCATATCCAACAAGCGGGCATCTTTATGATAAATATCTTCCCTAAAATTCAGCTGTCCGGCAGAATCTACATAGGCGGTAAAATAACCAATATATACCGGAACCTTAGTTTTGAGTGAAACCCATTGCTCCTTTCCACTCCGCATGGCCAGATCTATACGTTTGGATGTCCATATAGGCATGTCTTCCAGTAGACTTTGGGCAAGTTCCTTTGGTTGCTCTACCCTTATGCAACCATGGCTAAAAGCTCTTATATCTTCATTAAATAGTGGTTTTGAAGGCGTATCATGCAAGTAGATATCGTTAACATTGGGAAAAATAAATTTAATCAACCCAAGTGAATTATCGGCACCGGGCTTTTGCCTTACATGTCCATTATTCCATTCCATGTGATGTTTGTCAAGATAATCGGGATCCTTTTTCATTTCAGGCAAAATTTCTTTTTTTATAATGTCTTGCGGAACGTACCAATATGGGCTGAAGACTATATTTTGCAGATTTCCTGCAAAAATAACCGTTTGGCTCATTTCTTTTCCCACCACTACCTTACAGGTCCAACTGAGTTTATTATTTTCATAATAATATAATTGAAAGGCAGGAATGTTCACCAAGATAAATTTACTACCATGGTCACCTAGCGGGATCCACCTCATCCGCTCCATATTGATCATTATCTGTTGTATCCTAGCACGTAGGGGAACATTTATTTCTTTGAGGAACCTAGAATCGAGTGAAGGATCTTCTTTTATTCCATGACGTTTTTTGAAACGTAGAACCGCATCTGCAAGTTCTTGATCATAGATTTTGGATGGAGATATACGCTGAAGATCACCAAGCTGGAATAGACGTTCACGAAGTTTTGTAACCATAGCCAGGGTATCACCAATAATTGGCTGTTTTATAATCTCCTGTTGGGGAACCAATATTTCCTTCTCTTTTTTCTCAAGTTCCTGATAGTGGTTAAGCATTTTACGCAAAGCGATATATTGTGGAATTACCGCTTCCTGCTCTACATCGGCAGACGAAACTGTCAACTGTTTTTTCAATAGTTCCGAGTAGGAAAGCTTTTTACCAGGCAAATACCAACCAATGTCTTTTGCCTTGGCCAACTCTGCCCCACCCCACCTATTTTTGGCATAACTGAAATATTGGGCGGTAAGCATCAACTCCAGCTCGAGTGATGGCGGCATAAAGTTTTTCTCTTTTTGTTGATCCATTAATGAAGAGAGTTCTTCTTTATAAGGCAGTTTTTTTAAAATACCGTCATTATCCTCCGCATTTATACGTCCTAACAGATGCTGTGCCGCTTCAATCAGGCCATTTTGGTCAAACCATACATAATGATATCCCTGTGAGCTGTAAAATGCTTTAAAGTCTTCTGCGAACTCAGTGAATGCACTGCGGCGAGACAGGAAGCTATGTATTGCCAACGTATCAACCCTTAAGGTTCTAACATCAATACTCACTTTTTTAACTACGTTATCTCTCGTCCCAACCCGATCTGTAGGCCTTCCATTGCAGCCCATTGAAAGAAAGAACAGGCCTAGGCAAGCAAAGCCCACTAACTGCTTTGAAAGCTTCGAAAAATATTGAGAACCATTGTCCATATTATTAGGATTTACGCTATACAAAGAAATTTATGATGCAAATTATTTATTTAAATAGAACAGACAAGAATTTTAAATAATTAATATATTAAGGGCGTTCGATATGGTTATTAACTTATTGAACCCTATATCTGTTGCCGATTTTCCACTTTATCTTTCCCAGGGCAGGAGGAATCTGTATGAAAAATATCCTTATCCAGCTCCTTCACTTCGGTTTTGGATAATATTGTAGCCTAAACTTATACAAATGTACTATAATGTATTATTTTCTACTTCATAATCTTTTATAGGCTTTTCACGAGTTATCTTTTCTGGCTTGTATTTCCATCTACGGTGGCTCCAAAGCAAATAAGCTGGCTCTTCTTTGATGAGATCTTCTAAAATCGGGTATGTAGTTCGGTTATTTCAAACGTTGAAGTACTTAGGGGAAACAAGCAAATAGGCACACAGTCTACCTCATAATAGCCTCGTTTTATATAACTTGTTTTTAAATAAAATACAGGTCTGTCGACTTTTCTTGCAATTTTTTCTATCCCTAATTGAATAGAGGCCTCCTGATTTAAAAGCGTAGTCCAATACATCAAACAAATTGATCGCCTATGGTTAACTGTTTATTAAGAGCAGATGGAACAAAAGCCAGACATTTTGTTGATTTTACACCTTTTAAAAATTAAAATAAATTTTGCTTTGAAAGAAAATTTATTTTTAATAACTTAATTAAAAAAATAATTAATCAATTAACCTCTAAAAAACTTTAACAATGAAACGCTCTCTATTAGTGTTGCCCGTAATGGGTCTGTTTATGCTTATGGCAGATGCCAAAGCACAAGTTGGTGTGGGTACAACTACGCCAAATGCTTCTTCTATGTTGGAAATTCAGTCGACTACCAAAGGTCTTCTTCCTCCCCGCATGACCAGTGCACAGCGCACAGCTATTGCAACTCCTGCAACAGGTTTGATCGTATATCAGACTGATGGAACAAGTGGCTATTATCATTATACAGGAAGTGCATGGGCAAAGTTGGTGACCAGTTCTGATGCAGTTACACTTTCCAGTGGCTATGCTGCCAATACATCTAGTTCTGTAATTGCCGTTATATTAGGCGGGACCGATATTCCAGGGGATACTACGGAACCTGAAAGGGAAGAACCATTTAGCATAATTCTCGAATTCATCAACAAGGCAGCAGCGGTATTGATATTATAACTAATAAAATACCGACCTGCATTAGCAATG
>NZ_JAELTN010000103.1 GCF_016428855.1 Pedobacter sp. ASV28
CGCTACGTTCAACAGCAAGACCGTAGCCAACGGCAAGCCTGTTTCGGTTTCGGGCATCAGCCTTTCGGGAACCGATGCGACCAACTATACATTTAACACCACTGCCAGTACCACTGCCGACATTACGTCATTTGCCCTGATGGTTTCCGCTACTGGAAGCAACAAGGTGTACGATGCGACCAGCAATGCTACGGTGGCCCTTAGCAGCAATGCCCTTTCTGGCGATAACATTACCCTAGCCTATACCTCCGCTACGTTCAACAGCAAGACCGTAGCTAACGGCAAGCCTGTTTCGGTTTCGGGCATCAGTCTGTCGGGAACAGATGCGGGCAATTACACTTTTAACACCACTGCCAGTACCACTGCCGACATTACGCCATTTGCCCTGATAGTTTCGGCCACGGGGAACAACAGGACATACAACGGCAGCATGGACGCCACCGTGACCCTGTCACACAACGGTTTTGCGGGCGATGCGATCTCCCTGAACTATACTACAGCCAGTTTTGACAACAAGAATGTGGGCAGCGGCAAGACGGTTTCCATTTCGGGCATCGGCCTATCGGGAGCGGATGCTGGTAACTATACCCTTGGCACCACGGCTACCACCACTGCGGCCATCACACCCGCCACCCTCAACATCGTGGCGCAGGCCAAGACAAAGACTTACGGCGATGTCGATCCCGCCCTCACCTATGTCCCAACGGGACTGATAGGCACGGACGCTATTGGCGGCAGCCCTGGCAGGACCGCCGGAGAGAACGTGAACAGTTATCCCATCACGCAGGGGACCCTATCGGCGGGAACAAACTACACCCTTGTGTTCACCGGGGCCATCCTGACCATCAACATGGCAAGGCTGACTGTAACGGCAGTTAATGCCTCAAGGTGCCTTGGACAGGCTAATCCTAGCTTTGCCCTCAGCTATAGCGGCTTCAGGTTCAGTGATAACGAGAACAGCCTTGCAGGCAGGCCACAGGTGGCCACCAGTGCCACCGCATCAAGCGCTGCGGGCAGTTACCCCATTACCGTATCGGGCGGCAGCAGTGCCAATTACACCCTGGTGTATGCCGGCGGTACCCTAAGGGTGGATGCACTGCCAAATATAACCATCACCCCCAGCGGGCAGGGGGCCATTGGCAGGGGACTTACCCTGCAGCTCAGTGCCACGGGTGGAAACAGCTACAGCTGGGCCAGTGCACAGGGCATCATCTCTGGACAGAACAGTGCGGTGCTTACCATAAGGCCGACCACCAGCACCACCTACACGGTAACGGTGGCCAATGCCAACGGCTGTAGCAGCACGGCAAGCTATGCCATAACTGTTGTCGATGACCTTTCCATCCTGAGGGCAACCAACATCCTGAGCCCCAACGGCGATGGAGTGAACGACGTCTGGAAGGTGGCCAACATTGACATGTACCCACAAGCGGTGGTGCGCATCTTCGACAGGGCGGGAAGGATCGTTTACACCAGAAAGGGATACGACAACAGCTGGGACGGTACCTATAACGGACAGCCGCTTGCGGAAAGCACCTACTACTATATCATCGACCTAGAAGCGGGAAAGGTGCTGAGGGGCTATATCACTTTGGTGAGGGACAGGTAGGAGGAGGGAAGCTGAAAGTGAAAGTTTAAATGTTGTAAAGTTAAAATGTTGAAATGTTTTAGTGCCAATGATAATGAGCTACTGACCATTAGCCACTAATAACTAACCACTAAAGAAAATGAAAAGAAACCTATATACGCATATCCTAGCCCTGGCGATGGTGCTCATTGCGCTACGGGCCGGTGCACAGCTGGGGCCAATGTCGGCACAGTATTTCCAGAACCCCTATCTGGCCAATCCTGCCATGGCTGGTGTCAACCAGGGACTGGAGGTATCACTGGGCTACAGGAGCCAGTGGACCAAAATTCCCGGTGCGCCCGAGCAGCAGGCGCTAACCCTTGGCTACGGCAAAAACCGTACGGGCTGGGGCATCAACCTCTACCTGGACAGGGCGGGGCTGCAGCGCCAGTTGAGGGCACTGGCCAGCTATGCCTACCATCTGCCGATTTCTACCGGGCAGGCACTGCACTTCGGGCTGTCGGTGGGCATTTCGCAGCAGCGTTTGTCACTGGAGGATGTCCAAGGGCGTCCCGATGACCTTTCGGCACAGCGCTACAATGACCGTGAGGCCTATCTTGACGGAGACTTTGGCATCGCCTATACCTACAACGGCTTCAGACTGGAGGCCGCACTACCCAACCTGGACAGGCTGCTCAGGTCCAACCGCGGCAACGGACTGGTGGATGTGGCCACCTTTTATGCCGCGGCGGGCTATAGGCTCGACCTCACAACCGACCAAAATATGCAATTGGAGCCCAAGGTGGCCTACAGAGGGGTGAAGGGCTTCGACAGCGTGGTCGATGCCGGTGCCGCCTTTTGGTTCGAGGACGGGCAGCTGATGCTCAGCGTGCTGTACCACAGCAGCAAAAGTGCCACTTTTGGTCTTGGCATGGATCTGAAAGGGAAATACCGTGTGATGGCCACCTACACCACCCAGACCTCGGCACTGGGCAGTTATGCCAACGGCAGCTTTGAACTGGGACTGGGCATAAGGTTGGGGAAATAGGTTTCACAGTGACAGTAAATGCAGGGAGGATGGTAGCAGACATCCCGCTGCTGGCATTCACCGCACGTCCTTCCCGCGCAGGGGGAATCCTAAAGCATTACGATCTCGAAATAAATTTGCTTCGCGGCTACTGCGCTTGGTCGGGATAACGATATGATGGAAGGTACAGCAAGCTAAGACTCTCTCTCCGCTGTGTGGTTTCTCTCCCTTGGGGGGAGAGAGGAGGGATTGGGAAAGGTAGTTGCAAACCTTAATGAAAGCTACTATTGCATTACGATGCCCTATCGAGTTGTGCAAGGCGATAGCATGAATGGTGAGCTAGAAACGAATTGCTATTTACTAGCCTCTGCTGCGGAAGGGGTACTTCCATGCCAGCTATGCTGTACTTTAAGTACTTTTTCAATGACATCCCTAACAGCAGCTTCGCCACCTTTTTTGGGAGAAATATAATGACTGATGGCTTTAATTTCTTCAACAGCATCTGAGGGACAAGTCGCAATACCTACAAGTTTCATCACTTCCAAATCAGGAATGTCGTCGCCCATGTAAAGTACTTGGTCAAGGTTAATGCCTTTTTGTTGAAGGTAATTGTTGAAAATCTCTACTTTATCGCTAACCCCTAAAAAAACATCAGCAACGCCCAAACTTTCAAAACGCTTGTGCATGGCTATGCCTTTACCTCCGGAAATAATACAGATGTGATAACCTTTTTTGGCTGCCAATTGTAGTGCATAACCATCCTTAATGTTAAAAGAACGGAGCAGCTCGCCACTTTCTGTAGCAATCACCGTTCCGTTGGTCAATACACCATCTACGTCAAAAACGAAAGTGGTTATATTTTTTAGGTTTTGTAGCATTTTTAAAAGGCTATAGGTTACGAGCTATAAGTCTAAACCCATAACTGGTTACTCGTAACATTACTGGTTATCTCTCCATTCATAAACCCAGGCCGATTGGATCTGCTCTAAATGGCCTTCGTTGCACTCTTCCCTAGTTCCCTTAAAGTTGGGAAGTTCCAATACCCATTCAACAAGTTCAGTAAATCTGATTCTGTATATTTTAGCTTCATCAAATTCATCGCCAAACTTTTCATAAAGTTCTAATGCAATATCTTCATAATCTTTCCAATGTATAGGAAGGGCAAATTTATCGTTGTTCATGTTGTTATTGTAATGCTTGTGTCGGTTAATTGTAAATTGCCAACTCAATTGTAAATCTAAAATCGTAATTCGTAAATTTTAATGTCCTAAAAATCCTGATTGATCGGGAATGGTAATCTCTAAATCTCCATCTAAAACTACACATTGACAGGCTAAACGAGAGGTAATCTTCGGCCTAACTGCACGATCAATAAAGTCTTCTTCTTTTTCGGAAATCTCCTGGATATTGTCCATGCCCTTGTTTACGTAAATATGGCAGGTACTGCATCCGCAAACACCACCACAATTATGTTGCAGCTCAATGCCGTTGTCTAATACTACATCCAAAACATCTTCGCCAGTGGCGATTGGAAGTTCAATGGGGCTTTTTCCTTCTTCTTCGAAATTTATTTTTAATTTGAAAATACTCATAATTCAATTACAAAAGTAAGTAGCTTAAACCAAAATAACAGCATTATCTGTTTTTTTTAATGCTCTCACTTAATATTCTATATATTTCTAATAGCTGTGGCATTTCCTGCAACAACGCTTCATGTTTAGCCAAGGTCTGTTGATCATTCCTTATGGCAGGGCCTGTCTGTACATTTAAAGGTAGGGCCGTTTGTACTTTATGTGCAGTTTCTTCAATTAAAGGCCTTATGATGTCAAAATCTATTTCATAATGGGCTAGTATTTGTTGTGCGAGCACATAAAGGTGATTGGTGAAATTACAGGCAAAAACTGCCGATAGATGTAGGATTTTCCGTTTTTCACTGTCAATCTCGTAAATGTTCTTGCTTAATAAGCTTGCTAATGCGCTAAGTTCTTTTAGGACATTAGCATTCTTCGCTTCTAAACAAAGAGGTACTTTTGAGAAATCTAGTTCTTTCTGCTTGGAAAAAGTTTGTAAAGGATAAAATACACCATAGTCTGAAGTGTGCCCCTCAAACACCCCAAGGTCTACTGCTCCTGAGGTATGGGCTAATAGTCCCTTATAATCTTTTAATTGGTACACAATAGCTGGTATGGCATCATCCTTAACGGCAATGATGCAGATATCACTTCCAGAATTTAGGTCATTTAGTTCTTTAACAGCTTTAGCATTGACCAATTTGGCCAGTATTTGTGCATTCTCATAATGAAAGGACCAGATTTGTGCAATTTCCACTCCTGCCAAGTTGAGGGCCTTGGCAATATGTGTGGCCACATTTCCCGAACCTATGATTGATATTTTCATTATGCTGTTTTCAGTTCTTTTTTTCTCCTAAAAATAGAAATTAAGAAACCTACAACCATAACAACCGTACCTATCCAATATAAATTGATATAAGGGAATTCAATGGACTTGAAAACCAACCAATCTTTTGCTTGTTGAGGTTTTTCGAATATTTGAATTTCAAATTTATCTTGGTCTGGTATGATCTTGGTAAAACGGATTCTTAGTCCCAATTCATCAATTTTGCGGGCAAAATCGAAAGTGTTATGGCCTTTGATAAGGAACAATGGTTCTACATGATAAACTTTCCCGCTAACATTGATTTCTAGAGGTAAGCTTACAGCCAGATCTTCCTTTTCAATTTTTAAGTCTCTTACTACAGGCTGTTTGTTTAGCGATTTTACGGTAAGTACACCACTGCTGGTGTGTACAGTATCCCCAATTTTTAAGGTTACAATACGTGGCGCTTTATAGTTCTCTTCTTCGCTGTGCCCTTCATGATCGGCATGTTCCTCTTTCTTTTGGGCAGCGCTGGTAATGTGTGTGTAAATATCTTTCGTAAGGTAATGTTTGGTATCTGGGGAAGCAATTAAACCCATTTTCCCATTCTCCTGTATGCTTGGGTTTAAAGTGAAATCTTCTTTTACTTTACCGGTAGCTTCATCTATAATCCTAAAATTAAGCTTATAGAAGGTATTGGGCTGTATGGTGGTATCGCTGATATAGGTAACGGTATATTTGCCCATCTTTTTAGGCTCATTCTTATAGAGCATAATGTTTTCACCAGGTTTGGCCGCCTTTTCAAAATCTTTAACGGGGATAAAATTGGTTTCATTAATAGAGATAGGGTTACTGGTGGCAGCAGCAACCAATGCACCTATCAACAAAATAGCAAATCCAATATGGGCGACGGCCGAACCTGCCATTTTATTATTTTTACCTACAAATACATTGGTTAACAAACGGGCATTGGACAAAATGGCAAAAATGCAGCTGAAAGTTAATATAATATACATCAGGTTGGTGTAAATGCCTGTTAGCCATGCAAATCCGCCGGTAATGATCAAAGCAAATACAACAGAAGAAATTAGGCTGCTGTAGAATTTTCGGGGGTCTGTCCTTTTATATCTGAGAAATTGTGAAAAACCTGAAATTAAGGTAATCAATACGGCAAAAGGTGCCTGCCATTGGTTGTAAAATTTTACGGCATCTTTAATTGGGGCATAATTTGTCCCAAATGCCGCATTAAATACAGGCACTGAAGTTGCAAATATAATGTGGATACAAGATACAGTGACCACTAAGGCGCCTATGAACATCCAGAATTCCCTAGAATAAGTTTCCTCGTCTTTATGTGTAATTGGCAGCTCTTTCCACCTTAACACAATAAAGAATATTGAAACGGCCAAGAAGGCGAAAATATAGATTACTAATTGCCAGAACATACCCAAATCTGTAAAAGAGTGTACAGAGGTTTCTCCAAGAATTCCACTTCTGGTTAAAAAAGAGGCATATAATACAAGGATAAAACTGATCAAGACAAGTGCTATTGCAGTGAAATAGGCATGGCCAGTATTCTTATAGGCAATGATCACATGTAGGCCACCGATCAAAGTTAGCCATGGAATAATGGATGCATTTTCAACAGGATCCCAAGCCCAGAAACCGCCAAAGTTTAAGGCCTCATATGCCCAGAAAGAGCCCATGATAATGCCTGTACCCAAGATCATTACGGCAAAAGAGACCCATGGTAGCACGGGTTTTACCCATTCTTTATATCTTTTTTGCCAAAGCGCCGCAATGGCATAGGCAAATGGAACGATCATGCTGGCAAACCCAAGAAATAGGGTAGGAGGGTGTATCACCATCCAATAGTTTTGCAGCAAAGGATTTAAACCTTTGCCATCGGTAATAAAGGTCAGGTAGTTTTTGTAGTTCTCCAGATCGGAGAAAATAGGTACCATTTCCTTCAAATTAATGGCATCTCTCAATAAAATAAATGGAGAAGAACCAATTCTGGCACCCAAAATCTCAACGCCTAAAAGCATAGAAGTTAAAAAGGCTTGAGAGAATGCAACAACGGTCATTACGCCATTTTCCCACGATTTGGCTTTCCAAATTAAGATGACACCTAATAGGGATTGCCAAAAGGCCCATAGCCAGAAACTACCTTCTTGTCCTTCCCAAAAAGCAGAAACAATATAGTATACCGGCAGCTCTTTAGAAGAGTGAGACCATACATAATAATATTCGTTATAGTGGTTTAGGATAAGATAAAAAAGGGTGGTGCCAATACCTATAATACTTAAGGTATTAATCCAAAAACCAACTCTTCCCAGTCTGGTCCAAGATTTGTCTTCGAGGTTTTTGTTTTTTGTGGCAAAAAAATAAGCGATGGTAGAAAGTAAAGATGCCCCAAAGGAAAGCACAATGAAAAATTGGCCAATTTTGCCAGGAAGGAGGTTTTCTCCAATAAACTGTATATCCATTAAGATTTCTTATATTGTTTTACCTGGCCGTCTTTTTCAACTTCTACCAAGTTATCGTTATATTTAGAAGGGCACTTCATTAAGATCTTAGAGGCATAAAATGTATTGTTCTCCATTTTGCCTATTAAAACCAATTTCTCTGAACGTTCAAAATCTTGAGGTTTGGAACCATTAAGTACCACTTTGTTTACCTTTCCTTTTTCATCTTTCATGTAAAAAGCAAAATGGTTGGGATCTTTTATGGCATCATAATACATACCTTTACTTTTTTCCCAATGTCCCATTACATGCTCTTCCTTTTTTGAAGAAGAAGCTTGTTCGAAATTTGAATAAGAGTCGGTATCTGCATTCAAGCTTACCAAAAAGCCAATACAAATGGCAATAGTAATTAAACCGATAATAGCACTTTTTCTCATTTGGTGTTGATTTAAAATACAGCAAACAAAGATAGAAAAACTATGCTAGCTAAGGTATTACGCCCCGCCAGTATTCTATATCGTGACAATTAATTGATAAATAAAAAAGCCCCGTACGGTTAAATACGGGGCTTTCTTTGTTATTTAGAACAGTTCTTATGGCCAAACACCTAAATTCATGTAAGAAACCGCAATTTTGTCGATAGAATTAACAAATGCAGCAGTTCTTAAAGTTTTAACTTCTGGTTTGTTTATCCATGTTTCCCTAATCTCGCGATAAGAATGGATCATGGTGTCTTCCAGACCTGAATTTACCAATTCAAGCTCTGAAGCTCCCTTTACGATCATAAGTCTATGTTCGGCAGGAATGGTTTTTCCTGTCAAGCTTTCCAAGGTGTTGATCAGGTTGGCATTGGAATTTTCTGCATAACGGTTTTCCATACGTCCAAAAGCAACGTGTGATAGATTTTTTAACCATTCAAAATAGGAAACGGTAACACCACCAGCATTGCAATACATATCTGGAATGATCATGCCGCCCATTTCGGTGAAAATCTCTTCAGCTTCTGGCGTACAAGGACCATTGGCACCTTCTGCAATGATTTTGGCTTTGATATTTCGGATGTTGGCTTCTGTAATTTGATTTTCTAATGCAGCAGGAACTAAAATGTCGCATGCTTGCTCCAGGCCTTCCAATGAATTTTTAAATTCGGTTGCACCAGGGAAGCCAAGAATAGAACCTGTATTCTTACGGTGTGCAAAAATTTCATCTATGTTAAGCCCGTTGGCATTGTAGATGGCGCCTTCGTATTCGCATACACCTACTATAGTTCCTCCAAATTCAGCAAGGAATTTGGCAGAATGGTAACCTACATTACCTAAGCCCTGCACGATAATTTTCTTGTCTGCTAACCCAGCCTTTAGGCCTAGCTTGTTCATGTCGTCAGCATGGCTAACACACTCACGGATGGCATAGGCAACACCACGTCCTGTTGCTTCCTTACGTCCGCGTATACCATGTAAGGCAATAGGTTTACCGGTAACACAGCCCAACGCATCTAAAGAGCCAGGGTTCATGGTCATATAGGTATCGGCAATCCAGCTCATTTCACGTTCGCCTGAACCATAATCAGGAGCTGGCACATCAATACCAGGCCCAATAAAATTCTTTTTGATCAATTCGGTCGTGTAACGACGGGTGATGGTCTCTAGTTCTGCTACGGTATAATTCTTGGGATTAATGCAGATACCGCCTTTTGCACCACCGAAAGGCACGTTTACAATGGCACATTTGTAGGTCATTAAGGCCGCCAATGCCATTACCTCATCTTCGTTCACCATATCACTGTAACGAATACCCCCTTTGGTAGGGCTCATGTGATGGGAATGCTCTACTCGCCAAGCGTCAATTACTTCAAATCCGTTTCCTCTACGGATGGGGAACTGAAAACGGTATACACTGTTACATGCTTTAATCTGTGCCAATAAACCTTCAGGATGTGAGGTAAATCTGGCAGCGCTGTCAAAGTTTTTACATACATCGCTGAAAAAACTTGTTTCGTTTGCTGTACTAGCCATTTTTATAAATTTTGGTTTTATGCTTTTACGGGTGCAAAATTGCAGTAAAATAAACCACTATTCCAAGAATATTTTGCTTAGTGTATGCTCAACACTATAGCTCAGGCGCTTAAAAAAATGTACCTGTTGTGTTTAAAATTAGTTTTTGCCGCCAGATTTTTTTTCTAACATTTTTAATCTTTTGTCCAGGGTGAAAAGATAGAATAATAGACCGGCCAAAATAATGACAATACAAATAACCACAATGTAAATTTTTCCATTTTGACGAAGCGCATCGGCCATTTCAATATCATTGTTCTGGGCAAACAAATTTAGTGCAGCAAATAGCAGGATGAATATAGAGGCAATCTTTTTCATGAAGATTTAAAGTTGTTTATTTTCTAATGTTTTTATTCTTAAACGGATGGTGTAAACCCAGTAGCCAATAATTATCCAGCCTAGGCAGGCAGGATAAAATACCGCTCTCATTTTACTATCGAGGTCGTAGCTGTTAAAACCAGGATTACCACCATTGCCAGGATGGAGCGAGTCTTGCAGTCGGGGAAGAACAAAAAGTAGTACCACCATCATAGGGAAAGCAAAAATATTGTATATGGCCGCTATTTTTGCCCTTTTTTGCTCTTCGTCTATGGCATTGCGTAAAATGAAGTAAGCAAAGTAAAGCAGGATAGAAATAGCTGCAAAATTTTGTTTAGGATCAAAACTCCAAAATTGGCCCCAGGTAAATTTTGCCCATACCGCACCGGTAATCAGTCCTAGTAGTCCAAAAATGATGCCTGCATTGGCACTTTCAACGGCTTTAAGGTCATCAACTTCACTTTGGCTGCTTAGCGACTTAATGCTGTAGAATACAGAGATGGTGAACAGTACGATCATGGCAAACCACATGGGGACATGAAAATATAAATTTCTGATACTCTCATTTAGGATGGCCAATCTGGGAACGTTCAATAACAGACCCGCAATAGCCGTATAAATCACCAAGACAGATGCCAATATTTTCCACCAGTTTTTACGCATATATAATTTAATTATTTCAGAGTTATGGGAGGGTTAGTGTTTACGCCTGAGATGTTGAATAGCAGGTCCAAAAATCACATTGGTGCATTATTGGGGATTGAGTTTACGGAAATAGGAGAAGATGATGTATGTGCCATCATGCCAGTTGATGAACGAACC
>NZ_JAELTN010000104.1 GCF_016428855.1 Pedobacter sp. ASV28
GTTATTATTTGGTTCCCCGTAAAAGTATTACTCGTCCCAAGATTTGCCTTTTCACTTAAGCCCGTAGCTACTGCCTGTGTGGTGGTCAATATAAAAAAGCAAGTGGTTAATCAGGAAATGGTTAAACAAGGTATGGCTTGGCATTTTAAACGGTATTCTACAAATGAAACCTATGCTAGGTTAGAACTTATTGCACGGAAAAACAAAGTAGGTCTTTGGCAGGATAAAAATCCTATTGCCCCTTGGCTCTGGCGGAAACATAGGTATTAATGATTTAAAAAAGAGTTTACAATTTGGCACAAGGTTTAAATAAAGTGTTGGCGGGGACGCCAACACCAACAAAAATATCTAGCAGCATTTAGCTACCCGCCAAATGCCTAATCAAATCTATTTCTCCTTCTTATCTCGAATACCCGCTATAAATGACGTTAAACCGATATTGATGTTGAACTTGTTAGATAGAAAAATCTTTTAAAGCCCTATTCAAACTACGCAATGTAATGCCCAAATAAGCGGCCATATCATCTTTGGTAATCGCTATGCCCTGTTTTTCTTGAAGTTCCAAAAGTTTGGCCAGTCCGTGTTCTACCGTATACAATTGCTGAAAGGAAGCCCTGCTACTGGTATTGACTATACGTTCGGCCAACTCTTCTAGCAGCAATTTATTTAAGGTCAGGTCTTTGGTCAGCAGTGCCCTAAAGAACGGTACAGCCAGAACATAAACCTTTATTTCCGTAAGTGCCGCTACATTGCAAAGACCATCCATTTGCCTGATGGCCTCAATCTCGCCAAGGATCTCGCCCCTCCCCAAAAACTCTACAATATAATCCTTGCCATTTTCCTCATTAAAAAAGCATTTCACAATCCCTTCCTTAATCACCAGCACTCGATGGCAAGGTTCACCTTGATGGAACAATAATTTGCCCTTTTCAAAATGGTACAGGCTCACCTCAAGCTCATTGCTTTGATAAAGCTTATCGATATAGGACAAAAATTCGGTATTTGTTCTCAACATATGTCAAAGTTCGGACATTTGTCCTTTTCTTGTGCAGATATTTCTTTCACCTTTGTAATATTAACAAAGATAACCGATGAAAAACCAAATCAAAACCATTGCTTTCGATGCCGATGACACCCTTTGGGAAAATGAGCCCTATTTTAGAGAAGCGGAAATAGAGTTTACCCAACTGCTTCCCCATCTTACATCGGATGAGGTCATTAAACAGTTGTTCGAAATTGAAATGAAAAACCTAAAATTGTACGGTTATGGCATTAAAGGCTTTATGCTGGGCATGATAGAAACACTGGCGAAACTTAGCGGCGACAAAGTGGATACCGCACTGATCTCAAAAATATTCGAAATTGGGCACGAACTTTTGAACAAACCTATCATCCTATTAGACGGTATCGAAGAGACCCTGCAGCACCTATACGGAAAATACAGATTAGTAATGGCAACCAAAGGTGATTTATTGGACCAGGAAAGAAAATTGGAAAAATCTGGTTTGGCAAAATACTTTCACCACATTGAAATTATGAGCGATAAACAGCCAGCCAATTATCGTAAACTTATTCAGCATTTGGACTGCAAACCTGAAAACTTTTTGATGGTGGGCAACTCTCGGAAATCGGATATTTTGCCTGTTTTGGCCATCAATGCCTTTGCGGTGGAAGTGCCTTACCACACCACTTGGATCCACGAAGTACATGAAGAGGAAATTGTACATCGAAATTTCATCCGTGTGGAAAGCATTGATCAGGTGATTCCATTGTTATAGTAATTTGCCACAGATGCACAGATAGAAAAGAATGATAAGCGATCTAAATACTCCAGTCTCCAACCATCCTCCCACGGAGGAAATGAGGACTATTCAATTCCCCTCTTCTAAAGAGGTATCTAACGAGCGGGGTGTTCAATATTCATCTGTGCATCTGTGGCCCAAAAGATTGCTTCGTCATTCTTCCTCGCAAAGACGATCACACTTCCGTCATTGCGAGCTTTGCGAAGCAATCCATAAATAAAACCCTAGCCACCTGTGGCTAAACAAAAAAAGATATGAAAAAAATCAACATAGAAACGTGGAAAAGAAGAGACCACTTCAAATTTTTTAGTCAGTTTGACGAACCATTCTTTGGCGTAGTAGTGAATATCGACTGTACCAAAGCCTATGCAGATGCCAAGGCAGCAAGTAAATCTTTTTTCCTGCACTACCTATACAGAGCTTTAAAAGCTGCTAACGATATTGAAGCATTTCGCTATAGAATTTTAGATGGCGAGGTAGTTCTTCACGAGCAAATCAATGTTTCTACCACCATAAACAGGCCAGATGGCACTTTTGGATTTGGTTACTTCGACTACAACAACGATGAGAACGTTTTTATTGCAGATGCTCAAAAAGCCATACAAGAAGTACAAGCTACAGAAGGCCTAACGCCATCACAACCTGGTGCAAATGAAATACACTTTTCTGCCATACCATGGATAGATTTCACCGCATTATCACATGCCCGCAGCTTTACCTTTCCAGATAGTGCACCTAAAATCTCTTTTGGGAAATTAACGGAAAAAGAAGGAATTAAAAATATGCCAGTTTCCATACATATACACCATGGTTTAGCCGATGGTTACCATGTTGGTTTATTTGTAGCGCAGTTTCAAGAGTTGATGAACGCATAACAAAAGGCTCGACATTTCCACCTTCCGCAAATCAAACAAGGAATTGATTTAGACTAGTTAACGTAGCTAAAAGCACAGAAATACCAGCATTCCATTTAATGAGATTCATTCATGGCAATTATATAATCCATGAGTGTTTCTGTTTCTGCCTTAAGTTCGTAAAGTCCTCTCAGTTCATGCCATTTTTCCAAAAGGCGATCTTCCTGATGGGCAAAATCAGCATCAAATTTTGCGATATCTCCTATTAAACCTATTATCGTTTCGTCTTTGTTGGGATCATCTTTCCATTCGAAAAATAGTCGATAAAGTTCAGCTATAGGCTCTTTTACCTTATTGATGATCCTCACAGGATAAACCATGGGTTCATTGAGCTTAGCCTTCAATAAATCATAAAGCAGGTTAAACCGATAGGCCAATCCTTTGGTTTTCAACCGAACCAAGACAACAAGATCATGAAACAATTCGACCATACCAATGTTCAAGGCATGCATGCCCATCAACGTAAAATAGGCATTACCTACACTACTATCGCCTGCTTCCCAAAGGGGATTAAAAATTAATTCTTTAAAAAGTGACCTATTTTTTTGTCCTCCCATGGCAGTTCCCAATATAATTCCCGATATACAGGAGGTAGAAACCCGGTCGTTGGCATGCGCCAAAATCTTTCTGCTCCACGCCTCCTCGCCTATTTTTTCGAACAAAACCGGAAGGAGATCAGGAAACAAATGGGTTTCCAAACATTTGCCTATTTCGGCCCTTAGCAGTTCTTTTTCTTCGGTCAGCTCATAATTCAACAACCCTAGGCAAACTGCTGTATGCAAATCCCAGTTTCTATGGTCGGAAAATAACCCTTGATAATTGTTCAGTAATATTTTTTGAGTAGCCGGATGTTCTAAATAAGCCAAAGCGGTTAGTACTTCTGGCCCATAGGGATTCTTAAGCTGATCATTTGCGATCACAACATGATAAAGCTCTTCGGCAATGGTTGCATCTCCACTAGCCATGATCGCCTCTAGCAAACGTGGATCATTTTTTTTCAGGAATAGTTTTAAGAGCACCCGACTATCAGCGACCTTACCCAATTGCGCAACTAATGTTAAAAGCAAGGGCAAATATCGTTCATTTCCTTTATCACCTAGAAGGTCAACTATCTGTGTGGTAGCCTTTAGCATTTGACCCGACACTATACTTTTTTAACCATTTTAACATGCTGTATACCCGCCTCTTCAAAGTGCTCTCCTTCGGCCACAAAACCAAACTTTGCATATAAACTCACTGCATCGAGCTGCGCATTAAGGTAAATATAATGGGCATCATTTGGCAGATCGTCCAATGTGGTTGCAATCAAAGCCCTTCCTACCCCTTTTCCCCTGAAATCTTTCAATACGGCAAAGCGTTCCAGCTTATAGCCATCCGCTGTTTTACGCCATCTACAAGCACCACAGGGTTGATGATCCAATAAGGCTAAAAAATGTACCGATTCTTCTTCATTTGCCCACTCTAATTCAGGGGGACAATGCTGCTCATCAACAAATACAAATTTACGAATGGCGAAGACCTTTTCCAGTTCCTCTTTAGTTGATGCCTTAATTACTTTTAACGTTTCCATCTGATATACTTTTAATCGGTAAACTTTGTCGAAGCATTACAAAAACGATCTAATCATCCATTTTGTTTCTCCACTCCCTGCCAAAACAGAAGAATAATTAATCCCCTGTAATTTACATACTTTTTATGTTATTCCTCCACACCCTATCCAAAAAGCCCGATGTCAATACTTTTTTATTCTCATTTGCTATTGAACATTATACCAACAACCAAATCAATATATTTTTCTATAAAAACCTGCTATTCATAGCTAAATATTTATCATTTGTCGCAATTAACATTTGTTAACATGACTATTTGTAAAATTCGCTTCCTATGAGACGGATTTTATTGATAATCTTAGCAGTTTTCGCTTTATATCATCAAGTGAGAGCACAACGTTTGCTCAAAACAACTGCTGTAATTAGTGGATTTTATACTTTACCACTAACAGATATGCTAGATACGCTTGCGAGGAAAAGCAATATCAGGTTCATTTATGACATGGAGATGATCGCTCCGCTGCAGGTAACCGACCAATATCATGAAGAACCGGTAAAAAACATATTGGCTTCTATTTGCAAGGCAAACAATCTTCATTACTGGGTCGAATCAGAACAGGCCATTTACCTCATCAGATCAACCGAAGATCTGCCCAGGCTTAAGAAAATGATGCACGATCTTCATCCCAACATCGCTTATGCCCCAAAAGTATCGAAGGTAACTTCACAAAAAGATAACAAAGTTATTTTTGTGGCCATTGCTCCATCCCCTTCAGAAAGTAATGCGGTAAAAAAGACCGTACCATTTACCATCAGTGGAAGGATTATTGATCAGGTAAGTGGCGAGTCCCTTCCTTCGGCCTTAGTTAAGATAGAAGACCACAACCTCACTACACAAACCAATTCCGATGGTTATTTCACCCTCTTCAATGTACCTTCAGATACTTGCAGAATCATTATCAACTATGTGGGCTACCTACAAGAGACCTATTATCTCAATACCGAAAACATCAAAAAGCCCCTCCTCATCGGTCTGTTCACGGCCGTAAAATCTTTAAACGAAGTGGTGGTTAAAGGCAAAAAAGGTGAATCACTGATGAACATGGACAAACGCAAGGTCAGCATACTGCAAATTAGTCCTTCAAAGTTAGATGAGCTGCCCAATGTGGGCGAAAGAGATATCCTTAGGTCCTTTCAATTAATGCCCGGCATTAGCGGGAGCAACGAATCTTCTTCTGGTGCTTATGTTAGGGGTGGTACTCCCGATCAAAACCTGGTCTTGTTTGATGGCTTTACTGTTTACCAGGTTGATCACCTCTATGGTTTTTTCAGTGCCTTCAATAGTAACAGTGTGAAAGATGTGACCATGTACAAGGGAGGATTTTCTTCAAAATTTGGGGGACGTTTATCAAGCGTAACCGATATTGTGGGCAAGGAAGGAAACAACAATACCGCAAATTTTGGGGGAGACATCAGCTTGTTGAGTGCCAACCTCTATTATGAAAAACCCATAAACAACAAATCTACCCTATTACTTGCCTACCGGAGATCTTACGAAGGACCTCTATACAACAAGATCTTCAACAAGTTCAACACCAGTACCATTTCCTTGGGAAACGGAGCCCCAGGCATGGGCAATAGGCCTGGAGGAGGAGGTGGTCCGGGCGGCTTTGAGCAAAATGTATCTACCCCCGCATCGGCCTTTTACGACCTCAATGCCAAATACACCTATGCTCCAGATGAAAAAAACAGGTTTTCGTGGAGTTTATACCAAGGTAATGACAATCTGGACAACAGCAAAACCATTACTGTTCCATCTTTTATAACAAGCAATGGTGGTGAAATTACCAATACCGATAAGACCACTTATGGCAATCTGGGCTCTAGTTTCAAGTGGTCGAGAAAGTGGAATCCCAAAATCTACTCCAATACCTTGTTAAGTTTCTCTACCTACCACAGTGACAGGGATAACAGCAACCTGTTAACGCTTGTGGACACGGCAGGCAATGAAAGTGAGGTAAGAAATGGCACCTTCGAAAAAAATAAACTGAGCGATCTGAGTTTAAAATCTGACTGGGAATGGCAGTTAAAGGATAAAGCGAAGGTACTGTTTGGCGTTTTTGGCTCCTACCAGGATGTGAATTACGACTTTAGCGAAAGTGATACAAGCAAGTTAATTGATCAACATACCAAAGCTGGAATTGGAGGTGCCTATGCCGAAATTGAGCTCAATCCGAACGATAAACTGCAGATAAAACCAGGCATTCGCAGCTCCTTTTACAGCGAAACGGGGAAGCTGTATTTCGAACCCCGACTGTCAGGGTCTTATACCCTAACCGATCAACTCACCCTAAAAGCATCTACAGGAAAATTTTATCAGTTCACCAATCGGGTAATTAGGGAGGATATCTTATCAGGCAGCAGAGATTTTTGGGTATTGGCCAATGGAAGCGCCATCCCTGTAAGTTCGGCCAACCATTATATACTAGGCATGAGCTATGAAACCGACAATTTTTTATTTGACGTGGAAAGCTATTATAAAACATTGAGCAATTTAGCCGAATATTCCCAAAGACAAACGGGGAACAGGAGAACGGGAATTACGCTGGAAGAACATTTTTATACCGGTAATGGTTACACCAAAGGCATAGAGTTCCTCGTACAAAAAACCAGGGGTAAATACACGGGTTGGATCAGTTATACCCTAGCAAAGGCTATAAACAATTTCGAAGCTTATGGTGGCGAATTTGCGGCCAGTCATGATACCAGACATGAATTCAAATCTGTAAACCTTTACCACTATGGCCGCTGGTCATTTGCGGCCACTTGGATTTTTGCAACAGGCAAGCCCTATACCGCACCACTTAGCAGCTATACCATAAATGATTATAGTGGCAATAGCCATACCTATCTTACCATTAGCAATAAAAATGCCCTTAGGCTTCCCTCCTATCACCGACTTGACCTTTCTGCCACTTACGATCTCCTTAAAATAGATAGCCGAAAGGTGGGCAGCATTGGCTTTTCGGTATTCAATGCCTACAATCGAGGGAATGTATGGTATCAACAATATACTATTGTAAACAATCAGGTGATTACCTCCAATGTCAATTATTTAGGTCTTACCCCAAACATTACCCTAAGCTTAAAATGGAAATAAAACTACTATCCCATCGCCATAGCTACATTAGCTATAGCTTGATTATTGCTTTCCTTTGCATTCTTTCCTGTAAGAAAGACACAACGATAGCTAATTACGGCCTACCCGTAGTGGAAGGCTATCTCATACCGGGTCAGCCTATACGTATTAAGGTGTATTACCAGAAGTATCTGGAAGATACCCTATCCTATGGTTATCCCATTACCGATCTGCACCTTGCAATTTCCAATGGTACCAACAGCGTTAACCTAACAGAAATAGATAGCGGCACCTACCAATATACAGACCATACATTTATCAAGGAAAATGGCCACTATACCTTAAGCTTTATGTACCTGAACAAACAGATTACGGCAAGTACAAGCATTCCGAGCAAACCTTTAAATTTTAAGGTGTCAAGTACCGAACAGAAAATTCCAACATTCAGTATAGGTTCTACCCCCAGCCCCTTTGTACCCATCCACTTCAGCTGGACCAATACCAATTTAGAGAACTATTATATGCTTTCTTTTCAAAATATAGAAACAGATCCCACGAGAATTGATTCAAGAAGGCCAAGGTCCAATCCAAATATGGAAGTTCTGGTTGGACTGGTGGCCAATTATTATACTTCGCAAGAGAACTTCACTTATTTGGGGAGCCATAATGTCTTATTGTTCCATATCAATAAAGAATACAATGAAGCCCTTAAAAGTCCAGGTACACGTTCACTAAATTTAACAAATCCATATACGAATGTTGTAAATGGTTTAGGTATTTTTACCGGCCTAACAGCCGACACCTTGCACATCAACGTTTACCAATAAAATGAGGGGAAGAACACTCCATATTCTTTATGCCTTAATACCATTATTTTTCTGGATGATGGTATTAAGCCTTCCTTTATTTTCTAATTTCGAGCACATGTCGCCCGCATCCAGGCAACTACGTATCCAAAATATATTGGTCAGCAACATCTTACTCATTATCATTTTCTATTTACACCATTATTTCATCTATCCATTAAGGGATAAGAAATATGGTATTATTAAATATCTGGGGCTCATTGTCTTTTGCCTCATTATACATCTTTCCCTAAGCTATATATTATTTAATCGCTCGTTCGATAATTTTAGAGGTCAAGAAAAAAATAGCTTTAGGCCGCCAAAGCCCAATATCATGATGCCCATTTTGCCCTTTGCCTTGGTCATAGTGGTAGGTTTCTGCTATCGGCAATATATGGAAAAGGTAAAAAGGGAAAAGCTGATCAAAGAGTTAGAGAATATTCAGCTCAAGACTGAACTGGCCTTTCTTTCCTCGCAGATAGAGCCACATTTCATATTTAATACACTGAATACCATGGTATCTATGGCCCGAAAAAAATCTGAATTGCTGGAAATTTCCCTCATTAACCTTTCCCAGCTGATGAGGTATATGCTATATAGCAACAATGGAAAAATCATCAATCTTGCGGACGAGATTACCTACATTAAAAATTATATCGACCTGCAATTGATCAGGTACAAAGACGATGTAGAACTTAAATTGCAGCTTTTGGGTCCATTTGCCAATTATAATATAGAACCTATGCTCCTGATCCCATTCATTGAAAATGCGTTTAAGCATGGCATAGGTAATATTGAACATCCAATCATAGACATCTCCATTATCATTGATGAAAAGAAAAATATAGTGAACATGATGGTGACCAATACCATTACCCCATTAAAAACCCTGATAGCAAAGGACAGCGGAATTGGCCTGAACAATGTAAAAAGAAGATTAGAACTGCTCTATCACAAAAAACATCTGCTGCACATCGAAAAGAAAAAAAATACGTTTATCGCCATGCTTCAAATTAACTTATGAACTGTATTTTAGTTGACGACGAAAAACCAGCTTTAGAGCTACTGGAAGACAATATCAAACAAATTCCCTACCTTAATATTGTTGCCTCTTGTCGAAATCCATTCTTGGTATTGGAGTTACTCGAAAAAAATAAGATAGACCTTCTCTTTCTGGACATCAATATGCCCGGATTAAGCGGATTGGATTTGTTAAAGTCTATCAAAAACCCACCCATGGTTATATTAATCACCGCTTATCAGGAATATGCGCTTGATGGCTTTAACCTCGATGTATTGGACTATCTGGTCAAACCAGTTCCCTTTGGCAGGTTATTGAAGGCCACCAATAAAGCACATGAACAGTACTTGGCAAAGCAACAGCTGTTACAGCCGCAAGCCATAGAAGACGATTATGTATTTGTAAATGCCAATTACGCATTAGTTAAAGTAAGAATACAAGACATCAATTTCATTGAGGGCCTGAAGGACTATGTACGTTTTCACCTCAAGGGAGGGAAACCAGTGGTTACCAGGCTTGGTTTGAAAGGCCTCGAAGAAAGGCTGGGCCAGGATAAATTTTTACGTGTCCACAAATCATACATAGTGGCATTGGACAAGATCGAATCCATCCAAAAAACGCAGTTGATTATTGCCGGGGAAGAAATACCAATTGGTATTGGCTATAGACCGCTACTACAAACACATATCGGCAACAAAAATCTTTAAACAAAAAGCGCTGCGATGATCATTGCAGCGCTTTTTGTT
>NZ_JAELTN010000105.1 GCF_016428855.1 Pedobacter sp. ASV28
CCAAACATGATCTACCTAATTTCCCGTTCTATTACTCAAGGGAAAAAAGCTGGAATAATTTCACTAACGGGGGTAATTTTCGGCTTTCTGTTCCATATCATCATGGTTACTTTCGGACTTACCGCAGCGCCATGGCAAAATCCAGTTTGGTAACTTTTATTACTATACTGCCCAACATTCTTGTCAAACTGACCTATATTGGCATTCCGTCCTGTCAAATAATTAAGAGGCGTAAAGCCTGCATATTGAACCAAATCTTTCTGGTCAAAATACAATAACAGCGGAGATAAAAGACCTATGTTTTCATTATCTTCCATTTCGCCAATCATAGTTTCTATGCAACCATCAGGAATCTCGGTATCATTGTTGAGTAAGAGAACATAATCACCTTTGGCTTGCTTAAACCCCAGGTTATTCCCCCCGGCAAAACCTAAATTTTCCTTAGACTGAATATACTTGACATTCCCAAAGTACTGCTGAAAAATCAGTTCCATGTTTTTGTCGGCGCCATTATCTACAATGATCACTTCCACCTGTGATGGCACATAGGACTTAGCGATCGATTTCAATAAATCTATCGTAACATCGGGTTGATGAAAATTGACGGTAATGATTGAAGTTAATCCCATTTTTTATCTTTATGTCATTCTGAGCACCTTGCCATTCTTCGCTACGCTCAAAATCTATTTTTAACCAATAGATTCCACCCAACGTCGGAATGACAAGAAATTTAAAATGACAAGTTGCTTATTATTTTTTTTCTATTTGTGCTATTGCCTTATAAATTTCTTCTGCATTTTTCTGCCAGGTATGGGTTTTAGCAAAAGCAATACGTTTGTTTGCCAAATCGCTATTATTTTCCACCAATGCCTTATCTGCCAACGTTACATATTCCTCCTTAGTTTCAGCAATGTAAACATGATCATTAAAAATATCAATGGCTTCTGTTTTAGTGGCCAAGGTAGGTTTCCCCATTGCCAAATATTCATCTATTTTTCGGGGATAATTACCAATGGTTAAAGGATTAACCGCTTGAGGATTTAAACAAATATCAAAACCTTTAATGTAAGCCGCCAAAACATCTGGTTTTTTAGGCCCCAAGAAATGTACGTTTCTAAGCTGATGAAGTTTGCTGTTTTTAAAATCATCATCCTCTGGGCCAACCAGAACAATGCTCCAATCAGGTCTTTGCTCTGCAAGATACAAAAGGATATTTTCATTCAATCTTATCGATAACAATGCTCCAACATAGCCTAAAACAGGCTTTTTAATCGAAGCCACATCTGCTGGGATTTGAACGCTATCATCATTTTTGAATAAGGTTAAATCACAGCCTTGCCCTACATAAAAAGAATTTGGATTATAGGTTCTGCAGTAATTGGCCAGATAAACAGAATTTGCCACGCATAAATCGCTATTTTTTATCAATTCCGGCTCAAGATATTTCCCATGATGCCCCCAATAGGGTGTAGCAATCATGTTATCCCTAGAATAATATACGCTTACGCTCGGCTTCAAAAGTGCTTTTAAATGGTAGCTCCTAAACATATCGCTATCATTAAATAAGATAAAATTCTGGAAGTCGAGCCTATGGATAGTTTTCTTAATGGCCTTAGCAAATCTTCTATTGTTAACCTTGTTGAGCAAACGAAATATCCATGTCCACTTAACAAAATTAATGGATTCCAATAGTACATCTGGATAGTACATCCAAAGGTTAGGGGCAATTTCTTCCAATCCATCTTGCCCACCATCAATCACGCGTATGCGCTTTTTTACCCCCTCAGTCTCTCGCTGCTGAAATTTTGTCCGACGGTCTAAAGGTGCATTAATATACAATACACGGTTATGCTTGCTAAACTCTAGGGCCAGATCCTTGCAATTACTCCCAATGGGAGTATCCCAAGGCTGTTGACCAACTACCACTATATCTCGGTTTTCTATGATTGGCATAACGTCATCAATTATTTTCTAGCTTTTTTATAGGCATTTATTCCACTGATAAACCCAATGACTCCAAAAATAATGGCCGGAATAGCAAGTAGTTCTAAAGGCATAGCTAAGCGTTATTTTTTTCTATGGGTTTATGACTATGGGGTGTTACCATAAATGACTTTTTGGCTTTGCCAATACTAAATAGTGCAACCAACATTCCAAACATGGCTCTAGGTATTTGAAATATAGCAATATAAAGTCTTTTATCCGCATAAAATTTTCTGGGCAAAGCGATCAGTAAGGTGAAGCAAAGGCTGAGGAACAAACCCAGCCAAAATATTTCAGCTGGTCCAAATGGATTAAAAAAGGATTGTACAACCAAAAGGAAAAGAAATCCGAGCAGTAACATTCTAGGCATCAAAAAGGTTTGTAGCGTTTTATTAAAAAACTCTATATTTCCCTTAAAGAGTTGAGCAAGCCCTTCAAATGCATATTTTTTCATGAATTCTACCTGTGATGCAATCCATCTGGTTCGTTGCTTGGTAAAAACCTTGGCATTAGCTACCTTTTCGTCATAAACATACACATCATTCAAATAGGCAACATGTACCCTATCATGGGCCATCATAAAATCAAGCTGTTTATCTTCCCCAACGGTCTCGCCTATATTGTTCAATAGTTTCTGTAGATATGCAAAATCAAAAGCCATTCCAGATCCAATCAATGCCGCAGATAATCCTACAATGGCTTGGCCCTTGCGATAGATATGATTGTTAACCTCTTCATTGCAGGCATCTAGAAACGCAAAACTGCTATCCATATTCTTAGCGGTACGATGGGCTTGCACCACCCTTTCACCTTCTTCAAAAGCACTATTGATATAATGCAAACAGTCTGTAGCCATTACATTATCTACGTCTAAAACCATGGCTATTTCAAACGCTTCTTTACTGAGTTCATTCATGGCAAACTGCATGGCCTTTCCTTTGGTACTTTTCTCAAAAAAGACTTCTATTACCCTTGTCCCCATTTCTTTTAAAGTAGCAATGGTTTCGGGTTGTAAACCATCTGCTATGACCACAACTTCAAACTTTCCCTCATATTGATGCTGTAAAGCCTTTTTTGCGCTATCTAGAATAACCTCATTTTCCTGATAAGTAGGGAATAGCACCGCTATTTTTTGATAATTAGATGCTGCTATTTTTGATTTGGGTAAAGAAAATAGCCCACAAAAGGCAAAAAAAGACAAATAAAGACAATTTAATAAAAGGTAAATACCTAACAACCAAAGCGCTATATCTATTATGCTATACATCATTTCCATTCGTTTTAATCTGTTTTGGCTCACTGTCTAACCAAGGTGCAATAAATACAAACGACCATGACATAAACATAATTACAGATGAAGGCATGCCGTTCATGATCTCGTTACCATAACTGCAGATAAAGCAACCTACCGTACCAGATGTTAAGGCGATCATCTTTGTTTTGAGCTTTGGATCTTTGAGCTTCCAAACAATACCGCTGCATTTCCCTATGATATAGCAATTGATGGCAAACCAAATAAATAGACCAACTACACCATACATTACCCATACTTTTACCCAATAACTATCGGGTTGTATATTCGCTATTGGCTTATCGGCATTATAGGTTGTACCGTTCATGCCGCTCATGCCCAAGCCTGCACCAAAGGGCTCATCCCTTAGTAAAAATTTCAATTTTTTCTGATTGTCCAACCTTACGTTAAACGATGCGTCCTTTGGATCTAGCGCACTGCGCAAACGCCTTACCTGGAAGCTCTCATTTCCAATAGTCGTATATTTAAGTACCCCTAACCCACTTAAGGCAAAAGCGCCCCCAATAATAAGTATTTTAAAGTTCTTACTTAGAAACAAGGCAAAGAACACTCCCGATATCAGCGCAAATAAAGCTCCCCTGGTGCCCGAAATAGCCATGCCATAGAGGCAGATTAATGCCACTAAGCCAAAAATTATCCTTTTGGTAAAACCGAAAGGTCCCATGGCCAAAACCATGGCAATGACTGCAACAATTGCCTGTGAAGCACCAAATTGCCCCGCATCAGAATAGATGGAAAACACCCGAAGTGTTCCATTCAGTATATGTGTGACATTATTTCCCGCGTCTAGCCATTGCTGTTCGCCACTAGTCACCCCAAAGTAGATCTGTTTTACGCCATATAAGGTTGCTAAGCAAGAAAAGAATAAAATAAAGGCTATGAAACGGTTTAAATCGCCAGTTCTATTGAACAGCAAAAAGGCAAGTGGTGCAATGAGCAACCAGTTTAGCGCAGTAAACCTAAGCTCGTTAAACCAGCCCGTAAGGCTACCCCCATATGGATTAAGCGCTTCCAAAACACTAATGACAAACCATATAGTTGAAAGAATTACATGTTCATTTTTAATATTCTGCCAATTGAACTTGTTCATATTCACCAAAATGCTACACCACGTAAGCAGTAGCATGGCATCTAACGCCAGCCCAACGGGAATATTTAAAAAAGATTTAACCAGAAAGCCCAACACAAAGCAATAAGCAAAATATGCCCAAAATGCCCATCTTGGATTATGGAACAAGGCTACTATAAACGTACCTACCGCAGCCATAGCAATCACGGCCAATGGAGCCAAAATTCCAAATTGATAGGTTGAGCCAGCGACCAGAACAGAAAGGCTCATTGATATCAAAAAGAACAATATCTTTTTTTTATCCATTATAGGTATTTGCAACTTGTTAAGCATGGGTTGCTTATTTTCGTTTTACACCATTAATCAACCATCCTATAAACTTATCGCTATCGTTCAAGGATTTTATCGATTCTTTATCTTGATCGCTGATAGCATTACCCGCCATGAAGGTAGCCAAGTATTTATCGGTAAACAAGATCCATTCATTAACATCCGATATACTATTTAAGGCATCTAAATAGATGATAATTAAATCGTATTCATTCTTAAGGCTAGTAAAAACTTGTGTAATGCCTGCCTTATCTTTATTTTCAAGCAATGAAAGCCCTTCCAAATCTCTATTTAAGAAAGTAATGCGATTATTTTTTTGAATGGTTAAATTGTTAAATACTGTTTTAAGGGATTGATTGGTAGGAATATTCAACTTCTGAACCTCGGATGCCATCTCTTCATCTCCAATCAATAAAATTTGTTTATCCAATCTGGCAAATGCATATGCCAAACTTACCACTGAAAATATTTTAAAATTTTCTGGTTGGAGCCTGGTTATCCCTAAAACTTTTAGATTTTCGGCAGAAAGCATTTTATTGATTTCAAAACGGACAGTGCGTATTAAATTTTTATACGTTAGCTGATCTTTGTAGTGCTCTGCATTTTTCCAGATTTCATCAATGTTTCTATCTTCAGGCCTGATGTAGTTCAGCTCACCTATAATCCTACTCTTGGTTGCGTGTCTAAGTTGTTTCTTATTGTTAATTGAGTGATCTAAGGTATAGATAACAAAAAGTACACAAAAGCAAATGGCAAAACTTGCAATGGCACTTAAAGCCATATATAAAATCTTTTTAGAAGATTCTGGTGCGGTTGGAACGCCCTCCTGTTCTAATTGCAATCGCAATCCTATGTTTTTATCTAGATTGGTCTGATTATAGCGGTTTAATATGTCCAAATATTCTTTGGTAGCCACATCTGCATTACGTTCATACGTCTGCACCCCTGCATCAAAGGGTACCATGGTCGTAAATTTTGCATTTAGCTTGGCCAGTTCATCATCAATATCTTTAACGCTGGCCCTTGTTTTATCCAGTTGTATACTTATGGTGATACGTTGCTGCACTAAGCTCTGTTTGGCCAAAAGCGGATCATTTACATAATTATCATTTGTTTTTACCAATTGTGCGTTAAGCAATTGTTGTAGGGAATCTACTTTCTTTTTATTGGCCGGTTTAAAACCGCCATCAATATATTCGTTGTTTGCTACCTGTAATTTGTTCTTTAAACTAATAATGGCCTGATTATCCACAGAAAGCTCTGCACCAAGATATTTGTCTTCAGATCGGTTACTCAAGTTTTTGTTTACATTGTTTAAGGCCGATTGTAAGGATTGTAGGTCAATTAAAGCTTGAGACTTTTTGTTTTCGTAGTCTATTATTTGCTGATAAACGATCTGTGACTGCTTATCTAGGTTTAATACCCTATTTTTAATTTTATATTCTTTTAACTGTTGATTCTTTTCGTTCATGATGCTCTCTTTCTTTTGCAAAAGAGAATCCAATACGGTTATAGACTTGTTTTTATTACTGATGAGGTCAAGACTATAATTGTTAATGAAATCGTTAGCAAGGGTATTCACTACAAAAACAGAAAGAAAAGTATTTTCTGAAGTAAACTCTACCGTAATAAAATCACTGTTTTCTTCATGACCGATGGTTAATTTCCTGCTTAGCGTTTTCGAATCATAACCCATAGACTTAACAAGGTTATAAAGTTTTATGCCATAATTATCTAAAGGGGTTAGCACTTGTTTTTTCACCAACCTCTCGTGAAATAGCTTAATGGCCTCCTGTCTTTCGGCAGCACTTAGATTTTTCACATCGTCGCTCAGGAGCTTAAACGGTTGCTGTGGGTTTTCAAGATCATGAAGTATCAATCGATAAGAAAGGATGCTCATATTTTTTGGCATCGTCATAATATCCATAATATTGGTAAACTGCTGGTTGATCTTGATTAGAAGATCTGGCCCCGAGTAGGAAGGTACTTCAGGGGCAACCTGCCTAGAAGGATCTAATAATCCTGTAGAAATTTTTGCTTGGGCTTTATATTCTTTTGGAAGATTTTTAACAAAAAAATAAGTTACAAAAAGCGTTATTGTAGGAATAGCGATAATTGTCCATTTGTACCTGGCAATAAGATTTAAAAATTCTTTAATATTCATACTCGCTTATTTCACATTCTCTAATTTTTCGCCAATCAATGCTTCCAAACTATCCTTTACCTTTAGCAAATTAAGTTCTGCAAGCAATTTTTCTGAGCCTGCAAGAGAAGTGATGGCTTTAGCCTTACTGTATACATCTAAGGAAACCTCTCCTTTTTCAAACTTATATCGAAGCCCGTCACTAGCCGCCTTACTATCGGTCAATGCCTGTGTTTTTATCTTAAGGTCATTAAACAGCTGTAAATATTCATAGTATTTCTGTCTTACTTCCGATTCTAATAGGATGTCATATTCCTTACTTTGAAAAACAGCCGCCTTATATTCTTCCTTGGCTTGTTTAACCAATGAAGGCGCCCTCAAAAATATACCCAAGTTTAAATACACCCCAAATTGAAATCCATTTATAGAATATGGATTAGTTGAGTCAATTATAGTTCCATTGTCTGGTCTATAAAAATAAGAAGCATTAAATGCCTCTAAATAGGTAGATGAAGCTATGCCTATTTTTGCTTTTGCGCTCAGTTCAGAAGATTTGAACATCTGTCTTTTTGGATAGTTCTGTTTAGCCAGGTCAATATATTTTTGTAATAAAGGGGTATTTATTTGACTTATGATATCGTCTTGCGCCTTAACCAGCACAGCCAAAAGTAAAAGAACACATATCATAAAAAGCCTTTTGATAGTCATAAGTAATATCTTTTACACCTTTTCTTTCTGGAAAAGTACAGGTATGGTCATAAAAATTATCTTTAAATCGAGCCAAATCGAGAACTTTTTGGTATAAAAATTATCCAATTTCTTACGTTCACGATCTGACATATCGCTCTTTCCTCTTTTAATAATCTGCCAAAGTCCAGTAATGCCTGCAGGCCCCAAAAACCTCATCGACCATTCATTAGTGGTCAATTGTTCGGCTTCGTAAAGTGGCAACGGTCTATTGCCCACTATAGACATATCTCCTTTCACTACGTTGAATAACTGGGGCAGCTCATCTATACTGGAGTTTCTTAAGAAATTTCCCAGCTTGGTTACCCTCGGATCGTCCTTCATCTTAAAAAACGCAGAATCTCCGTATTGGTTTGCCGTTGTAGCTTTTAAAGCTTCCACTTCTTTATCGGCATTGGCTTTCATAGATCTGAACTTATAAAAATCGAAGATTTTATATCCCGTACCCACCCTCTTACTGGTATAAAAGACCGGCCCTTTAGAATCGAGCTTAATGAGAATGGCTATCATAAGAAAAAACGGACTTAACAACAATAGTGCTGTGATAGAAACAGAAAGATCGAAAAATCGTTTTAAAAAAGGAGTCTTATATTGCTGTAAAGGTTCTTCGGGTAAATTTTTAAGCTGTTCATTTAGTATTCTATATGCCGAAAGAAATTGCAATCTAAGTTTAACATCCGCAAATGCTATAGCTGGGAAATAACAATCATGAACACGGACAGCAAACGCTTGTCTTGCAATTGCACTATCTTTTTCGGTAAGTAGGAAGATCACCACCAAATTTCGACTCAACCAATTTTTTTTCAGCGAGTCTACCAAGGCAAAAGCATCGTTAGCCATGCCCGGCTGTACTTCCAATAAAATACTTACATCAAGTTCATATACGCTCAATTTACTCACCATCTCGAACAAATCTGCGTAGCTATCCAACTTCTTCAGGGAATCTCCCGGGGTATTAAATGTCGAAACAATATCATTATGATATTGATCGGCATAATAAATAATATTAAACCTAGACTGTGGCATACCAAATGAGCTGTTATGTTGCATCTCTATACTCTTCTAGTTTAATAGGTTTTTAATATTCTCTTTTAGGCTCCCTGGATTAAACGGCTTAGGAACAAGCAAGTCAAAATCATATGGAAGTTTTTCGGCCAAATCTTCAAGTGAATAAGCCGCAGAAAGGAGGATAATAGGAATATCCCTATAATATCCACTTGTTTTTAAGCTTCTTACAAAATCCAGCCCATCAACATAGGGCATTTCCAAATCAGAAATGATCAAATCGGGCATATGGCCGTTATCCATCCAACTAATGGCCTCCAAACCATTATTATGGATGACTAAATCATAATCTTTTTTCAAAATAAATTCTAAAAGCTTGAGTACCGTCACTTCGTCATCAACCAAAAGAATCAATTTCTTATCTTGATATATAGACATATTGGGCCTAGACATATGTAATGTGGTAAATTTTCTTCATAAAAGTCGTAACTAAGCTATTAATAAAAACCCAATTTTCATCAATTTTTTAAATACTTGCCAAGTCCCATATTATAACTTGGACTACATAAGCTCAATTTGCCTTTTAATACTTTCTTCCAGAGAGATTAAAGTTTCCGTACGTTGAATACCCTTAACCGCTTGTATTTCTTCATTTAGAACATGCCGAAGATGGTCAGTATCCCTACAGGTAATTTTCGCAAACATACTATATGAACCGGTAGTATAATGTAATTCTACCACTTCTTTTATCCGGCTCAGTTGCGCTACCGCATCTTTGTATAAAGAGCCCTTTTCTAGATAAATACCCAAAAAAGCCGTAATATCATAACCTGCTTTGCGGGGATCTATAATTAAATGGGAACCTTTGATAATACCCATATCTGCCAACTTTTTCATTCTTACATGCACGGTTCCTCCAGAAATAATCAATTCCTTGGCGATTTCGGTATATGGTTTTGTGGCATCGTGCATCAACTGTGTCAGGATCTGAACCTGTCTCTTATACACATCTCCGAGCCCACGAGACCTGCGTAAAAGGGGGGGGGGGGGGGGGGGGGGGGGGGGGGGGGGGGGGGGGGGGGGGGGGGGGGGGGGGGGGGGGGGGGGGGGGGGGGGGGGGGGGGGGGGGGGGGGGGGGGG
>NZ_JAELTN010000106.1 GCF_016428855.1 Pedobacter sp. ASV28
CCCCCCCCCCCCCCCCCCCCCCCCCCCCCCCCCCCCCCCCCCCCCCCCCCCCCCCCCCCCCCCCCCCCCCCCCCCCCCCCCCCCCCCCCCCCCCCCCCCCCCCCCCCTCTTTTACGCAGGTCTCGTGGGCTCGGAGATGTGTATAAGAGACAGCTATAAAAAGGGAAAGACTGTAATCAACATAGGAACCAAAACAAGTTTTGTAAATTTTGACCAGACCGAAATCTATAAAAATCAAAGTCTTAGCCGCAACTTTATCAACTGGTTGCCACAGGCCTCTTATCAATATAAATTTTCGGCACAAAAATCCATTAGTTTTGGCTATAATGGGTCAACCACACAACCTACGGTCAATCAACTTCAGCCGGTTAGGTCAAATGACGATCCGTTGAACATACCTGAAGGCAATGAGGATCTAAGACCTTCATATACCAACCGAATCAACTTTAGGTACAACACGTACAAAATTTTAACCAACCAGAGTTTTTACGTGAGTGGTAGCTTTAGTTTCATCAACAATCAAATCATCAGTAATAATTTTACAGATAGCGAAGGAAGGACGATTTACAAATCGGTGAACCTAAACGACCACCTTCCCTTTAATTATTATGCCTACACTGGATTTTCCAAAAAGCTGTCTTTTTTAGGAAACATCAACGGTGGGCTTAATGTAAATGTTAATGGTTCGAGATTCTACAATTATGTAAATAACGAGCTGAATATTACAAACAGTATTACCGCAAATCCGGCTGTAAATTTTAGCAAGTATAATGATAAAAATAGTTTTTACCTCTCATTTGGCCCTAACTATACCTCACAGCAAGCTTCCTTGCAAAAACAAACCAGTAATAAGGGCTGGGGTTATTTAGGCTATATGGACCTAAGCCTTAAGCTCCCTAAGAAGATATCCGTATCTTCTAGCTCAGAGTATACTTACACGCCAAGTTCATCATCTTTTGACAGTAGTTTCGAGCGGTTTATTATAAATGCGTCCCTTACAAAGGCATTTTTCAAACAGGAAAGTCTTAAATTTATGGTCAGCGCCAACGATATCCTTAACCAGAACCAGGGTTTCAGGAGATACGCTTCTGCAAACACAATAACCCAAACCAGCTACAACAACATCAGCCGATATTTTATGTTCTCCCTCATCTGGGATTTTAACAAAATGGGCGGACCAACAACTAAACCTTAAGCCATGAGAAACTTCAAATTTATATTAACAGCATACCTATTATTCATTTCATCTATTACCATGGCCCAACATGCCCGTTTTGTTCATCAGGGTGCAATAGAATTTGAGAAAAGGGTAAATGCCTATGCCCTGATCAAAGATCAGATTAAACTCTGGGGAGACGACAGCTTTAGCTCGAAAGCTTTTGAGAGTTATCAGAAAAACAATCCTCAATTCAAGACCTCAAAGAGCAAGCTCATCTTCTCGAATGACAAAACCGTTTTTATACCAGAGGAAGAAGCCATTTCTCAAGCCAACACCTGGTTTAATCTTATTCAGTTCCAACAAAACAATCAGATTTTAACCAATACCACAACGGGTATGAGTACCATTCAAAAAAAGGTATTTGAACAAACCTATCTATTGAATGATAGCACACGAAAAATCAATTGGAAAATTACCGATGAATTTAGAAATATAGCGGGCTACAACTGTAGAAGGGCAAATGCCATTGTGATGGATTCTGTCTATGTAGTGGCCTTTTATACTGACGAAATAGCCGTTAGCGGAGGTCCCGAATCATTCAGTGGATTACCTGGAATGATATTAGGTGTTGCCCTACCCCATGACCATGTAACCTGGTTTGCCACATCTGTTACCGATCAAGTGGTTACCGAAGACAAATTGAAAATCCCAACAAAAGGGAAGCCAGTTAACAATAAGCAGCTATTGGATATTTTAAAATCTGCCCTAAAAAGTTGGGGGAAATCTGCCGACCAAACCCTCAAGTGGTCTTTGCTATAGGCAATATAAGACTAATGGTATTCGAGCTATGAAAAATGAGCTCAAGTTTTGGGATCTTTTGAAAAGATAAACATTTCATTTCCAATAGGCCCAATTAAGTTGGGGGATAGATGAAAGTTGACTATCTTCTTTTTTGGCTTTTTTCTAAAAACCAAGATCGTTACACAGCATTTCCAAAGCATAATTAATTTCTATTTTAATGCCCAAAGAGAAATCACTGCCTAAAGAGAGCCAATTACCAGATAGATTTAGTCCTCTATTCCAATTTTACGGCAACAAATAAAGAATTATAGATTTTATCTATTTATTTCCTATAAAAATATAGAACCCATAAATTAATAGACATTGAAGTTAAGAAAGTACAGCTTTTGGCTACGCTTATTTTCGTCTCCAATGGCAACTGGTCCTGATGCCATACAACCGCTACTTTGGCCTATTACGGCTTGCCGCACCTAGCCAAAGTTAGTTTTAAAGCTGAACATGGGGCTAGCTACATTTAGTTGACAATCAGTTTGTACCCTTTGCCATGCACATTGATGATTTCTACCTTAGGATCCTCTTTTAGGTATTTCCTCAACTTGCTTAAGAAAACGTCCATGCTGCGCCCATTAAAATAATTGTCATCATGCCAAATATTCAACAAGGCTTCTTCTCTGGTCAGTACACTATTCTTTTTTAGGCACAATAGGCGTAACAACTCAGCTTCTTTAGTAGAAAGCTTTTGTTGTTGCCCATTAAAATGAATCAACTGCGTGGTATAATCAAAAATATAATCGCCTATTTCAAATTGCTTAGGCTCTGGCTCTTGCACCTGGCTATCCTTAACCGAAACTCTTTTCAATAAGGCGTTGATACGCAATAAAAGTTCTTCTATCCTAAAAGGTTTAGTAATATAATCATCACCTCCCAAATCATAGGCAGAAGCCTTGTCTTCCATCATTGCTTTTGCCGTGGCAAATATAATGGGTACCTGTTGGTTAGCTTTTCTAATCTCTTTACCCAAGGTAAAGCCATCCTTTTTAGGCATCATTACGTCCAATATACAAAGATCAAACTGTTGCTTGGTAAAAGCTTTGATTCCTTCCTCTCCGTCTGTACAAAGTACAACTTCAAATTTCCCTTTAAGCTGTAGGTAATCCTGCAATAAGAGCCCTAAATTTGGATCGTCCTCTACTAGTAATATTTTCTTCATGTTAATCATTTGGTTTAAATGGTAACGTAATAACAAATGTGGTACCCTTATCTTTTTCGCTCATGACCTTGATGTTGCCGTTCATTTGTGTGATCATATCATGAACATAGCTCAGCCCCAGCCCAAAACCTTTAACATCATGTAGATTTCCGGTAGGCACCCTATAAAATTGATCGAATATTCTTTTGGCTTGTTCTTTGGTTATCCCAATGCCAAGGTCACTTACTTCTATAACAATGCTATTTGCAGCAGACCTGGTCTTCAAAGTGATATGGGGTTCATCTGCACTATACTTATTGGCATTATCTATAAGATTATAGATGACATTAGAAAGGTGCAATTCATCTCCCCAAACCACATCTGGATCTGCCTCTAAATTTAGCACAACTGAAGCATTTCTTTTTTGCAGCTGCAGGCTCATGCTATCTACCACCACCCCTATCAGGTCATTAATTTTAACCGGCTTGCGTTCTAGCTTAATCTCCTTCTTATCCAGCTTCGCCACGTTTAATACGCGTTCAATATGATTTCCCAGTCGTACATTTTCATCATAAATGATCCCGGCCAACCTATTTATCCTTGCTTTATCCGCTGTAAGCTCGGGGTCTTTCAAGGCCTCACTGGCAATCATGATGGTAGCTACCGGTGTTTTAAACTCATGGGTCATGTTGTTGATAAAATCTGTTTTCATTTCAGAAAGCTTTTTCTGCCTAATGATCGCGTAAATGGTATAGGCAAAAATAAACACCAAGATCAGGAGCAGACCTACCGACGAGACCAGGGTGACAAACATATTGTTGAAAATAAGCGAATTCTTATTGGGGAAACTCACATAAAGCATTCCAGGATCTTTAATAACCAGATCGTTGCCAAAAATAATCTTTTTAAAAGTATTCTTCGGAAGCATTTCCTCGCCCGGCAGGGATACATTTTGATAGATGACCCTGTCTTTACTATTCGATGGAGTGATCCAATAATTATAATCAAGGTTAATATTCTTGCTAAGCAATTCACGCTTAATTAAAGTATCTAGGATATCTTGGCTAGGTATTCGATCTTCGAGGGGTACATTTTTGTTTTCCAGTTCTTTGGCTACATCTTGTACCAGGTTAAAATTACCTGTGCTAAATATCACCGTATCAGCATAAAGCCTTTCCAGTTCCATTTTATATTTACGCTCGGCCTTTGCATCTTCCAATTTAAACTTGGTCTTTAGATCTGGGTCGATACTGGGAAAAGAAATGAACTGTGGCAGGATAGTGGTAGGATTATAAGCAAGATACCGAATGGTATCGGGTAGTTTATTGGGGTTGAGGTTGGCCTTTTTCTTATAGAATGGCGTAATGCGCCTCCTTAACAAGTTGCCGTTCTCATCTTTGATATCATCTACCCTCAGGTTCAGGGTATTCTTGTTGGGGGTTGGATTAGATAATATGGCAAAATCTTCTTCGCTAATCATTTCAGGCTGCCAAAAGCCTTCTCTAATTAAACTGTCCTGAAGCCCTATATAATCAAAGATCTGTTGTTTTTGCTTTAACTTACGTAATGCCTCCCCCTCTTTAAACCTTACTTTGAAGGCTACTATGCTATCTGTCTGGCTTCGTATATTCTGCTTTTTCTGCTCTTTGATCTCCGTATCCTTTCTATTGATATGTACAATCACATTCTTTTTCTGGATTTTGTTGACAACAGCGGTTAGCGCCTGATTAACATCTTGTTCAAAAAGCTGAGATTTTAAGTTGTAGGACTCCCTGATGTAATACAATTGCATTACCAAAACACCCAACAAGGCAAAGGTCATGAGGGCAGTAATTATCCAGAGGCTCTTCTTTTTCATCCTGACTTATTCAAAAGTAAACAAGTAATCAGCAAATTGGCCAAGCTTTAACAATTTTTAACAGTACCACTTCAACAAAAAAGCCGTTCAGTTTGACTAAACGGCTTTGATTATAGTGGTGTTTTCTTAAAAAGCAATGTTAGAAGGGCAAATCATCTTCTTCGCCTGCCGAGGTGTTCACATCGACAGGAGCTGCATATTGAGGAGCCGCAGGAGCAGAACCTGTATTGGTCAAGGCTGTTAAGCGCCAAACCACCAAACTATTGAAATAGGAAGTCACTCCATCTTTATTTGTCCAGGGACGACCCCTTAAATTAAACGAAACTTCCACTTCATCTCCAGCTTTAAGGCTATCGAATAATGCCGTTTTATCTTGTAAGGCTTCAAATCTAATATATTCAGGATATGTTGGATTTTCTGCGTATTCTATGATTAAATCACGTTTCTTAAACGTTTCGCTCACTTGTTGTATTGCACCAATTTCGTGCACCTTGCCTTTGATTTCCATGTCTGTATACTAATAATTATCTCTTCCACCCAAATCTCTATATTTTTATTGATAACTTCGCACAGAATATGATGCAAGTTTTCCACAACAAGAGCAAGGTGATTATTACCTGTAACAAAAGACTTTCTACTTACCTTAAAAACGAAGTTGAAAGTTTAGGCTATACTATAGAAAGAGAATTTTCAACTGGTGTTGAACTCAACATTACCCTAACGGAATGTATCAAGCTTAACCTTAACCTGCGTTGTGCCAGCCAGATCCTATATCAGCTTAAAAGTTTCAAGGCCAAAAATCCAGAGGAACTTTATACGGCATTGGTCAATATTGAATGGGAAGAATTGATCGATTTTACGGGTTATTTTTCCGTAACCTCAAATGTTGACAACCCCTTCATTACCACTCCTCTTTTTGCCAATCTAAAAGTAAAAGATGCTATAGTTGATCGCATTAAAGATAAAAAAGATATCCGGCCAAACACTGGATCAGATGCAAATAAAACGGTTATCCACCTGTATTGGAAAGATAGCGAAGCCGATATTTTTATCGACACCAGCGGGGAAACGCTCAGTAAACACGGCTACCGTAAGATACCGGGCAAAGCACCCATGTTGGAAGCCTTAGCCACGAGCGTAATTATGGCTACCAATTGGGATCAACGATCGCCATTCATTAACCCCATGTGCGGATCAGGCACTTTGGCCATCGAGGCTGCACTGCTGGCCACCAACCGCAGGCCTGGCTTGTACAGAATGAACTATGGATTTATGCATATCATTGGCTATGACGAAGAAGTCTTTTTTGCCGAAAGAAGGATTTTAAAAGAACAGGTCATTAAAAATGTAGACTTAAAAATAGTAGCTACAGATCTATCTGCAGATGCTGTTGACGTGAGCAGAAGAAATGCAAAAACAGCCGGCGTAGACCAGATCATCGAATTTGAAGTTTGTGATTTTGCAGACACCCAAGTACCTCAAGGAGATAAGGGAGTGGTGATCTTTAATCCCGAATACGGAGAACGACTTGGCGTTCACAGCAAATTGGAAGCTACTTATAAAAGAATGGGAGACTTCATGAAAAAGGAATGTAAAGGTTATACAGGTTATATCTTTACCGGAAATCCTGATCTTGCCAAAAGAATAGGGCTCAAAGCTGATCGAAAAGTAGAGTTTTATAACGGTAAACTAGACTGTAGAATGTTGGAGTATGAACTTTATGACGGTAGCAGAAGACCTGACGAAGAACGCCCCCAAAAAAGAAACCACGATTTGTAAAACTTTTTTTAAACATCTCTGTTAATTGTCTACATCAACCATAAGGTTTAATGAAAGACAATTTTAAGCGGAAAATGCAACTCGTTGCTTCCAACATCAGAAAAATACGCGAGTATAAAAACTACACTCAGGATTATTTAGCTGCCAAGATTGGTATATCCCAGAACGCCTACAGTAAAATAGAATTGGGGTATAGTAAAATATCTTTAGACAGGTTTTTCCAGATTGCCGAACTTTTAGAAGTAGACAGTGCAGATCTATTGAACTTCAACAAGGAAGAGTTCGAGCAAAAATACAGGAAATGAACAAATCTTTGAGCAAATTAGCTGGCTCTATGCCAATATCTTAGGTCATGCCCCCTCTTTTTAAGTTGGTTTTAAAGATAAAAAGGCGAGCTTTGATGGCATAAAATGAATTATGGAACACCTCATTGAACAAACCATTACTTTTGTTAAACACACGCTGGCAGATGCCGAAGCTGGTCATGACTGGTTTCATATTGAACGCGTTCATAAAACCGCTAAGACCATTAATAGAGAAGAAAAGGCAAATGAATTGATAGTAGAGCTAGCTGCCCTATTACATGACATAGCCGATAGCAAATTTAATGGAGGCGATGAAGAAATTGGGCCCCGAAAGGCTGGAGAATTCCTTACCTCCATAGGATTGGCTCCCGACATCATACAAGAAGTAAAACTGATCATTAAAAATCTTTCCTATAAGGCAAGCCTTGGCACCATCACCTATCATTCAAAGGAACTAAATGTGGTACAAGATGCAGATCGTTTAGACGCCATAGGTGCTATAGGTATAGCTAGGGCCTTTACCTATGGAGGTTATAAAAACAGGGTATTACACGACCCTGAAATAAAGCCACAGCTAAACATGACAAAAGAAGCCTATAAAAATACTACGGCCCCCACCATCAACCATTTTTATGAAAAGCTATTGCTCTTAAAAGATTTGATGAAAACCAATGCCGGCAAAAAAATAGCCCAACAACGCCATGATTTTATGCTACAATATTTGGAGCAGTTCTATGCAGAATGGGAAGGCATAAAATAAACACAAACCCTCGTTTCTGTTCTTTTTATAAAATCTTATCAGGCGATTTTACCCTGCGCTTAATTTCCTATTTTAACTTGAGTTTAGGTTAGTAAATTCAAAAAAGTACAATTTGGCTTTTAAACCTATTTTCGCCTCAATGACCGAAGCACCTGCTACTACAAAGGAAACCACCTTCGCTTAACGCCCTTAAAATTAGGCCATTTCTCCTCCCGAAATCGATTTATATCAGTAGATGATGTAAATAGGTAATCTTCTTTCTGTATAATTTGATTATTTTTATCGTCTCATAAACCAAATAACCTAAATCTAAAATTTTGAAACCCTTATTGCGCCTACTATTGCTGTATGCGTTAATACTTCCCAAGGTATCTAATGCACAGGAATCTGTAAAATTAAACGGAGCTGTTAAACAACACATCTTTTCCTATAAAGAAATAAATGTATTTGAAGACCATTCTGGAAAACTGGGCATAAAAGATGTATCCTCTTCAACATTCGATTCGGTCTTTAAAAGCAGTAGAACTTTTATTCCTAAAGCCACCAATAGCAAATCTACCTATTGGTATAGGATAAAACTGGAAAATACCGAAGATACCGGAGCCTTCCTACTGGAATTTTATGATCAAACGATAGATAACATAAAAATCTATCACCAGGATAAATCCGGAAATTTTCAGCGGTCTCAATTTGGGGCGCAATTAAATTTTAAGGAACGACAAATTCATCATAAGAACTTCACCTTCAACATCAGCCGAAAATTTAAGGGAGAACAAACCTATTATATAGCCATTAAAACCGAGCAACCAGCAGCTGTAATGATCGTATTGAAAAAGATCAATTGGTTTATACAGTATGGCCTTAGGGAATACTTACTCCTGGGCCTGCTATATGGTATGATACTGGTATTTTGCCTGTACAACCTGGTCATGTTTTTTGCTGTTCGGCAGAAACAGTACCTATACTACGTCTTATATAACCTGAGCATCGGAATATATGAAGTGAGTTCAAACGGCACGGGCTTTCAATATCTATGGCCCAATTATCCGGCATGGAATGAAATAGCTTATGGTGTAGCCCTTTATATGGCAGTTACTTTTAGCATGTTGTTTGCCAGAGAGTTTCTTCATTTGAAACATAAAGTCCCTATCTTGGATAAAGTCATCTTAGGTTATCTTGGCCTAAGGACAATTTTTTTCTTATGCTGTCTTTTTATAAACAACCATTGGTTCGTTTATAAATTCATAGAAATCATACCAGTGTTATTGGCCCTATTTTCGGGTATTTATATTTTAAGAAAGGGTTATTATCCGGCCAGGTTTTTCGTAGCGGGGTATTCCTTTATTTTATTGGGCCTTTTGATAAGAATTATCAAAGTTTTAAATGTGGGCAAAATGCCTTTTGGCCCCCTCAACTTCTATAGCCTAAGCTTTTGTTTGATAATGGAGATGCTTTTTGTAACTTTTGCCATAGGCGATAATATTCGCCTATTGAAGAAAAAGAAGGAGAAGGCGCAACGTAGAATCATTCGGGAATTAGAATCCAAACAGGCATTAAAAGACAAATTGAATACCGAATTAGAGCAAAAGGTAATACTTAGAACAAGAGAGGTTTTGGAAAAGTCTGAAATTATAGAGGCACAAAATCAGGAACTCTTGCAACAGGCAGAAGAGATCCGAAAAATGAACGACCTTTTGTCAATTGACAATACACCTGTCTCTTATACACATCTGACGCTGCCGACGATCGAGCCATAGTGTAG
>NZ_JAELTN010000107.1 GCF_016428855.1 Pedobacter sp. ASV28
GGCTGATAAAAACCCGCTATAGAGGAGTGCTTGATCCACAAACGCCAATAAGCTATCGTTTCCCTTAAAAACTGCTCTACCGTAGCCACAATAGGCGCTTCAAGATGATAGCCATAAGTAAAAATAAACGGACAAGAATATACTTTGGAGCAAGCTAGCAATTTCCTAAAGGATACAGATCGAACGGTTCGTCAGCAAGCTTGGGAAACTATTCAACAAAGAAGATTGGTAGATAAAGATGAACTGAACATCCTTTTTGATGAGTTGGTGAAATTACGCCACCAAGTAGCCTTAAATGCCGGTTTTGAGAACTATCGTGACTACATGTTCCAAGCCCTGGGCCGTTTCGATTATACCCCTAAAGATTGCTATGATTTTGCAGAAGCCATAGAAAAAGAAATTGTCCCTATTTTAAAAGAACAAGCTGAAAAACGTAGAGAAGCGCTAGGTTTAGCCGAACTAAAACCCTGGGATTTAGAAGTAAGCACCAGTGGTAAACCGATGTTAAAGCCCTTTAATAATGGTGAAGAACTGATCGACAAGTCCATAGCCTGTTTTAATGCGATCCATCCATCTTTAGGGGAGAAACTTAGCATCATGAAAGCCAATCACCTTTTTGATGTAGAAAGTCGCATGGGCAAGGCTCCTGGAGGTTACAACTATCCTTTGGCCGAAACGGGTGCGCCGTTTATATTTATGAACGCTGCCAATTCGCTACGCGACCTAACCACTATGGTACATGAAGGGGGACATGCTATACATACCTTCCTAACGGCTAATCTTGAACTCAATGACTTTAAACATTGTCCATCTGAAGTAGCAGAGCTAGCCTCAATGAGTATGGAACTGATTTCTATGGATCAATGGTCAGTTTATTTTGATAATGAAGAAGAACTGAACAGGGCTAAAAAAGAACAACTGGCAGATGTATTAAAAACCTTGCCTTGGGTAGCCGTAATAGATCAATTTCAACACTGGATTTATACCAATCCGGATCACAATGCGGCAGATCGAGAAACGGCCTTTAAACAAATCTACACTCGATTTGGTGCCGGCTTTGCCGATTGGACCGACAATGAAACCCCATTTGGTAATGTTTGGCAAAAACAGCTGCATCTTTTCGAAGTGCCCTTCTATTATATCGAATACGCTATTGCGCAACTAGGTGCTATTGCCGTATGGAAAAACTATAAGGAAAACCCAGAAAAAGGTTTAAGCCAGTATTTAGAAGCACTTTCTCTTGGCTATACCAAACCCATGAATGAAATTTATGAAACTGCAGGGATTAAATTCGATTTCAGTGATACGTATGTCAAAGAATTAGCTGCTTTTGTAAAGGAAGAACTGGAGAAGTTGGGGTAAATAGTTGAGAGTTGAAGGTTAAGAGTTGTGAGTTTACTTAGTGTCTCATTTAAGAGCACCCAGCACGTCATTTCGACGATCGAAGGAGGAGACCACCAAGTAGCTGCGAAGCAAAATCCCCAACCTAGTAGCACTTCAGAAGTAAATCCACAGTGGAACGACTTATGGAAAGAAGTAAGTGAATGGCAAAACAGGGAAGTGCAAAAGACGAGCACGATCATTCCGACCAACCCCAACACGTCATTTCGAACGTATGTAAGAAATCCCCAACCTAGTAGCACTACAGAATTAAAAGCAGAAGCTGAAAACAAAAGGAACGGCAAAAGAACAAACAGATCTCTCCTCGTTGCACATCGTCGAGATGACGGCAAAGTCGAAGTAAACGAAAGCTAGGGTTTAAGTAGGGATAGTGTACCGTAAGAGTATTTTATTATGCCTGAATAATAAAAGCTCCTAAGACTTAAATGTCCGCAGGTGTCTTAGATGGCTTAAAATTCAATAAACTCACTATAACGAAAAACGCTTTTATTTTTTTAAGTTTGGAGATACAATCAAACAAACCATAGTGCATGCTCAAAAATCTATTCAGAAAAAAATCCGTTAGCAAAATATTGGCCGATGCAGCAAAAGGTTACGGCGACCATGATGTATCGCTACATAAAACTTTAGGTGTAAGAGACCTTACCGCCTTCGGTATAGCGGCCATTATTGGTGCAGGAATATTTAGTACCATTGGCAAGGCCAGTGCCGATGGAGGTCCAGCGGTAATCTTCTTATTTATATTTACGGCAATTGCCTGTAGTTTTGCTGCCTTTGCCTATGCCGAGTTTGCCTCAATGGTGCCTGTTTCAGGTAGTGCCTATACCTATTCTTATGTAGCATTTGGTGAACTGATTGCTTGGATTATAGGTTGGTCGCTGATTATGGAATATGCTATTGGTAACATTACGGTAGCCATTTCCTGGTCTGATTACTTTACCGGTCTACTGTCTTCCATAAAAATACCGGCATTGGGCATTAATGGCATCCATGTACCAGATTGGGCAACCATGGATTATTTGTCGGCCTATAATGGACATCAGCATGCCGAAGCGCTTTTAAATGCGGGAAAAAGCATGGCCAATTTAGATAGTGCTACGCGTATTGCGAATAATGCATGGCTCACTGCCCCGCAGTTGGGTGGCTTCCATTTTGTGGCAGACATCCCCGCTTTAGGTATTATCATCTTCATCACATGGCTAGTTTACCGTGGCATGAAAGAATCCAGAAATGCCAGTAATGCCATGGTAGTGGTCAAGCTAGCCGTTATCCTATTGGTTTTGGCTGTTGGTGTTTTTTATGTAGATACAGATAATTGGAACCCTTTTGCCCCAAATGGGGTTTCCGGCGTATTAAAAGGGGTGTCGGCAGTATTCTTTGCCTATATCGGTTTTGATGCCATTTCTACTACGGCCGAAGAATGTAAAAATCCGCAGCGAGATTTGCCACGGGGAATGATGTGGGCCATCATCATCTGTACCATTCTTTATATTGCCATAGCATTGGTATTAACCGGTATCGTAAAATATGACACCTTAGCCGTTGGCGATCCGTTGGCATTTGTTTTTGATCAAATTGACCTGAAACTGATGAGTGGAATTATTGCTGTTAGTGCTGTTTTTGCGATGGCCAGTGTATTACTGGTCTTTCAAATGGGTCAGCCACGCATATGGATGAGCATGAGCCGTGATGGTTTATTGCCTCCCTCTTTCTCTAAAATCCATCCTAAATACAAAACCCCTTATTTTGCAACAATTGTAGTGGGTTTTGTAGTGGCCATCCCATCGCTCTTTATGAACTTAACTATAGTAACAGATTTATGTTCTATAGGCACCTTATTTGCTTTTGTACTGGTATGTGCTGGCGTATTGGTCTTACAGAACAGGCCCGATGTACAACGCGGAAAATTTAAAATCCCTTATGTCAATTCCAAATACATTATTCCTGTTGTTTTGGTTGGGGCCCTATTTGTTGCTTTTACTACCTATAAGAAAGAAACCCTTGCATTTATTACCAATGAGACAAAAGTTTATAGTCCTGTAGCTTTCATTACTTCTCTAAACAAAGAGGAGCTCCAGATAGTCAAGAATGAGATTAGTGCAAGTCCAGTGGTATTGCAGGGAAAACAGATAGATGCAGAAGCCTATTTAAATAACTTAAGCCCCGAACAGTATGATAGCTTTATAGCCAAATCAGTTATTGATTATCACCTAAAGTATGAAAGTGGATGGTCCCTGTTCAAACATAAGATACCCATGTGGATCTTCTTCTTCATCTGTCTGGTTATCACTTATTTCTGTATAACCAAAAATCTTTCTTTAATCCCTGTTTTAGGTTTAATTAGCTGTTTATATATGATGTGCGAATTGGGTATTAGCAATTGGATTGGTTTTGGTATTTGGCTATTAGTTGGCCTTATTGTATATTTTTCATACGGATATAAACACAGTAAATTGTCTAAAGAAGAAAATAGTTCATTGGCTCACTAGTTCATTTTACAATTCTTATGGTATTTTGATCTTGATTATTGATCTCTTAATATTAACTGATTCCTAATCCCTATATCCTGAACACTGCCAAACTAAAAATCATTCAAATCTGCGCGGCTTATAAACCTGCCTATATATACGGCGGACCAACTATGTCTGTTTCTAAACTATGTGAAGAATTGACAAAAGCTGGGCAAGATATTACTGTACTCGCAACCACAGCAAATGGGAAAGAAGAATTAAATGTACCCGCTGGTGAAGAGCAATTGGTAGATGACGTAAAAGTTTATTACTTTAAGCGCTGGACAAAAGATCATATACACTTTTCTCCATCACTTCTTTGGTTTTTGCACAAAGAGATTAAAAGTACTAAACGCCAAACGCCAAAGCCGGAACTTGTTATCCATATCCATGCCTGGTGGAATTTAGTTTCTATTTTTTCTTGCTTGGTAGCAAAACTACATGGGGTGAAGGTGGTATTATCTCCCAGAGGGATGCTAACTAATTACAGTTTAAATAATCGTAATTCTAAATTCAAAGATGGTATCCATTTTTTCTTGGGTAAACAATTATTAAAATATTGCCACATTCATGCCACTAGTGAAAAAGAACAAAGAGACGTGAAACAGACTAGCGAGGTAAATGGTATCACTGTAATACCTAACTTTGTACGTTTCCCAAAATATTCAGCTGGCAAAAATCTGTCAAATACTGAACCATCCAGCGAAAGCGAACCAAATTCCTACAAACTAATTTTCCTATCAAGAATTGAAGAAAAAAAAGGATTGGAACTACTTTTTGAAGCGTTGGCAAAGATTGCTATTCCCTACCAGCTTTCTATCGCAGGAACTGGAGATACAGCTTACATTCAAAGTCTGCAATCATTAGCTACAAAATTAAATGTTCAGGATCAGGTAAATTGGTTAGGTCATGTAGAAAACCAATACAAATTTGATCTGATTGCCAAACATGATCTACTGGTACTGACCTCTTATAATGAAAACTTTGCCAATGTGGTCATCGAAAGTTTGGCCATGGGCACGCCAGTTTTGCTAAGCGATGAAGTTGGTTTAGCAGATTATGTAATAGAGAATAATTTGGGTTGGGTTACGCCGCCTACATCCGTAGAAATTATAAAAGCGATAGAGCTATCTTATACCGAAAAATTCAAAAGAGATGTGATTAGAAGTAATGCTCCATCTGTAATCGAGAAAGATTTTGATGATCAAGAATTAAGTCTCAGCTATATCAATATGTATAACACTCTCGATTAATATTACCTTTACGTAATGATCCCCGAATTTAGCTTTATCATACTTACTTTCAACGAAGAACAACATCTTCCTCGTTTACTTAATTCTATCGCCGAATTAAATGCATCAGTTTTTATTTTAGATTCTGGCAGTACAGATCATACCTTAAAGATTGCTGAAGATTTTGGGGCCATTGTTAAATACAATGCTTTCGAAAACCACCCCAAACAATGGGATTTTGCACTTAAAAACTTTGACGTATCTGCCCCTTGGACTATCGGGCTAGATGCAGATCAAATTATAACCCCAGAACTTTTTGAGTTACTCGCTAATTTTAAAAGTGAGGCCTATCAAAATGTAAACGGTATCTATTTCAACCGAAAGAACTTTTTTAAAGGCAAGTGGATTAGATTTGGTGGTTATTATCCTAAATATTTATTAAAAATGTTTCGTACAGGAATTGGCTTTTCTGATACCAATGAGAATATGGACCATCGTTTTGTAGTGACTGGAAATACAGCTATTTGGAAAAAAGGTCATATACTTGAGGAGAACCTAAAGGAAAACGAAATCAGCTTTTGGATCAATAAACATAATCGATATAGTGATTTGGTGGCTGATGAAGAAATAGAACGTCTCCAACAATTAAGAACGCAAACCATAAAACCAAATCTTTTTGGAGATCCCTACCAAAGAATGGCTTTTTTTAAAAAAATATGGTGGAAATTACCACGTGGAATAAGACCATTCATATACTTTGGCTATAGAATGACCTTTCAATTAGGCATTTTGGATGGGCGAATAGGTATATTATTTCATTTTCTACAAGGTTTTTGGTTTAGGCTAATTGTTGATGTTAAAATTGAAGAAAAACTGAAAGAAAATCATGACTAGCACCTCACAAAAGTTAAAAAATACATGGGCCAACCCTTATATAAAATTCATCATTTTATTTATAGGGACTTATCTTATACTCAACTATTTCAATGAATTCTATATCGGCATTACTTCGAAAGGTGGCTTATATGTACCTTTTCTAGATGAACACCTCAACTATATCAAGTGGTGGCGGTCTTTTTCAATAGAAAGCACTGCGAAAATATTGAGATACTTTGGCCATACGGTGCTGACCAATGAAATACAGTTAAAGGTAATTGGGAGGGCTGGATTTAAGCTTGTTTACTCTTGTTTGGGCTATGGCATAATGAGTGCATTTGTGGCTTTTTGTATTTCATTTCCAAGTCCTTTCAAAAGCAGGTTTGGCTTTATGATTATGGGCCTTATATGGATACAAATAGCAAACATCGCAAGATTTGTACTCATATCGCTCTATTGGAAAAGATACAATACATTTTTTGGCCTAGACCATCATACGATTTTTAATACCCTTATCTATCTTCTATTGGCCATCTGCTGCTATCTTTGGATAAGATATTCTGTAAGAAAAGAAAATGCTTAAAACACAACTTAAAAAAGATTTCGACAAAAAAGACTTTGACAACGGTGCCTCCTCTTTGAAGATATTGTTGTGGTACTTTACCAGTGTTGTTTTTATCCGTTCGGGCATTATTCCATTTAGCAACATCATTGTCTTTGTACTCAGGTCTTTTGGCGCCAAAATAGGTAAAAATGTACGCATCAAACCGGGCATATATATACATTATCCATGGAAGTTAAGTATAGGCGATTATTCTTGGCTAGCCGAATGTAGGATAGAAAATCTGGCTGAGGTAAATATTGGTGACAATGTTTGTGTCTCACAAAAAGCGATGCTACTCACCGGAAACCACAATTATAAATCAGTGCATTTTGACCTCATCACCAAACCAATTAACTTAGAAGAAGGCGCTTGGATTGGTGCTAATGCCACCGTTTGTCCGGGTATTACAGTAAGAACCCATGCTGTACTTACGGTTGGATCTATTGCTACAAAAGATTTAGGAGCCTACAGCATCTACCAAGGAAACCCAGCGATAAAAGTTAAAGAAAGGGTAATTACTGGTTAACTAATAATAACCAAATCTTTATTCCTTATTCTTTGCTCTTTGTTCCTTATTCATTGATCGCTTTCCAAAGCATATCCTTAAGTTCAACCAAACCCTGCTGCGCTACAGATGAAATAAAGATGTATGGAATTTTAGGCAACTCCTTTTCCATCTCTTCTTTTAGCTCTTCATCTAGCAGATCTGATTTAGTGACTGCCAAAACATGGGGTTTCTGCATCAATTCTGGGTTAAACTCTTCCAACTCACGCTTTAAGATTTCATATTCTTCAGAAACGGTTCTACTGGTATCTGCCGGTACCATAAACAACAGTACCGAATTACGTTCAATATGCCTTAAAAACCTAAAACCTAACCCTTTCCCCTTCGAAGCTCCTTCAATAATTCCTGGAATATCGGCCATTACAAAAGATTTTGAATCTCGATAGGAAACAATGCCAAGATTTGGAACGATGGTGGTAAAAGGATAATCTGCTATTTCTGGTTTTGCTGCCGACAATACAGACAGCAAGGTGGATTTACCAGCGTTTGGAAAACCTACCAATCCTACGTCGGCCAGTACTTTTAATTCCAGTACCATCCATTCTTCCTTTCCAGATTCTCCAGGTTGCGCAAAACGGGGCGTTTGCAAGGTTGGTGTTTTAAAATGCCAGTTGCCTAAGCCTCCTCTACCACCTGCTGTTAAGATTTTGGTTTCTCCTTCTTCGGTAATTTCAAATAAAACCTCACCAGTTTCAGCGTTGCGCGCAATAGTACCTAAGGGTACTTCTAAAACTTCATCCTTTCCATTCTTGCCCGACTTCTGTCCACTGCTACCACCTTGGCCATCTTCGGCAATAATATGTTTACGATATTTCAAATGTAATAAAGTCCAGAACTGAGCATTACCTTTCAATATAATATGTCCACCTCTGCCGCCATCTCCACCATCGGGACCACCTGTTGCAGTATGCTTATCGCGGTGTAGATGTGCAGAACCTGCCCCGCCCTTTCCAGAACGACAGCAAATTTTCACATAATCAACAAAATTTGAACCTTGAGACATTTGAATTACGAATTTAGTTTACGAATTACGATTGTTTAATGGTTAAATTATGGTATTGTTAAGACCAAGTCTTTTACGCAATACAATGCTTTTATCTAATAACAAACGAAAATCGATATAAAAAGAAACATCCGCAAAAATAACAAACTGTACTTTGCGGATGTTTATAATTAGGTTATTTTTAGTATTGGTCAATTACTGTACAAAGATCATTAAAAATGATTTCGATCTCTCCAATGCCATTTACTTTGGCCAACTTTCCTTGACTCTCATAATAAGGCAGTACATGTACAGTTTTGTTAAAATATTCGCTAATGCGTTTCTTTAGCTTTTCGGCATCATCGTCAGGTCTTCCACTAATTTTATGGCGCTCAGCAATACGACGCGTAAGCTCTTCCTGATCTACATCTAAAGCAATTACACCGTTAATTTTGGCCCCTTTACCTGCTAAAAACTTATCTAGTTCTTCTGCTTGGGGCACTGTACGCGGAAAACCATCAAAGATAAAACCTTTCGCTTCTTTGTTTTTGTCTACTTCTTCCTCCAACATAGCAATGGTAATACTATCTGGCACCAATTCGCCGTCAGCAATCAATTTGCTTACCTGTTGACCTAAAGAAGTTTGACTTTTGATGTGAGCTCTAAATAAATCGCCTGTTGAGATGTGTACTAACTGATAGTGATCAATTAATTTCTGAGATTGGGTGCCTTTGCCTGCACCCGGAGGGCCAAAGAGAACTAAATTAAGCATTTAAGTATCTATCTTTATTTTAAAACTTGGTTTTATACCTTGTTTTATTAGAAAAAACACTTTATCTATCGTGTTACTAGATTGTGATAAAGCAATTAATTACATTTTGTTTCTCCAAAACAATAAAATCATGGCATTCATTTATTTATACTTTAACCACGACTTAAAATATTGTGCTTTTTTGAGGTCGCAAATATATAAATTATAAATTTATTTTTCTAGGTAGAATGACTTAAGAAGGCTTCATATTTCATATTTTTCTTTTATTCAATATAAAGCAGCCCCTAAGCTTATAGGCTAAATAGATCCGAACAGTTTTCACATCTGCCTTGAATGGTACGACAAGGCAATTTTAGCGGATCAAGCGGAAAAGTTGGGGGAGTTAAACTCTAGGCATATATTTTCGATAATCTGAATAAGAAAAACTTAATATCCCTTACGCCTCTCGATGTTGCCCTAAAGGCTTTTATCTTTGCATTGAAAG
>NZ_JAELTN010000108.1 GCF_016428855.1 Pedobacter sp. ASV28
CCCCCCCCCCCCCCCCCCCCCCCCCCCCCCCCCCCCCCCCCCCCCCCCCCCCCCCCCCCCCCCCCCCCCCCCCCCCCCCCCCCCCCCCCCCCCCCCCCCCCCCCCCCCCCCCCCCCCCCCCCTTTCAACCACCCCCCCACCCCCCATATCTACACTATGGCTCGATCGTCGGCAGCGTCAGATGTGTATAAGAGACAGGCGTTAGGCAGGGCTTATCGTCCTTAAAAAACAAATTATTCTCCAATGAAAAACAAGACATCAAAGGAAATCAACCAACTGGCAACTCTCCTAAAGAAAGAGATGGATATTCCCTCAGCTCAATATTCATCGAACTTACTCCATGTGGCTATGGCCAGTTATCGGGTAAGTTACCGTACAAAATACAAGAAAGAAGAACGCTTGGGAAAAATAATCATTGGTATTTTGATATTTTTTAACCTGATGATGCTCTACTTACTGAAACCTTTTACCATAAATCCAGCCATATTATTGGCTTGCTTGGTCGCTTTAGTAACCATAACCATATTAATGAGGATAGCCATACGTTTATCGAAGTTAAGCCCCTTACCATAACTCGATTCCAAGTCTCTATAGAAAAGCAGCATAACAGCTATAAGTTAGCCACCCTTTTTTATGAGTTCCACTGCCTTTTCCAATAGCTCGTCTTTATTTTCCAAAATACCTTTAATTGTAGGTTTTATCCACTCATCAATTCTAACGCCAACCCTTTGTGTAGGGCTTAGGTCTGGATAAAAAACGCCTATTCCCGATATTCCCGTACTGATATTGCCAGGTAAAATAATAGTGGAAAAATCACCATCAGCCCCAGAGGTTTGACTACCAAGAATACGCACATTAGCTGCACCTTGAAACGCCATTGCCGTAAACTCGGCCCTGCTTTGAGACACCGCATTAACAAGTATGATTACCTTACCTTTATAATAATCTGTTGTAGGTGCACCATTGCTGATGGGCTTGGTCATTGTAAAAGAACCTGGTTTAGAAAAATCAAACTCGCTACCTATTGCAAATGGTGCATTAATAGCCTTAATATAATTCGCCAATGTATTAATCATCGATTCTGAAGGATAAACTCTTAAGTCGATAATGATGCCCTTGGTCTTTTCAAAATCTTTTTTAATGGCTGGCAGTTCGCTGTTCTTGTATTTGCCGCCATAAACATACCCTATTTCATCATTGATCAGGTAATATCCGGTTGGCTTGGTATAATTAATGTTTATGAGTGCTAATCTTTGATCAATCATGGGTACATTGTATTCAAAAATCTGTTCCCCTCTTTGTACTGCTATTTTTAATGTAGTCTCATGGCTTCTTAACAAATAAGTAGCAGGTAAGTCATTTAATTTCCTATCATAATTAGATGCAGGTGTAATTGGCAGATATGCTTTTAGCAAATCATTTATAGTTTTTCCATTAATGGCAAGAATAAGATCACCAACTTTTAAATTTTCACGTACTGCAGGCGTATTTACATAAAAGCCGGTAAGCACCAGCTTATCTTCTATAAACTTGGCTTGAAATGGGGCCGCATATTTTCCCGCTATTAAATTAAATGGTACACTTAGGCCAATGGCCGCATGTGTATCATTTATACTCGAAATCAATTTTAGTACGGCAATGGTATATTCTTTTTGATTAGCGGCCAGTATGAAATCTGGGATAGCAGACCTTAATCCCTTACTCCAATCTTCCCCAATAACATCCCTATTGGGATAATAGTAATTAATCATGGCCCAATAGCGATACAGACTTAACAAACGATAACCCATATCTGGATAGACCATATTTTCATATGCTTTCTCATTCTTGAATAATGCTTGGCCAGCAATTGCCTTACCAATCCAATAATTTTCTCCAGTGCTACGATTATCCCTAACCAACACCAGCTTTTTTACCAGTGAACTGCTTAAAATTTTCCCATCTAATAACTCTCCATAATCTGCCCTTAGAAGAACTTTTTCTTTAGCACTTTCATTACAGGTCTTACATAAAGGTGGAATGGGAAATTGAATCAGGTATTTTTCCAATACACTACTCAGTTCGTTATTATTTTTAGCCTTCGTTGCCAATGGCAAAAGCCTAAATAATTCTGCATCCCAGTTGTAATCGCCAGTTACAATAGCTGGGTGATGGTATTTCAAAAAAGCCCAAAACTGTCCAACTATGGCTAAATTTGTAATTTGTTGAGGATTGATTGCGATATGATTAATTTGTGATCCTTTACTGAAAGCAGTATCTGTAGCTGCCTTTTTGGGCACCATCGCTTTTGCTCTTTCCATTGGAACGCCATCAATTAAAAGTTCAAGATTATCAAACCATGCCTTACCACCGCCAGCTAGTATACCCCCGTATTGTATAATTTTAACATCGCTTCTATTTGGTAGCTCAATACTATACTGCTTCCAATCGCTAGTCCCTTTGGCTCCCTGGTTATCAATATATCTAGATATCTGCTTTCCTTGTTCATTATTCAATTGAAACCATAACCCTGCATACCCCTCCTCTTCCAAACCTTCAATTTTAATGTAACCACGAAGTGTTATTGTTTTCCCTTCAAAAGCAGCTTCAGGTATATTATAGGTAATTGTATTTTGATTTAAACTTGGAGCTATCCTCTCTATAAGAATACTATATCTACCATGCTGCTTGACAACACTATCAAGTTTTACGGCATAAGACTTTGCAGCAAAAGGATTTGCGTACAATACCCAATTCTCGGGGTTTTTAGATACCTTGTCAATTTTCTCAAAATCGCCATTAAGAACTACCTGGGCATTACCGTACCGAACAAATAATACGCCAAGAATGAAAATAAAAATATATTTTTTCATAACAAAGGATGTTGGAATATCATAATTTAATACTGGAATTATAACAGATGCGATCATTTACAAAAATTAAACACATGCTTTCAGTTAGCCCACAATATCCAGATGAAAATAAGGATTAATCTTCAGAAAGAGCAGCAAACTCTACGTAACATTACCATAGATTTGGAGGGCGTCTATGCCCCAAAAATCAATGGAGATAAATGCCCAAAACGAAGAGGCCAAAGCAGCCTTGAAAAAATTGGCCAACATGATAAACATGCGTCATGTGGAAAAGTAGCTCTGAAAACAAACTTGGCAACGCTTAATTTTGTACATCACACCTATGAAGCTGGATTCCCTACACGAACTGATCATCGATTTTATCGAAAATACCAATAAGCCTATATTCCTAACGGGAAAGGCGGGCACGGGAAAGACTACCTTCTTGCGTTACATCCGTTCCAATACCAAGAAAAATCTCGCGGTAGTGGCACCTACCGCAGTGGCAGCCATTAATGCTGGTGGAGTTACCATACACTCCTTCTTCCAAGCACCATTCGGACCCATTCCACCAACATCGTCAACTCATATATTCCAGGAATTCTCTGGCAAGAGCTTTGGACCAGATAAAACCAAGCTCATTAAATGTCTGGACCTGCTCATCATCGACGAAATCAGTATGGTGAGGGCCGATACTTTAGACTATATTGATAGGGTACTCAGATTCCTTAAGGGTAATAGTCTGCCCTTTGGAGGCGTGCAATTGCTCATGATCGGCGACCTTTACCAATTACCTCCCGTTTTCCAAAATGACTGGCATTTCTTGGGCAGGTTTTATAAAGGCCCCTATTTCTTCGATAGCTTGGTTTTCAAGACCTACCCACTGCTCACCTTCGAATTGACAACCGTACACCGACAGAGTGACCCCACCTTTATCGACATTCTTAACGAGATTAGGAATGGAGCCATTAGTCCACCCCTGCTCGAGAAGCTCAATCAACAATATCAGCCCGTTTCAGAAATGGCTGAACTTGCCGAACATGTTACCCTCACTACCCATAACCCACTGGTCAAAAAGATCAACCAAGAGAGACTGGAACAGCTCCCAGGGGAAACCTATACTTTTAAAGCCAAGGTAAGCGGAGATTTCCCCAAGGAGGCCTATCCCACGGAAGAAGAATTGGTGCTAAAGGCAGGCGCTATGGTCATGTTCATCAAGAACGACAGTTCGGGGAAGAAACAATTCTATAATGGCAGAACCGCCAAAGTGGTAAGCGTTAGCGGAGAGGTCATTAACCTAACCTTTTTTGATGATGGTTCAACTTTCGAAGCCAATCTGGAAACATGGGAAAACACCAAATATGCCCTATCGGAAACAGATCAGAAAGTGACCCAAACCAGCGCTGGCTCTTTTACCCAATTCCCAATAAGGCTAGCTTGGGCCATTACCATTCACAAAAGTCAGGGACTTACCTTCGACAAGGCCATTGTTGACGTTGGTGCGGCCTTTGCCCACGGACAGACTTATGTGGCCCTGAGTCGCTGCCGTACACTAGAGGGCCTCCTGCTAAGGGAAAAGGTAAATGCCGAAAATATCATCACCGACCCTTCAGTATCGGCTTTCATGACACAGGCACAATCTCAGATTCCAGACCAGCAAGTGTTAGCAGTTTCACAAGCTGCCATTGAAATAGAAACCTTGATACTCACCTTCGATTTCATGCCAATTGCAATGGCTTGGAGCCACTTCAAATCGGTGCTCATGGAAATACTACCTTCAGCCACACTTGTCAACGACAAAATCAATACTACCGAACGCCTTTTAGGTACAAAAGTACAACCCATTGGCGAACGTTTCATTCGTCAGGAGCTCCAAACCTTGCAGGGGAAAATCACGTTACAACAGCTCAAGGAGCGACTTGTAAAAGCAGCAGGATACTTTCTGCCCTCCCTTAGTGAAATGCAACAGCAGCTACAGGAAATACACCTACTTGCCACCGGATCACCCTATCATAGCGACTATTTTCCGACCCTAAACCTACTGTTGGAACAGCTAGGAACAAAAATACAAGTGTTCCAAGACTTGCCAGTCCTCAAAAATATTTCGGCCATCTCCCAAACCATCAGAACCTCGGCAATGCAGTACAAACCAATTGATGGCTGGAAGCAAAAACAGACTGGCCCAGAAGTTGTCATCGAAAATCCGGCACTGTATACCCAATTGATCGCATGGAGAACAAATACCGCCGCCATTAAAAAAACACTCGACTACCTGATCCTTTCTGACCAGGCCATGGCCGACATCAGTGCAAAACTACCTAGAAGCCTTACACAACTGGCCAAGATCAAGAACATAGGCGAGGGAAAGACCGCAGAATTTGGCGAGCACCTCCTCAAAATGATCCGTACGCACCTTGGCGAAAATGATCTTTTTGGTTAATCATAAGCAAACCCACCGATAAAAGCGTAATGATCACTTTCCTGCCGATATCCGAATTCGGGATCAGCAAGCCTTGGCATTGGCTTTTGCCTACAAAATTTTACCTTCTAAATCACCGATGGGTCAAACAATTGACCAGTTTCTTGCGTTATACGCCAAATAATTGATTAAAAGTACACTTGGCTACCCCACAAAAACAGACATTCAGCAAAGGATTTGATACCCCTAAAATCTTCCTGATCTTGGGCCTATCGATATTACTTATCGCCCAAGGCTATTTCGGCTATCGCCTACACCAGCTCTCAGAAACACAGAAACACCTCAAGCACGACTATGCCGAAATGAACAATATTTCGCTCGGCCTGTTCTCCATATCGCAGTGGCAGGACAAGATCGAAACCATTGTTGAACGTCAAGTGAGAAACCTTAACCTAAGCCCTAAACAGAAAAGGGAACTTCAAAAGGAGATAGAAGGCGTTATTATTGCGCTGATTGATAAGGCAGAAGCCCTGGTGACCAAACCAAAGAAAAAATCGCTCAGGGGCAAACTGGCTAAGTTTGCCGTAAAGAACTTTATAGAGGTAGATACCATCAAAAAAAAGGTGCCTGGCATTGCCATCACCCTCATGAGCAAAATAGACAATCGAAAAACCAAAGAGCAGTTGAGATCTCTTGCCCTCAAAAAAATTGATCAGGTAGACGAAATCGCTTCTATAGACAGCGCCCTGACAGCCAATGCAAACAAAGTAGAGCAGGCCTATCAGCGTTACCATGTGGCCAACCAAACAGACTTCAACAATAAGATTTTTTTTGCGCTAAAAAAAATAAATCGTTTAACCTACACCTACAGTATTGCTATGCTGGGTGGTATCATAATTTTTCTTTCGGCTTGGTGGATTTTTAGGAAACGAGAAAACATGCATGCCGCCCTTTTCATCCTATCGCTGGTGTTTGCCTTTATCCTACTGGCTGTTGGTCTTACGGCCTCCATGATCGAGGTAGATGCACGCATCGGTGCCATAGATTTTGTACTGCTCGGCCAGCAAATTGTTTTTAAGGACCAAGTACTTTTTTTCCAGAGCAAGAGCATTCTAGACGTGGTGATGATTTTGATCAGCGGAACGGCCATTGATTCCATTCTCGTGGGCGTGCTCATATTGATCTTTAGCATTTTGTTTCCAGTGATGAAACTTAGTTCTACGGGCATCCATCTGCTTGGCAAGAAAAAACTGGCCGAAAACAAGGTTATCAAATATTTTGCCTTCCAGTCTGGCAAGTGGAGCATGGCCGATGTAATTGTAATTGCCATCTTAATGGCCTATATTGGCCTTAACGGTCTACTGGAAAGCCAACTGGCCAGCCTAAACATTCCTCTTGCTTCGCTCACGCTCATTTCTACCCACAATACCGCCCTGCAACCTGGATACATCATTTTCATTGCCTTTGTGCTTTTTGGCCTAGTACTCTCCACCATCCTAAAGTCCATCAGTCCTCACGACTGTTCGTAGTATAGGTAAAAACAAGACCAATGACCATTCATACCGTTTATAGCCAAAGACAAGATCAACCAAAATCCCTTAACACTTGAAAACAGACCAGCATACCGCCGTAAAAAAACACCGCTTCTTCAACCTCCTATTGATTTTGGGATTAGGGTTACTTTTATCAGCCGAATGTTATTTTGGTTATCGGTTATACACGCTTTCTAACGAGCAAGAAAGACTTAAGGAAGACTATTCAATGGCCAATAACATTACTTTTGGTGTATTTTCGCTCGACCTATGGCGAGATAAGATTTCTGTCATCGTTACCAGAAAGATCAAGGATTTCAAAGTCACCAAGCAACAAAAGGAAGAGATGAAAGAGCAGGTAGAGAAAGAACTCCATGACATGATCAATGAAGTGGTTAAGGACTTTAACAAGCCACAGAAAGGCCTAGGTGGAAAGCTCAAGAAATTTGCTTTCAAACAGTTTGTAAAGCCAGAGGAACTTCATGCACAGGTGCCTTCCTTTGCCACCACCATCATCAATAGGATCAACCGTCCTAAAGCCATGAAAAAAATAAAGGGTATTGCCACCAGCGAATTGCATGAACTGACCGATCAGATTTATGACAGTACCGCTACCGCACAGGTCAAAATGACCAAGCATCTGTTCAAAAAGTACAACGTAAATACCAGCAGTACCCTCAACAAACACCTAGAAACCCGACTAGATAATATCCGTAAAGTCACCTATAATTACGCCTATGCCATGCTTGGTTGTGTACTGCTAGCTCTCTCTTTGTGGCTACCCCTTCGAAAAAAAGTACACCTACATACCACACTATTTGTCATGTCGCTACTTTTTGCACTGGTACTGCTCATTATTGGCACCACAGTATCCATTATTGAAGTAGATGCCAGGATCAGCTCACTTACCCTGCACCTATTGGGCGAAAAGGTGGTTTTCCAAAACGAGGTACTTTTCTTCCAGAGCAAAAGTATTCTTAGTATTGCACAAGTATTGGTTCAACAGCGAAAGCCAGATTCAATTACCGTAGGTATTCTCATCATCCTGTTCGTGATTATGCTACCTATATTAAGAATGACCGCAAGAGGTATACACCTGCTCTGCAATCCGCCAATTTCAGAAAATAAAATCACCAAATACCTTGCCTTCGAATCAGCGAAATGGGATATGGCGGACGTAATGGTAGTAGGGATTTTAATGACCTACATTGGTCTCAACGGGATTTTAACCAGCCAATTGAGCGATCTGAACATCAGAAGCGAGGCACTAACCACGGCCACGGTAAACTTTACCTCGCTCCAACCCGGATACCTTATTTTTGTAGGCTACGTTGCTTTCAGTTTTATACTTTCTTATATCCTTAAAAAGGTGGCCTGCCTTGCTACTCTTACCAATAAAAACAATTAGCGCATATGTTCTTTAAGTATTGATTTCAAAATTCCCTTCAGGTACAGCAGTAGTTCAGATGCCAGTAACAGTTTATTATCTGTAAGTATAGTACATCATCTGTTGCACCATTTATGCATCTGCCCCTTCCAGTCATCAGTGGCAGTAGGAAAACTTTTTAAGTTAGAAATACAAATTTTATATGGTTTTTGGTATCGAAAATCTAACGCCCTCTATTTATTTATTTCAAAACCGTATCGTTAATTTCATTCAGCAGGCTTTGCCTCATTTTTGAGTTCCTTTGATCTAGAAGGATAATCATGCCCCAATTTTTAGCCCTGTTGTAGCATATAATGGAAGACTGTCCCATAGAATCGCCAGACTTCAAATAAATGGTATTTTTATCATCCATGATGATGTTAATCCCCAATCCCATTGCTCTGTTTTCATCTTTATAGAAGATATTTTCCGTCATGATGGCCGCTTTACCTGTAGCAGTTTCTTTATTTAAGACCGCTTTTAAAAATGTAACCATATCAGTAGCATTAGATTTTACTAATCCCGCAGGTGCGGTAACATTCCATTTGAAGAATTCCTGAATACTACCGTTGGGATTGTGACCAGTAGTTCTGTTTTCCACCTCAAAATCTTTCGTTAGCATATTGGTCATCTTTAACGGTACTATTACTTTGTCTTTAATAATTTTATCGTAACTCTTGCCATACACCTGTTCTAATATTTGTCCGAGCAAAGTATACCCAATTGTGGAATAACGATATTTACCATAGTCTATAAGTTCAGTACAGTTATTGATCATGGCAATTAATGCTTTTTCAGTTACACTATGCACAGGCTGTTGTGGATCTAGTGCAACTAACTTTCCAAAATCTATATCGGGCAAACCAGATTGATGAGAGGCCAGATCTGAAATTTTTATTTTGTTCTTAAGGTTTTTAGACAACACATATCCTTTGGGAAGGAAGTCGTCGATATAATCATCTATTTTTATTTTACGTTCAATTACTGCC
>NZ_JAELTN010000109.1 GCF_016428855.1 Pedobacter sp. ASV28
AATTGATACTCATCAAATCTATTAAAAGAACCTACTAAACCTTTTTGCACTTGCTTTGAAAGTTTATTTAGTTTTTTCGTTTCAGTTCTGTTGTTTGCTATCTGATAATAGGCTAATAGTTCCGTAATCTCATCTGCCCTTAGTACTACTTTTTTAATTGTTCTGCTCACCATAGAGTTCCCCGAGACTTTCTTTGCTAATTCTACAGATAATACCATCGGCACAGATCTTAAATTCATTTCGTTACGAGCGTATACAGCTAGCCTTGCCACAAATGCCACATCACATTTTAAGATTAACTCTTTAATTCTTTTCAATCTAGCATTGCCAGCTTCATAGAATGAATCGTTCAATCCGGTAGTTACCACTGCTGTGTACAATTCCAGTTCTGGACTCATCACGTAAGCTTTCGCATACTCGTGATTAATTACAGCTTTTTTAGATTTAAAGAAATTGAATTTCATAATCAGTTAATTTACAGTTAAACATTTGTATCGGTTTTGTTTATCGTTCCGACATTACAAAGATGCAAGCCTTACTACGCAGCATAATTGCGCATAAAAAAAAATAATTAAAATTATTTCATAACAAACTGATTTTCAATGAATAAATTTTAAAAAACACATCAAAAAGAAAGATAAAAAACAAAACTACGCAGATCTATTGCGCACAATAAACAACTTTATTATATTTACCCATATCTTTATCGAAAGAGTTTCATCAAATTCATAGATATTTATAGCGCATGGCCATAAACAAACTTGCTTTAATCAGGTACAAAACCATTGATGATTGCCTAAGAAACCGTTATCGAAAATGGACCTTAGAAGACCTTATTGAAAAGGTGTCTGACACTTTATACGAACTAGAAGGCATTCGAACTGGTATAAGCAAACGGACTATACAGGCAGATCTGCAATTGATGCGCAGTGATAAGTTAGGCTATAACGCCCCTATTGTGGTTAAAGACAGAAGGTTCTATACTTATGAGGATCCTAGCTTTAGTATTACCAAGGCACCAATTAACAATGCCGATGTAGATAAAATGAAAGAAATTGTAGGGGTACTAAAGCAATTTAATGCCTTCAACTATTTCGATGAGATGAGCGATATGATTGCACGACTAGAGAACAACCTATACAAGTCGACACATCAAGGCGGTAACCATATTCAGCTGGAAAGCAACAACCAACTTAAGGGAATGGAATATATTCCCAAACTGTATCAGGCCATTTTAAAGAATTCCGCCTTATTGATAGAGTACAAATCTTTTAAGGCACAACAGTCGCAACAGCTCATCTACTTCCCCTATCTTTTAAAGGAATACCGAAACCGCTGGTTCTTGATTGTTAAAGCTAAAAAGGGCGGAATGATTTTAAACTTAGCCCTCGATAGGATCATCGAGTTTCAAGAATTGCCCCAAGAACCTTTTATTTCATATGAAGGTGTTGATTTTGACCGTTACTATAGCGACCTGATAGGTGTTACCAAGAACAGCAATGACCGACCGCAAAAGGTCATCCTTGAATTTGACAATAGACATAGCCCTTATGTGGTGACCAAACCACTACACCATTCGCAAATTTTAATTGCCGAAAAAGAGAAAACCACCATATTTAGGATAGATGTGGTTTTAAATTTCGAATTAGAAAGGGAAATTCTAGGCTTTGGCGAATCTGTAAAAGTACTTGGCCCAAGAATTCTAGCCGCAAGAATAAAAAAGAGATTACAGCAGGCTCATGGCCTATACGAAACAGAGGAACGAGAAAAAGGGCTTCAACAACAGCTAGCCTTATAAAGGCCAGATTAATTCCCCCATCTTAAAAGACAAGCTAGCTCGCCCTTCTACGAAAACTGAGGTTTTAGGTCAGTTTTTAAAAGCTATCGGGGGAGATGCCAATAGACAGCTAGTAAGGTGTGGCGTCCTCGTCAACGCTATCCACACTACAGGAGCAGTAAAAACAGATTATACCACAGCTTTCTTAGGAAAGCTCGAATTTATAGCCTACTCCTTTTACCGTAGAAACATAGTTCTCGCCAAGTTTTTCCCTCAGTTTACGAATGTGCACATCAATGGTTCTATTGGTCACTACCACCGAATCTTCCCAAATGTTTTTAAGGATGGATTCACGGGTATATACCTTACCTGGCTTGGAAGCCAAAAGATACAACAGCTCAAATTCCTTTTTAGCCAAAACCACCCGTTCTCCATTTTGATAAACAAGATAGGCTTCACGGTCAATAACCAGGTCACCAATTTCCACTTTGTTATCAGAAACTTCATCAGAACTGGCATTACGGCGTAATATAGCGTTGATCCTACTCACCAAGGCCCTAGGTTTTATAGGCTTGGCAATATAATCATCGGCACCTACGTTAAAACCTGCTATTTCAGAGTACTCTTCACTTCTGGCCGTAAGGAATACCATAAAGGTATTTTTAAATTCTGGTATGGCCCTCATTAAACGACAAGCCTCAATCCCATCCATCTTGGGCATCATAATATCCAAGATAATCAGGTCTGGCTGTACTTTTTTGGCTACCGTAATCCCATCTTGCCCGTTACTAGCCAGAAAGACCTGATATCCCTCTTTTTTAAGGTTGTATTCGATCAACTCTAGGATATCTGGTTCATCGTCAACAATTAATATCTTCTGTTTAGCTGTACTCATCGTTATGTTTTATTTATTACGAAAGTAAGTATACAAATGTAACATTTAGTTAAAATGAAGTTAACAAATTGTTAAGACCGCAACATATTTTAACATTGAGTTAGGGTTAAGGTAAGGTTTTGTTTAAGAAGGCATCCAATTCCTGACCTCTTAAATCCCTTGCTATGATCTTGCCACTTGGGTCCAATAGGAAGGAACTGGGTATGGCTTCGATCTGATAGAGCCTTGCGGTCTCTCCTTCAAAATCCTTAAGTTCTCCTGCCTGGGCCCAAGTAAGGCCATCTTGTTTAACAGCTTGGGCCCAAGCCGTCTTATCTTTATCCAGCGAAATTCCAAGGATGGTAAAATTTCTTCCCTTATAGGTTTGGTAAGCTTTTACTACATTAGGGTTTTCTGTACGACATGGTCCGCACCACGATGCCCAGAAATCCAACAATACATATTTACCACGGTAATCTGTCAATTTAATAGGTTTCCCATCTATAGAATTTATGGTAAATTCTGGAGCAATTTGCCCTATCTGCAGCGCTTTCAGCTTAACCACTTTTTCTACAAAATTCTTTACCGACGAATTTTGCTTCAATTTGGCATCTACCTTATCGGCATAGGTTACCATTGCCTGTTCGTTGCCTACCGGATTGACCAAACTAATGGCGTAAAAACTCACCAGGGAACTTGCATTGTGATTTGCAAAATTAATAATGGCCTGGTTAAGTTCATTCATGGCATGGGTATAGGCCGGCGTAAGCTGTTGCAATAGCTCATCTCTTTTATCGGGATTTGCACTTACCTTTTGTTCAAACTCATTACTTATCGCTATAATTTTAGCTTGATGTTTGACCTTAAGGTCATTAAATTCTGCCAATTTATCCGCATCTTCCGCTCCCGAAACCATATAATGTTGGCTTTTATCATGAAGGTCTGCACTTATTTTAATCTCATCGCCATTTTTGGCAATAACAATATATTCGTTTGTACCATAATTAACACGGAAAAAATCTGCCTCGGGCTTGGTGTTTACAAATTTAAACTCCCCCTTTTCAGATAGGTTGGTAGAATCCAGCAGCACCATATTGTTACTGGCCATCCCGTATAAATAAACTTTATTTTTGGGATCTGCATTTAAAAACTTGCCCGTGATGGCAAACCTAGATTTATCCTTACAAGCAGCAAGTGCAATGACTGCAATGCCTATGATACACGCTAATTTCTTCATCCTATTAATTTTATTTCAGTTTTTCTAATATCAGTTCATTTACCTGCTTGGCATCTGCTTTACCTTTAGCCAATTTCATGACCTCACCAACAAACAAACCTAAAACGCCCTTTTTGCCTTTTTTGTATGCTTCAACCTGCGGTTGATATTTGGCCAATACCTCATCTATCAAAATAAGTATAGCATTGGTATCTTCTACGATCAATAAATTTAGTTGTTTGGCCAATTCTTCCACATCCTGTATTTGATGGCCCTCTAAGGCAGGAAGTAATTGTTGCAGTGCATTTTGCTGGCTGATTTTCTTTTCGTCGACCAAGTTGATCAATTGCGCCAATTGTACAGGCCTTACCATATATTTGGCTATTTCTAGTTGCCTTTCATTTAAAATTGCCCTAATATTTCCCAATAGCCAATTTACCAGACTTTTCTTTTGTTTAACTTCGGGTAACGCCTGTTGATAATAGCTATACAGATCTTTATCTTCAGCCAGCACCATGGCTTCAGCTTTGCTAATGCCCAACTCGGTCATTAACTGCCCTGCGATCTGCTTTGGCAGAATAGGCATGGCCGACTTTATCTTAGCCAACCAATCGTCGGAAATAGAAATGGGCTGTAGATCTGGATCGGGAAAATAACGATAGTCATTCGCCTCTTCCTTGCTGCGCATGGGTGATGTTGTTCCTTTATCGGCATCGAAATTTAAGGTACTCTGAATGATTGTGCCACCAGCTCCCGTTACTTCAACCTGGCGACTAAACTCAAAATCAATAGCCCTACGTACGTTACGTATAGAGTTTAGGTTTTTAACCTCACAACGTGTACCAAAAGCAGTATCGCCTTGCTTGCGAATAGAAATATTGGCATCGCAGCGTAGCGATCCCTCCTCCATGTTGCCATCACTTACGTTTAAAAAACGTACCAATTGCCTGATTTCGGTCAGCAAGGCTGCCGCCTCTTCCGCACTGCGAACATCTGGTTCGGTAACAATTTCAATTAGGGGAACTCCTGCCCTGTTCAGGTCAACAAAAGAATATTTGTCATCCTGATCATGTAAACTCTTACCCGCATCCTCTTCCAGATGGATACGATTGATGCCTATCCTCTTTTCCGTGCCATCAGACAGCTGTATTTCTAAATAGCCATTTTTACAAATTGGGCTGTTATCCTGTGTGATCTGATAGCCTTTTGGCAAATCGGCATAGAAATAATTTTTACGGTCAAAGAAATTACTTTGGTTAATATGGCAATTTAGGGCCAGGCCAATTCTAATGGCTTTTTCTACGACTTCCTTGTTCAACTTGGGCAAGGCACCAGGGAGACCTAACGAAACAGCGGAGATATGCTCATTGGGCAGGGCACCAAATGTTGCACTATCTGACGAAAATATTTTAGATTGTGTATTTAACTGAACATGTATCTCTAAACCTGATACGAGTTCGAAAGCGTTTGATTCTGCCACTACCGTTGTTGTACTCATTAATAGATAATATATCTTTTATAGACCCTCAAATATAGCGAAATGTATCAAATCTATGGTAAAATGGCCAAGAATATAGTATGGCACGATATTGGTTTAGGTGCTTGTACACACAAAAACTAAAAATCATGAAAAAGTTAATTCTAATATTTGCATTGGTTATAGTAGCCAGCACATTCAGCTCTGCGAACGCTCAGGTTAGTTTAAATATTAATATTGGCCAGCAACCGCAATGGGGACCACGGGGCCACGATTATGTAGATTATTATTATCTACCAGACGTACACAGCTATTACCATGTACCTACCAAACGTTTTGTTTATTATGAAGGCAGCAGATGGGTACATCGCAAATCGCTACCAAAAGCATACAGGCATTACAACCTTTATAGCGGAAGAAAAATTGTGATCAATGAGCCAAGACCCTATTTACAACATAATGTATACCGCACCAGATATGTAGAAACCTACCGTCATGACAATGGTCATCATAAAGGATGGAATAAAAAGGGAAGAGACCACAGAGGTAGACATTAGAAAACAATTTCGTCATTTCGAAGATGAATGAAAAGAAATTTTATAGCTTCTATAAATTCTCTCTACATTTTTCACTTCGAAATGACGATTTTCAATATTTACGCTGATTAAAATCTTTAAAAACTGTAATACTCTTTCAATTTAAAACACAAAAGATTTCGCTTTCTCCATTACCCTGTTCATTCCAGCAGCATCTTTACCACCTGCCGTAGCAAAGAATGGCTGTCCGCCACCGCCGCCTTGAATTTCTTTAGCCAACTCCTTTACAATTTGCCCCGCGTTGTAGCCTTTGGCCTTTACCAATTCGTCGTCTATGGCCACCGTAATTTGTGGTTTTCCATCAATAACAACGCCCAATACCAAGAACAGATTTTGCACGGCACCCTTAATCGCATAAGCCAAAGTTTTCACGGCCTCGGCATTAGGCAAATCAACCGTAGTGGCAATAAAATTGACCCCATTAATCTGTTGTATCTGCTTTTCTAGATCGGCCCTGAGCGCAACTGCCCTTTCTGTAATGGCCTTTTCTATCTCTTTCTTTAACGCACCATTATCATCTATAATCTTATTTAGTGCCGCTACAAAATCCTTCGGATTATTCAACAGGCCATTGAGATTCTTCACTAATTCAAAATGTTCACGGATGACCGAAGCAGATCTTTGTCCGGTAATGGCTTCTATTCTGCGTACGCCAGCAGCCACTGCAGACTCCGAAGTTAATTTAAAGAAACCAATTTGTCCGGTTGCTTTTACGTGAGTACCTCCACAAAGTTCTTTAGAAAAATGGTCATCAAAAGTAATAACGCGAACAAAATCACCATACTTTTCTCCAAATAAAGCAGTTACTCCACTGCTTAAAGCTTCTTGATAAGGTACATTTCTCTGTTCTTTTAAAGGAATGTTTTCACGGATTTTGGCATTCACGATATCCTCAATCTGGTTCAGTTCTTCATCGGTAACCTTGGCGAAGTGTGAAAAATCGAAGCGTAAGTAATCGGCATTGACCAAACTACCTTTTTGATTAACGTGCGTACCTAACACTTGCTTCATTGCAGCATGCAGCAAGTGTGTAGCGGAGTGGTTATTTTCTGTTTCTTTACGTTTTTCTTCGTCAATTACTGCCCAGAACTTACCTTCCAGATCGGCTGGCAAAGTTTCTACAAAATGGACAATTACACCGTTTTCTTTCTTGGTGTCTGTAATCTCTACCCAAAACTGTCTGCTATGGTCTTCTAGCCTACCCGTATCACCTACCTGCCCTCCACTCTCTGCGTAGAAAGGCGTTTGGCCCAGCACAATTTGGTATTGCGCTTTACCTTTGGCTGTTACTTTTCTGTATTTGATGATCTCGGTCTCTATCTCTGTAGTATCATAGCCCACAAACTCAGTTTCCCGATCAGGGTTAACCAAAACCCAATCTCCGGTATCAATTGCCGTAGCCGCACGTGAACGGTTCTTTTGAGCTTCCAAAGCTTCTTCGTAACCATTTTTATCAACTGAAAAACCACTCTCTGACGCCATTAATTCAGTCAAATCGATTGGAAAACCAAAAGTGTCCTGCATCATAAAAGCAGTATTACCATCTAATTGATATTTCGTACCATCTTCATTATAATATATGCCGTTTTCATCTTTCTTAATTCCCTTGTATATTAGCGCACCAATAAGGTCTTTATTAAAATAGTTGATGCCCTGCTCTAAAGTTTTAAGGAAAGAAACTTCTTCTTCTGAAACAACTTTCTGCACGAAGTCTTTTTGATGATACAACTCATCAAAAACACCCTTAAACTGATCTGCCAATACTGGCACCAATTGATTTAAAAAAGGTTCTTTAAGATTTAAGAAAGTATAAGCATAACGCACCGCCCTGCGCAAAATACGACGGATCACGTAACCCGCCTTATTATTTGAAGGCAACTGACCATCGGCAATCACAAAAGAAATCGCACGGATATGGTCGGCCATTACACGCATGGCAACAGCTTCGTTCCAACCCTTTTGGCCTGGTTCAGCACTGCTTACATATTCAAATCCAGATTTATCAGAGATATATTGGATAAGTGTTTGGAAAACATCAGTATCATAATTTGAGCTTTTGCCCTGCAATACACGCACCAAACGTTCAAATCCCATTCCGGTATCTACATGTTTAGCGGGAAGTGGCTTTAGTGAGCCGTCTTTTAAACGGTTAAACTGCATGAATACATTATTCCAGATTTCTATGACCTGCGGATGATCGGCATTGACCAGATCTTTCCCTTTTCCATCTTTACGTTCTTCGGCGCTACGACAATCTACATGAATTTCCGAGCAGGGACCGCAGGGACCAGTATCCCCCATTTCCCAAAAATTATCTTTCTTATTGCCCAAGATAATGCGGTCTTCGTCTACAAATTGCCTCCAGATGTCGTAAGCTTCGGTATCTCTAGGCAAGCCTTCTTTTTCATCGCCCTCAAAAATAGACACATATAATTGTTCCTTCGGAATTTTATATACTTCGGTCAACAGTTCCCAACTCCATGAAATGGCCTCTTTTTTAAAATAATCGCCAAAACTCCAGTTGCCCAGCATTTCGAACATGGTATGATGATAGGTATCTATTCCCACTTCTTCCAGGTCATTATGTTTTCCAGAAACACGCAGGCAACGTTGGGTATCTACCACCCTTGGATATTTAATGGCAACCTCACCTAAAAACAAATCTTTAAACTGGTTCATTCCGGCATTGGTAAACATCAAACTTGGATCGTTTTTCACCACTATAGGTGCTGTCTCTTATACACATCTGACGCTGCCGACGATCGAGCCAAAAAAAGGGTGTGGGGGGGGGGGGGGGGGGGGGGGGGGGGGGGGGGGGGGGGGGGGGGGGGGGGGGGGGGGGGGGGGGGGGGGGGGGGGGGGGGGGGGGGGGGGGGGGGGGGGGGGGGGGGGGGGGGGGGGGGGGGG
>NZ_JAELTN010000010.1 GCF_016428855.1 Pedobacter sp. ASV28
ACGCAGGTCTCGTGGGCTCGGAGATGTGTATAAGAGACAGCGTAAAAGCCAGAGCAGAAATAGTTCCCAAGACACCTAGGAGAGCTAAACTTAACTTGATTTTTTTCATCAGCTTATTAAATTTTAAACAGTTAATAATGAGCTATTTATTTGAATTTTAGTCTATAGGCTTTCATTTGGGGTCCGATAATTATCACAGACCCCATCAGAAAACTTATTATCAACTAACTTATTATATTTACTTTAGTCGTTTTGAACCATATATGGATTGGCCTGTATTTCTCGTCTTGGAATTAAAAACTGCCACCTGTTATCTCCAGCAGGCACTTCCATTGATGCCGATGTAGCCAATGTAGAGGTTGTTCCCGTACCATTTCTATTCAATGTCTTGTCTAATCGCTTCAAGTCCAGAAAACGGAAACCTTCGCCCCATAGTTCAATTCTTCTTTGAGTTAGAATGATTTCCAATATGCCTGAAAGATCCTGTGGCGTTTCGTATGAAGGATCTCTGTTAATGGCCAGTGTTTTAAGGATGGCTTCTGCTTCTACATTTAAACTTCGATGTGCTTTTGCTTCTGCTGCGATCAAGTACATTTCAGCTGCACGCATAAAAGGAATATCACCGGCACTAACGGCAGGATCGGAAACCACAAATTTCTTTTGCATGTATAATGCCCTAACTTGTGAAGGTTCTGACAATCCGGTACCGGCGTTGATTACTCCAGGAAAGTTTAGATAATCATTCACATTATTGCAGAAAAGTTTTTTCCTAACATCTGTATTGGAAATTTCGCCATATAATATTTGATTAATTTTTTTGGGATTTGGCCTGGTATGTGCCGAATTAAAATTAGAAGACATATAAGCATAAAAGGACCCATAAGTAGGCAATTGCTCAGGCAATTGATGTGCGCCCCACATCCACTCAGAATTTTTCATATCGGTAAAACCATCCAAGTATGCTGCATTTGACATTAATTGATACCCTTGAAGTGCCTCAAGTGCATATTTTGCGGCATCTTCCCATTTATCCTGGGTTAAAGCTACCCTAGCCTTAAAACCCTTTGCTACGCTAACATCCACATGGGTCCTATATATACCTCTGGCCGATGCACCTGTTAGATAAATAATCGCCTGATCTAAATCCTTATTAATTTGTGTATATACCTCTTCTACTGTAGCTCGTGGTTGTGGCGCTTCAGAATATGTGGTCATAATGGGCACTCCTAGATTCGGTTTACCAGAAGCGTCATTATTAGCTGGAACTCCATTTACAACATTATATCTTTTTGCAAAAAGCTGTACCAACATGTGATGTGCCCACCCCCTTAAGGCTAAGCATTCACCCTTGATGGGATTTTTTTCTGCATCAGTAGCGCCTGGTACCGTATCAATGCCATCCAATATGCGATTAATATTAGCAATTACACGATAGTACATCCGATAAGAAAAATACGGCAGATCATTAGTAGCTGCACGATGATCGGTCCATTTGTAGGCTCCCCTAAAATAGCTCGTTCCCGCCGCAGTATGTACAATATCTTCGCCCATAAAATCCATCACAATCATAATGGCTGCATGGCCATCCTGTTCCTGATCAGAATATTGCATATAAAGTAATCTGTATACACCGTTAAGTGCCACCCTTACATTATTGATATTATCGAACAGTTTATCTGAAGAAATCTGATCCGAAGGTTCTGTATCTAAATAACTCTTCTTACATGAACCCAAGCTAAAAAATAGAAGGGTTAATATCAGATATGGAATATATTTTTTCATTGTATTAAATACTTATAATGTTAAATTAAGGCCAAAACTAATAATACGAGAAGGTGCATAGGTATAAGATGCCGACCCCGTATAAGTTTGTGTTGGATCTAAACCTTTTCTCTTAGAAGTAATGAAGATGTTCTCTCCATTCACATATGCCTTTGCATTGGTTAGCTTTAACCTAGACAAGAACCTTTTAGGCAGGTTATAGGTTAGCGCTACTGTTCTAAGATTTAGATAATCGGATTTTATCAGCCATCGGTCACTTTGGGATAAGTAAGAAGTCGAATTGGTGAGTTTATTGATATCTGTTACATCTCCCGGTTTTTGCCAACGTTGTAGCATATCTTTATGCAGGGCCCTACCATTGGTAGAGGAAGAAGTACTTCCCCTATACATTAAAGACTGATAGTCATTATCATAGGTATATCCACCCACCTGATAGATAAACAACATTTGCAGAGACCAGTTTTTATAGGTAAAGGTATTGTTTATGCTACCAAAGAAATCGGGTATGGCACTACCAGCAAAATACTGTCTTGCATAGGTACTACTGGATGACAAAGTATCTCCATTTATGATCACCTGGCTTGCCGTTGGCACATCGCTACCTTTTTCTGGCCTATAAAGATTTGTACCTGTTGCAGGGTTTACCATAGCCCAATCATCTAACCAATATTCATACATAGACTGACCAGTCTGATATTTTTTGGTCACATTGATACGGCCTTCGTATGACGATGGTAATGAAAGTATCTTATTGCTGAACTTGGTCCAGTTTATATCTATATTCCAATTAAAATTCTTAGTCTTTATAGGAACTCCCGTCAACTGTACCTCTATTCCCTGATTGCGCATACTTCCAAAGTTATCTTCACGTGTCAATACCCCTGAAGTTAATGGCATATTTACATCAAACAATAGATTTTTAGATTGGCGCCTAAATAATTCAATGGTAGCTCCTACCCTATTCTTAAGTGCAGAAAATTCCAAAGCCACATCGGCATTCATATTCGTTTCCCATCTTAGGGAATCATTCCCTAATTGTCCAAATATCATCCCTGGCTCCGTTCCATTATTATAACCTAAGGTATATAGGGTCTGATAAGTAAAATAAGAACCTGTACGATCGTTACCTACTTCTCCATACGAGCCTCTCACTTTCAACTGGTCGATCCATTTCACTTTGAAAAAAGCTTCCCGATCTATATTGTAGGCACCACTAACCGACCAGAAATTACCCCAGCGATAATCTGGGTGAAACCTTGACGATCCATCACGTCTAAATGATCCGGAGAGTAGGTATCTTCCTTTATAACTATAATCCAATTTCGAGAAATAGCCTTCAGTTTTATAATCCCTATCGTAAGACCCTAAGCCAGTTGTAGTGGTCATGTTATCTAAAACTGACAATCCACTTATCCCTTCACTTCTCTTGGCACCACTTAGGTAATCATAGTAGCTCCAATAATTTTCATGACCTAGCAATACGGTAACTTTATGTCCGTTAATGTTTTTTGTCCAATTTAATAATTGGTTAAAGTTCAGATAGTAGCTTGTGCTATTCACGCGAGTAGTACGCCCAACACCTACAGCATCTCCCATCACGCTATTATCATAAACGTTACTTCTATAATTACCTAAGTTTACACTTAGATTCGAGGTAAACTTAAAATTCTTTAAAAACTTAGCTTCTACATTTGTTACTGCATTCACCGAGTTTCTACGAACCTGATTGATATTGTACAATGTTTCATAGACTACATTCCTACCAGTAAACAATGGTCTGTAATCTCCCACATCATACACCTTGTTTCCCTGCGCATCAAGAACATAAGCACCCGTTATCGGATCGTGCTTAAAAACGGGATATATAGGAGCAAGTATTAAATCGACATAAAAAGGATTTTCATTGATACCGCTACTTTCATTGGCCTGATCTGATTTGGTATAATTACCAAATACGTTCAATCCAAATTTCAGCCAGTCTCTTGGTGTTGAATTTACTCTTAACCTGCCCGAAAAACGTTTAAAATCGGAACCTTTTACATAGCCGTTCTCATCCAAGTAGTTGACAGAGACATAATGGTCTGTTTTAGCAGAGCCTCCGCTTAAGGTAACAGACATATCGGTCCTCATGCCCAGTCTCTGCAGTTCCTTTCCAAAACTTAGGTCATCAGGATATAGTAATCTGGCATTTGGGTTCAATCTCCCATTTGCTAAAACAATCTCATCATCTGCCACATTAAAAGGGTTCCATCCCACATACCCCTTTAATCCTAGTGTAGCCGTATTAGCTGCATTAACACTATCCACCGGATTAGTACTGGTGCCTAATGTACCATTTCTCAAAGCTTCCCAAACCACAGGGAAATACTCATAAGTATTTAAAGTCTCATAGTTTGGTAAACCTCTTTCTGAAAAAGCTTGTGTTAGCTTTGCTGTAATATTGTTTTTACCACTTGTTCCTTTTTTGGTTGTGATTAAAACTACACCATTGGCAGCCCTTGCCCCATAAAGTGCGGTTGCCGATGCGTCTTTTAAAATTGAAATATTGTCAATATCTTCCGGATTAATGTTGCTGATCACCCCTTCATAAGGAGCGCCATCTAGCACATACAAAGGAGCATTATCTCCCGTTATAGAACCAAAACCTCTAATCCTGATATCCGGTCCTTCGCCCGGCTGTCCGCTACCTGCTGTAGTTTGCACACCAGGAGAGGCACCTACAATGGCAGAATTCAAGTTACTGATAGGTCTTTGCTCAATATCTTTGGCAGAAATTTTTGTCACAGAGTTGGTCAATTCACTTTTTGTAGAAGTCCCAAATGCAATAACCACCTCGTCCAATTGTTTGCTATCCTTTACCAGAGTAACTTCGTATTTGATAAGTGCCGTAAGTGGAACTTCTTTGGTTACATAACCAATATAAGTTAACAGCAATATTTTGTCGCTAGCCTTAACATTTAAAGAGAAATTACCTTCTGCGGTACTGATGGTACCTGCTTGGGATCCCTTTACCCTTACGGATACACCAAATAAAGGCGATCCATCTTCTTCATCTGTAATTTTACCGCTAATTACCCTATCCTGCTGAACTACATTATCCTCCGTATTTATCGTTTCACGTACAGAAATCGGTTTAAGGGAAATGATCTTGTCTTCAATGGTATAATTTAATGACATTCCCTTTAACAATGTTGTTAATACGACATCGATGGGTGCATTGGAAAAATTCATTGAAACGATCTTTTTATCTGGCACTTCTTTACTGTTGTAAATAAAGTAATAACCAGTTTGGACACGAAGTTCCCTGAACACTTCTTTTAAAGTAACGTTCTGTTTTTTAATGCTTACATTTTGGCCTGATGTTTTGGCACTTACATGTAGGGCAAAAACAAACACAATGATGGCAATGATTCTCATAACCAATAAGGCTTTTTTTAATAGTAGTTTTTGTTTGGTCGAAAAATCGGCTCTAAAAATAGAACCAGACAATCTACAATGTATTTTTTCTTTCATACATTTGTACATAAGGGTTTAGGATAAATAGTGTTCTCGTTATTATTTTTTTAAGCCTGAATTTTGCTTTTCCTGGTTGCCGCCAGGAAAAGCTTTTTCTTTTCTTATTTTTTCATGCAGGTGATTACATTGTTATCAATGCCAAACCTAACGTCTCCAGTTGATTCCAATGCTTTAAGCACCTTCGAAACATTTGAATTTCTAGGTATAACTCCGGTAAAGGAAATATCTGGTTTATCACCTTCATACTTTACCTGAACATTGTACCACCTGGTCAAGTCTTTCATAATTTCGTCAATATTGGTATTGTTGAATACAAAAAGGTCGTTCTTCCAAGCCATTACCTCTTCGATATTGGCCTCTACCTGCTTCGTCTCTTTCGTATTTTCCGTATATAAAATTTGCATTCCAGGTTTTAGTATCTCTGAATGTCCATTTTTGGAAAATTGTACCGAACCTTCAAGTAGGGTAAGTTCAGATCGATATTCATCTGGATATGCCATTACGTTAAAATGTGTACCCAATACCTTAATTTCTGAACTACCATTCAATACATAAAATGGTCTTGTTTTATCTTTTGCTATTTCAAAATAGGCTTCACCTTTAATCTCCACTCTTCTATCATCTTTTGCAAAAGCAGCAGGGAACCTAATAGCGGAAGATGCATTTAGCCATACCTTACTTCCATCAGATAAGACCACGCTAAAAACACCACCTGCAGGTGTTGACAAGGTGTTTATCTTCTGTATTTCATCTTTCGTATCACTATTCTTTACCCGATAAACCACCTGTCCGTTATGGTCTCTCTCGATCATGATATCCCCTTCGCTAGCCAATTCCCCCTTTGCATGTTGATCCAATATGATCTTAGAACCATCAGCTAAGGTCAAGGTTGCTTTATTTCCTCCGGGAACCACATCATTACGGTACGAAAGCGCAACTTTTTTACTATTTTCTTTTGAGCTAGAAATATGCAACAAGGTAAATCCACCAATTAAAAACAACATAGCTGCAACTGCATATTTCCATATGGCAGTATATTTTGTAACCATACGGCTTTTCTGTTGGGTAATATTGGCATACATGGCATCCCAGTCTATTTCATGAACCTGAACATCAGATTGAACCTGTTTATTGTGCTCGTCCATAAAGGACAACACCCTTTCTTTGGTATCTGGATCATTGATGTAAGCAAACAGTTCTATGTACTCTTCCCGGCTTATAGTTTTAGCTATATACTTCTGAAAAAGTTCATTTAACCTTTTGTTTTCGTCTGCCTGCATCTGATGTTCTTGATTGTTCATTTTATATTTTTTAATGGTTGCTTTTACTTCACCACCAATAAAGTTTGCTTCTGGGCATGAGCTCCACCTTTGTTAATCCATAGGATATAAGCCCCCGTTGGTATTCCAGCTAAATCTAACTTTACATTTTCACGTAAACCTACCTGAGCAAAACTCTTGGTCAGTACTATTTTTCCGGTCAAAGATATCAGATTTAGGGAAATGATACCATCTAATGAAGATGGTGATTTTACCCATACATAGGCATTAGCTGGATTGGGATATATAGTGGTCTTTTCGCTATTGATGCCAAAAGTTAAGGCCTCTATCCCTAAAATTGTAGGTTTGCCATCATTATCGTATTGCGTTAGTCTATAATAATTTGTACCTGACAATGGCCTTGAATCTGTATAATTATATAAGCTAGCCTCGTCGGTATTGCCTATAGAAGCGATAGTTTTAATGACTGTAAAATTATTTAAAGAAGAACTTCTCTCTAAAGTAAATTTTTGGCTATTACTTTCATTCAGTGTTTTCCAACTTAGAATAGCACTACTACCCTCTTTTTTCGCTTTAAAGTATTCGAAAGTTACCGGCAAGGTACCCTGAAATTCATATGCCCCCAAATCTACAGCTCCATCAGCAATACGTGGGTTTCCACCCAAATCTGTAGTAATACTCACAGGAATTAGGGCATTATCTCCTTTTTGCGTAGCTGCACCTTCAACCAACCTTAAGAAATTTACATCACTTGAACTTGTACTAGCAAATAATTTCGTAGGAGATGCATTAACTATATTGTTTGAAAAGGAATCATCCGAACCGGCGGTCATTGCATATACCTGAAAAAGATTATTTTTAAAGGTTAGGATAGCAGTAACAGAAGCCCTTATATCTGCATAATTACTTGTAGAAATGTTGCCATTAAATATATTATTATAAAGCGCTATTGTAGAATTTGCCGCATTGGCAAAAAAAGATATCGCGCCACCAGAACCATTGGAGGCCTTATTTTGGTAAAAAGTACAGTTTATAATCGTGGCGGTTGTCATTACCCCTGAGCTTCCAGCCGAAACATATACTGCCCCTCCACTTGAACTGCTTTCATTGTTGTAAAACAAACCATTATATATGTTTGCAATTCCAGAAGCCAAATATATAGCCCCGCCTACACCACCATTTGATTTATTGGTTAAAAATTTTGTATTGAGAATATTTAGCAAACCTGTAGAACTATTAGAATAATATATAGCTCCTGATGTAGAAGCAGCCTCATTTTCAGAAAAAGTGCAACTTTCTAACGTAAAACTAGGTGTATTAGTTGTACCAGATACCCTAGTAATGTAAATTGCCCCTCCAGAAGTCCCACTTTTATTACTTAAGAATTGAACATTATTAAACAGTAATATTCCTGATCCAGAAGTATATAAGTAAGCAGCACCTCCTGCTCCCGTACCTTCATTATTCTTAACCATCAAATTGCGAAATTCTATCTTACCTGAAGCTGCTGAACCCCTTAAATTGATAGCAGCTCCTTGATTTTGGTCCAAATCAAGCCCAGCAGTTACTGTTCCTGTACCATTTGCATAGCCATCTTGAATAGTAAAACCATCCAAAATAGCTTTTTCTGTGCCATTATCACTTATCCTAGCCGTTATTATATGATAAGCATTGTCTGTTTTATCGCCAATTGCGCCTAAATCTCCACTCAATATTGTAATATTGGATATGTAGTTTCTATTGTTCAATGACACTTCTGAAAGGTCACCTAGAAATCCTCCATATATTTTGACACCAGTCCTTAAAATAAACGCCATGTCTCTATCTGTAGTCGATGTGGTTCCATCAACTAAAGTAGAAGAAATTTTCTCCGTAGGCTTATAGGTCCCTGCGGCCACCCAAACTTCGTCTCCAGATGCGGATGCATTGATCATACCCTGTAGATCTGCCGAGGCATTGGTCCAAGATGAACCATCTCCTGTTCCCGTTGCTAAAGGTTTTACATATCTGACTGTTTGTGCAAAAAGCGACAAAGAGGTGAGAGCGAGAAAGATAAAAATAAGGTAAAGTTTTTTCATAAAAGTTGGTTTAGGTTTGTTGTTGCTTATATAGACTGACCAAACAAACAGACGGACCGTTTAAAACCGATTTTTTTCAAAAAACTTTAAAACTTGGCAAGAAAGTTAAGGGAAGGGTACTAACTGCCTTAAAATATGAAGTAACCTACTTTTACGAAAACAGATTCAATACTATTAATAAAGAATGGTTGTTATAAGAAAAACTTCCAAAACAGCATAAAATAAAGGATGTTATTATGTCTGGAAATATGGTATTTCAAGTGCTTCAATACTTCAACGATGACATTCTTTACCCTGCTCTTAGACAAACCTACTGTTTGGGCAATTTCTTCATGGCTCATATTTTGGTACCTGCTCATGTTAAATATTTCCTGTTTCTGAACAGACAGTGTTTGAAGAATCCTAGATATCAGCAAAGTACTTTCCTTTAGGTTAATCTGCTCATCAATATTATTTAACGATATAGAGGTATTGATCCAGGCATTATTTACCATTTTTTCATTTCTGCTAATCTTGGCAAGATAATCGTAAGTCTTATTTCTGGCAATGGTATAAATATAATTCCGGGGATGTTCTATGGCCAATAATTTCTCTTTGTTTTGCCAGATTACCAAAAAGGTCTCCTGAACAATTTCTTCTGCATCTGCTTTACTGTGCACAAATGAATCAACGAAAGACAATATCTTAGCTCGGTAAAGGCTAAACATTTTACTAAAAGCCAAAGAATTTCCATCCGAAATCTCCTTTAACAATAGTTTTTCTGCTGTTAAATCGTATAAAGCCATTAAAATTATTCAAGTATGAACCGAACAATCCATTAGAGATAGATATATTACGGTTAGTTTGTCTGTTTAGGTTGAATAAAATTAACAATCTTATTTATTAATCAAAAGAAAATTTTATAAGTTTTAATTTTTTTGAAACATTAATGTTAAAAAGATAATCAATTACATAAAAGAACAGCCCTTTTCAAGAGGCTGTTCTTTATACTTGACCTTAGGTTATTTTGAAAAGTTAAGCTTAACCCCCAATTCTACCCCCCCATAGGTGTATTTTTTAAGGTTACTGTTAATGGGCATCGTGTAAGATGCTTGCATTTGATATTTTTTCAACACATTATAACCTAATCCAAATGACAGGCTATTACTGCTATGGTAGAAAGCCATCAAGTTAAATTTATCTTCAGAAAACTGTGCATTCACACCAGCGTCGATAATATTATCGTATCCTTTTAATCCACGATAGAATATTTTTGGAGTTAAGGTTACCGGACCCTCCAACAGTTTATACGCTGCAGAAAAATAAAATGTGCTATAGCTATAGCCATCGTTCACCTCTTCACTGTAAAACACGCTTCTTAAATTAGGAGCAACCGCACTTAAGCTTAAGTGATCGTTAGCATAATGAACACCAAAATCACCATCAAAAATATAACCCTGATCATTAAATTGCTGTACCAATTGATCATCTACTTGTCCAATAATATTGGCGGCATTGATCTCTAAAGAACTTACTCCAGCCGAAATACCAAACCTTAAATTTCCTTTATCGGATAGTTGCAAATTATAGGCATAGGAAGCAGCAAACCTATTTACATTGATTAATCCATCCTTATCAGTATTAACATATAAGCCAAATCCATTCTTTCCTTTTCCATAATCAAGTGTTGCAGTATTTGCAACCGACTGGCCATTATTTCCTGTTAGATTATTTTTATAAGACAGCCCCAAATTCAGTCCTTGTCTTTTCCCTGCAACAGCAGGATTATATAAATATTCGTTTAAAAAATACATGGATATCGGTGGGCTCACCTGTGCATTAAGTTTTAGGGTACCTAAAAGAATTACAGCATAAACTGCAGTGCTATATAGAAGTATTCTATTTCTTTTCATTGATGTTTGGTTAAACATATATGGTTAAAATTATTTAGTCTAATAATGGTTTTGGGAAGCAGGTCATCTACCTTTTATGATGGTAATGGTTCCTTTGATTGGCTTAAGTCCGGCTCCGATATTGATTTCGTAGTAATAACTACCAGTATCAAGTACACCACCATTATAGGTACCATCCCAATCATTTTGATAGTTATTTTTTCTAAACACTACCTTTCCTACCTTATTGTATACCATCACTTCGTTTTTAGGATACATCAATGTAAGATTTTCAACTACCCAAAGATCATTCTTGCCATCTCCATTTGGCGTTAAGATATTATTTGGTGTCAGTTGGCCGCTATATAATTTCAAGGTCACTGATACTTTTCCGCTCGGGTTACTTGTTCCCAAAGTAGGTTCGCTAGTAACAACATAAAAAGTGCGAAGACCAGCACGTAGTTCCTCAACAAAGTTAAAGTTCCAAACGCCCCTAGCATTCGTTGTTGTGGTTGTAGGATAGGCTACACCATCAACATAGATAGTAACCGTACTTAATGGCTCTCCTAATCCACTCAATTTAGGTCTATAACTGGTTAATACACCATTTACTACATTGGCCACAGCAGGTGCCCCCGGATCTTCCATTAAATTATTAATGTATACTTGAACATATACATTTTCATCTTCATTTAAATTATTAACGGGCTTCAATCTTAAACTAAATAATTTCTTAGTTTCATAATCTATTGCAGCACTATTGTTTACCACAATGACCCCTGTAGCTGGATTGATCGCAAATGCATCATTTGAGTTTCCCGCAATAATTGCCCATGTAATCGTACCTGTCAGATTTGTAGTTGGACTGGCTACTCGCGTACCTTGCGGGCTATTTTCGTCAATGTAAACTTTTAAAGGATCGGCAAGAGGGCCATTATACTCTATTGCGCCTAAATCTACCACTCCATGAGCTATCCTATTGTTGCCTAAAATATCGGTAGTTATTATTGATGGGACAAAAGTATTCTCCCCAGCATTTACTGCCTGGCTAATTTGTTGTAATTGAAGAAAATCGGGATTGTTTACATCTTCGCTATCAAATTCTGGATTAATGCCCACCATATTTCCATTTACACCATCCTGTCCATATTGTTGCGTTATGGTATGTTTTACCTCTAGATTGGTGCCTGCTGCTAAATTAATCAAATCAGGGCCATCTATCGCAGCTGTATTTGCATAAACGATACTATTGTATATCTTAACTAATGATGTGCCATATCCAGCTACAACAGCTCCACCTTTATAAGTCGCGGAGTTTCCGTAAAAAGTTGAGTTAATAATGGTAGGGGCTGTATTAGATGATACAAACACTGCACCTCCCCCAGCAAGCGCTGTAGCAGATGCACTAGTATATAAAGATGAATTGTTATAAAAAATGTTGTTCACTAGGATGGGAGAGCTTACCGAAGATGCTGATAAACTATAAATGAAAAGAGCACCTCCACTACTGGTGGCTTTATTCCTATAGAATTTATTACTTTTTAGAGTTGTACTGTTAGAAGAAAAATAAATTGCTCCAGCACTAGTTGCCGCTTCATTACCCTCAAACCTTGTATTTTCAATGATGCAATCCTTAGTATTAGTACCCAAATAAATGGCACCTGCATTGGCCGTTAGAGACTTATTATTTAAAAATGTTGAACCAGTTATATTAAAGTTTCCGGTAAGGACACTGTATATAGCCCCTCCAGCAGCATTAGCAACGGTGTTATTCTCAAAGGTACTGTTCTCTATTACCAATGAGTGGGTGCTGGACCTCGCATAAATAGCACCACCGGCAGCCACAGATGAATTTCCTTTGAAAGTATTGTTGCTAAAAATAACTGTAGGTGTACCACTACTTGAATATAAGTATACTGCACCTGCGCCGTAAGTCGTTCCACCAGACTTATTACCTATAAACTGTACATTAGTAAACTTATAACTTCCAGTTCCAGAAATATATAGATAGACAGCACCTGCATAATCTGTCGCCTCATTGTTTTTAATAATAAGGTTAGTATAATCTACAGCAGTTGTAGTTCCTCTACTTGCTATTGCTGCCCCACAATTCTGCGGAATTGATAAAGTACCCGAAAAATTTACACTCCCTTCTCCATTGGCATAACCATCTTGAATGGTAAAACCATCGAGCGTACAACCTGCGGTAACACTATTACGCGTACCAACAACATGATATGCATTATCTGATTTATCTCCGATAACCCCTAAATCGCCGCTTAGTATGGTAATATTAGCGGTATAGTTTCTAGCTGTTAACGCTGTTTCAGTGCCATTAAAACCTCCGTATATCTTAACACCCCCCTTTATGATAAAAGACTTATCTCTATCAGTTGTTGGTGCTGGGGGCGTGCCAGTTGCTAATGTGGCAGCAGCAAGTTCGGTTGGATAATATGTTCCTGCCGCAACCCAGACTTGGTCGTTTGCAGCTGAAGCATTAATCATGGCTTGTAAATCCCCAGAAGCATTAGCCCAAGAAGCTCCATTACCTGTAGCCCCGGCTTTAACATAGCGAATAGTCTGTGCTATTGCATCTGTAACCAGCAGTAGAGAGAAGAAAAAAAGCAATGTGTAAAGTTTTTTCATCTGTAATAATTAGTTTTTAGTGATGATAAAACCACCCTAACGAGAGATAAGGATAGTTTCATATTAGTTAATTAGTTTGTTAGGTTTATTGTAAAAAGAGGCAAACATATATTTAATCAAAAACAACGGCTATTCATAGACGTTCGTTTTTTCATCATTTACAGGTTTAATCCCTTAAAACTATATGATAGACTGTTATAAAAACAAACAGGACCATTTTAATCTATTTTTTTTGATCCGCAGTCAATTTCTGTCTGTTTACCCTACTTTATTTTAATAATTTTCGGTACAATAGCCAGTTATTATAGTCTATTGTTAAAGCTTTAAGGCTTTTCAATAAAAATTTAAAATTATATAAAATGAAACTTTTAAAACTGAGTCTCTTCTTTCTGGTATTTGCAGCTAACATGGCATATGCTCAAAAATGGGAAGTTGGAAAAACCTACACTGACGAAGAAAAATGGACAGAATTTGTGGTTGGTGATATGCCTCTTATAATTAGCGTACCGCACGGGGGAACCACCTTGTTAACAGATGCTGCTATCAGGAGTTGCAAAGGAGCGGTCACGGTAACCGACACCCGTACCATTGAACTGGCCAAAGAAATAGAAAAAGCTTTTTTAGCCAAGTACCACGTTCGTCCGTTCATTATCATTTCTAACCTATCGAGAAAACATTTAGATCAAAATAGAGACCTAGAGGAAGGAACTTGTGGGAACGAATCTTTGAACAAAACTTGGAACCAATTCCATGATTATATAGATACAGCCTTAGCTATAGCTACCAAAAAGTTTGGTAAGGCCATTTATATTGATCTACATGGTCACGGACATAGCAAGCAGCGTTTAGAGTTAGGTTATACCCTATCGGCCGATGAACTAAGGGGATTGGACAAAAATCCATCTAAAAATAGCAAATTAGTTGCCAAGTCATCGGTAGCCAATTTACTTGCCATCGATAAAAAATTGGACATCAATCAACTTTTAATCGGCGATAATTCATTTGGCACCTTAATTACCGCTGCAGGTTTTGAAGCAGTGCCATCTAAACAAGATAATGCCCCACTTGAGGAAGATAAATATTTCAATGGTGGCTACAATACCAGAAGATATACTTCAGAAAAATATCCCAACGTTTTCGGCTGGCAGATCGAAAGCAACTACAAAGGTGTTCGTGATAAGGCGGGCAGCCCCCTATTTGCCAAATCATTTGCCGAGGTGATAGCCAGTTATCTTAAAACCTATCTAAACATCAACCTTTAATCTAAAATAAGCTCAAAAACAAAAAAGGTTCCAACAAAATTTGTTGGAACCTTTTTTTAGTCTGGTATAAAATCGTTATACTTTGATTTCTACTTCAACACCACTAGGCAATTCAAGCTTCATTAACGCATCAACTGTTTTTGAGTTTGAGCTATAAATATCCAAAAGACGTTTATAGGCACACAATTGAAACTGCTCACGAGCTTTTTTGTTTACGTGTGGTGAACGCAATACAGTGAAAACTTTTTTCTCTGTTGGCAACGGAATAGGTCCGCTAACTACTGCGCCTGTAGGCTTTACAGTTTTTACGATTTTTTCAGCAGATTTATCTACCAAGTTATAATCGTAAGATTTTAATTTGATTCTAATTCTTTGGCTCATCTTATTTATTTAATTAAAACCGATAGTTAGAGCTATTAATAACTAGCGGTGGATTTATCTTTTTTAGTAGTTGGTATTCAGTACTTAGTATATAGAAAGTCTTTTCCTTCTGCAACTAAGTACTAAATACTTTGTACTAAATACTTTTTATTCTACTGATCCTTTAACTCTACCTTTAGATTTTGCGATTACTTCTTCCTGTACGTTTTTAGGTGCAGCCTCGTAATGATCAAATTCCATGGTAGATGTTGCACGACCTGAAGTAATGGTACGTAATTGCGTTACATAACCAAACATCTCAGAAAGTGGAACTAATGCTTTAATAACTTGCGCACCGTTACGTGTATCCATACCTTGAAGTTGACCACGACGACGGTTCAAGTCTCCCATTACGTCACCCATGTTTTCTTCTGGTGTTAATACTTCTACCTTCATGATCGGTTCCATCAAAGTAGGTTTACATTTTGGTAATGCTTCGCGATAGGCCATACGAGCAGCAAGCTCGAATGATAAAGCATCTGAATCGACTGCGTGGAATGAACCATCAATCAAACGAACTTTCATATCAGGAAGTGGATAACCAGCTAATACGCCATTAGCCATTGCACCTGCAAAACCTTTTTCAACTGAAGGGATAAATTCACGAGGAATTGAACCACCAACAATCTCATTTACGAATTGTAAGCCACCTTTTTCATAGTCAGCATCAATTGGAGAAATGACCACTTGAATGTCTGCGAATTTACCACGACCACCTGATTGTTTTTTGTAAACCTCACGGTGTTGGGTAGTTCCGAAGATTGCTTCTTTGTAAGCTACTTGCGGCGCTCCTTGATTAACTTCTACTTTAAACTCGCGACGTAAACGGTCGATCAAAATATCTAAGTGAAGCTCACCCATACCAGAGATTACAGTTTGACCAGTTTCTTGATCAGTCTCTACCCTAAAGGTTGGATCTTCTTCCGCCAATTTACCTAAAGCGATTCCTAGTTTATCAACGTCAGCTTGAGTTTTAGGCTCGATAGCTAAACCGATTACTGGCTCAGGGAAGTTCATCGACTCTAAAACAATTGGATGTTTCTCATCACAAAGTGTATCTCCAGTTTTGATATCCTTAAAACCAACTACCGCACCAATATCACCAGCCTCAATAAAAGGAATAGGATTTTGTTTGTTAGCATGCATTTGGAAGATACGAGAAATACGCTCTTTGTTTCCAGAACGGGTGTTCAATACGTAAGAACCAGCATCTAATTTACCAGAGTAAGCACGGATAAAGCATAAACGGCCTACAAATGGGTCAGTTGCAATTTTAAAGCCTAAAGCTGCAAATGGCTCGTTTACATCTGGTTTACGTATAATTTCAGCATCAGTTCTTGGATCTATACCTTTAACACCTTCTGAATCCATTGGCGAAGGCAATAATTCCATTACTAAATCCAACATAGTTTGTACACCTTTATTTTTGAAAGATGAACCACAAACCATAGGAACGATAGAATTATCCAATACTGCAGCACGTAAAGCGTTCAAGATTTCACGCTCAGTTAACGAATTAGGGTCGTCGAAGAATTTCTCCATTAACGACTCATCGTAACCAGCTACTGCTTCCAATAATTTTTCACGGTATTCAGCAACCTCATCAAGCATATCAGCAGGAATTGGCACTTCGGTAAAGGTCATTCCTTTATCATGCTCATTCCAAACGATACCACGGTTGTTGATCAAATCAACCACACCAGTAAAAGAATCTTCAGCACCAATAGGTAATTGTAAAGCTACTGCATCAGAACCTAACATTTCTTTTACCTGCTTAACCACTTTTAAGAAGTCTGCTCCTGAGCGGTCCATTTTGTTAACAAAACCGATACGAGGCACTTTATAGTTATCAGCTAATCTCCAGTTGGTTTCAGATTGAGGCTCTACACCATCAACAGCTGAAAATAAGAACACTAAACCATCAAGTACACGTAAAGAACGGTTTACCTCTACGGTAAAGTCCACGTGTCCCGGAGTATCGATAACGTTTACTTGGTATTTATCGCCACGGTAGTTCCAGAAAACGGTAGTTGCAGCAGAAGTGATGGTTATACCACGCTCAGCCTCTTGTACCATCCAGTCCATGGTTGAAGCACCTTCGTGCACTTCACCAATTTTGTGGTTAACGCCTGCGTAATAAAGAATACGCTCGGTAGTTGTAGTCTTACCAGCATCGATGTGGGCAGCGATACCAATATTTCTTGTAAATTTTAAATCTCTTGACATCTTTTTTTTATTAGCTAATAAGCCAATCAGAAGATTAGCCTATTAGTTATATTTTTTCTTAGAATCTGAAGTGAGAGAACGCTTTGTTGGCTTCAGCCATTTTGTGCGTATCCTCTTTTTTCTTAACTGCTGCACCTTCACCTTTAGCTGCTGATACAATCTCTGCTGCTAATTTTTCTTTCATGGTTTTTTCTCCACGTCTACGAGCGTAAGAAATTAACCATTTCATACCAAGGGCAATTTTACGTTCTGGTCTTACCTCTGTAGGTACCTGGAAGTTTGCACCACCCACGCGACGAGATTTCACCTCTACTGAAGGCATAACGTTTGTTAAAGCACGTTTCCATACTTCTAAACCATTTTCGCCTACTTTTTTCTCTGCAATTTCTACTGCATCATAAAAAATAGCATAAGCGATAGATTTTTTACCATCAAACATCATGTTGTTCACAAATCTTGTAACCTGAACGTCGTTGAATTTAGGATCAGGAAGAATAATTCTCTTTTTTGGTTTTGACTTTCTCATTTCTGTTTCCTCCTAATTATTTCTTTTTACCTTTTGCTGGTGCTGCAGCTGCCTGTCCTGGTTTAGGACGCTTAGTACCATATTTACTACGACGTTGGTTACGGCCCGCTACACCTGATGTATCTAATGCACCACGGATGATGTGATAACGTACACCTGGTAAATCCTTAACACGACCACCACGGATTAACACGATGGAGTGCTCTTGTAAGTTGTGACCTTCTCCTGGAATGTAGGCATTCACCTCTTTACCATTGGTTAAACGTACACGGGCAACTTTACGCATTGCTGAGTTTGGTTTTTTAGGGGTAGTGGTATATACACGTGTACATACACCTCTTCGCTGTGGACAGCTGTCCAATGCTGGAGACTTACTCTTGAACTCCAGTGCTACTCTACCTTTTCTAACTAATTGTTGAATGGTTGGCATTTCTTGCTTTTTGTTTTTCTTTTCTGTTTAAAAACTACCTTAACGGCCAAGCTATTTCTAGCCCACGCTAAGGGACTGCAAAAGTATGAACTTAATTTATGATAATCAAGGCTTTGTGAGAGTTTTTTAAATTAGACCGATTTCTTAATTTTCAGTTAATCCAAAGTAGAGATAAGCCAAGAGAACAACAAATAGACTAAGACTGGATGAAATAGCGAAAAAAAAGTAGAACTTACATCCAAAATAACCTTCACATGACCCATAGATATCGTTTATACCTATTCTCTTTTGCAATAATATTAGCTTTCACCACTTTTGAAGAGCTAAAACTTAGGCCTTATCTCTTCAAAAATCACTTGTTCCAATTTGGAATTGCAGGATCTCTTCCTAATTTCCTAGCCCCTTTAGTTCTTCTGTTTGGCTCATTAGTGCTTTTAATGTCTAGACCAGACAGACTGCTTTTAAGAACAACACTGTCTTTTGTAGTTGGAATGATCATTTATGAATTGGTACAACCCTTTATCCCCGGCAGGGTTTTCGATATCAATGACATTATCGCTTCTATACTGGGAGGCTTGTTTGGTTATGGCTGGGTTTTGGCGATTAAAAAGCTATCGCCCTTAAAAGAAAAAAAATGATAATTAGCGGAAAAGACAACAAACAAAACCCATACACTTACTTATAAACAAATTATAGTTTATGGACCCTATAATTGGAAAGCAAGGAACACTTTGTAAAATTTTGACTGCTATGGATTGATTTTTATATATTTACTTACAGCTAAAAGCACATTCTCATGAAAAACTTTCTTACAGCCAAAAAAATGTCAGGTATCTTATTGGGCACCTTAGCTTGGTATGCCGTTATTTTGCAAGCCTGCATTACAACCGAAAGCTACCTTAACTTTTTGAGCTATTTTACCATATGGAGTAATATAATAGTAGCTTTTAGCCTTACTTTCTATGGCATTGCACCTTCCACTAAACTGGGAAAATACTTTTCATCTGTTAATGTCCAATCGGCAATTGCGCTTTATATTTTCATAGTTGGTTTGGTCTATAACCTCGTACTCAGGGGAATTTGGACACCAACTGGTTGGCAATTACTTGCTGACAACCTATTACATGTAGCTGTACCTATTTTATATCTCTTATATTGGATTATTTTTATCCCAAAGGGAAAACTAAACTGGAAAAGCTGGATCATTTGGACGATCTTACCTTTGGCCTATCTGTTCTATTCGTTAATTCGAGGTCACTACACAGGCTGGTATCCCTATCCATTTTTAAATGTAGCTAAGTTAGGCTACAATAAGGTTTTTATAAATACTGCATTAATCGTTTTGGCATTTATACTAATAAGCCTATTGCTAATAATGACCAATAGATTTTCAGGGAAGAACAAAACAATTGAAAACTACAAATAATAGCCAGCAATACGAGCTATTTTTTATTTTCATCTATCCTAGAAACGCTTTTACCTAATGGCTATTCCTACTGTATATCACCTTATCATCGTGTTTCCCTATTATTAATCTTCACCATTCCATTATTCTTTTTTTTGTATGCTAAATCGGTAAGACTTTTTTATTTTTATAACATACTTCAACCCCATTCAAACTATTGGTTATCTTATAATTAACCCGAATGAACGCTTTCAAAAATCAAAAAAAGGTTATCCTATATAACTATATAACCTATATCTTCATTTCTATCTTGCTTATAGTAAGCGTTAATTACTACGGATTAAAAGCTATAGATGGCATGAGGGCATTTACCGCAGGCGAATCATTTTATATGAAAGCCCAACAAGAAGCATCGCGGCAGCTTACCAATTATATATTCACGGGAAACAAAACCTATCGCCATCAATTCTTAGACAACCTACAAGTTCCCATAAACGACAGTTTAGCCCGAATTGCCCTCAATCAGCACCAAGATGACCGTACAGTAGCACAGCATTTTATTTTAGGTGGAAATAATCCTAAAGATGTTGGTAATATAATATGGGTCTACAAACGCTTCAAATCTTTGTCGCGTTTCAAAAAAGCAATAAAAATATGGCAGGAAGCCGACTTATTGATTATACGGCTGGAGGCAATTGGCAAGGAAATAGAACATGAATTAACAGCTAACAATATCATTTCCGCTTCAAAAAAAGAAACATTTATTAGACGGATAAATGACACCAGCGAAATGCTGGCACAGAAGGGCAATGAATTTGACGAGGTTTTGGGAGAAAACATTAGGCTGGTCAATAAAATAGTACTGATCGTCAACTCCCTAATCGCACTGATCATTTTTGCTTGTATTGTTGGAATATCCATCAAATACATCAATAAATTATCTGAATTGCAAAAAGACACCATGGCACAGAATGAAAAGCTCAAAAAAACCAATGAGGAATTAGATTTATTTACCCACAGTGTTTCTCATGATCTAAGAACCCCCATTACTTCATTAAAAGGTCTTATTGCACTTGCCGAAACAGAAACGTCAAAGACAGAATTAACCACATATTTTTCCTTGATGAAACAAACATTATCCAGGCAAGATGATTTTATCTTAAAGATTATACAGTTCTTTAAAAACAAGAGAATGAGCGAGGACATACAGGAAATACACCTGCCCACTTTTCTAAAGCCTATTGTTCAGGATCTACGTTACGGAATTGGCCATGAGCTAAATATTATATATGAAATAGAGCCAAAAACCATAGGGATCGATTCTTTTAGGTTAAATATCATATGCACCAATATGATATCAAACGCTATAAAATATGCCGATCTACAAAAAGAATACCCTTTTATCAGGATATCGGCAAAAACGATGGGCGGCTATCTACACATCATATTTGAAGATAATGGTATTGGTATAGACACCCAGCATCTGCCTAAAATATTTGATATATTTTATGTCACTTCCCATCACAATAAGGGCAGTGGAATTGGACTATATCTCGTTAAGGAAATGGTCTCCAAATTAGATGGCCATATAATGCTGACTTCAGAGATTGGTAAGGGAAGTACCTTTTCGATCAAACTTCCCATTTCCGAATTATCTTTTGATCAGAATTTCCCTACCTGTAATTAAAACAAACTTGTAGATACGGTAAAGTCCATCATCCATTGTTTCCACACTTTCTACCAAGCCCGTCTTGCTGAAGGTATCGGTAATTAGATTGCCTTTCTTGATGTCGTTCAGCACCTCAATTGGCGTCTCTTCATTTACTCTGATCATAGCTATTGGTTATTGGGTAAACATCAAGCCGAAACCGACATAGTCTGCTTCTGTATTGTGTATATATATTTTAGATTGCAATGCCAGCCAGTGATTTAAATTGTATTTCATTCCTGCAGTCCAATAAGTATTCATTGGTTTAAGGCTGTTATAATAAAGATAATAACCATACTTGGCCATTACCGCCAACTTTCCCATCCATAGATCTGGACCGATAGCAGCCCCTACCCGCCACCTGTCAAAAGAACTTGCGTTAGACTGATAGGTTTCTAAATTTCTTGCCGGATCATATATAGAATGATAATATACCGCATCTACACCTGCACTGAGACCAATAATCGTATTTAACCTATAGTTGTAACCACCATAAAATCCTGTTTTATATAGACCATCCTTACTTCTGTAAACCCCTCTACGTCCTATGTTCACCCCTAAATCGAAAGTATGCTTTTTATAGTTGTTTAAATACTTACTTGATTCTTCTCCCGTTGACGCATTTTTTTGAGAAGATTTAAAATAATGAATGGCACCAATGCTGTAGCTACTGATGTTCATCCCATTATTAGGCACCCTTACCCCGGCATTTGAATAGTGCAGAATATCCAAGCCTGCAGTAACTTCAAAATTAGAAGTTAGCGGTGCGACTACTTTTAGCGCCGCTCTTGAAGCAAAATTCAAATGGCTTCCTATAATTGGGTTTTCATTGGTAAACCAAGTTTCTCCTGCATAGGCAAAGCCAAAAGCTGGAGAAAAATTCAATTTTACTTTCTCTACCTTTAACAAGGGAATGGTCAAACCTGCAAATAAGGCATACGAATTGCCAAACTCTCCATCAATAGGATTGGCCACTCTTTTAATATTGCCCATGTTTTTATAGTTGGCTATCAGATCGATACTCTGCAAGTTAATGGCCTTCATCCAGGCCCTAGGATTATTTGTGGTATTGATATGATAAATAACTTCGGCCCCAAAAGCTTTTCCCTCCAATTTATTGGATTGTGCAGAAAATAAGCTTAGTGTTCCCTGCGGCGTTATTTCTAGGCTGTTGCCTGTTTGTTGAGCATAAACTCGGGTATTTATAAATATTGAGGTTAAAAAACAAGCGACAATTAATCTTCGATTGCCCTTAGAGCGGTAACTTTTCATGTAAAGGTTGTTGGTATGAATATTTTGCCAAATTTAATTTTTATACTTGGCTTATAAAAATGTGGGTATAAAATAACTTCCACGCATAAAAAAACCTCTATGGCCTAAGCCACAGAGGTCTAAATTAAACCCAAAATTAAATTATTTTTTAATTTCAGCTTTTTTCTCTTCTTGTTTTTTATGTGCTTTTTTCGCAGGTTTTTCAGCTTTTTTAGCCTCTACCTTTTCTGTAGCAGCAGGTGCCGGAGCAGGTGTAGTTGTTTTAGCAGTAGCTTTTGCTGGACTGGTTTGAGCATTTGCAACATTAACAGCAAATAAAGCTACAAGAGCAAGGGTCAATACTTTAAGTGTTTTCATTTTCTTTGATTTTAGTATTTTTTTTAATTGATTAACAATGCTAATTTCAAACTACAAAATGAAGATTTGATGAAGTTGTTAATCGATGCAATGAATACCATTTATTTCATTGTCCATTGCAGGCCTAACAGCAAATGCTTTAAGAAATAAACATCTTTATAAGCAGCTTCTGTATGCCCCAAGGCGGTATAGAAAACCTTACCCCCTTCAAAGTTTTGGTACCAAACCACCGGATGGTCATTATTCATTTTCCCTCCCTGATAGGAAGCTTCATCTACCCTAACTAGTACTTTTACGTCTTTGTTAAAAGATTTAAAATTATACCACTCATCGGTATGCAACCAATCTTGAGGTAAACCTTTATTAAGCTTATCTTTCGCATTAACCACTACTAATTTAGCTTGTTGCACTTTAGGATGGTTAGTAAAGTAAGCCCCTACCATTTTCCCATACCATTCCCATTCATAACAGAAATCTGTTGCGGCATGAATTCCAACAAAGCCACCTCCTTTGTTGATATAACTCTTAAAGGCTTGTTTTTGGTCTTCATTAAAAACATCGGATCCCGTTGGATTAAGAAAAATAACCGCTTTATATTTCTTCAGGTTGCCTTCAGTGAAAGAAGCTACGTTTTCAGAGGTATCCACAGTAAAACCATTTTCTTCTCCTAATTTCCTTATCGCAGCAATACCTGCAGGTATAGATTGATGTCGATAGCCTTTGGTATATGAAAAAATCAATATCGCTTTTCTTATTTTTATCCTACTTTCAGATGGGGAAGTCAAAAACAAGCACAACAACAGCGGCAAAAATATTTTTTTGAAAAATTTCATCTTTAGGGATTTTAATTAAAAGTATCTAAATATAATTTCTCTACCTTCTTTCTTGCCCACTCCTGCTTGCGCAAAAATTTTAAACTGGATTTAATACTCGGATCTTTAATGAAACACTCAAACCTCAATAAATAGCCCAGTTCTGCCCAGCCATAATGTTCAAAAAGCTGCGTAACGATAAACGCTAAGGTTTTACCATGTAATGGGTTGTTTTTTTGTTCTTGTATGGACATACACAAATATAACAGAAAGTCATAAGCACGTGAAATGGCCAACAGGAATAATTTCCTAGCCTATTCTGTCCCTTAAAGCTTATGACTTCCTGATTTGTTATTTATCCAACGGTATTTCTCGGATTAGACCTGGTGTTGCTAGCCCCAGCCTTGGAAATCTTATAATTAAGAGATAGATAGAAATAACGCGTAATGGTATTATAACGAACATCTTCCATTCTACTTGCATTTACGGTCCTGTCTATATTGGTATTCTGATTAAGTATATCAAACCCTTTAAATGCAAGGGTAATTCTACGTTGCATCATATACTTTTCTAAGCCCGCATTTAACAAAAACACATTATTATTAAACCCATCAGCCCGACCAGCCGTTCCATTATGCTGCACCTCGGCATTTACACGGACATTCTTTACAAATTCCCAACTTGTGGTGATATTATTAAAGAAACTGAAATATTTATTATCTATAGCTCCCGGCTGAGAATTGTTCACCTTGCTGTATTGCACGCCCAAATAGATACCCGCATTCAGCTTGTCATCAATATCATAACTAAAATTAGTATTTGGCCCGATGTTATACCTATTGGTAATATTCTTTTGTGCATTGATAAATGAGGAAGTATGAGACATAAATAGGTTAAGCCCATACCCCATCCTCAATCCCTTAATTTTGGTAGGTTTTCCAAAAAATGTACCTGTGTTTACATAATAGTTCCCATCTACGTTAACTGGCTGAACATATTGTACACCGTCTACATAACGCACATTGTTGCCTATATCGTCCATAGCATAGTTGATAAGGAAATACCCGTTCCAATACCTATTATTATCAGGACTAAAAGTATTAAAGTTAATGGCCATTCGATGGCTTTTTCTAGCTTCCAAATTTGGATTACCTATTCGCTGATAAAGTGGGTTATTATTATTCTGCACTGGCTGGAGATCATTAATAGAAGGCAGGTTCACACCAGCGTTATAATTTAACTGAATGGTTTGATTTGCTTTGTTCTTAAAGCTGATATTTAACCTTGGAAGTATATTATAATATTTCTTGCCAATATTGTTAACATTGGCGCCTAGGCTATTAAATGCATTGGCATCTAATCCGGTCTCCTGAAAACCAAAACCAAAATTATAAGTCCATTCGGTTCGGGTATAAATAAAGCCTAGCCTAGCCGCCTGCAGCCATGTCGTATTTTCAATGGTATTAGAAAAGTCGGGCACAATGGTTTCATATCTATCGGTTACGGCATTATAGTCATAGGTAAGCTGTTGGGCATCTACCAAGCCCCTATTATATACATAACCTACATTGGCACTCCATTTTTTGTTGAATACCGGACGCATATAGTTTAGTCCTAAGGTATAGGTCTTTGAAACATTCTCCTGTTCTGCCTGCTGGTCTAACTGCACGGCTACAGGTGACCCATTGGTATAGGTATTAATTAACGAACGATTTAGCCAATTGGCATTAAATGTATTCTGCGTACCATTTAACCGTAAAGAAACAGACCCTTGCGCCAATCTACGTAGCACAACGAACTCGCCAAATAGTGATGGGGTTACATTTCGCTGTTTAAAATACTGATTTCCATCATTACTCTTTCCTGCTATATCAAAAGCAGAATTAAAGTTCTTATTGTTGATGTTGGTGGTATAATTGAGAATGACATTTGGCCTAAAAGTAATATCGGTCAAAGAATCGGGATGATATTCGGCCTTAAAATTAAAACGATGTGCTTGGTTATCGGAATTTCTATCAGACCATTCTGCAGTCCTCAAAACATCTTTCTGATTAATATCCTGAACATTTGATAGCCGATTGCCTATACCATTTGAAAAATAAGTAAAATAACTACTGCTAATGGACAGTTTATTATTCTTGCCCCAACTATTGCTGTAATTTATTCCCCCACTATGTGTTGAGACCTCGCCAAAAGCATTATTATCAAAAACACCCGAGCCACCAATGGTGGTTCTTCCGTTATTTACGCTGATCGAAAAACTACCTCCTGCAGGTGGGGCAAAAATATTTCCCAAGTTACCTCCAGTAAAGCTATTCAGATCTTCATATTGAAAGCTTGCGTTACTAATATTATTACTCATGCCCAATACAGCAAACTGCAAATTCTTGTTGAAATGATTGGCGCTTAAATAACCATTGTATTTATCGGTAGTACCCCCTGCTAAATTGGCATTACCAAACCAACCTCTTTTCTTATCTTCTTTTATGGTGAGGTTAAGCACTTTCTCTCTTTGTCCATCGTCAATTCCAGTGGCCTTTGCCTCTTGCGTTTTACTATCTACGATCTGTACTTTTGCTATCGCATCAGCAGGCAAGTTTTTTGTTGCCGTTTTAGGGTCTGTTCCAAAAAAATCTTTTCCATCTACGGTCAATCGGGATACTTTTTGCCCTTGCACCAGAATATTTCCATCTCGATCTATTTCTACACCAGGAAGCTTTTTGAGCAATTCTTCTACTGCCGCATTGGGCTGTGTTTTAAATGCGGTTGCATTATACTCTATGGTATCGCGTTTGATCTTCACATTAGCTTGTTGACCAGTAATGTTAACCTCTTTTAATGACACCGCATCTTCATCCATTTTCAAAATGTCCAAATCTGTATCATTTGAACCTATGTTGATCTGCCTATGCATTGTTTTATAACCTAATGCCGACAATTTTAGCAGATACCTTCCTTCCTTCACGCCCTTAAAAACAAACGTTCCATTAAAGCTGGTTAACGCCCCACTCTTTTTTGTCGAATCGGCTGTTTCTACAAGAAGCACAGCAGCATAGGCAATAGGTTCATTGCTTTGACCAGCAACTAATCTTCCCGATAGTTGACGCCCATTTTGTGCGAAAGACTTCGTACATAAAAGATAAAAGAAGAGTAAAATAATTCTTGACTTCATTGACACAGTTTCTTTGGATTAACCTTGACCTCTATTTTTTAGATAAGACGCAAGCTCCAACAAAATGTGACAGTTTTTTTTATTTTTTGTTTTAAAATGATAGCCAATTACAAAAACGATAAGTCGTTACAACGTTTTTTCGCTACCAGTTGAATTCCTTTTTCTTATGCTATCCAACTCCTTCTTTTGGTAAGTTGTGTCTACCTCTCCACTGCTGGGCTCTAGCAATGGCTTATCTTGGCTTTTGTTCGGCATCATTAAAATAATCAAACCCAAAAACATCAGCACCATAATTAAGACAACATATCGTAAAATAGACTTTCTTGGCTTAAAGCCTTCATTCACTATGGCATTTAATAAGTAGCCTTTTTTGGGAACAGTTTCAATTATCTTCTTATCTGTATCCCCCATCAATTTTCTCAATGCAGATATTGCCTGATTTAGGCCCTCTTCTGCCCCACCATAATTACCCCAAATGTCATTGATAAGCTGCGCTCTAGAAACCACTTCGTTTTTTTGCTTGGCCAAGAGAACGATTAACAATACAAGTCTTAACTCCAAACGGGTAGTTGTACCTGTTTGTACATCTTTTAAAGTATGAAGATCCTCATCTATAACAAACCTTTGGTTAATGATCAATTTATGTCGCTGCATACTTAAATATAGGCAAATGTGAAAACAAAAACCATGTTTATAAAATCTAAAGCTTTTCTTCACTTATTCCAAACCTTAAAATTTAATGGGTATTGACATTACATCATAGCTTTGCCTAAAAGGAACTGTTTAGAAACGGAAGAGATATTTGACAGGATAAATTTGGCAAGATACCAAACTCCAACTATGGCCTATAGGTAGGCCCAGTTTAAGTATTTTCTTTCATTAAAATTTAAACAGTTCCTAAAACTATCCCACTTTTCAGGTTACTGAACAATTGTGGTAGTTCCGTTTACTTTGGACACCAATAAAAATTTAAACTGATGAAATATTATTACATGTTAGCAATAGCTGCAATCACCCTCTCTGCTTCCGCTCAAAATCCAGTTTCTTATTTCCGATTAGAGATGAAATACTATATAGAAGGGAAAGAGAAATATCTTGGCACATCGCCAGAAATAAGAAATGATGCCCCAGGGGTTTTAGGAGAAGGAATGCGTAAGTACCCCAGGCGCTTTAGGTTCATACTCGTAAACAGGAGCAAGTTTCAGAACATTTATGAAAATCTATATCCAGATACTGCTCAAATCAATCGGCTTTATACGCAAAGTCTTTCTGCGGATACATCATTTATGGGATATTTTTCGGAGCTGTCCCTTCCATTTCAAAATCCAAACTATAAAAAGATCAGCATCGACACCAAAGAATTAATGCTTGTGGCCTCTAGATTCTTCTATTGCGAAAGTGTAAAAAGTGATTCTACCATAAATGCTTATGTATGTGTTAACCTAAATGGCCTAAGAAATGTATTTGATAAAGACTACACCTTAATTGAGGCATTTTGTTTTGAAGCCATCTTTGAAAGTTTTAGACGGGATGGCAAACCTGCCCAATTTATGTCAAACTTTAAATCATATATTAATGAGGCAGAAAAAAATGAAAAATCTATATTTAAAGACAAATTATCTTATTTAGAAAAAATCAGACAATATTGTTTTGATCAGATGGCCAATGACACTGAACTAAAAAAGGCATTGATCAGCTACTATCAACTCCATAAAAGCAATCTACCCTTCGAACTTCTAGATTAACCATTAAATGAACGTAAGTTTTGGACAAAAATGGTTACTGGTTTAATTAAGGGCTTTCAAAATAAGACACTAGCAGTTGTCCATCAGTTTAAACCCGCGATCAGAAACAATTGATGCGGCAGGAGAGATATCATCCAAATAGGGTTTTCCCCTTTCTTTGGGAGATTTACCAAGAAACATCGCCTTCTGTCCGTTCAATTTAAAATTCCCAGTAGCATCTACTTCTACGGTGGCCCAAAGTGGTGTTGTATAAGGGCAAACTTCTTTAAGTTTTGGATATTTTGACATTATTTCTTCGCCATAAGTGTTTGCCATGTATTTCTTCCCAATAAAGTAATAAGACATGCTATTGATTTGAATATAGCGAATGCCATTAATCGTATTCATATAGTCTTTATGATGATGCCCAGAGAAAACCATATGTACCTTTTTTCCATTTGCAGATAAATTAGCCTGTTCTAGGATGTAGCGCACCTTCATCGCATTCTCTACACCACTGTCGTTATCCAAGCCTTGATGCAGAAATACCATGCTTGGTAGTGGAGTAATCTTCAAATCCTTTTCTAGCCAAGTCAATTGCCGATTACTAAAGTTAGAAGGATATTTTCTTTCGGTAGTTACCTTACCTTCATTGGCATTGAGCACAATAAAATGAAATCCGTTCATGTCGAAAGAATAATAAGGTTCTTTTGCTCCCCAAAAATCAAGCACCTGTTCAAAAGTAAAACCACCATCCATATCATGATTGCCCAATACGTGATGTTTAGGGCCTTTAAACTTATTCCAGGCATCCAATAGTGGCTTATTGTTGTGATTTACTTTACAAAAATCGCCCATCTGAATAATAAAATCTACTTTTTCAGCATTCATTTGGTTTATAAATGCATTTATTCTATCTAAACCATCAGGCATAATATCATAATGCAAATCTGCACATATCCCGAATTTGAGCTTTTTGAAGGAAAGATTTTTTGACATCGAAGCTTTTAGTGGCCAGCCCATGCCAGAAACTAATGCAGCTATAGATGTTCCTTTTATAAAAGATCTTCTGTTCATTTGGTTAGGTTTAATAGAACAAATTTAAGAGGTGGTCGCCTATTTTTGGTCTATTAACTTATCATGCTTCGATATTATTTTATCATAAAAAATCCCGTGAGGCTTAACTTCACGGGATTTTTTATGATAACGTTAGTTTAATTACCTGCGCTCCATCTATTATTGCTTGTATTGCTATCGGGCAATACCTGCTCAGGATCTAACACCACTTCAATGACCTCTTCTGTAGTAGGATATCTCACCAACCAACTGGTATTTTTCATCCATACATCAACTGGAACCTTTATAATATCTGTTTTGCCACTTTTAGTTTTAATGGCCAAAATAATTGGCATTGGCATTTTCTCCAGATTATCCACTTTAATGGTATAACCCGTTATCTTATCATTATCCTTAACTTCCTTAACTTCTGCAATAGCCTGGTCCATTTTCCAGTTATTCAAGAACCAACTCTTCCAAAACCAGCTCAAATCTTCACCTGCAGCATTTTCCATCGTTCTAAAAAAGTCAAATGGAGTAGGATGCTTATATGCCCAGTTATTAATGTATTGTCTAAAGGCAAAATCAAATCTATCTTTTCCTAAGATCTGTTCTCTAAGTATATGCAATGCCCAGCTTGGTTTAAAGTATAGGTTAACACCTATATTTGCTTCCGCCATACCATCGGGCATGAGCATCATATTTTCATATTTTGGATTTCCAATAATAGATTTACCTACGGCGTTCATATTCGTTACCCGTGGCTTGTATTCTCCATTATTAAAAGCAGTACTAGAAATATCATTGATAAAAGTATTAAAACCTTCGTCCATCCATCCAAATTTACGTTCATTTGAGCCTACGATCATTGGAAACCAAATATGGCCAAATTCATGGTCAATTACCCCCCATGCATCTTGTTTTTTAGCTTTCCAACCACAGAAAACTATGCCTGGATACTCCATACCACCAACATTGCTAGCTACATTAACAGCCATTGGATAAGGATACTCATACCACATCTTAGAGTAATGCTCAATTGATGCTTTAACATATTCTACCCCTCTACCATAACCGTCCATCCCATTGCTTTCTACCGGATGTGCAGAAACTGCCAAAGATTTTTTCCCGCTGGGCAAATTGATACGTGCAGCATCCAAAACAAAGGCTTTCGATGAGGCCCAGGCTGCATCACGTGTATTTATCATTTTAAATTTCCATGTTAACTTAGCACCTGCAGGGCGGGATTTGGGATCTGTAACCTCTGCTTCTGATCGTATATGGATAGTTTTGTCACTATTTTTCGCTTCATTCCATCTTTTAAACTGTTCGGCAGTAAATACCTCCTGTGGGTTCAATAATGTTCCAGATCCCATTACAATATGATTGGCAGGAACCGTAACCTCATAAGTAATATCACCATATTCACAATAAAACTCGCCCCCGCCCCAATAAGGTAAAGTATTCCATCCCATAACATCATCAAACACACACATCCGTGGAAACCATTGGGCTATGGCAAATATTTCTCCGTTCTTTGTTGTCAAATGCCCCGTTCTATCTGAACCTAACTTAGGCAGCACATAAGTATAATCCATTTTAATCGTTACCAGATCGCCGTTAGCAGCCATTGGCTCATCCAAACGGATCTGCATACGTGTATCTTCAACTATAGAGCTAAACTTTACCGCTTTTGCCTTTTGTACAACACTGATATTACTAATTTTATAACCCGCATCAATCTTTTCTCCCTGAGCTCCATAACGGCTACGTTGGGGGGTTACAGCAGCTCCTCTAGAATCTTCTTTAAATGAATTCTGATCTAGTTGAAGCCATAAAAAGGGCAATTTCTCTGGGCTATTATTCTTATAGGTAATGGTTACCGTAGCTGTAATCTTATTGGTGGCCTCATCTAAGCTGGCACTAATGTGATAATCAGCTCTGTTCTGCCAATACTTAGGTCCTGGAGCGCCACTGGCCGAACGATATTCATTACCATTCTGTGTATAAAATAAGGGACTGAAAGCTTCTCCGGGCACGTAGTTCGTACCAGATGTTTGTTGAGCAAAGCTCAGTTGGCTCCACAGCACAACCACAACAACCATTAAAGATTTAAAAAATGTTTTTCGCATGTTCAATTATGAATTTTGTGTTAAAGGTAGCTTGAATTGAAATTGATTAAAAGCAGGAAACAGTAATTTTACCTTATCTATTCATTCGCTTTTAACTTGGGCAATGGGGGCAATTTCCTCATTCCTGGCGGTAATTTTTGCCATTCATGAAATGATTTCACAATATAATAAGTATAGTTAAAGGGTTTCTCTGCCCTTACCTGGTTAATGGTTGGACGGTACAAACCTATAAAATCTTTCAGATCGTCTTCCTTATAGTTTACCAGCTTTTGTATTACTTCTTTATTAAAATTTTTCAGTATCTCTTCCTGAATTTCATCTTCGGCTTCCAGCTCTTGTATTTTTGCCTGTTGCCTCCTATATTTTCCGTAGCCTAGGCCAAAACGCAGCCCCCCTCTATTTTTCGAATAATCCAATTGCCTTGCAGGGCTAGCTTCGGGATCTTTCCCATCAAGAAAAGGAGAAACTTTTGCAGTGGTAATGTTAACAGGGTTCAGGTTATTTATTATCATCCTCAGGTAAATATTCTTTGGAAAAAGGTTGACCAGATAAACGGTGTCTGTTTCATATCCCGCCACACCATAAGAAAGCAGGTCACCTGTTTTTGCGCCAATGGCATAATGCCCCTCCTTATCTGTAAAAACTACCGCTTTGGTACTTAGGTTTCTTACCGAAACTCCCTGCAACGCCGTATTCCTATTTTCATTATCAAACACATTCCCTGTCATATAACTGCTCTGTGCCAAAGCAATGAAGGGGAACAACAAAAAACACAACGACCATAGTTTTTTAAGCATATCCAAATTTAAAGCAGTTTTATTTCGGGCTTTCCTTTTTAACAATATTTAACAATAGTTATTTATTAAATACTGACCGATATTCTTCCTCCTTAAAACCAATCAGCACAGCCTTACCATCCAGCTCAACAATAGGACGCTTAATGGCACTTGTATGTTGGGTAAGATAGGCATTTGCCTTATCGGCAGAATCAATAGAAGCCTGCTCTTCCTTGCTTAGCTTTTTAAATGTCAATCCTGCCTTGTTCACTACTTTCTCCCATCCAAAAACAATAAACCATTCATTTAGTTTTTCCGGACTGGCACCTTTTTTCTTAAAGTCATGAAATTCAAAAGCTATATCATTTGCCTTGAGCCAATCTTGCGCTTTTTTAACTGTATTACAATTGGGTATTCCGTAAAGTATCATTGATGAGTATTTTTTTGCGGCTAAAGTTAATAAAAACTATGGCTTTATATAATTTCAACACTTTGTTCCAAATCCATTTTATGGATTACTCCTTTAATGTTTATCTTAGCTTATCCTTTTAATTTAAAAAACGGCAACAACAATGCTTAAGCTATCCTTTAAACAACAAATACTTACCGGTTTTATCATTTCATTAATATTTGTCCTCATTTCTGCGCTAGCCTCTTATTTAAGCATTAGATCGTTAAATGATAGTTATGTATGGATTGAGCATACCCAAGAGGTTGCCAAAACGGCCGAACGTTTGGAAATAGAGCTTCTAAATGCCGAAACAGGATTAAGAGGTTATGTAATTACAGAAAAAGACTATTATAAACAACCTTATAACCAAAGCATAGACAAGATTCTCCCTTTAATTGAGCGCTTGAGAAACCTTGCCCAAGGAAATGAAGCACAGATCAAAAAAATTGATTCGATAGCCTACTATGCCGGATTAAAGGTAGTAGACATGAAACAAATCATGACAAAGGCTACCAATGACAACTTTGCTGGTGCAAAGCAACAAATCCTCACAGATAAAGGCCGTACTTATAAAATCAAGTTCCTTAATGTTAACGACTCTTTAATCAGACAAGAATATGAACTGCTCAAGGAAAGAAGAAGCATAAGTGCTACCAGAAGTGCCCGCACCATTGCCGTAGTTACCTTAAGTTCATTGATTATTTTTGGTCTGATCTTATTTTTACTCAAATATATCCGCAAAACATTTGACCAACAAAAGGAAACGGAAAGGCAAATCCTAGAGACCAATAAAGAACTCGAGGAGATCTCGGCCATAAATGAACATAATAACTGGTTGTTAGGTGGTGAAGCCAAAATAAATGAGGTAATGCGGGGAGAACAAGACCTAGATAGCCTCAGTGAAAAAATAATTACCAGAATATGTAATTTCCTCAACCTTCCAATAGGTGCTTTCTTTTTAGTTAACCGCACAGAAAAAACTCTAAAAATAAGAGGCAGTTATGCCTTTGAAAAAAAATTAAACGATAAACAATATTTTTTTGGCGAAGGTATGGTGGGCCAAGCTGCACTGGAAAAGGAAATCAAGTTTTTCAATGAAGTGCCCAACGAGTATATCAAGATCAATTCAGGCTTAGGTGCTATAAAACCTAGTTATATTACCTGCTTGCCTATCTTGTTTGAAGAAGAAACAATAGCCGTACTGGAAATAGGCGCCATGGTTCCGCTTACCAGTAAGCAAATAGAGTTTTTGCAAAATATATCCGAAGATATAGGTATTGCCGTGAATGGCGTGATTTCGAGAATGAAGCTACAAGCGTTGTTCGAAAAAACACAGCAGCAAGCCGAAGAACTGACCAGTCAACAAGAAGAACTTCGCGTAACCAATGAAGATCTTATACACAAAACAGAAGAATTACAAGCTTCGGAAGAAGAGCTGCGTGTACAACAGGAGGAATTACAGCAGGCCAATTCGGAACTGGAGGAGAAGGCCCAGCTATTGGAAGAAAAAAACGCTTCTATCAACCAAGCCAAAGAGGCCATTAGCCTAAAGGCCCAAGAACTTGAATTGAGTAGCAAATATAAATCTGAGTTTTTGGCCAATATGAGCCATGAACTTCGCACCCCTTTAAATAGTATTTTAATATTAGCCAGAATTCTAAAAGAAAATAAGCTAAGCAACTTATCGGAAGAACAAATCAAATATGCCGGCGTAATCCACAATGCCGGATCTGATCTTTTGGCATTGATTAATGATATTCTTGATCTTTCCAAAATCGAATCGGGCAATATTGACCTTATTATTGAAAATGTAAAACCAAAATCAATTAAAGACCATACAGAAGCCTTGTTTACAGAACTGGCCAAACAAAAGAAAATAAACTTTGAATTTAAACTGGCGGCCGACTTACCCAGCTCGATTTCAACCGATCAGGTAAGGTTAGAGCAAATTATTAAAAACCTTCTGTCAAATGCCTTCAAGTTCACTTCAGAAAAAGGGAGTGTTACCGTAGAAGCTGGTTTGGCAGATCCTACCCATTTCTTCTCCAATAAAAACCTGATGGAAAATGGGACCAGCCCCATTTACTTTTCGATTATAGATACAGGCATCGGCATTTCAAAAGATAAACAGCAAGTTATTTTTGAGGCCTTTCAGCAAGAAGATGGTTCTACCAGCAGAAAATATGGCGGTACAGGACTGGGCTTATCCATCAGCAGGGAATTGGCCAACTTACTGGGAGGTGAAATTCAATTAAGCAGCGAAGTAGGTATGGGAAGCACGTTTACCTTGTTCATCCCACAAAATATAAATGTCCATAAAGCTGATGCTGTTGAAGAACCCATAAAAAGTCTTGAAACTCCTGAAGAAGATAAGAAAGTTGAATTTTCAACCCTTTTAAATCCGCAAATGAAGGAAGGCCACAACAGGTTGCTCATTGTAGAAGATGACCAAAATTTTGCCGAGATATTAAAAGCTTATGCCATAGAAAAAGGGTTCGAGCCCATTTTAGCCCATAGCGGCGATCAAGGTTTAGAATTAGCGATCACAGCACTTCCCGATGCCATTGTTCTCGATATCATGCTACCCGTAATGGACGGATGGTCTATCTTAAAACAGTTGAAAGCAAATCCAGCGACCCAGCACATCCCTATACACCTTATGTCTGCAGGTGACGAGAAGACCAGTAAAGCCAAAAAGGAAGGCGCCATCGGCTTCCTAAAAAAACCGGTAGAAAAGGACAAATTAGACCAAGCTTTTGAGCTGCTTTCCAATCAGTATAAATATGACTTTAATAATGTGCTCGTTATTGAAGATCAGGTTTTACAAAGTAATGAGCTTACAGAACAACTGATAAAAAAAGGCGCCAAAGTATCGCAAGCCTACACTGGAAATGAGGCAAGGCAAATGCTGGCAGAAAACACATTTGACTGCATTATATTGGACCTTAAGCTTCCCGACATATCGGGTTTTGACTTACTGGATGAAATCAAATCGAATACCGACTACCAAGATATTCCGGTAATCATCAATACCGCAATGGAGCTCGACAAAGATAAAATGGCCCATATCATGAGGTATTCGCAAGCCATGGTCCTAAAGAGCAACAAGTCGAACGATAGGATTTTAGATGAGGTAAGCCTATTTATGAACAAATTACAAGCCGACTCGCCCGAAGACAGGATAAAAACAAAAAAGACACCAAAAAACTATGCCCCTACCATAGAAAAGGCCCTTCAAAACAAGACCATTTTAATTACAGATGACGATATGCGGAATATTTTTGCTTTATCATCTGCCTTGAACGATTACGATATTAAGGTAATTATCGCCACCAATGGTGTCGAAGCGCTAGAAAAATTGGAAGAGCATACAGAAATAGACTTGGTGCTCATGGACATTATGATGCCCGAAATGGATGGATATGAAGCCATGAGAAGAATAAGGGCCAAAAGGCAATGGGCCAATCTTCCGGTGATTGCCCTAACGGCCAAAGCTATGAAAAATGACAGGGAAAAATGCATTGAGGCAGGGGCAAGTGATTATATTTCAAAACCTGTCGATGTAGACAAATTACTTTCAATGCTTAGGGTATGGCTTAGCTAGATGACAAAATGGAAAAATTTAATGCCTCAATAAACGAGACGATAACCGAAAACCAACTAGATGAGGTCATTCTACTCACCAAAAACATTTATGGATTTGATTTTGAGGGGTATTCTAAAGCCTCTTTAAAAAGAAGGGTAAGCAGGATTATGGTGCTAAAAAGGTTTGATTTTTTTGACCTTAGGAACACATTAACGAACGATCAAAATTTCTTTCATGATTTCTTGAACGAGATTACCGTGAATGTGACCGAAATGTTTCGCGATCCTAAATTCTTCAAATCGTTAAAAGAAAATGTATTGCCTTATTTAAGTTCTTTCCAGCATATCAAGGTGTGGAACGCAGGCTGTTCTACTGGAGAAGAGCTTTATTCTTTTGCTATACTATTTGAGGAATTGGGCATCTACAACCGTAGTTTCTTCTATGGTACAGATATTAACCACAAGGTATTGGAAACGGCAAAGGAAGGCATTTACGACCTTCAAAAAATGAAGCAGTACTCGGAAAACTATTTGGCCATTGACAGTGGCAAATCGCTGGCAAACTATTACACCGCAAAGTATGATGCAGCGTCCTTATCGCGTCAATTGAAAAAAAACATATTATTTTCCATGCATAATCTAGTATCTGATGGCCCATTCAACGAGTTTCAGGTCATTTCATGTAGAAATGTATTGATTTATTTCAATCCTTCCCTTCAAAAAAATGTAATTAACTTATTTTACAATAGTCTTGCTAACTTTGGCTTTTTGTGCCTTGGTGGAAAAGAGACCATACGCGACCATGAAATTGCCAAAAATTTTAAGGTAATAGATAAGAAAAACAACATATACCAGAAAATTAGCTAACCCATACAAGAACATGAGTAAGATTAATCTCTTAATTGTAGATGATAAAGAAGAAAATATCATAGCATTAGAAGCTTTGCTAAATAGAAATGATATTAACATTATCACGACAACATCTCCTAATGACGCTCTACGCATCTGTTGGGAAAAGGATATAGCTATAGCCTTGGTAGATGTTCAAATGCCTGAAATGAATGGTTTTGAGCTTGTGGAAATCCTAAAAAACAATACCAGGACCCAAGACATCATGATCTTATTTGTAACCGCCATATCTACAGAAGCAAAATATGCCCTTAAAGGCCTAAATGCTGGGGCTGTAGATTACCTATATAAACCTTTGGATCCCTATATCACCTCTGCAAAGGTAGATTCCTTTATACAGTTGATCAGAACCCAAAGGGAGATAAAGCACAAAAACCAACAGCTGGAAAAAATCCAAGGCGATTTAATCAAAGCCAAGGAAGAAGCAGAACAAGGCAAAAGAGCAAAGGAAAATTTCATGGCCAATATGAGCCATGAAATCAGAACCCCTATTAATGGCATTATTGGATTGGTGCATCTCTTACAGAAAAGCCCTCTCGATGAACAACAAAAAGAAATTGTAGGACTACTTGATGTTTCTTCCAGTTCCCTTCTGGGTGTAATCAACGATATCCTAGACTTATCTAAGATCGAAGCTGGCAAATACAAAATCAGTTTTGCCGAAACTGACATCAAAGACTTAGCTACTCAAGCCACAAACCTACTCAACATCAAAGCCATAGAAAAGAACATTAGCTTAAAACTGGTGATAGATGATAAGTTGCCAAAATTTATTATGGCCGATTCGCTAAGGTTAAACCAAATCTTCATGAATTTATTAAGCAATGCAGTTAAATTCACCAATGAAGGAGAGGTAATCTTCAAGATAGAAGTCTTGGAAGAAAAATCAAATACGGTCTACCTTAAGTTTTCTGTCATCGATACAGGAATTGGCATTTCCAAAGAAAACATCGAAACGATCTTCCATTCATTCGAACAGGTTGAAAACATCCATACCAAAGTTTATGGGGGGACAGGCTTGGGACTTTCCATTGTAAAAAAGCTGGTAGAGCTGAAGGGTGGAGAACTTGATGTTCAAAGCGAACTAGGCAAAGGAAGTGTCTTTTCTTTCTCTAAGTGGTATAAATTTGTAGAAAAGGAAGGGAAAGAAAAAACCGACAAAGTACCTGAGCAACTGGCTACCTTAGATGGACTGAAAATATTAGTTGCCGAAGATAATTCGATAAATGTATTCCTTATTGTGAAAATCCTAAATGATTGGAAAGTACAAACGACAGTAGTAACCAATGGCGCTGCGGCTTTAGAAGCTTTGGAAAAAGAAAATTTCGATTTGATCTTAATGGATACCTACATGCCTGTAATGAATGGCCTAGAAGCCATTAAAAGGATAAGAGATGGGCAGATACCAGGTAAAGAAAAAACACCTATCATTTCATTTTCCGCAGGAGTATTAGATTCCGATAAGGAAACGGCCAAACAGGTAGGTGCTGATGATATTATCGGTAAACCCTTCAAGGTCACCGCACTGCACAAGAAAATAAGTAATCTTGCTCGAAGATAACTACTATTTATTGAACAAAGTCATGGTTTGCGCTGCGCCTATGGTAGCAAAGCTCTTAATCATACTTACGGCTCTGTTAATCAACACTGGCAGCTCTTTCTTTTCATTCTTGTCGAATTGACCGAGTACAAAATCTACTTGCCTTCCTTTTGGAAAATCATCACCAATGCCAAAACGTAAACGTGCATAATTTTGCCCTCCACAAAGTTCTTCTATGCTTTTAAGGCCATTATGCCCTGCACTGCTACCTTGCAACTTCATCCTCAATTTACCTAATGGAAGTGCTAAATCATCAACCAGTACCAATACATTTTCTGGGACAATCTTCAGTTCTTTCATCCAGTAGTTAACAGCCTTGCCACTAAGGTTCATATAGGTAGTAGGTTTAATGACATGTAGCTTTTTCCCTTTATAACCTACTTCTGCGTAGTAGGCCAAGCGTAAAAGCTCAAAACCACCCTCCAAGTTTTCAACCAGTTCATCCGCAATATCAAACCCGATATTATGGCGCGTACCCACATATTCCGGACCTATGTTGCCTAGGCCTACGATAAGAAATTTCATGGCGGCAAAGATAAAATTTTGAATTGAAATTATGGTATTAGAGGCTGATACTTCAAGACGACAGTAACTATTAGCAAAAAAGCAGTATTCGCTTTTGGCAAATACTGCTTTCTAATACTTAAAACTATCCAGGATTATTTTCCTTTAGCGTTTTCTGCTTGTTTCAATGCCCTAGACATACCTACAGAAACGATAGTATCTTCAGGTGTATTCATTACGAAGAAATCTCCTTTTTCTAGATCACGTACGCGGAACAAACTACCTACTTCTAATTTAGAAATGTTCACTTCAACCACTTGAGGCATATTTTTAGGCAATGCTTTAACACGTAGTTTACGTAACTTTTGTACTAACTTACCGCCCATTTTTACACCTGGAGAAGTTCCTGTCAATTTAACTGGAATTTCCATAGTAATTTCCTTATCATCAAATAATTGAAGGAAATCTACGTGTAATAACAAATCTGTTAAAGGGTGGAACTGAGTATCTTTTATGATAGCTTTTACTGCTTTTCCTTCAACAGTGATCTCAATAAAGTTCGCTTCTGGCGAATAGATAACTTCGTTTAAATCAGTTCTTTCGATAGCAAAGTGTGCTTGCTCTTTACCACCATACAATACCGCAGGAACTTTACCTTCATAGCGAAGCTCTTTAGCATCGCGTTTCCCTACGTTCTCTCTAAGAGAACCGCTAATAGCGATTGTTTTCATCGTTTTATATATTTATTTATTGTTTAACTGGCTACCTGTTCAAATCGATTAATCGAATAACCGATTACACAATTAACCCTTACTTACACCTTAAAAAGGTCACTGATCGAACCATGCTCGTTAACATTGGCAATGGCCTTTGCAAACAAACCTGCTGTACTCAGCACCCTAATTTTTTCACTCTGCTGTTTTAATGGAATGGTATCTGTAACGATAAGTTCCTCCAAAACAGAATTTTCTATCGTTTCGTACGCTTTACCCGATAAAACGGCATGTGTACAAACTGCCCTAACACTTTTTGCACCATTTTCCATAATCAATGCTGCTGCCTTGGCCAAAGTACCTGCCGTATCGCAAATATCATCGATCAATACAATATCCTGTCCGGTTACATCACCAATAATAGACATCGATTCGATTTCATTGGCACGTTTACGACGTTTATCACAAATGACCACTTCTGCATTAAAAAATTTGGCAAAAGTACGGGCTCTATATGAGCCACCCATATCTGGCGAGGCAATGGTTAAATTCTCTAGACCCAAGCTTTTGATATAAGGAACGAATATCACCGATCCATCTAAGTGGTCTACCGGAATATCAAAGAAACCCTGTATCTGGGCTGCATGCAGGTCCATGGTCATGATACGATGTATACCTGCAGCTTTCAATAGATTGGCTACCAATTTTGCGCCAATGGCTACCCTAGGTTTGTCTTTCCTATCTTGACGGGCCAAACCATAATAAGGAACAACTGCGGTAATATAATGTGCCGATGCTCTTTTCGCAGCATCAACCATTAATAAAAGCTCCATTAAATTATCACTTGGCTGATAGGTAGATTGTACCAAGAATACATCACAACCTCTAATTGATTCGTCAAAAGAAGGCTGAAACTCTCCATCGCTAAACTTACTTAAGGTTACATCTCCTAGTGGTTTGCCATAATCTTTGGCAATTTTAGCGGCAAGTTCTTTGGTTCCACTTCCGGCAAAAATTTTAACTGGATTAAATTGCAATGGCATGATTTGCGGGGTATCAATGCTGGTTAAAAAAAATCGGATTGTGGTTTTATTCACAATCCGAAAAGATTTGTTGTCCGACCTGGATTCGAACCAAGACAAACGGTACCAAAAACCGTTGTACTACCCTTATACTATCGGACAATTTTCCTGTTTCAAAATCACTTTGCTGAAACGGAATGCAAATGTACGCACTTTTTTCACATCTGCAAATAACATTGAAAAAAAAATTAAAATATTTTTATTTCAATCTTTGAAGAATTAAAAACCGATTAATTTTTGTTAAATAAGCCAGCATTATAATGCCTATGTCAATCTATTTTTTTATTTTCGGCAGCATTTTATGTATCAAATCGCTTAAAATATTTATCTATATATAGTAACATGAACTATTCAAAAGTAAACAATATTATTGGCTGGATATGCTTCTTAATAGCCACCATTACCTATGTACTCACCTTGGAACCTTCGGTAAGCTTCTGGGATTGCGGCGAATTTATTGCATCTGCCTACAAGATGCAGGTAGTGCACCAGCCTGGAGCTCCGCTATTTCTAATGATCGAGCGTTTTTTCTCGCTATTTGCGTTTGGAGACACCACCAAAATAGCTTACTTCATGAATTTTGGCTCGGCAGTTGCCAGCGGAGCAACCATCCTATTTTTATTTTGGACCATTACCGCACTGGCCAAAAAAGTATTGGTCAACAAAAATGAAGACCTCACCAAAGCCAACCTTATTAGTATTATGGGAGCTGGTATTGTAGGTGCATTAGCTTATGCTTATTCCGATAGTTTTTGGTTTTCTGCAGTTGAAGCTGAAGTGTATGCCCTTTCCTCTTTATTTACCGCCATTGTATTTTGGGGTATTTTAAAATGGGAAGCGGTAGCCGAAGAGCCCAAAGCAGACAGATGGCTACTATTCATTGCCTATGTAATGGGCCTATCCATCGGTATACACTTGCTTAACCTATTAACCATACCTGCAATAGCTTTCGTTTACTATTTCAAGAAAACACCAAAGCCAACTACAGCAGGCATTTTTAAAACATTAGGTATTGGCATCTTGATTTTGGCCGTTGTACAATATGGTATTATCCAATATTTGGTATCTTTTGGAGCTTATTTCGATTTATTTTTTGTAAATACATTGGGACTAGGTTTTGGAACTGGCGTTTTGTTCTTTGCCATCCTTATCATCGGCGGATTAGTTTGGGGGATCAGGTATTCCATTAAGCACCAAAAAAGAGTCTTAAATCTTGCTCTATTATCAACCGTATTGATCATTTTTGGTTACGGTTCTTTTGCCATGATTATTATCAGGGCCCAAGCCAAGCCTAATCTAAACAATAGTGATCCAGATAATGCATTCTCCTTCCTTAGCTATTTAAACCGTGAACAATATGGAGATAGGCCATTGTTATTTGGCCCTAACTACAACTCTATACCTAAATACAATGATGACGGTTCCGCTCCCGTATTTGTAGAAACAGGAAAGACTTATCGCAAGGGCAAAACCAAGTATGAGGTTTCGGGCGTCAAAAGCAAACGCATATATGGGGAGAATGAAAATTTCCCAGACAGCATTCGTCGCTTACAACATGAGGTATTATTTCCAAGAATGTACAGTGATGAGCAAAGACACATCAATTATTATAAGGACATGATGGGGTTTAGCGATGATCATTTCCCAAATTTCTTTGATAATCTAGGTTTCTTTATGCGTCATCAGACCGGCTTTATGTATATGCGTTATTTTCTATGGAATTTTGCCGGACGCCAAAATGAGGAACAGGGACAGGGTAGCTTGTACGAAGGTCAATGGATCAGCGGAATCAAGCCAATTGATGCCATGCTATATGGTGACCAAAGCAACCTACCTCCATCCATTACCGATAGCAACTCTTATAACCGCTTTTACTTCTTGCCATTAATATTGGGGATCTTAGGTGCAGTGTGGCACTTTAATCGCAAACCTAAAGATGCAGGAATTATAGGCTTACTTTTCTTCTTTACCGGACTGGCCATTGTACTATACCTCAACCAGAAACCAATGGAACCTAGAGAGCGTGATTATGCCTATGTAGGCTCATTTTATGCCTTTGCCATTTGGATTGGACTGGGGGTACTCTGTTTAAAAGAATGGGTATTCAAAAAACTAGATGCCAAAACTGCAGCTATAGCGGCAACTGTAGTTGGCCTGTTTGCAGCTCCTGTTTTAATGGCTAAAGAAGGTTGGAATGATCATGACCGTTCTACCAAAATGGTGGCCCATGATATTGCCGTGAGCTATTTGGAATCATGTGCTCCAAATGCTATTTTATTCACTTATGGTGATAATGACACCTATCCTTTGTGGTATGCCCAGGAAGTAGAGGGTATTAGACCGGATATCAGATTAGTTAATCTAAGTTTATTTGATACAGATTGGTACATTAATGGGATGCGCCGAAAAGTACATCAGTCAGAAGCGCTGCCTATCAGCATGAAAGAAGACCAGTATGTTTCTGGTGAACGGGATGTAATGTACTATAAGGATATGGGAATTAAGGAACCTGTAGAACTTAAACAAATTGTTGATTTATTGCTATCTGATGATCCAGAAGACAAGTTACCTCTTCAAGATGGCTCAAAGGCAAATTTCATTCCTACCAAAAACTTTAAGTTGACGGTAAACCCTGAAGAGGTAATTAACACCAAAACTGTTTCCGAATCTCAGCGCAACAATATCGTTCCTGCCTTAGAATGGAAATTCAACAAAGGCTATGTGACAAAAGGCACTTTGGCCATGTTTGATATTTTGGCTAACAACCATTGGAAAAGGCCTATTTATTTTTGTACTACTGTACCATCAGAGCAATTTAATGGTTTAAGTGATTATTTGTACAATGAGGGTCTTGCCTATAGATTGTTACCTCTAAAACCCGATTCTTCTACCATTGAAAGTGGCGAACAGGGTATTAATTTAGATCCGATGTACGATCATGTGATGAATAAATTTAAATGGGGCAACATTAAAACTGCCAAATATTTAGACATTCAATCGGCTGATGATATTTCTATTTTTAATAACATCTTCAATAACCTAACCAGTGGATTGATTAAAAATGGAAGAATGGAAGATGCTAAAAAGGTCATGAAAAAATATGATGAGGTGATGCCTACAAAAATATATGGTATACGCACTGTGATGAGTGTACCAACCATGGCGCAAAATCTTTATATCCTCGGTGAAACCGAAAGGGCCAATAACCTACTTAAAAAATATGCAACTTACGTAGAGAAAGAAATCGGTTACCTAGCAGATGTTTCAAAAAGCAAAAACCAGGTAATAGGAGGCCAAAATATCCAAATTGGATTGATGTACGGACTGGATCCAATGTCGAAGGTGGCAGCACAATATAAACAGACCAAACTTGCTGATGACCTTAAAAAGCAATTTGAAAGTCTATATGCCAGGTTCAATCAATTCTTTGGACATTAATTAAATCCTTAGGAAGGAATAAAATGGGCCGATCAAATTCTTTGATCGGCCCATTTTATTATACACCTAAACCATCACTGGTCACCGGTATGATCTTGCCTTAACCATAAATGAACATTGTAACCCGTAAAAACATTATTAACAACCTCATCTTCTCCAATAAAAAAAGGATATCCTTATGGATATCCTTTTTTTATATTAAGCTATTTAAACAGATTTGGCTAACCTTCGTTCACCACACCCATTGCACAAAATTTGTCTATTCTTTTAGCAATAAGCTTATCTGTATCTACCTTTTTAAGCACCTTCAAGTCGATGAGAATTTGATCCTTTAAAGTTTGGGCCATCAGTTCAGGGTTTTGATGTGCTCCACCAAGCGGCTCTTTAACCACACCATCAATCAATTGATTTTTAAACATGTCCTCAGAGGTCAGCTTTAAACACTCAGCCGCTCTTTCCTTAAAATCCCAGCTTCTCCACAAAATAGAAGAACAAGACTCTGGTGAAATTACCGAGTACCAAGTATGCTCCAACATATAAACTTTGTCTCCTATACCAATACCTAAAGCACCACCTGATGCTCCTTCTCCTACTATGAAACAAAGAATAGGTACTTTTAGTACCGACATCTCCAATAAATTACGTGCAATTGCCTCTCCCTGTCCACGCTCTTCAGCTTCCAAACCAGGATAAGCACCCATGGTATCGATGAAGGAAATAACAGGTTTATTGAATTTCTCTGCCAAACGCATCAAACGCAAGGCTTTCCTATAGCCTTCTGGATTGGCCATACCGAAATTACGATATTGGCGTTCCTTGGTATTCTTTCCTTTTTGATGGCCTATAATCATTACTGTTTGCCCATCAATCGTGGCAAAACCACCAATAATTGCCTTATCATCCTTCACCGTCCTGTCGCCGTGAAGTTCTATAAAATCATCACAGATAAGACTAATGTAGTCTAAAGTTTGCGGACGTTCGGCATGACGTGACATTTGTACTTTCTGCCAGCCGGTCAAATGTTCATATAAGTCCTTGCTGGTCTGCGCAACTTTTTCGTCTAGTTCTGCAAGAGTGGCCGACATATCAACCTTGGTTTTATCGGCAATTTGCTTTACCTTTTCGATTTGCTGATACAAATCGGCCAAAGGTTTTTCAAAATCAAAAGATGTTTTCAGTTGTTCCATATTGGGGCGGTAAAAATAAGCATTTATCTGGAAACAATTCATAATAAAATTTAATGCCCTTATCTAAGCTTAGGCCGGCTACTTTATACATGGAAAAAGACAGTCTTTTTCCATTAGGCATTACTTAAAAGCAATTCGATTATGAAAATTAATCCCTAGAATTTAGCTGACTGATTGGATGTAGGCAATGATTTTTTAATGAACGCCCTAATATGTTCATTTCCCAAGGCCAGATCAGGCTTTCTCAGATACATCATGTGACCGCTTTCGTAACCTTCCCAAGTCATCCTATCTTTAAGTTTCCCACTGGGGTCCATTTGCCATAGGTTATATTTGGCATTGAAGTAATCACAGGCCCCATCATAATAGCCAGACTGCACCAATACATGCAAATATGGATTTTGAGCCATGGCTGTCCTCAAGTTTTCTCCGGTGTTGTCTCCTGTCCTATCCCAAGGATAAACCGATCCAAACATATTATATTTCAAATCGGTTTTATAATTTAAGGCATTGCGCAAGTACATATTAATTGCAGGTGTAAAGGAATGTAGCCAAGAGGTTAATTCTGCATTGTAATCAGGTCGTTCGCCTGCATCGGCCCTATCAATTCCTCTATATCTGGAATCCAGTCTGCCTACAGTAAATCCTTTATCACGCAATAGCTCTTTCCAAAATAAATTTGTAGAAACATCGAGGTTATTCTGCAAGATCACTTTTTCTGAAATACCTGAAAACCTGGCCATTTTAACCGCAATTTTCTTTTTCTCATCAATAGCTAAAAAACCACCTTTAGCCATGGCAGGGATCAACTCATCAATGGTGAAGCGCTCTACTTCTGGCAACATGTCAATGAGCTTTTTACCTTGAAGGTCTGCGGGTAAAGCTTTATGATACCAAGCTGTTGCTGCATAATAAGGTAAGCGTAAGGCTGCATTCATCACAGTTCCCCTTTCAATTCCCAATTCTGTGGGAGAAACTAAAATTACCCCATTGAGATACATCCAGTGGTTACTTTGCAATTCCAAGGCCAGACCAGAAACTCTTGTTGTACCATAACTCTCTCCAATAAGGTACTTGGGAGAGGCCCACCTGTTCGTCCTAGTTACAAAGGTATTGATCCATTCGGCCAAGTATTTGATATCGGCCTTTACACCAAAGAATTTATTGGTAGGTATATCTTTATTGACAGCTCTTGAATAACCTGTATTCACAGGATCTATATAAACAATATCGGCAATATCCAAAATGGACGTACTGTTATCCTTGTAGCCATAAGGTTGAATTGGATAGCCTTCATCGTCGATATTCAAAACAACCGGACCTGTATAAGCAATATGCATCCAAACCGATGCTGATCCAGGCCCCCCGTTAAAGGAAATTACCAACGGCCTGCTATCCTTATTTTGGATATCGGTTCTTTCATAATAAGTGTAAAACAAGCCCGCTATCGGTTTCCCCTCTTCATCCCATACCGGCAAAGTGCCAGCCGTAGCTTTATAGGGAACCGTCTTGCCATTGATCGCAACGGTATGATTAGTAACTACTGCACTTTCGGTAACGATAGTTCTAGAAGCAATGTTGGTGGAACGGGTTGGTGCTTCTTCTTTAGGTGCCTGTTGATTTGTTGCCGTTCCTTGCTGTGGTACACGTTCTGGAGAACGTTGACGTTCCTGGGCAAATGCCCCACCAAAGAGTACTAGGGTAAAATAGGTTAAGGTAAAAATTTTCTTCATTTTATAAATTTTAGGTTTGTGTAAATATAAATATCAGCAAAGAGAATGGCATCGACCAAACCACACTAAAATGTTACTTATTTTTATTCACTCGAAGATATGTTTATATAATGGCAGGAACATATTCACAGCTATATATGCAAATCGTATTTGCCGTTAAAAGACGGGCAAATATTATCTAAAAGGTTTGGAAAGATGAATTGTATAAGGATATTTGGGGTATCATTATTGCGAAAGGCCATAAATCTATAATCATCAATGGCTTTACAGACTAAAGAAATTATTTCAGAATTGGATTCAACACCTTAATATTTCCATCAATCTTATGGGCGAAAGGTAGTCCCAAAATTTTCGCTATCAGCGGATATACATCTACATTTTCAAAAGATCCTATTTTCAATCCATTTTTAAATGCCGGACCCCAAGCATAGAAAGTAGCCTGCATATCTTGCAGGTCATTATCAAATCCATGTTTACCTACTGTGGTTACTTTAGGTGTCAAATTGAAAACCTTTGGCAAACGCGGTATGAGGATAATATCGCCAATCCTGCCATCTCTATTATCTTTACTGGAAAAATGCCAACGCTTTGGCATTTTTTTGGCCAGGTATACATCATAGTCTACCGCTTCGTGTTTTAATTTTCGGTAAGTGGGCTCGATGTCTTTTTTATCTTTTGCATACAATTGCAATAATGCGTCGCCATTGGGTATTATGATCTTTTCTTTATCTATAGATTTTGGTAAGGACAAAGTGCTAACATTATCTACGCTTGTCATTCCATGATCGGAAACAAAGATAAAATTCACATCAATTCCCAATTTTTTGGTAAGGCTCACCATTTCCCCTACACAGTCATCAACAAGCTTCACGGCCTCAGCAGTCTCCCTAGAATCGGGACCAAAATGGTGTCCAGCTACATCGACCTCTGGAAAATAGAAGCTAATTAAATGAGGCCTCTTTTCTTCGGGCAACATCAGCCAATTTTTTACGGCTTCAATTCTTCTATCAATAGGTATAAGATTATTAAAATTGTACCAGTACGTAGGCCTTACACCCTGTACAGCTGTTTCTGAACCTAGCCAATAAAAAGCTGCCGAAAGCATCTTATGTTGTTCTGCCAATACCCAAATAGGTACCCCACCATACCATGTGCTATCTTTTATGGCATTGGGATCTGTTTTCACATATATCTGCTGTTTCTTTGGATCGTAAAAGGAATTATTTACTATACCATGGTGCGAAGGATACATTCCTGTGGCTAGGGTGTAATGGTTCGAAAAGGTAACCGATGGAAATGAAGGTTTCATAGAGCTGGCCTGAACACCTTCCGCTCTCAGCTTCAAAAGATTTTTGGCCTTATATTTATCCGCATAATCGTATCTGAAACCATCGGCCGATATATAGATCACATAAGGTTTATTGATTTGCAAAGGTGCATTTTCACGATTTGGCACTACTTGCTGCGTGGTATCCTGCGCAAACAAGAAACCATTTAACAATAAAAAAAACTGGACTAAAATCAATTGCCTATAACTCCACAATCTTGTCATCTGGTATAATTTTAATCAAAAATAGAATTATACCATTAATATAAAATGAACTTCGGGGATTATAACAGATTTATTTATAATTCCAGGTATGATTAGACTTCTATAAATGATCTATTGGCACCATTAAAAGCAAGAATTTAGTACGCCAAACCCTAAGTGGGCGATTGCCCTCAGCCCTACACCCAAAAATATTTCTTCCGATGGATCTTAAACAGCTTCTATTTATTAAGGATTTAAGGCCAACTTACTGTAAACATGATATTCTCCAGGAGCAAGAGTCAAAGTGTATAAATTAGTAGTTAAATTAAGATTGCCACCAAATGCATCAAGCCATGTGCCGTTATTACCAAAATCAATATTTGCCGTTTGGGGCACCACATCGAAATTACCGACCACCACCACTGTGTTATTACCTTCGCTCAGTTTAATGTACTTAACGGCACCTGCCAAGCTATAGCTAGAATTTGCAGCATTAAATATGCTATTGGCTTTCTTTAACTTTATTAACTTGGTATAAACATTATAAAGTTCTTTTCTATTGGGTTCGTCAACATAGTTCCACCTAATTGGCTTATCGCCTGTCCTTCCATTATAATCAATATTTACATCATAACCGAGCTCACCAAATTGCCAAACCATTTTGGGCCCTGGAATGGCCAGCATAAATGCAGCTGCCATTTGTTGTCTTTTCAAGGCTGTATTCAACTCTTTTATAGAATAGGTTCCCGATGCATTTCCATAAGTCAAGTTCTTATAGTTTAAACGTTCCTCATCATGACTTTCGATATAGGTGACCAGGTTTTCTGGTTTTGAAAAGCCATGATTGGTATAAAATCCCCATTGAAAATTAGCATTTCCCAGCCATCCCATTGTGGCTTCGTTCATGTTATGGTTAATGTTATTCCATAACATCATCCCTTCGTCTGCCAGCACTTTCTCCTCGGCAGCATCGGCAAAATGTTCTAAAATCACATAAAAATTATTGGGATCGATGCTTTTAATATGCGAATTGTAGTCTTTCCAAATATTAACACGACCAGCATCGTAGGCAGAAAAGCTAGCATTATCAGTAGATCGTTTTTGTGTAAATCCTTTTGACAAATCGAATCGGAAACCATCGATTTTATATTCCTGCATCCAAAATTTCATTACATTTTTGGAGAAGGACCTGGTGGCCCCACTTTCGTGGTTAAAATCATATCCTACATTATAAGGATGTTTGGCATCGGTATTAAACCATGGACTATTAGCTGTAGGCTTATTCCCATCAAAGTATAATTGCACCATAGGCGATTGGCCAAAAGAATGGTTAAGTACCATATCTAAAATTACGGCGATTCCTTTACCATGGCATTCGTCTATAAATTTTTTCAAGTCATTTTTTGTGCCATAGTATTTATCTGGAGCAAAATAAAAAGAAGGGTTATAACCCCAGCTCAGGTTTCCCTCAAATTCATTAACCGGCATTAGTTCGATGGCATTTACACCTAAGGCCACCAAATAATCAAGTTTTTGCAAAGTAGAATTGTAACTATGTTCTACCGTAAAATCTCTGATCAAGAGCTCATAAATAACGAGATTATTTTTAGCTGGACGAACAAAAGCATTATTTTTCCAAGCATAACCGGGCTGATTGGCTTGCATTACGCTTACGATTCCCGTAGTTTTTCCTGTTGGATAAGCTTTAAGGTTAGGGTAGGTAACCTGATTAATATAGGGATCATTTATAGGATCCAATATCTTCTCGCAATAGGCATCTGCAATTCTCAGGTTATCATCTACCAAGAACTGATAAGCGTATTCTGTATCGACGTTCAGGTTGTCTATCCTTATCCAAAAGTAATTTCCATCCGGTGTTTTGGTCATTTTAGAGGCCGTTGCCGACCAATTGTTAAAATCGCCCATTAATGACACCGTATTTTTACCCGGCGCATATAAGGTTACAATGGCCGAGGTTCCATTATTGATAAAAACAACTCCTTCTTTAGCACCTGCTGGAAGCGCTGTTGAAGGTGGAACAACTGGAATAACGGGAGTTGGAGCTGTTTCTTCTACATTGCTTTTTTTGCATGAAAAACTTAGACCAGTGCTCACAATTAGCAACAACAAAAACAATTTTTTCATCACATCAATTTTATTTTACTATACTGTTCTATGCTCTTCTATACCCAGTTCGCTTGCCAAAATCAGCTCTTCTTTTTTATTATCCTTTATCCACAAATAGCAGATGATCCCAGCCAAAACCATTAGTCCTCCTCCCAATTGCACAGCCAATAAACGATCGTTGTGGAGCACGTTACGCATTAGCCAGCCGAAACCCAACGAAGCTATAATTTCGGGCATCACAATAAAGAAATTAAAAATCCCCATATATATGCCCACTTTAGCCTTTGGCAAATGTCCACTTAACATGGCATAAGGCATAGAGAGAATACTTGACCAAGCTACGCCCACTCCCGTCATGCACAAATACAACATGTACTTGTCATGAACCCATGCCACACTGATCAAACCTAGAGCACCACATAATAAACAAAGGCTATGAGTAGTCTTTCTGCCTAAAGCATCGGCTATTTTAGGGAGCACTAGGGCAAATAAGAAAGTAACCACACTGTAATAAGCCAAAGTCAAGCTCCCGAAATCGGCTCCCGCCGCATATACCGGGTCACTGGCATCTTTACCACCAAATACATTTACCGCAACCGCAGTAGTATAATAAAACCACATGAGGAACAAACCGGGCCAGGTAAAGAATTGCACCAGAGAGATCACACGCATCTGTTTGGGCATTTGCCTAAAAGCATCTTTAATTTCTCGAGCACCATGAATAAATCCCTTACCCGCTTTATTAGTGGCTAGTTCCTCTTCGGTTGGTGGGTATTCTTTGGTGGTTATAACTGTATATAAAACCGCAGCAAAAAAGAAGAAAGCACCTAAATAGAATGAATACTTCACGTTCTGTGGTATATCGCCAAAAGCTGCCAGGTTACTTACCTTGAAGATATTATTAAAAATCCATGGCAAAGCCGATGCAATACTGCCGCCCAATCCAATCATCATACTTTGCATAATAAAACCACGGTTTACCTGATGGTCTGGTAGTTTATCAGATACAAAAGCCCTAAATGGTTCCATGGCTACATTGCCAAAAACATCCAATATCCATAATAAACTAGCAGCCATCCAAAGGGTACTGCTATGCGGCATAAAAATAAGCGCTATTGAACTGATCAAGGCCCCAATAAAAAAATAAGGCCTTCTCCTTCCCCATGTAGGATGCCAGGTTCTATCACTAAGGTAACCAATAATAGGTTGCACAATTAAACCTGTAAGCGGCGCGGCCAAAAACAATAAGGGCACTTGGTCTGGATTGGCACCCAAATTTTCGTATATACGCCCCATATTGGCCCGTTGTAAGTCCCAGCCAAACTGGATACCAAAAAAACCTACGCTCATATTAATAATCTGCGAAAGGCTTAACATAGGTTTTTGTATTGTTTTTAGGCTCATTGGTTTTCTTGATTTAACTTAAAATTGTATGATTTGTGCTGAAACTGGCAATAATTGTATAGCAAGTTTCCCCTCTTTTATGACAATTGATTTTTCATTTAACAAGTCCACTGCTTTTGCTGGAGCTTTTAATTTTAGCAAGTCTGAAGGTAACTCGATATTTCGTTGTAACGTCTCTTCCCTATCAAAGTTTACCACTACCAATAATCTTTGTTGGGCCGTATATCTTATATAGGCATATGCTTTTTTCCCAGTTCCAAGTGGTATTTCAAGTATCTTTCCGTCTGTAATTGCATTGCTATTGGCTCTTATCTGCATCAATTTTTTGTAGAATTGGCGGGTTTCAATCTCTTCCTTGTTCAGTTTTGCCCCATCAAACTTCCCATTATTGAGCCACCGCTGATGGCTTGGTACCCCCCAATAATCGAAAATAGTGGTTCTATTATCGTCGCCTCCAAAACCTTCTTTTCCAACACCTGGTTCAGCCACTTCCTGGCCAAAATACAACATTACCGGGCCCTTACCCAAAGTAGCAGAAACCACCATTGCGGGAAAAGCTAACTTAGCCTTTCCGGCAAATCCTTTTGATGCAATCCTTTCTTCATCATGGTTTTCGAGAAAACGTAGCATCTTTTGGTCAAAACCCGCACTTTCCTTCTGCCAAACCTGCCTAATATCCTCCACGTCTGCTTTTTCTTCATTTTTAATCAATCGCTTTAAGCCATCATACAGACCAACTTTATCATATAAATAATCAAACTTACCTTCATTAATATATTGGGCATAGACTTTTGGATTATAAGCTTCTCCTATAAAAATTAAATTTGGATTAACCTTTTTTACCTGAGGAATTACCCAGCTCCAAAATTCTACAGGCACCATTTCGGCTACATCACAGCGGAAACCATCAACGCCCTTCTTTGTCCAATACACCAAAATATCTTTCATTTTTACCCATACAGGTGGAATAGGATCCAAATGCTTGATTTCTTTTCCATCCAAATATTCTACGCCATAATTCAGTTTTACGGTTTCATACCAGTCATCTGCCGAAGGCTGTGCTTTGAATACGTTATTTCCTGTGGCTTTCGCTGGATTTTCTAGATATTTTCCATCCTGCAAAACCGATAACGTATTTTTAGCACGATTAGAAATAGGTACTTGAAAAGCTTGGTTTGGAATATAGTAAAAATCATTTTTAGTGCTGAAGGCAACCGTCTTGTCATCTGCTACACCAAAATCGGCCACTCCTTTGGGTTTAGCCCTAGACTGGTAACTACGCGCTACATGATTGGGAACAAAATCAATAAGTACCTTTAGTCCTTTATGGTGTGTACGCGCAATAAGTGCTTCAAATTCTGCCATTCTATGGTTAACCTCTACAGCCAAGTCGGGATCTACATCATAATAATCGCGGATTGCGTAGGGCGAGCCTGCTCGTCCTTTCACTACGTCGGCATCGTCTTTTGCTATACCATATCTGCTGTAATCGGTCAAACTGGCATGGGCAATCACACCAGTATACCAAACGTAATCTACCTGCAATTCTTTCAATCCATCTAAAGCTTTGTCGGTGATATCGTTAAATTTTCCGCAACCGTTCTGCTCTATGGTACCATAAGGAATATTTGTGGTCACGCTATTTCCAAATAATCGAGGTAAAAGTTGGTAAATAACAATGTTATCCTTTTTATCAACCCCCTTATTTTTAGGGGCCCCGCATGATATGGCAAACACTCCCATAAGCAAACAGACAATTTTATTTAACACCTTTTTTTGCGTACACCACATTTTTTCCAGCCACATAGGCACATAGATTTTATTTACCAATTCTCCTTTTAGAAGACCAGGATATCTTATATTTCTATCCCGAATGCTGGGGACAAGTAATGATTTTATCTTTTGTGCCGTACCAAGTAATCGTTTATTCATTATTTTCTACAAAATACTAAACTAATAAAGAGTTGGCCACTTTCAATTGCGCATGCCCATCAAGCTGGTAATCGTTTTGATGAACAACCAAATTAACGGCCTGCTTGGTCATATTAAGGATACTGATTTCGGAGGCATTGATATTTACCTTGATATTTGCTCCCCTAAAGCCTACGGTAAAAGAAAAGGATTTCCATTTTTCCGGTAGAAAAGGATTAAATACCAACTTATGGTTACGCACACGCATACCGGCAAAACCTTCAACCACACTCATCCAGGTACCTGCCATAGAAGTAATGTGCAAACCATCTTCGGTATCATTGTTATAGTCGTCCAAATCTAGTCGTGAGGTTCTTAAATAAAATTCATAAGCTCTGGCTTCATCATTTAATTTAGCTGCTAAAATACTGTGTACACATGGCGACAATGAGCTTTCATGCACGGTACGTGGCTCGTAAAAATCGAAATTACGTTTATGGGTATCGAAATCGAAGTCATCCTCGAAAAAATACAGGCCCTGCAATACATCGGCCTGCTTGATGAAACAAGAGCGCAGAATCCTATCCCAGCTCCATTTTTGGTTTAAAGGCCGTTCATTTACCGGTAAATCTTTCACCAATATTTGTTCCTTGTCCATATAACCATCCTGCTGTAGAAAAACATCCAATTTTTCATGATGTGGATAATACATATTTTCTACAATATGCCGCCAATCTGTAAGTTCATTTTCTTTGATGTCCAACTTCAATACCAATGATTGATAACGCTCTGCATTTTTATCTGCAACCAATTCTATAGCTTGCTTTGTATATTTTAAACACCAAACCGCTAAATAATTCGTGTACCAATTGTTATTGACATTATTCTCATATTCATTTGGACCAGTAACGCCCAACATTACGTATTGCTGCCTATCAGTGCTCCAGTTTACACGTTGTTTCCAAAACCGGGCAATTCCCACCAGGACTTCCAGACCGTATTGCTGTAGGTAATCTTCATCGGCAGTATAACGAATATAGTTGTATATGGCGTAGGCAATGGCTCCGTTTCGATGGATTTCTTCGAACGTAATTTCCCATTCATTATGGCATTCTTCGCCATTGATCGTAACCATTGGATAAAGGGCTGCACCATCTTTAAATCCTAGTTTTTGTGCATTTTCTATAGCTTTAGCCAATTGCTTATAGCGGTAGATCAATAGATTTTTACTGACTTCTTGCGGAGCTGTAGCCAAATAGAAAGGCACACAATAAGCTTCAGTATCCCAATAGGTAGATCCTCCATATTTTTCTCCTGTAAACCCTTTCGGACCAATATTTAGGCGGTCATCTTTACCTGTATAGGTCTGAAAAAGCTGAAATATATTAAACCTAATAGCCTGCTGTGCAGCCACATCCCCTTCAATTACGATATCACTTTCTTCCCATTTTGCCGCCCAAGCCTGTGTTTGTTCTGCAAGTAAAACTTCAAAGCCCTTATGGGCTGCTTTTGTTAAAGTGGCCTTCGCCTGATTTAAAAGCTCATCTTTAGCATAATTCTCTGAGGAGAGGTTTGCCACAATTTTAACGATACTCACTTCTTCATTGGCTTTAAGCCCTACAGAAAACTGTTGGCCAATGTATTTTTCCTTTTTAATGGTTTCTAAGATTGCTTTAATCGGTTCTGCATGCTTATAGATAGTCATCTCGCTTGCAGTGCACACCTCAAACGCAGTCTTCTTGGTCCTTAAGGTCAAAAAGGTTTGATTTTCTTGTACTTCATCGGCAACAAAGTCCCAAAATTTCTCATCGTAATTACTGTCCTGGTTCTTAATATCTCCATCAATAAAAGAGGTAATGGTTAGTGTACCTTCAAAGTTCAATGTCTTTACCGTATATTTAAGCGCCCCCACCTCGTCATCCGCTATACTGCAAAAACGAGTAGCCGATACCTGAACCTGCTTACCATTTGCTAAAGTTGCTTTAAACTTACGCTGCAAATAGCCTTCTTTCATATTCAATTCACGAGAGAATTCTTGTATTTTAGCTTTAGCCAAATCCAATTCCTCACCATCGATTTTAATGCTCAATCCAATCCAATTGGCTGCGTTGAGCACTTTGGCAAAATATTCTGGATAACCATTTTTCCACCAACCTACACGGGTTTTATCTGGATAATAAACGCCCGCTATATAATTGCCCTGCAAGGTTTCTCCGGAATAGGTCTCTTCAAAATTGGCTCTTTGTCCCATTCGTCCATTGCCCAAACTAAAAATACTTTCAGATATTTTATTCAAATGAGGATCAAAACCTTCCTCAATAATACTCCATTCGTGTGCCTTAATGTAATTCTTCATCTATATTGCTCTTTCTACTTCCTTTTATAATTCGCTCAATTGTTGTAGCTGCCTTACCGTAAGCTGATCCAAGTTCTTCACCACCAAATCTGCTGCCATAAGTACGGTTGGACTACCAATACCAACCGCCTTCATTCCGCCCCGCTTGGCAGCTTCTATTCCCGCTACCGCATCTTCAAAAACCACACATTCATTTGGCTGTACGCCTAAAAGCGATGCACCTTTCAAGAAAACCTCGGGATCTGGTTTAGATTTACTGACCAAGTTTCCATCTACTATTTCGTCAAAAAAGTGGCCAAGAAGTGTTCTTTCTAAAATTAATGCCGAGTTTTTACTGGCCGAGCCTAAGGCTGTTTTATAACCAGCCTCCTTTACGGCCTTCAGGAATGCTACGGTACCTGGTAAAACCTCTGATGGTGTCATTTTCGAAATCATTGCTACATACCATTCATTCTTTTCGGTCGCTAACGCTTGCTTTTCTTTATCCGTTTTCTCTATCCCTCCCCATGCTAAAATCTTGTTCAGGCTTTCTATCCTACTAATTCCCTTAAGTTGTTCATTCTGTTCTTCAGTAAAATCTAAATCTAAACTGTTGGCCAATTTTTTCCAGGCCTTATAATGATATACCGCTGTGTCTACTAAAACACCATCTAAATCGAATAAACAAGCCTTCAGCCTAGCATGGTGTAATGATGTATGTGTTGTTCGATCTTCTATCATATTATCTGCTAAAATTTATCGCAACTCTAGCACCAATGTACTTGTTGCTGGAACTTTGATGTTTGAAATATTGTTGAGCACCTCATCAGTCACTATGTTTTTAGCGCTGGTGGAGCTTAAAATCCTTTCTGCAAAACGTATGGTAGGTAATGTCTTTTCTTCAGTATTACTGTTCATAATGACCATGATGGTTTTATTGTCATTGTACCTGAAGTACACATATATACCATCTTCCGGAATAAACTGCATCATTTTTCCCGTTTGTAGCACCTCGTTATTTTTACGGAAATTGGCTAGTTTTTTCACATAATTAAAGGCCTCATTTTCCTTATCTGTTCTACCTGAGGCGGCAAACTTGTTACTTTTGTCGCCCTCCCATCCTCCAGGAAAATCGTTGCGTACCAAACCATCTGGATTGGCATAGTTTTTCATCAATATTTCAGTTCCATAGTAGAACTGTGGAATACCTCTTGTGGTGAGCAGCCAAGCAATGCCCGATTTATATTTGTTAAAATCTTCGCCTACTACAGAATAAAAGCGGCTGATATCATGATTATCCAAGAAAACCACATTACGGGTAGGATCTTTATATAGATAGTCATTGGCGAAAACATTATAAAGCCTTACTACCCCATCCATCCATCCAAATTTTCCGTTTAACGCCTCGTTAATGCCCCAAAGCGCCTGAAAATCTGTTACCCCCTGTAACTTGGTATCTATTCCCTGATTGATTTTGTTCCCTTCGGTAAAATAGGCCTGGTTTGGGACGCCATGTACCCAAGTTTCACCAAAAAATGTGAATCTAGGATATTCAGCAGTAATTTTCTGTGCCCAATCTGCCATAAACTTTAGGTCGTTGTAGGCATAGGTATCTAACCTAAATCCATCCAAGCCCGCATATTCTATCCACCAGATGTGACTTTGGGTGAGGTAATTTTGTACAAAAGCATTGTTTTGGTTTAAGTCGGCCATGTGCCTATCAAACCAACCATTTACCATTAGATCTTTATCTTTTTTAGAGACATAGGGATCCATATGAACCTGCTCGCGATAGGTAGTTTTGGTATAATTAGGCCATTGGTGTACCCAATCTTTCATGGGCATGTCACTAATCGTAAAATGTTCCGTTCCAAAATGATTATGCACCAAGTCTTTGATCATCTTCATTCCACGTTTATGGCATTCTGCTGTTAACTTTTTATATAATTCATTGGTACCCAATCGACTGTCAATTTTATAATTATCTGTGTTGGCATAACCATGATAGGAAGTTTTCGATTGATTATTTTCCAATATGGGATTTAACCAAAGTGTAGTTACCCCTAGTTCCTGTAAATAATCTAGATGGTCAATGATACCCTGTATATCGCCACCATGGCGATAGAATATACTATCCCGATTTAAGGCGGTCTCATTCATTCCCTTCACCACATCGTTAGTTTTATCGCCATTGGCAAAACGATCTGGCATGATCAAATAGATAAAATCTTTCGTGGTAACACCCTGAAATTGTTTAACGTCTTTAAGCCTTTGCTTAAGCTCATAACTGAATTCGGCCTGTTTTTTTCTCTTGACACTAAATATAATAGGAAACCTTCCAGGCTTTACATTTGCAGCCAATTCCAGGTCTAGGAACAGATAATTTGGATTTTCCACCTGATGAACTTTTACCAAGCTCACTCCTTTATAATTAATGGTTACCTTATTTTGGGCTATGTTTTGTCCATGTACCAATAACTGAAGTTTGGAATTATGCATACCTGCCCACCAAAATGAAGGTTCAATACGTGCTAACTTTGGAAGCTGCGCAAACAACCCCATGCTCCAAAAAAGGGCAAAAATGATGGCATATAATTTATTCATGTTAATTTGTCTTAGTATTTAATCTCAAATCGGGTGCTAATGTTTTCCAGTATTACGCTTTTTACCTTACAACCTTCTATAGGACTAGCTGTACCTTGTGGGTCGAAGCGTGAAATTGGATTAAGAAAGGAAAGAAAATCATCTTTTAAGGTCTTACCTGCATTAATTTTATCGATTGCCGTAAATCCATGAAAAACAACTTTTAACTTTGTAAATTTTGACTTGAAGCTCCCTTCTACTTTGTCAAAAACGATCTGTTTTTTTACTGCATCATAGATAATGTTTCTTTTATAGAAATCTCCTTTTTCATAATTATAGCTCTCTCCATCATCTTCATAATAATTAAAGCTATTATTGAGCTCTCCTTTATAGATATGGATCACTAAAGTATCTGTTGGTTTTTCTGCAGTGGTTTGCACCAACGATTGCATGGGCACAATGCTGCTTTCTTTCACAAAGACTGGTAGTTTGTGCAGATTCAAACGTATAATTTTTTCGGTATCGCCTTGCTCTTGCTCATCATTGTAGAGGTTATACCACCTTCCTTGTGGAAAGTAAATATTTCCAAAATCTTTTGTACTCTCGAAAGGTGCAACCAAAAAGGCCTGTCCGAACAAAAACTGATTTTGAAACTGTGTATTATACACTTTTGGCTCAAATGTATAATCGATGGCCAGACTACGTACCACGGGCAAGCCTTTATTTACGGCTTCATTAAATGTAGCGTATAGATAGGGCAATAAATGATAGCGCAAATTGATATAGTTTCTGGAGATCTCGGTTACTTCTTCACCATAGCTCCAGGGCTCTGAAGATTTGGTATTTACTGCGGTATGGTTACGAAAATAGGGGTTAAATGCACCTATTTGTATCCAACGGGCATATAAGCTCACCGAGGGGTTGCCAGTAAAACCACCAATATCCATACCTGTAAAAGCAACTCCGCTCACACCTAAACTGCTCATTAATCGCACCCCCAACAACATATGGTCCTCTTCAGAACGATTATCACCGGTCCAAATGGCGGTATAACGTTGTAAACCTGCATAACCTGCCCTCGTTAAATTAAATGGACGTTTGTGGGTGGCCGCTATGGCCCCCTCAAAGCTGGCCCTTGCCATTTGCATACCATATACATTATGCGCTTGTTTGTGGCTTGCCAAAGCACCATCGTAATTAAAAATAATGTTCGATGGCATTTTTTGTCCCCAACTGGCAATTTCATTCATATCATTCCAAATGCCATCCACACCAGTATTGGAAAAAAAACTGATTTTTTCTTTCCACCAATCCCTACCCTTAACCGCGGTAAAATCGGGAAAATGACACCAGCCCGGCCAAACCTGTGCCGTAAAATCGCTACTGTCTGGATACTTTACAAAAACCCCCTTTTTAACGCCATCTTCATAGGCATCATAGCCTTTTTCTACTTTAATACCAGGATCAACAATTACCGTTGTCCTAAGCCCCATGGCATTTAATTTCTTATTCATGGCCAAGGGATCACCAAATCTCGTTTTGTCCCAAGTAAATAATTTATACTGGTCCATATAATGGATGTCCAACGTAATCCCATCTGCCGGAATTTTCTTTTCCCGCAAGGTTTGTGCTATACGCATCACTTCTGTTTCCGGATAGTAGCTATACCTATTTTGTTGATAGCCCAAACTCCATAAAGGGGGCATTTTCATACGACCTGTTAAAGTGGTATAAGAACCAATGATATCGGCTAATTTTTTATGATAGATGAAATAATAGTTCAATTCGCCACCCTGAGCTGAAAAAGAGGAAAAACGATTGTTGCTAGCGCCAAAATTAAAATCAGTTTGATAAGTATTATCTAAGAAGATACCATAATTCAGTCCATGATGAATGCCGATATAAAAAGGAATAGAAGAATATAATGGATCTTGGCCTGTGGAGTAACCAAAGGCATCATAGTTCCAATTGGTATAACCATTTCCCCTCCTATCAAGATTGCCTGTTTTTTCTCCCAATCCAATAAAACGTTCTGCTTCCTGCATATGCTTATAAGCCGTAGCCTCCTCGGCAACCCAAGAATGCTGCAGACCCTTTTCATCTTCATTAATCACTTTTCCATCTAAGGTATAAAAGGTTATTGCAAAAGGTTTTTTGCTAATAGTCGTGCTTAATGAATCGGTTAGGATGGTTATCTTTTTGTCATCTTGCTTAATGCTGCACTTCGTTTGCTGCGGCGGCATAACTACTGCATAAGAAAAATCATTTCCCAGTATTTTTTTATCTAATCTTACCCTAATTATACTGGGACTGAAAATAGTGATCTCGCCATAGGCATGGTCGGTCTGGAAAGTTATTTTTTGTTTTTCTATGTTAACGGTTTTGATATTTCCAGCAACTAAAACAGGACTATTTTGCGCATCGGCACTAAGCGCAATAACAAAGCAAAAGAGATAGAAAAAAAGTCGTTTCATTTATCGAAGAAGTGAAACACATCCAAAAATTGAGCAAGTTCAACTTCTGGATGTGCTCTTAGCTATTTTATTGATTATAAAAAATATACTCGGAAGTTAAATCGTTAAAAAAGATCTTATAATTACCTGTTTTAACAAATAGATTATTTCCATCTCTTACCCCTACTCCATACTTGCGATTTACATCAGCTGCTGAAGTGCCCCAATTCACATCCCAACCTGTAGCAATTCTAAATTTAAGTTCGCTGTCTTGATCAAATCGTTGGGTAACTTGCCAGATATGAGGATTAAATGTTGTTTTGGTCATTGCATTGATATCGCCCCAACCATTAAAACCTCCAATAATACCAATTGAGGCATATACAGTAGCAGATGAGGCATTATAGGCCACCATAGAAAAAGTAAGTGCCTTGATATCTATCTTGACTGTATAATATCCTGCGGTGGTTACCTGAAATGTTCCAGGATCGGGGTCGGCACTTTGTGGCTTTACGGCCACGCCACCACTTCCGTTGCTACCATATTGTGTATTCCAACTTCCAACCGTTGTGATAAACTTGAATTCACCACTTTGCAAATAACCAGTATAGGTATACAAATTAGAGTTAGCCAAATCCCTAAACATATAAGTTGGATTACCATTATCCCACTGGTGTTCACTGGCCGAACCTACCATAAACAGGTTAACCTCCCTGATTATGCTCAAATCATTTACATAATCGGCGTATTTCTTTACGTTACCCGAAGTAGCTTCTACAGTCCATTGTAATTTTGCCGGAGCTGCCTGATCGGTAAAACCTTTGGAGGTCAGCAACAAGTCCAATGCCTGATGGCTGATGGTAAAGGTAGAATCCAATCCTGCATTATTAGAAGCCACTTCGTAAATTGGGGCATCAAAACTTCCCCCCTCAGCAACCAATTTTAGTTTATAGGTAGTTGGATTGGCTGATTTTCCAGGAAAAGCCTTTTGCCACTTAAAAGTAAACAGATCTACTGTTGAATTGGGGTTGACCACTATACTTGTAGGAGAGGAAACGGGGCCATATAACAGAAAATTACTAATGCCGTCACCAAATCTGGTAATGGCGATATTATAGCTTGTACCAGCCATTTCTTTCTTGCTTCCATTATCGGCCCTTACATTCCAAATCAAATCTGTCTTGGTGCCTTCGGCAACATTCTTCGCTTTAAGTAGATCGTCCAATTGCTTTTGGGTAAGAGTTAACTTATTGCTTTTTCCATTATCATCGGCTGGCACTTCCAACAAAGGTTGTGTCAAAGACCCCGTTTTTAATGCAGCAATAAAAGTATAAGTGGGTGCGGTTGATACGCCAGGTTTAGCGGCAGCCCAAGTAATACGTATTTGGGCATTAGGTGTAGCACTGTTCAATACCAAAATGGCATTGTTATCAGGTGTAGTTAGGTTAAAGGTGCCTAAAGCCTCCCCTTTAACGCTTTCATCAAAATTGATTTTTTTACACCCACCAATTATTACTGATAATGACAGTAATAAATGAAATAGTTTATTCTTCATATCAATAATTAATTAAAAGTTAAATAAGCGACTTCTACAACAGGGCCACTAGTTGCTGTATTTCCTCCATTTGCATCTTTAAGATTTCCCGTAAACTGATAGCTGAATTTTGACAACACCGTTCCCGATGGGATGGTGACCAAACGATCGGGAATAAAGGAATAGGCATACAGTTTATCCGTTTCCTTTTTGGCAATCATATCTACCCTTCTGGCAAATTCATTCCCTGCTGCATCATAAAAAACAATGGTTACCTTCACATCAAATAACCGTTGCAAAGATTGTTCTGTAGCCAGATCTTGATGAAAATAGACTGTAGCCATGTCTGTTTGATCTAACTTGGCAGGAAAAACCCTAAATTGGGTTGGAACAAACACCAATGGATCGAACTTATAAGGCTTATAATCTGGGGTTTGTTTGCTACCATCTTTTGTTTTGGCCAAAAAACCAAAATTGATCAGCTCTGCCGGGCTCTGGCCAAACAGGGTGGTGCCTGTAAATTTGAAAGTAAATTTATTGGTTGCAATCTTGGTGAATTTCGCGGCATCGGAAGAATTCCCCCATTGCCCATTTACCAAACCGTCCTTCCCTCCCCCTACACCATCGTTGGAAAAAGTCCAGATATAAATATCATCTATACCTGCCAAAGGAGTTCCAGTTACATCAAGTGTAATGGTTACTTCATCTTCAGCAGTAAATGTGACTGGACTAAAAGTTACCTGCGAAAAAGCCCACAGTGTACTTAAACTAAATATAATTGATAATATTAACTTCTTCATAACCATATTACTTTTTGGTAAACTCATATTGATAGGAAAGGATCACTTTTCCATTAATTGATTTATTTCTCACCAGATAGAGCTTGCCACTACTCAAACCTGTATAAGAACCTAATGACAAAGCATTAGTAACGGTCCCATTTTTTAAGGCAATGGTTGTGGGAGCCAAATTTTGATCTACCGACCAGTTGCCAGAAGTTAAATCCACAATTTTGGGAGCATTACCATTGGTAATGGTAAAGGTCGAAGGATTCCCCAAAGCGTCTAACTGTAAAGCAATGACCAGATCCTTATAGGCATATACATTGGTAATGTCCAATTCCTTATAGGGAAAGCCCTTTGTTTTAGCGTCTTGATCTACCTGTACTACTTTAGTAAGCCCCCAAGTACCCTGCAATTGTTTAACCACTGCTACATTACTGGTTATCGGACCAAACTTCTCTGGCTTGCATCCGAAAAAAGCAACGGTGCAAAGTGCTATTAATAAATATTTTAATGCTTTCATACGATTTATTTTTAGTTACATCCTCCTTCAGGATTGCGTACAAAACTGGTATTACTTGAAATTTCTCCCTGTGGAAACTGCAACACCAATCCATTACAATTCCAAGCTGCACCTCGTTTATCTATGTTTTCTCCCCTAGCGCCTATACGTTTGATTTCGTACAAACGATCTCCTTCCGCCACCATTTCTATTGCTCGTTCAAATCGGGCGTTGGTTTTAACAAGTAAAGCCGATGAACCTACAGGAATACTTTTGGTACCAGCGTATGCCCGGTTTAGAATATCATTAATATCACCTATAGCCACGTTCAGGTTCTCATTACGCTCTGCAGCAGATTCGGCCCTAATCAATTTCATATCGGTAAGGTGAATCACAGAAACATTAAACCTTTCCTTATTATATTTTGTGGTGGGTATTTCTCCCGGATACTTCACAATATTAAACCATGCTTTTCTAATATCATTAGGCGTATTCACCGCACTATAGACCGCGGCGGTAAACCGAAGGGTAGGTAAATTAAAATCCGATCTGAATTGCCCTCGCAATTCTCCTCCTGTATCATAAGAACCAACGGTATTTACGATCTGAAAAATGGCCTCTGTACTTTGCCCTTCTGAAAATCTTTTTGAATAATCGGTTTCAAAAGTAAATTTGCCACTTGAGATCACTTGATTGGCATAATTATAGGCATTGGCAAAATCATTCATCGAGAAATATACCTTGGCCAATAAAGCTTTTGCCGCCCATTTGGTCGGATATCCCGGGTTTACATCGTTCATTTTATTCTCTGCAATTTTAAGGTCGCTTATAATGAGGTCATAAACCTGTTTAACCGTTGCCCTTACCCCTGCGTCCTTAGCTGTGCTTATTCTCAAAGGCACCCCCAAGTGATCATTATTAGCAGAATAACCATAGGGTTGTGCAAATAGCCTCACAGAAATAAAGTGGGCAAAAGCCCTTACAAATCTTGCCTGACCTTCCAGGTCGTCCCTTTTTGCAGCAGTAACCTCTAAATTTTCCAAGACAGTATTGGCCCTAAAATTGGCCTGATAGATCTCGGTATAGAAATTATTTTTATAATCACCAAAAACCGAAGTTTTTCTACCATAGATTTCTCCAAAATCGCCAGAAAGCAGGTTTCCCTGAATCTGATCGGCCATTAATTCAGAAATGACCTGATATCTTCCTCCAAACACATTCCCGCCACCCAAAATTTGATAGGCCGAATTCATGACTGCAGCAACACCAGCTTCATCTTTAAGCGCCTCTGCTTTGGTAACCACATTCAGCGGTGGAGCATCCAAAAATTTCTTACATCCGGCAAAGGCCGATAAGCATAGAAGAAAAATTAGCCCCTTTATAAATAGTTGTGAAATAGTTTTCATCCTTAATATTCTTTAGTAATTAAAATGATGTAGATAAGCCTATCAACACAGATTTCTGTTGAGGCGTTGTTAAATAAGTCACATTCGGGCTCATGTTCCTGTCTTGAGGAGTGTCAAAATCACGGGCAATTTCAGGATCTCCCCCGGGATACTTGGTGAACGTCAGCAAGTTCATTCCCGTTGCAAAAATCCTAGTCTTGCTCAAGCCAATTTTCTTGGTAAAAGAAGAAGGTAGGTTATAGGCCAAGGTTAATTCCCTTAATCTCATAAAAGAAGCATCGTACAAGAACATGGTTGAATTATAATTCCATTCGCTGGAAAGGCCAGGGTAAGTATTGGTACTCATGGTCAACCTAGGAAACTTGGCTATATCACCTGGTTTCTGCCACCGGTCCGCGATATCTGTCCTTATATTCCAATCTGTCACAATACCTAATTGACGTTTAGCAGAGCCATCATATATATTGCCACCTATGGCAAAAGTGAAAAGTGAAGTCAATTCAAATCCCCTAAAACTGAACGTATTGGTTAAGCCGCCCACATAATCTGGGATGACCTTGCCTACAGCCACCCGATTATCGAGCGAAAAGGTTTTAGTTTGATAACCATCTTTGTCCAACCAGATGGGCAAACCGTCTGCAGGATCAACCCCATGAAACCTAACCAGGTAGTTGGTTCCCACTGGCTTGCCCAATATGATGCGGGTATCGTTGGTTCCACCACCAATGGCATCTGCAGATAAGCTACCTATACTGACTACTTCATTATAATTTTTTGAGATGTTAAAATTTGTCGTCCATTTAAAATTCTTACTTTGAATATTAATTGTATTCAGACTTAATTCCAATCCTTCGTTCAGTATTTCACCCACATTCTGGTAGGCCGTACCAAATCCAGTTGAGGGAGATATGCCACCGTTAATCAACACATCAGTTGTATTTTTACGATAATAGGCAAACTCTCCGCTTATTCTTCCCTTAAACAGTCCGAACTCCAAAGCCAGATCAATGCTCTTAAGCTCTTCCCAATGAAGGTCAGGGTTTTCTACGTTTTGTGGACTAACCGCAACCTGACCGTTATAAGAACCGCTATTACCAAACTTGGCGTAGTATTCTCCTGGCGGAATATTTGCATTTCCCGTAATACCATAGCTGGCTTTTAATTTCAGGTTACTGATGACCTTGTTATTTTTAAGGAAATTTTCTTCACTAACTGTCCATGCTCCTGAGATCGCCGGAAAGAAACCGTACTTACGATTAGGTCCAAATTTGGAAGAACCATCTCTACGGGCCAGTACCTGTAGATAATACTTATTGGCATAAGAATAATTTGCACGGCCAAACAAACTGGCAAATGTTGTTCTATTTAATCCATTCACATAGTACAGCCCATTTTGTCCCGCCAGTTGTTGCATACGCAGATACATGGCATCCAAGTTCTTAGCATAAGGCTCGTTGGCTTCACCACTTATACCATTCGGATATCCATTTTGTTGATAAGCCTGCGATTCGGCTCCGGCAATTAGATTAATTTTATGTTCTTTTCCTAAATAGATGTCGTAAGTAGCCGTACCCGTTACGTTTCTGTTCAATATTTTATTGTCCCACCTATTTGCGAAACCATTGGCATTTCCGGTCAGCTCTCTTGGAGAGAACTGATCTTCTGTCACTTGGAGATTATCCATGTTGGCAATGGCCTTCAGTGCAAAATTCTTGAAGGGCTTTAATTCAAAAGTGATACCGGCCAACAAGCGTTCATCTATACTTTTCCAGTTCATGTAATTAATGGTACGCATAGGGTTTGCACCATTAGTCCAAAAAGAACCGTCGGCATTATATACCGGATAGATAGGTAATGCGGTCGACATGGCATCGCCAATACCACCACTCCACGCCGCACTTACCCGAGTATTTGTTCCCTTACTGTATCCAATATTGATGCTGGTAGAAAAATAACTGGTTGGTTTAACATCCAAATTAACTCTGGCACCATATTTCCCATACGAGTTTCCTTTTAAAAAGCTCTGGAGATCGCTATAATTAGCACTTACATAAGTTCTTATCTTATCTGTACCTTGGCTAAAGGAAATATTTTGTTCATTCAATTTACCGGTTTCGGTTACCAGGTCAAACCAATCTGTATTATTCTGACTAGCTTGTGCCCAGGTTAAGCCCTGAGGAAGTGGGGCCAATCCAGTATTGCCATCGTTGGTCCATGCCTCCTGACGAAGTGTCAACCATTCTGGTCCTGAAACAAAATCTGGTTTGTTGGCATAAGTACTCAAACCAAATTTAGTTGAAAGACTAAATGTTGGCTTGCCGAGCTTTCCCCTTTTAGTTGTAACCAGGATTACCCCATTCGCTCCCCGCGAACCATAAATACCCGCTGCACCAGCATCTTTTAAAATTTCAACAGATTCTATATCTTCTGCATTTAGGGTGGCCAAAGGATTTTGGTTCATTCCGCCTCGGTTGCCATTGAGAAAAGGATCGGCAGTAACGGGAATACCATCTACCACATACAAAGGATCACCTCCCGCACTGATAGAACCCACTCCCCTTATCCTGATCACTGAACCACTGCCAGCCAAACCGCTGCCCTGCGTAACTTGCACTCCTGCGGCCCTTCCCTGTAAACTTGCTTCAAAACTGGGCGTAGGCAAGGCCGCAATCTTATCGCCAGAAACTTTGGCAATAGATCCCGTAACCTCTCTCCTCGTTTGTGTACCATAGCCCACAATCACCACATCATCCAACATTTGATTGTCTGATTCTAAGGTTAAGGTTACATTGGAATTTCCAGCTGTCTTTAGGGAGCGCTCCAAAGTTTTATAACCCATAGAGCGGATCTGCAAGATGACCTCTTCGCTTGTCAATCCCGTAAACCTGAATAACCCGTTATTATCTGTCAATGTGACTTTTGTTGTTCCTTTAATAAAAACAGAGGCTCCTGGTAAAGGCAAACCAGTTTCATCAAGCACTTTCCCGGAGATGACTCCTGTTTGTGCCTGAACTTTAAGCACCGTTAAAAAAAACAGCACCAAAAGACCCTGTTTTAACAGGTAAAAAACTTTCATACTTAAAGCGATTTTTAGTTAATAAATTTGGTTAGATATTTAGTTAAAATACACGAAGAACTAATTTACAAGCTGAAACTGTAATTCAAAATTTATTTGAAAATTAATTTCAAGACCTAAAAATGACATCAAAAACAGCAGCAACATTCACACTTAGCCTCAAACACCCTTTATTCACAAGACCATCAAAAAACCATTAAAAACATTGAAAAACAATACATTATGACCTAAAATAAAAATCACATTGTGTAAAATTAACACTAAGTTATTTTTTACACTAACAATTGGGAACGTTCCCAATTTAAAGAAGCGGTTTTTGACCAAATTTTCGGGAACGTTCCCGAAAAAAGAATAAAATTATTCTTAAAATACACTAAGTGAGAGAAAAATTTAATTTTTGACAAGCAAAAATAGCCCTTATAAAAAGGGCTATTTGGAGGTAGAATTCCTCACGAATAATTTTGATTTTAATACTACTTCTTGAATGGTATTAACGGACTGTCCTCCTTCTAACATATCAAACAATAATTGTGCGGCCTGCCCACCTATTTCTGTAGCTGGCTGCGTAACCGTAGTTAGGGAAGGATTGAGCAATGGAGCAATTTCCAAACTCGAAAATCCAATTACCTTTACTTCTTTAGGAATATTCATTTTCAGATCGAAACAGGCATAATAGGTAGCAAAAGCCAAACGCTCTACAGCGGCAAAAATACCATCGGGCTTTAATTGTTTGAGTGCATCTTTGATAATTACATCATTCTCCTCATAGCTATTACTACAATCAATTACGTATTTATCCTCAAATTTGATATGATGTTTTTCCAAAGCATCAACGTAGCCCTGCATACGTGTTTTACCAATACTCAAACTTTTATTCACTACCAGATAGGCAATTTTCTTACATCCCTGCTCAATGAGGTGCTCTGTAGCCTTAAAGCTACTGTCGTAGTCATTTGTGACTACCCTAGGGGTATCAATATCTTCGTAAACCCTATCAAAAAAAACCAGTGGGAGACGTTTTCCGCCCAAACGGTTCAAATAGTTGTGGTTATTGGCCTCTCCGGAAACAGACATGATGATTCCATCTGCCCTACCGTTATGTAAATGTCTGATAAAGTCAATTTCCTTTTGGTAATCGTCGTCGGTAACATAGATTAGAATATGGTAATTATGCAGTCGGGCAATACGTTCTATACCATGTATAGCTTGCGAAAAGTAATTATTGGCCAGTTCGGGAACGATAATGGCAATGGTGCGGCTCTTTTGTTCCCTCAAATTACTGGCGTAATGGTTAGGCTGATAGTTAAGCTCTTTGGCCTTAGCCAAAATACGGGCCTTTGTATCAGCCTTGATATCACTATTGTCTCTAAATGCCCTGGAAACCGTTGATTTAGATAAATTCAAAGCTTCCGCTAATTGCTTAATATTGATATGATCCATTAGGTATATACAGAACTACAGCAACAAAGATAAAGCATAATCTATGAGTATTTACTACAACAATAGCTACCTGTTCAATTTTATCTATATATACTTCTTAAACAAGCTGCTGGCCGTATGTCCACCAAAACCAAATGTATTGTTCAACACATAGTTCAATGGCTTATAAACGGGCTTACCCAATATAATATTCATTCCTTCCGGAATTTCGCTATCCAGTTCATGTGTATTGATGGTAGCTGGTATAACCCCATGCTTAATGGCCAAAACAGAGATGATACTTTCGATGGCACCTGCAGCGCCCAATAAATGACCGGTCATCGATTTGGTTCCACTGATGGCCACAGGTAAATTGCCGAATAATTTCTTAATACCAACCAGCTCACTGATATCCCCAATTCCGGTAGATGTGGCATGTGCATTAATATAATCCACCTCCTCTGGCGTAATACCAGCCTCCTGTAAAGCTTTCTGCATACCCAATACGGCCCCCAAACCTTCAGGATGTGTACCGGTAAGGTGATAGGCATCTGCCGCCATTCCACCGCCAACCAATTCGGCATAGATCGTAGCTCCCCTATTCAGGGCATGGTCTAAATCTTCCAATATCAATGCACCTGCGCCTTCTCCCATTACAAAACCATCTCTGGCCACATCAAATGGTCTGGAGGCTTCTTGCGGATTTTCATTGTTTTTTGACAAAGCTTGCGCAGAACTGAATCCACCTACCGAAGCTTCGGTAATGGCAGCTTCTGAGCCACCTGCAATCATTACTTTTGCCTTTCCAAGACGTATGGTATCGAAAGCACTAATTACCGCTGTATTCGATGAAGCACAGGCAGAGACCGTACAATAATTTGGCCCATGTAGCTGGTGTCTGATCGAAATTACACCGGCAGCTATATCCACAATCATTTTCGGGATAAAGAAGGGGTTAAATCTTGGGGTGCCATCACCTGCATTAAACTCTTTTAATTGCTGTTCAAAAGTACCAATTCCCCCATTTCCCGTGGCCCAAATCACTCCCACTTCATAACGGTCAACTTCGGGCATGGCCGCAAAATCCAAACCTGCATCAGCAATAGCCTGATCACTTGCCGCTATGGCATATTGGCTAAACAAATCATATTTCTTGATTTCCTTTTTATCAAGATATTCCTCTACGTTAAATCCTTTTACCTCACAGGCAAAATGGGTCTTAAATTTACTACTGTCGAACTTTGTAATTGGGCCTGCTGCACTTTTACCAGCGATGATATGATCCCAAAATTCATTTACCGAGTTTCCCAAAGGCGTAATGGCGCCAAGTCCAGTAATCACTACTCTTTTCATCTTGTTAGTTATCTTAAAATCTTTCGTTCCAATAAATAGTCTATCCACCTTTCCATTGGTGGCGCTATCCTCAATATTGAAGAAACGGCCACAAGATAAGCTATTGGCCACGATTTTAGCCATATTATTAGAAAATGGTGTGTAAAACCTATGTTAATTGCACTCTTCGTAAGCGCTGCTATGCCTTTAGTTATTGCTTCCATTGTTAAAGTAAGCCTTATTCTTTCTTCCTCTGCCGATCGAACTGCTTCAATCCAATGCAGCGCTATTTGCATTCATTACCTTTAATGCTTCTACCGGTGAGGACAAGAATAATTCATAAATCTTCGCTGTGTCTCCAACCCTGATTTCAAACACATCGTCCCTTAAGGAAGTTAACAACTCTTCTGCAACTACCGACGGATGAATTCCTTTGTGGCCATTTATTTCTTTCGAAAATGTAGTGTTCACCAATGGAGGCATAAGCTCGAAAACCTTAACAGAAGTATTGGATAAGGTTAGCCTTAATGAAGTGGTATATGAATGTAATGCCGCCTTGCTAGCTGCATAAGTAGGCAATATAAGGCCAGGAACATAAGCCACCACCGAAGAAACATTTACAATTGCAGCCTCTTTTTGCCCTTTTAATGTTGGCAAGAGCAATTGGTTCAACCTAATTACCGATAAATAATTTGTCAGCATCTCATCTTCTGCAATTAGATAAGAATCTTGGTTTATATTATCTAGCGGGTGTAACATGGCTCTTCCTGCATTGTTGATCACCATATTTAGGGCAGGGAACAACCTATTTAATGTGGCCACCAACTGCTTTACATCATTTGCCTTACTTACATCGGCCCTAATAGCCTTAACCTTAGGCAATTTTATTTTAGCTTCTTCCAAACGGCTTTCATCTCTACCCACAATAATGACTTCATTGCCATTTTCGCTGAGCAGTTTTGCGATTTCGAATCCAATGCCAGCACTTCCGCCGGTAATCAATACGGCATTATTTGTTGTTTTCATTGTCTTTATTATTTTTTATAGTGAATTAAAATTTGAAGATCATGCAAGTACTGGTGGCATGTGCATATAGTTGCCCTTTTTCATCTACCAATTGTGCTTCAACCAATGCTGTTCTACCTCCCACATAAACAACTTTACCTACCGCTTTTAACTCTTCGGTCTTAGTGGTCACTGCTTTTAGAAAATTAACTTTAAGTTCAAGTGTGGTATACGCTTTACCTATTTCGAGTAAAGTATGTAATGAACAGCCCATAGCCGAATCCAAAATAGCTGAAATTACACCCCCATGTACCGTACCGATAGGGTTATAATGAAATTCTTGTGGACGGAAAGAAAAAGATACACTCCCCTCCTCGAGCTCGCCAATCTTAAAATCCAAGGTATATAACAAAGGAGGCAAAGGCAGTTGGCCTGCCCCCATTGCGTTGAGGTAATCTATACCACTCATTTTTAGCGCTTGTTTCGCTGCTGGTTCGGGATTTTCCCAATGGATCTGTCTTGTTCTTTTCATAATTTTATACCAATTGGTATATTTTAGGTTAAAAAAATTTATAGTTCCTCTATCATTTTTTTCATGGATTTCATAATGAGTTCCATAGATTTTGAACTATCTGTTAACTTGGCAATCATAATCCCTCCCTCTATCATGGCAATCATGGTTAAGGCTATGCACTCTGTATCAAGTTCTGTCATAAACTCACCATTTTGTTTTCCTTCCTCAATAATACGCCTGATTTTGTTTTTCCAGGAAAGTATAGCTGAAATGGCTTTTTCTCTTAACGCCGGATGTGTATCATCTGCTTCTGTTGCCGTGTTAAGGATTGGGCAACCTCCTTCAGTAAGCAGGGGATTAAAGATTTGTTGATAATGGGTAGCATATACCATCAACTTATTCCTAGCGGTAACCTGACTGGCAAGTGCCGAAGCAAAAATATTGTTCAATTTCCCAAGGTTATAATCAAAAACAGCCAATGCCACTTCATCTTTGTTCATGAAATTACCATAAACACTGCCCTTCGTAAGCCCAGTAGCTGTTGTTATATCAGCTAGAGATGTACCCGCAAACCCTTTTTTATTAAAAATAGGCGCCGTTTTCTCAATAATAAATGCTTTGGTTCTTTCTGTTTTTGACATATTTCAATTTAACCACACAAATATATACCAATCGGTATTATTTAACAAAACAATTACTCCTAAAATGATCTTTCAAAGACAAAGGCTATAAAAAATCCCCCTAGGTATTATCCTAAAGGGATTTCTATAAATTAATATCTACAGCTATGCCCTCATTACCCCTATTTTCTTTCCATCAAAATCTGGAAATAATACCTTATCATTATTGATGCCCAAATGCATATCTGCCACTTCACTAAATACACTTCTAAAATCAGTAGTTACGGCCAGATCCCTACCATCTTCCAAGTTCTCTTTAGCCAATGGGTTGATCAATCCATGTACCAAACCACCATTTACGCTGTTGCCCAATATAAAGTTACATGAAGCCCTACCATGATCTGTTCCTCCCGTACCATTCTGCGCAACAGTACGACCAAATTCGGTCATGGTCATTACCGTTACCTCATCCTGATAGCGCGACAAATCATTCCAAAAAGCCATGATACTATCACTCAGGTCATTCACGTTACGCGCAAACACGCCCGTATCCTTACCTTGGTTAAAATGCGTATCCCATCCACCAGATTCGGCAAAAGCGACTTCCATACCCACGTCCATTTTAATCAATTGCGCAATTTGTTTCAAAGAACTTCCCAATGCGCTTGTTGGATATGTTACATTATTTTCAGGTTGATAACTTTTCACATCCGTTTTCTTCAACATTTTTATGGCTTCGAAACTTTCCTTTCCAGTGTTTTTCAAGAGATCGGAAGAGGTTTGATCATACAGATCTTCAAAGCTTTTTGAAGCTATGTTTGCTCCTGCCTGGTTCCCTTTCAACTGGATGTTGAAATCGGCCAAGTTTTTTATAGCTACAGCAGCATTCTCTCCATAAAAAGATCTTGGCAAGGAAGAAGTTAAGCTTACGCCCTGAAATGGGGTGGCTGCATCATGACCCAACAGGCCTACGGCCCTATTGAGCCAACCTGAGGAGGTTCCCTTTTTAAATGGGGTACCTGATTCCATAAAATCTTGCGCATCGAAATGTGAACGGGTATTATTAGGCGAACCTATTCCATGTACAATAGCCATTCTTTTTTCCCTAAACATAGGCTCAAAAGCCGCCATTGATGGGTGTAATCCAAATCTGCCATCTAAATCTATCAAAGGTTTTTCTGCACCTGCTTTAGCGGCCGACATAAACAAACCCGGACGAACTGCTTTAAGATAGTTATCGGTAAACGGAGTAACTGCCATTAGGCCATCCATTGCTCCACGTTGGAAAATACAAACCAATATCTTTCTCTTTTTAAAAAGCGAAGGGGCAACTGTACCTGCAACCGCATCGGCCAGAAATCCAGGTATACCACCCAAACCAATTCCAAATAGGGCTAAACCGCCTGCTTTTATAAATCCTCTTCTAGTTGTCATGATTAAAATTATTTACGTTGAAACTCTGGAGAGCCTATAATTACACCAACCACTTGTGCCAACATGGTATTGTTGCCTGCTTGTTGTTTAATGACTGGATTTTCGTTGGCCTTTTTACCACTTCCTATCTTGGCTGTTTGCTTATTGCCTGTTATCATTTCCATATCCTCTCTACCCATCATATCTTGTTGTTTGCCCGCCTTATTTTGTTCTGCGGCATTTGCCACTTTCTGCACCAGGTTAGGATCATTCAGCATGGGCTTCAAACGGCTTATCGTTTCCTCCAAGTTACGCTCTGGCATAATCAGCTTGCTATAAATGGTCAACGCCGACTCTATACTTTCTGGCTCCCGATTATTATTCATAGCAGGAAGATTAAGGCTAATACCAGGAATACGTTGCGAAGCCAAAGCTAAACCAAAGTTCATACGGTTCAATAGCGAACCTGTATTGATCCAATACTGGCCTTGATCTGGAAAACCGGTTGGTGCTTGATAATAATACATCTGCTGTCCCATTTTATTGATCCAACTATAAAGCTCATAAGGCTGTTTAATTGTCGCATCTAAACTTCTTACCGCACTCATGGCCAATTCAAAAGGCGATTTTGTTTTTTCCCTTAGTGAATCTGATGACCAAAATTCGGGTGCATTTACCATCGCAATCAATACACTTTGAATATTCCCATTGGAAGATTGAAACGTTTTGGCCATTTTATCGATCAGGCTTTTCGGAGGTTCATCGCTAACAAAACGGGTAGCCAGTTTCTTAGAAATAAATTGCGCAGTTGATTGATGATGAGCCAACATTTTTAACAGCTCCACCCCTTCTTCATAGCCTCCACCCGCAGCGAACTTCTTACCCAGCACTACTTTTTCCCCATTATCGTGTCTATTCATGGCAAACATAAAGTCACCATCTCTTACAAAACCATTTTTCTCCAGTTTATCTTCACCTATTCTTTCTACTACCTTGCGCATGGCCGAACCATAACCAATTTCTCCCATTGGGGCAATGGTCCAACCTGTAAGCACTCGGGCCGCTTGTGTTACATCACTTTGTGTATAACCTCCATCAACACCAAGTGTATGCAGTTCCATTACCTCACGTGCATAATTTTCATTTAACCCACCTTTGCTATTTTGTTCTTTTAGTTTTTGTATTCTTTCTTTTGCTCTTTTAAGCTGTACAGGGTTCATATTGGCCATCTGCATTTCCATATCCTGATTTTGCATCGGATCATTTTTACCAGAACTGGTAAAATTATCGAGATAGAGTAGCATAGCTGGAGATTTGGCTGTTTTGAGCAACAAATCTTCAAAATTGCCAAAGACATTAGGACGTATCACATCTCGCTCATAAGCCGGGACATAGCTTGCACATTGTGGTTTATTTAAGGCTACATTAAAATGATTAAACCAAAAATCTGTCATGATTTCCCTAAACTGGTTATTGGTGTAGGCTGCTCTTAGTATTTTTTGGCTAAAAAACTGACGATAAAGTTCCTGTAGGGGTTTATATCCCTTTGCTTTCATATAGGCGGCAAGCCCATCACGTTCGTACTTGCTATTACCGCTACTTACTGAATCTTTATTGATATAGCCTTCGTTAATGGCCAGCCTTTTAATTGAAGGTGTTCTCGGATATATATTTTCTACTTCTGTATTTGTAAGACGGATGGCATCATATTTCTCCAACATCTTATCCAAATCTTGGTCTTCTAAATTCCCTTCCAATTGTTTTTTGAGCCACTTATCCAATCCCATTTTTACCACTTCATCAACCTCCCCTACTTTAGCACCATAAGTAAATCTGCTCAATAGGTGTGCAGCCGCCTGTTGCTCGGTTAACCCCGCTTTTTTATAAGGCATATTGAGTTTCTGGCCAACTCCTACATACCGAACAAACGACGAAAACACCAACGCGGAACAGAATAAAATTACGCACAGGTAAAAATTGCGAATATTATATTTCATATCTTTTGGTTTAGTTCTATGGTAAGACATTAGAAGTTTGTGAAAGATTAATTGATCCTAAAATAATTTGGGCCATACTAAAAATTCATGCTTAACTATTCTTTAACAATGGTTTATCCATTTGGTTTACCATATTGAACCTAAAAAATTATTTGATAAAAAACAATTTTCAGCCAATATCAGGTAACATTGTACAACAGCGAATGACACTATCCTATAATACCAATAGGTTTTATCAATTACCTTCATCAAAAAAAAGGATTTTGAGTTGGTAATGGCCAAGACGATTTTTGAACAAAAAAAGCGCTAGTTTTCTTGAGTTAAGCTTTTTAAATACTTTTTAGACAGGTGTAAAACGATAAGTTGGCATTACATTAACGTATTTCCGACATCCAAACTTCTAATGGCACATCTTTTTCAATTTTGGCAGAGGCTTCAAAAACTAAATTTCCACCTTGCATCATTTCATCTTGCGTTAAATAATTACGCTGTAACGGTTTACCATTTAAAGTTATTGATTTAATGTATTTATTGTGAGCACCATAATTATTCACCTTAATATGGAAAGTTTTATGATTTGCCAATGAAATGGTAACTGAGCTAAAAAGTGGTACATTCAGGTAATAAATGGGCCAACCTGGACAAGCTGGCATTATTCCACATGCCGTTAACGCATACCATGCGGACATCGCGCCACCATCATCGTCCATGGTACGGATATAAGCTTTGGGCTCATTTTTATAAACCACACCTATAAAGGGATCAATGCCTTTACTGTTATCGTTAAAATAATATTGAATAACTGTATCAACGGCAAACCGATGCATCAACTCCTGTGATTTCCAAGGCATAGTGGTTACATTATACATGCCGGGCACCTGCAAATCTGGTTCATTGGCATGATTATACATATCTTCATCAAAAAAATGATCCAATTGTTTTACATATTGGTCCATGCCACCCATCAAGGCCACCAAACCTTTTACATCGAACGGCACAAACCAACGATATTGCCAGATGGTACCTTGATATAAACCACGTGCTTGTACTTTATCTACATCAGGCTTGCTAATATCCTTGAAATCCTTGTTCCAGTATTTTTTATAATCTAATGCTTTCTGTTTATATTTTTCACTTAGCTCGGGCTTTTTCAGTATACTTAAAATCTCCGATAAGGCCCAAGTATCATAACTCGATTCCAGCGCCTTATCGGGCTTGGAAAAATCCAGATGATCTACTTCCTTAATAAGCGAATCCGCTATTTTTGAAAAATCTACGTGATAGCCTTTTCGGTAAGAATCCAATAATACTACTATGGCATGTTCCGTTCTTACGGTATTGCTAGGTTCTGTTTGTGTAGCAAAATCCTTTTTACCAGACTCATAAAGATGGGCCAGTGAATTTACCATGCCCTGATATTGATTTGGCCACCCTATGGACAACAAAGGCAGTTGGGTACGGTAATTGTCCCAAACGGCCCAACCATTGTACCTAACCTCATTTACCTGCCTCACTTGTCCATCCGTAGACCTAAATGTACCATCACTTTCCGAAATTATATAAGGTGATTGAAGCGTTCTGTAAAGTAAGGAGTAAAAAAGTTTTTTCCTGGCCGAGTCGCCATTAACAATAATTTTGCTCAATGCTTCATTCCATCCTTTATGTGACTTATCTCTTATTTGGTCAAAACTACTCTTTGACAAGGACGCCTCAGCATAATTCATGCTCACAGAAGAGAAAGCGACTTTAATTTCGGCATTTCTGGAAGTTTCTGGAAGTTGAACCATTAATTTATGTGGTTCAGTTTCTGTTATTTTTACACCTTGACCAAACTCCAAATAATAATAGATCTTATAGGTCCCCGCATTACAAGTAGTACGGGCCTGGATCCAACCACTTATCGTATTTTTTCCCAACTGATGCTCTTCTGCCACAAATTTATTGGCCAATGTATAAGACAGATCAATATAAAATCCTTTTTCTCCCAAGGGGAATTGGTAGCGGTGCATGCCCATTTTTTCAAACACGGTCAACTCTGCCTTAATCTTATTCGTAAAATTTACCTGGTAATAACCTGGGCTTCCCTTTTGGGAAGATTTGATCAGGTCTAAAGAAGGATCCTTTCCTAAAAATGGCTTGATCAATAAATTACCCCCACTACCTTGACAACCTACCCCTTCAAATCTGTTGTGGGTAAATCCTAAAAAACGTTTAGCTTCATATTCATAGCCTGCATGTAGCTTCGGATAAGTTTGTGGGCCAATACTCAACATACTGAAAGGGTAACTGGCCGCAGGCGATAATTGACCATGATCGCCTGAAGTTCCCAAAAACACATTGACTTTACCTGCTATATCATCATTTTGCAAGCTATTTTGCGCCACACTAGCACTAGCCTGTACTATTAAAAAGAATGCCAAAACTGAATTGACGAAAGTTTTTTTTATCATGAGTAAATTGATGTAAACCGATCTAATACATAAATTTCACCGTAGTTATTGCGTTAGCTGTTTTAAAGTTAGCCACATATAAGCCTTTTTGAAAATTAGCAGGAACATTTATACGATTATGCCCCTTGGAAACTGCAATGCTTTTATCCAACATTTTCTTTCCATTAACATCTATGATCTTAAGACTTGACACTCCATGATCATTAGCATAGAAAGTAAGTTCTATGGCTTGCTGTGCTGGCTTTGCCACTACCTTGAACAGGGTTTGATCTTCCAAAGATTTAACAGCCAGCATTTTTGACAAAGACGAATTTCCATCGAAATCTACTTGTTTCAATTGATAATAGCTTGTACCAGAAAGTGGTTTGTAATCTACATAGGTATATCTTTGTGTTGCCGATGTAGTTCCATTACCTTTTATTGTACCTATTGAAGAAAAGCTAATTCCATTGTTAGAGCGTAATAGTTCAAAATGAGAATTATTCGTTTCTGTTTCGGTGGTCCAGTTTAATTTAATACTATTGTTTTGAGGAAAGACATTAAATGCACTTAATTGGATAGGCAGCGCTATCAAATCTGCCATATAATTAGCATAGGTAAAATCATCCAGATAAGCTTGTGCAGTATTACCCGTAGCGTTATAGCCTAAGAACACAAATGCATTGAGTGCTGCATCAGCGGCTAAGTTGTTGTCTGCATCCTTAAAGTTGGCATTACCAGTACTATAAATCAACTGAATACCATTCACCCAGATATGACTTGAACGGGCAGCAACAGTATATGTGGTACCCATATGGGTAGTAGTATTAATTTTAGTATATGTAGCATTTGTTGCTGAGTTATTAGCGTATACCTGGATATAATATTCTCCTCCGTTGGCAAAGGACACGCCGGGATTGAGTGTAGCATCCAATTCCTTAAAACCATCTAAACTGGCTGAAACAGTGCTGCGTTTCTCCCTTATAGATAATTTATAATTCGAGCTAGCCACATTCCAATGCATGAGCAAAATGGCCGGAAGACCACTGGTACTGGCATCATTAAAATTAATATTGTTAGAAAACTGGGTCGCTCCCGAAGAAGGTATAGCCGTACTCCAATCCATTGTACTGGCATCACCACCTATAGCAAATCTATAATCACCAGTGGTTCCAGCCTGAAATTTTAGCCTAAAACCTACACTGATCACACTGGTGCCTGCAATATTCAAGATTGAAAATTTACTGGTTGATGTTGAAGCAGGAGCTTTGAAGAACAATCTGCTTCCCGAACCTATTGTTGCAGAATTAACCAGCGTATAACCACTTACATTGCTATTGCCCGTCCATACCCTAGCTATTTGTCCATCTGCCGGAGCAGGTAATAAAGCATGCTCATGCGCACTTATCCCATCATTAGCCGACATTACACCTGCAGCCGAAGTTGGAGAGAGATTCCCTGTAGCTGTACCAAAATCATACTTCCAGCTTTTAGGTGTTTGCCCATAAACACTATTCACAACAATAGATACTAAAATGAGAAAAATCTGAAATTGCTTTTTCATAACTATTTTTAAATTAATTTTTGTCCAATTTTATATTATACTTTTTTAGAATATCTGTAATCAGTGGCTGGATATGGGCAAGCATCCTTTCATAGCCCAAATCGTTTGGATGTACACCATCTACCGTACCTTCATGATCGTTACCCAACATTTTTTCCGAGGTAATAAAATACAAGTCCTTTACACCTTTATCTAGCAGGGCAAGTACTTCCTGTTGAATGTTAATATTCTGGTTCTTTACCGTTTCGCCAAGAGTTTTATCCCAATAACCAGATTCCCTGATTACACTCTGCATCACGATAATTGGCACTTTAGGATGTTTGCTCCTAATGGTATTGATCATATATGCCGTACGTTCCTTAATTAAGGCCGGGTTGGTATTGGGCACGCAATCGAGAATATAGGCATCGGCATGAATAGCCGCTACCATATCGATCACTTCTGGCTCCATTTTGGCACTTCCACTTAACCCCAGATTAATAAAGTTAATTCCGGTTAGCCTCGATAGCCTGGCCGGATAGGCCATACCTGGTCTGCTAGCTCCTGTGCCCTGCACAATACTAGAACCATAGATCAATACCCTTTTGGCAAAAGGTTCTTCACCTGGGGCAATATTGGCCTTTTTATCTACCCCAATCTGTACTTCATCTACCTTATCATAAAGAGGTAAATACAATAGACATTCCTTTTCGGTATTATCCATTCTGCTAATGATGAGTTCGTCATTACAGACACCGCCCACTTTGCCAATCCCTGCAAATTGCCATTTGTCTCCGCGTTTGATGTAAAGATCGACGCCTTTGTGTGCTGTTGGAAACATATTAGCCAGAGCCCTGCTTTTAGACACACACCACTTGGCTGAAATCACCGTGCTATTTGTTTTAAAAGAAATAGCCAAGCCGGCCGAATTGGTCAATAATTGCGCTACACGAGTGGGCAAGCCTTTGTATTTATTGCTATCTATGCGATCGTAAACATTTTGCGTTTCTTCACTTTTACCAATTAATGTGAGTGCTTTGGCATTTATAAAATTCAACTGTTCGGTCTTTTGGGCATGGGCTATTACAGCGCCTATGCTCAGCAATGTGATAAAGAAGATGGTTTTAAATAATTGCTTCATGTTATTTTGATTTTTTTAGGAGCAGCAGCATTGGATAATGATCTGAGAGCACATCAGTAAGGTCATCCTTCACCAATGTAGCATCAATTGCGTCGACCTTTAAAGCTTCATTGATAAAGATGTAATCGATCCTGGTGTAATTATGATGGCGCCTAAGTTGGGTCGGCGCACTTTTGTCATAGGTAGAGTTAAATAAATGCCAAGTATCCTGCAGGCCGGCATCGAGCAGTTTTTGGATTGCCGTATAATCTATAGCACCATTATTGGTGATCTTCGTTCCTGGATTGTTTTTTTCGGCATTCCATACCAGTCTCATCTTGTCTGCATTTTCATAATCGCTTTTATCTAATGGAGACATGTTATTGAAATCGCCCATCAAAAGGATTTTTTCGTTCTTGGGAATTCGAAGGATGTACTTTAGCAGCGTATCTACTTCAACAATACGTTTCTCATACACCTTAGGGTCAAGATGGGTCACAAAAAAATGATAGCCGGCTATTTTCCCATATAAGAATCCATGCCGCATACCTTCCGTAACCTTAATTACATTGGTAATTGGGTATTTTGACATGAGTGCAATTGGAAAACCAGCCCTCTTCTGTAAAACCGTATAAGGGAAACCCGCACTTTTTGCGAGCTCCACGAGTTTGTCTTTCGAAAAACCATTCAGTTCCTGAAAAGCCACTACATCGGGACCTTTTTCGGTAACCCATCCTTGAAAAGCTTTAATGTAAATACTATCCTTTCTAAATCCTTCATAAACATTATAGGACAGGATCTTAAAGACACCAGGATCTTTTTCAGCAGAAAAAAGCAATTTTGTTTTCTCATAAGCTGCTATATTTTCTTTTTTCTGGGCAAGGCTCCAGTATGGAATTAGCATTAAAGCTATAATTATAATGCTGTACGCTGTTCTTCTTGACATATTATCTTTTTAAAATAAGTATCATTGGATAATGGTCAGATAAATAATCTGTAAAGGTATCTTTAACCAAATAGGCCTGTTGGTAATCTGCAGTTAAGGTCTTATTGATCCAGATGTAGTCTATTCTTGTGAAATTATTGTGGTTCCTTAATTTGGTAGGTGCACTTTTTTCGTAGTTAGCGCGAAACATCTTCCAAGTATCATAAAAATCTTCATTGATGATATTTTGGATAGTAGTATAATCGATCTGCCCATTGTTCAAAACCTTTGTACCTGGATTATTCACTTCCGATGCCTTAACCAGATCCATTTTAGCCGTATTGTCATAAAATGATGCATCTTGTGGCGACATGTTATTAAAATCGCCCATCATCAATATTTTTTCATGCTTTGCGATGCTTTTGGTACGCTGTAAAATGATCTCCATTTCAGATTTCCTGAAATCATAGGTTAATGGGCTCAAGTGGATCACAAAAAAATGGTAATCTAAAATAGTTGCCTCTATAAGGTGAAGATTTGATGGTACTGACTTTACATTGGTTATTGGATATTTTGAAATTAAAGCTACCGGTAAGCCTGCCTCATGATGCATTAAGCTATAGGAGAACCCCATGTCCTTAGCAAAACTTTGCAGGCCTATCTTTGTGAAATTTTTCATTTCCTGCAACGCAATTACATCGGGTTTAACTGTATCAATCCATTTTTTAAAGTTTTCAATATTTACGGGATCATTTCTAAAGCCTTCATAGACGTTATAAGACAAAACCTTTAGTTTTTCTAAAGATGTAGCTTGAGTAATTGCATTTTTTCTACATGCATTCAACACACATACCACTAGCATTAGCGTGACTATACCTTTTAGCATCCATAATTCATGTATGCTAAATCCCTTTGTTTTTTTTATTGTTGCCACCAGACCTTGGTTCTTAAGTTATCACCGCCAATTCTTGCGGCCACCTCATCATAATTGGGTTTATTTGTGGCTTTTACACTTAAAGGGTATTCAAATCTAACGGGCATTACTCCATTATTCTCTACGGCTGGACCTACTGGCAGAACAGGAAATCCTGTTCTACGATAATCATACCAAGCTTCGAACCCAGAAAAGAACATCGCAATATATTTCTGGCTCATGAGGCGTTCCATGTTTGCTGTGGCACCAGTAAATCTAACACCACTTCTACCCAGATATGTGGTTCCTGCTCCGCCATCCCAGGTACATTTCCACTGCCTCCAAGAAGCTTCTACACCTTTGTTAAAATAGGACTGGGCATCTGCACTGATCCAACCTTTTAGTGCTGCCTCACTCAAACAAAAATTCACTTCGGCCCAGGTTAGAATAGGATAGGGATAATCATCGGCTTTGAGGGTAGTAGCATAGGTCGAACTTCCTATACCGTTATTAGCAGCCATTTCTGCCGCTTCCTGCTCGGTATATCCACTTGCAATTCCCGAATAGGCTCCCGTAGAATTTTTAGTGGCATACCTAAACCTTCTGCCATCAACCGTACTATTCATCAGATCCATTAAAGGCTTGCCCATCCTTCTACTTCCACTAAATTCTGTAGCCGACATTTCGAAAAACAGATTGATAAATGGTTTAACACCATTATATTTCATCATTGCTTCATCATCATTGCTTGCAATCAGTGGATATTTGGTAGGATTGCCAAACATCTCGGCAATTTGTGCAGGAGCATTTATCTCGGTCTTGTTGGACACACGTACCAATAACCGTAAACGAAGTGAATTGGCAAATTTCTTCCATTTCACCACATCGTTACTGTAAATCAAATCTGTACTTTCGAATGTTTTGGTTTCATTAAATAAATCATTGGCCTTTTTTAAATCGGTCAACAAACTCTCATACACTGATTTTTGGGTATCAAACTTTGGATAATACAATTCCTCTTTACCTCTAAATGCTTCCTTATAGGGAATATCACCAAACATATCTGTAAGGTTAGAGACAAACCAAGCTTTCATCACCAGAGCTGCTCCCATATTGTTTACATCATTTATCTTTTCGGCTAGCAGGTACATTTCATGCATATCGTTGGCTCTACGGTAAAGATTGGCCCAAATAGGATCAAACTCATTTTCCTTAAAAACATACCTTGCAAAATCGTTCAGCAAACCTGTTTCTACAGTATATTGCATCAACTCATTATTGATCCGATGTGCACGTTTGGTGATAAGCCACATTCCTTCAAACTGTGCAGGAGCCAAAAGTGTACCAGGCGCTACTGCCGTTAAACGGTTAGGATCTTTATTAAGATCTTCAAAATCTTTTGTACAGGAGCTGGTTATTCCTATAATACTGCATAAAAACAATAGGGGTAAGTATCTTAATGACTTTTTCATATCGTATATATTTAAAAAGATGCTTTAATTGTTGCTCCAAAACTTCTTGTGGAAGGGAATTGTCCGGTTTCGAAGCCTGGTTCTACCCTATTTCTGTTTAGAGTGGCTATTTCCGGATCGTATAATGGAAATTTGGTAAATAACAATAGATCTCTGCCATAAACACTTAGAGAAGCCGTTTTAACACCTATCCTATTTACCCATTTAGGAGCAAACCTATACTCCAGGCTAGCTTCTCTAAGTTTAACATAGGAGGCATCGAATGTATTGGCTTCCACATTATCTCTCAGGTACATCTGGGTATAATACCCTGGCGCATCGGCAAGCACATCGTTAGGTCTATAGGTCCCATCTGCATTCCGCTGTACACCTTGACCAATAAACCCCTCATAACGTCCATAAAGGGTAGAAGCCAGTTTTCCATTTCCCGCCAGTACAGAATGGGAAAAAGAATAAATATCTCCACCCATCTGGCCATCAAAAAGGAATGAGAAGCTCCAGTTTTTATAAGTAAACTGATTTTGTATGCCACCCTTCCAGTCTGGCACGGCAGAACCAATGTATTTGATATGATCAGTATCAATAATGGGATAACCGCTTGCATCATGCACAATTTGTCCGTCAGGTGAGCGCAAATAGCCCGAACCATAGATATCGCCTATTGCTCCGCCCACCTTAGCTTGAATATAACCTCTTGGTCCAGTTGCCATAATAATAGTTTCTATACCTTCGGCCAATTCCTTAATTGTACTTTTATTCTTTGACCAGGTTAATGTAGTTTTCCATTTCAATTTGCTACCCTTATCTACAGGACTGCCAGTCAGCGCAATTTCCCATCCCCTGTTGTTAATCAAGCCCGCGTTGAATACTCTATATTGATATCCTGTTGAAGGGTCATTTGGCACCTCCAAGATTTGATTTTTACTATTGGAATCGTAATAAGTCAGATCTAGGTTTAGCCTGTTTTTGAAAAATCTAACATCTAAACCCAGCTCTCTATTGGTAATAATTTCTGGTTTGAGGTTATCTCCGCCAGGCAATGTTGTAGGGTTGGTATAACTCCCCCCAAAATCGGATGTAGTATAATATAAACTTGTTCGATAAGGGCTCGTATCATTACCCACTTGCGCTATAGAGCCCCTTACTTTCATAAACGATAAAGGTTTAATTGCGGAAAGGTTAAGCATTTCTGTTAATACGACACTTCCGGAAACGGAATAATAGAAATAGGAATTATTTACTTTTGGTAAGGCACTTGACCAATCATTCCTTCCTGTTACATCAAGAAATAAGTAAGTTTTATAATTAAATTGCGCCATGCTATATAATCCTTGAACTTCTTTATTGGTCCTGTTAGGCTCTACCAGTGGTCTATCCTTTGCATTTGCCAGGGTATAGATACCCGGATAACTTAGACGTTCTGCAGTAATCATGGTATTTTTAGTCTGCTGACGTGTTATACTTCCTCCTGCAGAAAAAGAAAGGCCTATATTTTCTGAAAGCTTCTCGTCATACTTGTACAAAAAATCGAAATTCTGCTCTTTTGAGCTCACATTTTGTTCCTGATAACGACCTGTGGCAAAACGAATGCTGCTATAGGGCCTACGGAATGTTCTAAATGATGTACTGTGGTCAATTCCTCCCCTTAACTGCAGATTCATTTTTTTGTTAAAGGCATAGGAGGCGGTAATATTTCCAAATATCCGATCGTAATCTACCGTATTGATATTTTCATATAGCACAAAGTAGGGATTGTCTATGGCCGAATTCAACCTGTTGTTTTGTGCAATACCTTCTTGTCCCGGTTTCCAGTAATTGGCATTCCAACCAAAAGGTATATTGGCAGAACCATACATTACCGCATACATATAGGTATTAGAATTATAACCCGACAAGGGTAAATTGTCACTTCCCTTATGGTAATAATTAACCCTGGTGTTCAGCTGAAAATTATTCAGTTTGCTATTGCTAGAAAACGATAAACGGTTAAAGGTGTAACCTGTATTAGGCAAAATGTATTCGTTGCGCTGATCATTATAAGAAAGCCTAATTGCATTTTTACTATCCCCACCTGTGAGGGTGACAGTATTATTATACGTTAGCCCTGTAGTAAAAGCGTCCTTAACATAATTCTTATCTGCTAGCCATGGTGTTTTTGTAGTACCTGTCGTTTGTGTTGACGGATCATACTGATAGAATTGCTGTCCTTCGAACCTTGGCCCGAAAGAACGTGAGGAATGTGTACTGGCACCATCGGGACTGGCACCATAAGAATAATATAGATTTTTACCTGCATTTCCAGCTCCATATTCATACTGAAAATCGGGATAATGCAACACATTATCTATGGTTATCCCACTGTTAAATGCCGCACCAAATCTTTCCTTTTTTTCTGAATTTGATTTAGTGGTAATTAATATAGCCCCCGATGCTGCCCTAGAGCCATATAAAGCCGCAGCTGAAGGCCCCCTCAAAATGCTTACCTCTTTAATATCTTCTGGATTAATATCACTCAGTGCATTTCCATAGTCAACTGGGGTTTCGGTACCACCTGTAGCGCCATAGCTTAGGCCATTGTTACCGATCATACCACTGGTTACAGGAACACCATCTATTACGATTAAAGGATCTCCCTTCTCCAGATCCAGTGAATTTTGACCACGCAAGGTGATCCTAACAGACCCTCCTGGCCCAGTTCCCGTTTTTGATATATTTAATCCAGGCACTTTACCCGACAGTGCATTCACCCAATTACTGGGTGCTGTTTTAGCAATCTCCTCTCCGTCTATCTTTGAAACTGCATAACCTAAACTCTTTTCTTCCCTTTTAATCCCTAAAGCCGTAATCACCACATTATCGAGCTCGTTAGTTTGCTGTTCGAGTATAATGGAAATGGAAGAGTTACCCGCCTTTACATTTTGTATCTTTTTGGTCTGATAAGACATAAAACTTATTTCCAAGGTATAGGCATCTTTTTCCACCGGTATCTTAAAAATACCCTGATGATTGCTGGTTACATTCTTTCTTAGCTCTACTACCGTAATATTTGCACCGGGCAATGGACCACCCTGTTCATCCATCACCTTACCTATAATAAATTGTGTTTCCTGTAGATTGGCATTGCTGTCTTCTTTAGTTACAATCACGATCTTATTGGCTTGGAAAATATATTTTAGCGAGGTTTTTTTTAACAACTGCTCCAATACCACTACTATAGGGGCGGCTGTTACATTGATGTTTATTTTATCATAGCCCTCTACAAGTTTTTCATTAAAAACAACCTGAATTCCAGATGTCTTTTGAATGGCTGCTAATGCCGTTCTTAAATTTTGATTTTGAAGATGAAGGGTGATCTTTACTGTTGGAGGAGATTGGGCTTTTATATTTCCTGTCCAAAGAAAAGGGCCGTACATCATGAAAAGAAATAACAAACGATAGAAATGTTTCATATATGATCTAGCTACTTTAAGTACATCTCAAATTCTATTTGATGTACCTGTTAATTAGAGATATATCCTACAAAAAGCTTGATGGTAGTATACCGGACAAAAAATAAAACATAACAAACTAATTATCAGCGAAATATTTTACAAAAACAATAAAAACAAATGCCATTATAATGCATTAGTGCTACATCAAATCATTTAAAATAATTGAGAAATATTCTTTTATTTTTTCTGGAAAAAGACGGTATCACCTTTAAGTTGATAGGCAAGATTATTGGCACTGCTTAAGACTAATAATATATCCTCTAGTCGATCGCCCTGGCTAAAGCCAGCAGTAAGACGATATTCTTTTATGCTCTCCTGCTCAAAGTAGATTTTCACTTTATATTTATGGCTTAAAGTAGCACATACATCTACCAAACGGTCATTATTGAAGCTAAGGTTTCCTTTTTGCCAGGCAATTACATTATTGGCATCTACACTTTCTTTTTGCATTACGCCTGTATTTGCCCTTACAGTTACTTGTTCATCTGGTAAAAGTAGAATACTGTTGGCCTTATCTCCATCTTGATTGCTATTTTCACTTACCCTTACTTTGCCCCTGGTCACGGCAATCTGAATATGACCTAGGTAAGTATAAGCTTTAACATTAAAGGCCGTACCTAATACTTGGGTGGTCAGATTTTTAGAAACCACTATAAAAGGCTTATCCTCATTATGGGTCACATCGAAATAGGCCTCTCCTTCTATAAGAAATACCTCGCGATTGGCCCTGTTAAATTTTTCAGGATATTTAAACTTGCTATTGGCATTTAACCATACTTTAGAGCCATCACTTAAGGTTAACTGTAGTTGTTTACCATCTAACACTTGTTTCTCGATGTATACAACAGGATCAATGATATTATAAATTTCTTCCTTAAGGAATAAAAAAGAACAAAAGAACACGATAATTGCAGCGGCAATCTTTACGATAAAATTCCAATTCTTTTGTTTCACCGCTATTTGCTGATCAATCCGTTCTTTTATTAATCTTCCACTGGTTATTTCTTCTTCCGCTGTCCATTCCCAACTCCCTCCTTCAGACTGGGCATCAAACCACTGCTCTAAGATTTCTTTTTCCTTAGCTGTGCACTTGTTATTACGATAACGTTCTAAAAGTTCATCGATACCTTTTATATCCATAGTATGATAATATCCTGAAAAATAGGCTTTGGTAGTAGATATTTCAAAATATTTTATACAACAGACTAAAAATCAGCAAAATAAAACAGTCCAACATCTGTTTTATGAGAAAAAAATATTTATTAGGTACTTTACAATTGGAGACAGCATCAAGAAACCGATCAGGAACATGGTATCGTTGTTCAATACCAACTTAAAATGCTTCAAAGCATTGTTTATTTGTTTTTTAACAGTTTTATCTGAAATATTAAGTTTTTCGGATATTTCTTTGTGGCTAAGATTTTCCCGCCTGCTCAACACGAAAACCTCTCTCATTTTTACGGGTAGTTTTTCAATCTCTATCTCAATAATAGCATTAAGTTCCTTTGCCGCATAATCTTCATTGACTACATCCTGTCTTTCTACCAAATAAGTGGCCAATGTTTCGGCATGTTTGCTCTTTTTCAAGGTATCCTGCACATAGCTTATTCCTTTATAACGTGCGGCGGTGAACAAATAAGCAGCTAATGTTCCATTGACATTTATCTCTTTCCTACGTATCCACAACGATACAAATATCTCCTGCACCATATCTTGTGCAGCCTCCTTGTCGCGAATAGCTTTTACAATATAAAGAAATAACCTATTCCAGTAACGATTATAAATCTGATCAAAAGCCTCCCTATTTCCCTCGCATAGCAAATGGAAAAGACGTTCATCTTCTACAGCATGATAAATTTTGTTGGACATGGTTTATTTGGCAAAACTAATCTAGTGAAATTAAATTAAGGTTTGCTTAACATTATCAATAAATACCATTTCGCTTTTCCCTTTTCAAAATGCCTATTAAAATGAGCTGTCCGTAATCCCTCACCGGAGAATCAATAAATTTACCATAGATGCCGAAATGGGCCTCAGTACCTTCACCATAAAAAAATAGTTTGAGCAGGCAATAAGTTCTTAATTCGATCCTTCAAATAAGTAACCACTATATGCCAAACCTTTGGCCACACTTTTAAAATTGTCTCCAGCATTCAGGGTAAGATGGGGAAATTTATTTTTAAATAATTTCTGAATGCTGCCCACCATAGAAGTACCTCCCGTTAAAAAAAGACTATCAATATCCTTTACCGCTATATCATGTTGCAACATGAACTCATTGAGGTAAGCCGAAATCCGATCCACATCCTTTTTAATTATCTGCTCATAATCTTCCAGTGAAATATTCTCTTCAATTTGGATGTCCATTTGATGATAACTAAAAGAAGCCTTGTTTGCATTTGACAAAGTGATTTTAGTGCTTTCTATGGCCTGAAATACCGAATAGCCCAGATTATTTTCGATGAGGGTGATCAGGTTTTTAAATTTTCGGTCTTTTCCTGAGTAATAATAATAATTTTCAATGTCCTTCTTAATGCGCTGTCCATTAAAAAAATTCATTTGTTCCCAGGTACAGATATTGGCAAAAAGCGATTTTGGAACCGTTAGTACCTTACCTGGCGTAGCTTCATATTGCGTATGCTTACCAAAATAAGGTGTGCCCTTTTCCCACATAAAAGCCGAATCAAAACTGTCTCCTCCTACATAAATACCTCCCGTAGCCATCATGTCGTTCTTACGGTCCTTGCTACCCACCTTTGTAGGGTCGAGTACCAAATAAGTGAAATCTGTAGTACCTCCGCCCAAATCGGCTACCAATACCTTTTCTTTTTTTACAAGTGTCTTCTCATAAGCGAAAGCCGCTCCTATAGGCTCAAACTGAAAACGAACTTCGGTAAATCCGGCAATCTCAGCTGCTTTGTTCAGCCTGTTTTGTGCCAAGGTATCCTTCTGCACATTATCATCATCAAAAAACACCGGCCTACCAATTACCGCCTTTCTACAATCCTGTCCAATCAATGCATCTGCCCTGGTTTTCAATTCCTTTAAAATAATGGCCACCAAATCTGAAGCATTATATTTTTTATTATGTATACGCGTTTCGGTAAAGCTACTTCTAGATAAAATCTGCTTAATGGATTTTATGAAACGTCCTTTCATGCCATCATTCAGATAGGCCGAAATAGCCTCTTCACCTACCACATAATTTTTAGCATTCCCAGCCATTAACTGATGATAAAAGTAAATAAGTGAAGGGATAATGATGGTACTATGAATTTCTTTCGAATCTTCATCATAGATGGCCAATGCCGAATTGGTCGTTCCAAAATCAATTCCGTATAAAAATTTCTTCATGGCGCAGGAGATAAAACAATAAAATTGGTGGAGGGGCGGCGAAGGTACCAAAAAGTAGCCAGAAAAAAAATGGCAAGCTATTTTTTTCCTTAAAAACTGGCTAAAAATGAAATTATTATCTCTTCCAATCTTCGGTACAGGTTAATGGTTATTATAGCGTGAAATTTAGACAGGTTTTTGGTCATGAACGCTATCCTATTAAATTCAACACTGATTACTTTATAAAAGCCATAGTCCATTTAAAAACCATGATTTAAAGACAATAACACACGCATTAATTTATTTGTAAGTTAGCCTCAAAGCTTATATCTTTATATAAGTCATAATCGTACATTATGAAAAACGCGCTTTCAATCTGTATTTATATATTTTTATTTTCCATTTCTGCCTTGGCGCAACAAAAAGATATTGCAGGACTAGACAGGGATACGATTACCAACTACTCTACTTATAAACGATCTATTGGCTTTGCTGGTCTACTACAAACCAGGGCCTTAGCTTCTCTAAGCAAAGATGTAGATGTTAATGGCAAAAACTTCGATGCCTCATCTCCCAGCAAAATAACCAACACCTTTCTTTTAAAGCGGGCGCGTCTACAGGTAAAAGGAACGGTTAATGATCACTTTTCTGCCAACCTGATGGTTAATTTCGCAGAATTCAATGCCAATCCCATTAATAAAGTATTGGAAAACGCCTACATCAAATATTCGCTAGGCAGACATTTTAACTTGCAGGCAGGCCAGTTTAGGCCTTTTTTTGGCATTGAAGATGCCCTTCCGGTAGATATCATCAGAACCCTCGACTATTCAAACCAATATTATGCCTTTGGGGCCAGTGGGTGGCAGAGCTTCCAGGTGGGTGTTTCCGTATTTGGCGACCTCACCAAAGAGGATAATCTTCCTGTACGCTATTATGCGGGTATATATAATGGCAATAACAGAAACCAACTCACCGATAACGACAATTCAAAAAATGTTTATGGCCGATTAGAAACTAGCCCTACAAAAGATATAACCATTGGTATCAATGCCGCATCTGGCAGTTTTGGAGCTGGCACAGGCAGTGCTTGGGGAAGCGATCTTTTAGGAAGGATTATACTGGCCGAAAAATGGAAGCTATTATTGGGAGGTGAATACAAAACGGGTACTAATTTTGTTCTTTTTAACACCTATACCACTAAGCCTGAGCTGAGCATGGTGAAAATGCGTGGATTCTATATTTTTCCCATACTCCGTTATGAATATAAACGGCCCCGCGTTCGAGCCATTGAGTTTTCAACCCGGTATGAGTATTTTGATGAAAACTACAAATTGGACAGTAACCCCAGACAGACCATCATTCCTAACCTCACTTTCATATTTGCTGATGATTTTTATGCCGCCCTGCAAGGCGGGGTGTCCATTGATCTATATAAAACAGATATACCCTTAACTACTACTTATGCACGTAATTTAGGTTACCTTCAATTGCAAATCAGGTTTTAATTACTATCCATTACAACTAAACTCTTTTTTATGAAAGAAATCAATTTAAAATCACTGGTCATAACGGTTGTGGTTGGTTTAATTATCTGGTTTATTCCTGTGCCAGAGGGCGTAAAACCCAATGCATGGCATTTACTGGCCATTTTTACCGCCACCATTTTAGGAATTATATTAAAGGCTGCATCTATGGGTACCATGGCTATGTTAGGTATGACCGTATGTGCAGCCACCCAAGTGCTCGCTCCCGGCGATCCGGGCAAATCAATAGCCAATGCGCTAAGTGGTTTCGGCAATGCAACCATCTGGCTTATTGGTCTGGCATTTTTTATTGCCCGTGGTTTCATAAAAACTGGCTTGGGTACCAGACTGGCCTACAACTTTATACGTATTTTCGGAAAGAGCTCCCTCGGCCTAGCTTTTGGCCTAAATACAGCGGATCTGATATTGGCTCCTGCTATACCCAGCAATACGGCAAGGGCAGGTGGAGTGATATTCCCCATCATGAAATCCATTGCGATTAATATGGGTTCTGAAAATGACAAACCAGAAACCCATCGTAAAATAGGCGCTTTTCTAACTTTGAGCAGTTATAATGCTAACATGATTACCTCCGTCATTTTTCTTACGGCTACCGCCAGTAATCCCATGGCTCAAAAGTTCGCCAAAGACTTGGGTATAAACATCACTTGGAGCAGTTGGTTTATAGCCGCTGTAATACCTGGCTTGGTCTGTTTTTTACTGGTTCCGCTGTTCTTATATAAATTCTATCCGCCCGAGCTAAAAAAAACGACCGAGGCACCCGCCATGGCTGCTCTAAAATTAAAGGAAATGGGGCCAATAACTACACAGGAATGGCTAATGGTGGCTACATTTATCATCCTACTGGTGCTCTGGATATTCGGCAATCTGTTTGCCATTGATGCCACTACAGGTGCCTTAATTGGTTTATCCATTCTACTACTCTGCGGGGTATTGACCTGGGAAGATGTGAAATCGGAAAAGGGGGCATGGGATACCATTGTATGGTTTTCTTCCCTAGTGATGATGGGTTCCTACCTTAACTCCTTAGGTTTTATCGGTTGGTTTGGGCATTTGGTGGGAGCAAAAATGTCGCATTTAAGTTGGCAGATGGCTTTTCCCATTATCATTCTGGTCTATTCCTATTGCCATTACATGTTTGCCAGCGCCACCGCACAGGCCGCAGCCATGTATTCTGTATTTTTAGCAGTAGGCATATCGGTAGGTGTACCTGGTACCATGTTAGCTATATTTTTAGGTGCATGTGCTACATTGATGGGCTCATTAACCCATTATGGACATGGGCCTGCCCCTATCTTTTTTGGCAGCACGTACGTAGACATGAAAGATTGGTGGAAACATGGCTTTTTTATCAGCATCCTATTTTTATTGGTGTGGTTTGTAGTAGGTGGATTATGGTGGAAAGTAATCGGTTTATGGTAAAGCTACAACCAACACATTTTTTGATAACCATATTCTCGTATCTCGATGAAAACTACTACACTTCAACATAAATTATGGATGTCCGGCACAGGGCTTTTTCTGTGTTTCTTTCTAATTATCCATCTGTTGGGCAACTTGCAACTGTTCTTACCACCCGAACAGGCTAGAGAACAATTCAATTGGTATTCGCACTTACTATCAGGCAATATTATCATAAAGACCGTGTCCTATGTACTTTATATCTCCATTATTGGCCATACCATTTATGCCTTAATCATTACGAGAAAAAATGCAGCAGCCAATGGAACTAAATACGCCTATGATAAACGTGGTACGGCCAGTGTGTGGTACAGTCGAAATATGGGCCTATTAGGCACCATCATATTCATATTTCTGATCATCCATTTTAAGGATTTTTGGTACCAATACAAATTTACCGATCTGCCACTTGATGCTAAAGGCCATAAGGACCTCTATACCATTGTGACAAAGGCCTATCAGCAATTGTGGTATGTGTTGGTGTATGAAGTAGCCCTCCTCGCCTTAGGTTTCCATTTACTTCATGGTTTCTTTAGTGCAGCACGTACACTGGGTGTCTTTCACCCCAAATATGTGAGATGGGTGAAAACATTAGGATGGGTATACACGCTAGTGATTATCCTAGGATTTATGGCCATGCCTATTTTCGTTTATTTAAATGGCTTATCATGAAGTTAGATGCAAAAATTCCGGCAGGTGAGCTTGCCGAAAAATGGAGTAATTATAAAAAACATGCCAAGCTTGTTAATCCGGCCAACCGAAAAAAGCTCGATATCATTGTGATCGGCACCGGGCTTGCCGGGGCTTCGTGTGCAGCTTCACTAGCGGAACAAGGTTATCACATCAAATCATTTTGTTTCCAAGATACCGCACGACGCGCACATTCAGTAGCTGCCCAAGGTGGAGTTAATGCTGCTAAGAACTACAAAAACGATGGCGACAGCGTATATCGGATGTTTTACGACACCATCAAAGGTGGTGATTTCCGATCTCGTGAAGCTAATGTTTATCGGCTCGCAGAATGTTCTGCAGCACTTATTGACCAGGCTGTTGCCCAAGGCGTTCCTTTCGCCAGGGAATATGGTGGTTATCTTAATAATAGGTCTTTTGGCGGCGTACAGGTCTCGCGTACTTTTTACGCACGTGGACAAACCGGGCAACAATTATTGTTAGGTGCCTATCAGGCCCTGATGCGGCAGGAAAGTTTGGGGAAGGTAAAAACCTATACCCGACACGAAATGCTTGAATTGGTAGTTATTGATGGTAAAGCCAAAGGCATTATCGCCCGCGACCTGCTTACGGGGCAAATAGAACGTCATGCTGCAAATGCCGTGGTACTGGCTACCGGCGGGTACGGAAAAGTATACTATTTATCTACATTGGCCATGGGCTGCAATAGTTCAGCCATATGGCGTGCCCATAAAAAAGGAGCTTTCATGTCTGGCGTAAGCTGGATTCAATTTCACCCTACCTCTCTACCACAGTCGGGAGAGCACCAGTCTAAGCTGACCTTAATGTCTGAATCCCTACGTAATGATGGCCGGATCTGGGTTCCTAAACAACCTGAAGATAAACGAATACTCAAAGATATTCCAGAAGAGGAACGGGATTATTACCTCGAACGTCGCTACCCGGCCTTTGGCAATCTATCGCCTAGGGACATTGCCTCTAGGGCGGCCAAAGAACGTATCGATGCCGGCTGTGGTGTTGGCCCAATGAGAAATGCAGTCTGCCTTGATTTTTCAAAAGCAATTAAAGAGCAGGGAAAAGACAAGATCAAGGAAAAGTATAGCAACCTGTTTACCATGTATGAAAAAATAACAGGAATCAATGCCTATGAACAGCCCATGCTCATTTCACCGGCAGCACATTTTACCATGGGCGGATTGTGGGTTGATTATCAGTTGATGAGCACCATTCCTGGCCTTTTTGCCCTAGGAGAGGCTAATTTTGCAGATCATGGTGCTAACAGACTGGGTGCTAATTCATTATTACAGGCGTGTGTGGATGGTTATTTTATTGCGCCTTATACCATTCCCAATTACCTGGCAGATGAATTAAAGGCAGAAAAAATAACAACTGAGCATGTTGCTTTTATAGATGCAGAAAATGCCGTGAGGACGCAATTAGCCTTATTTTTAAAAATAAATGGGCATCTTTCTCCTGATTATTACCACAAAACATTGGGCAAGTTATTGTATGACAAATGTGGACTGTCACGTAGTAGAGAAAGTTTGGAAACTGCCATCATAGAAATTAAACAATTAAGAGAATCGTTTTACAGGGATCTTAAAATAACAGGCGATGACAAAGTGAACAGTGAGCTAGAGAAGGCTGGAAGAGTAGCTGATTATTTAGAGCTTGGTGAATTGATGTGCTATGACGCACTGACCAGGGAAGAATCATGTGGCGCCCACTTTAGGGAGGAATACCAGACCGCTGATGGTGAAGCCCTGCGCAATGACCAAGATTTTTGTTTTGTATCCGCCTGGGAATGGAAAGGGAACAACCTGGAACATGAGCTCCACAAAGAGCCATTGGTATTTGAAAATGTTGAACTTACGGTTCGGAGTTACAAATAATTTACATTTAAATCTATTCACATGAAATTGAGTTTAAAGATTTGGCGGCAGGAAAGTTTTGATGCTAAAGGATCAATGATCAGTTACCAATTGGACAAGGTATCGTCGGATATGTCATTTTTGGAAATGTTGGACCTACTTAACGAGGAGCTCGTTCAAAAAGGAGAACGCGTCATCGAATTTGATCACGACTGCCGAGAAGGCATTTGCGGGCAATGCGGCATAATGATCAATGGCCGGGCACATGGTCCCTTATCTAATACGACTACCTGTCAACTACATATGCGTAGCTTCAAAGACGGCGACACCATTTATATCGAACCATTTAGGGCAGAGGCATTTCCCATTATACGCGACCTAAAAATAGATCGTAAAGCATTTGACCATATCATACAAGCTGGAGGATATATTAGCACATCAACAGGACAGCCTCCAGAAGCCAATAGCATCCTAATCTCGCACGATAACACAGAAGCAGCATTTGATGCTGCTGCCTGCATTGGCTGTGGTGCCTGCGTGGCGACCTGCAAGAACTCAAGTGCTGCGCTATTTACTTCGGCAAAGATTACCCACTTGGCCTTATTGCCACAAGGTAAACTAGAAGCTGCCCAACGTGTAATCAACATGGTCGATCAGATGGATACCGAAGGTTTTGGCCATTGCTCCAATACCGAGGCCTGCGAAGTGGAGTGCCCACAAGATATAGCCGTACTACATATTGCACGTATGAATTACGAGTACAATAAAGCACTGGTATTTAAGCCATAGCACCGAATTTATCTTGGCTATTTTACTTGATCCTTCCATTTTCATTTTCAAGGGCAGAACTCCTATTTCTTGGCCCTTTAGCATTACCTGCCGCAAATCTATAACTAAAATTAAGCTTCACCTGACGGGTTTCAAAATAGCTGTAATTATGAACATAAAGTCCATCTATACGCTGTACCGAACTGGCCTTGCTTCCTTTATAGATATCACTAAAAACAAGTCTTAAAGTAGCTTTTTTGTCCATAAAATTATGCTGCAGGCCTATATCTACCTGACTGGTTGCCTTGGCAAACTGATTGGCACCAGCTAATCGTTTCGAATTATAGAAACCTACTATTTCTGCTGTTAACTGATATGGCAATTTAAAAGATTGTTGCAGGTTCATTCTACCTGCCACTTGTTTTAGATTTAATTTTCTTCCTCCTCCAAAGTCGATATCATTATGAAGTCCAAAAAAAGTTCCATTGAATGTGATGTTCCACCACTTATAAGGACTAAGCATTTGGGTTAATGTTAGTGCCAAATGCTGTTGTGTTCCAAGATTACGGGGAACCATCACAATCTTAGTATCATCAACTACATCTGTTACTTCTACACTGAATTTATCTGTATAAGTATAACCAAGGCCAATTATGGTTGAACTTTTATACACATACTGCAAAAGCAGGCGATGACTAAGTTGAGGGGTTAAGAAAGGATTTCCTTGCCAATAAGAAAGTTCATCTAACAAATAAATAAACGGGTTAAGATTTTGATACGCCGGTCTGTCAATCCTCCGTGAATAACTCAATGAAAAGTTATGCGCTACCGATGGCTTTATGGTGGCAGATAGAAAAGGAAACCAATTGGTGTAATTTCGCTCTGTAGCGTTTACGTTACCTGCTACACTGGAAATCTCATCTAGTTTACCATTTGAAGAGGTGTTTTCTACCCTTAAACCAGCTTGCAGCTGCCATTTACCAAAAGTCTTCTGATAGTTAACATAGGCATTTGCAATTTCCTCACGATAAACAAACCTGTTCGATCTATCAGGGTCAATAATTTCACCTTCAGTTTTTATCTCTAGAAACTTTGAATCATTATCTGCCGATACCGATGAGTATTTAGCTCCAGTTTCCAGTTTACCTTTCCAGAGGTTTGTGGTATAATCTACTTTTATAGCTCTTAAACCTATATCTATAGCATTTACAGAGCGGTAAAGGTTATCACTTAAAATGACATGATCAGCAGTAGTATACTTGTTAGACTGCAGGTTGCCAGAGCCTTTTGTAAAATCGCCATAGTCTGCATCAACATTAACCACTCTTCCCAATGTATCTTCATATTTGTAGTTCAAGTTAACGTTGTAACGTTGGGTCTTTTGATAATAATAATCGTTAATGGCCGTAAGTGTCTGGTCTACATTATTGGTTTGAGCAAGGCCAATATCGGTTCTGGTATCCGTTATTCCTCCTCCAAAAATGAAATTACCATTTAACAATATGCCTATGGTATGGTTTTTATCAATAGCAAAATCGGCACCTAACCTTGAGCCCATTTTTTTGCGTTTGTCTATATCATCGGTAAAACTGTTATAGAACTTACTTTCCTGCATTCGGTCGGCACCATACAAATAGGAGTAATAACCTATAAAATGACTGTAATTCCCAAAAATATTGAGTCTATTTTTTCTAAAATTCAAAGATAAGTCTTGATTATTCCTAAGGTATACGCCGTAGCTGAGACCAGTAGTAAAAGCAGCATTGAAGCCCTGAACAACGGACTTCAAGGTTCTTACATTAATGATTCCCGCTGTACCCGAAGCATCATATTTTGCACTTGGACTGTTAATGATTTCTATCGATTTAATATCTGAGGAGGACATAGACTTCAGCAATTCCGCAACCTCTCTATTGGAGAGATAAGTTTGCTTGCCATCAATCAACACCGCAGCTCCAGCTTTACCATTAAGCGAAATGTTATGGTCTGTTCCTACACTTACTCCCGGAGCCCTGCCTAACAATTCAAGTGCATTTGTTCCTTGTGCACTGATACTTCTAGAAACGTTAAAGACAATGTTACCGCCTTCCATTTCGATAATTTTCTGATTTCCGGCAATATTTACTTCTTTCAATTTTTTTGCCTTCGGATCAAGCTTGAGCTTTCCAAATTCTTTTAATCTAAGCTCATTTTCCCCATAGAAAAAGTTAACCGTCAGCCCTTCATAACCAAGAGATGAGATCTTCAGCACGTAAGCTTTTTTATCTCTGAGTGTATGAAAAAAACGAAACTCGCCATGTTCGCTGCCAATGGCTCCATTTACCTGACTCCCATCTTCCAAAAGTGAAATTGTTACAAATGGCACAGCAAGCCCCTCTGGATTGACTACTCTTCCAGACAATACGGCCCTAGGTATTCCCATCTCTTCTTTTTGCAGGATTCTTCCAATGACGATCAGGTTTTCAGCTAGCAACTGATAGGAAAGCCGTTTGCTCAAAAGTAGGCTGTCCAACACTTTGGAAACTGGCAAACGGGAAGTATGGATTGAAACCAATATCGTATCTGCAACCACTTCGTCACTGTAGATAATGTTATACCCACATTGTTTTTTAATTTGATCAAATAATAAGCCAATAGGCTGTTGGTAGAGGTTTACCGTTAATTTTCGATCTTGCCCATAAATAGCAAGACAGTTAAACGCCAATATGGCCAATAATATAATTTTCCTCATCCTTAGTCTTTGATCACTACCAACCTATCGTTGATGGTATAAGTTAACGGATAGGAAAGTTTTAGAGCGGCCAAGGCCTGATGTAGGGTCTCATTAATAAAAGTTCCACTAAAGCGCTTATCTTTTAGTCGTTCGCTCTGTATCTCTATCTTGATCTCGTATTTTTTTTCCATTCGAACAACCAAATTTTCTAGTTTTTCCTTATTGAAGATCAGCGTATCTGAAACCCATTTTGTATCCTTTAATAGCATACTCGGTTCCACCAATTTCACCAAAAATTTATTTTGATCTCCATTTGAAGGATTATTGGAAAAAACAAGTTTTTCATTGGGCCTGAGCAACACCTTATGCTGCTTATCCAATTTATCGGTTACCTCAATTGATCCCCTGATCAGTGCTACCTGTATTTCAGCATTTTCTTTATGGGCATTAACATTAAAGGCAGTGCCTTTCACTTCAATATCGATATTTCCCGCATGGATGAATAATGGAATGTCCTTATTTTTAACCACATCAAAATAAGCTTCGCCCTCCAAAAATATTTCACGTCTGTGCCTACCAAAAGCACTATTATAGCTGATGGTCGATTTTTTGTTTAACCAAATTCTGGTACCATCATCTAATATCCTGAAAGTCTTTCGCGTGGTGGCAGTCATCATAATGGATCCTTCCTCAGCATAGCGGTTTAACAAATGATAACCCAACCAACTGATTCCCGTTAAAAGTATAAGTACTGCCGCCACCTTGAGCAAAGCTGCGTAAACACTGGATTTATTTGCCTTTGAATGATCGTAACGTTCTTGAAAACCCCGTTCTTCAGCGGCCTCAATTTTTTCCCAGATTTGGTTAAGCTGATCTATTTTGGGTTCGATCGTTTTGTGGTGCTGAAAATAGTGGCCAAGTTCAGTAGCCAGCAATTGATACTCTTCATTATTTTCAATGGCCTTGGCCAAGGCTTCACTATCAGCACTGGAAATCTCTCCAGAGAGTTTACCAGATAGTAATGCTAAGAATTTTTCTTTATTCATTATTCAAGGCTTATGGTTTAAAGACCCCAGGTTTTAAAGAATTACTCATCGTACGCTCAAAAAAAGAATATGGACAGACTAGAAATGACCTGTGCCTTAGGGATTTTTGCTTGCGGATGATAGCCCAAATAATCACTTATGGCCGCTGCAAGCGTTTTTACTGCCTTATATAATTGATTTTCTACCGTCCTCTTAGAAAGATCCAAAATCTGGGCAACTTCACTGCTCTTTAATCCCTGCTCTTTCACCAATTTAAATATTATTTGACGTTGACCTGGAAGAGATGCAACCGCAAGATCAAGTATTTTGATCAACTCCTTATCTTCCATGGCCATTTCGTAGACATGAGGAATTTGCTCCAATACTTGTTCAATGGGAGGTTCTGTAAAAAACTGCTGCCTTTTTTTGTTAGACCTGATTAAATTAAGACAAGCATTTTTTGTAGCGACATAGAGATAGACTTCGGGATTGAGCACATTCGATAGTGTTTCCCGCCTTAGCCATATTTTCACAAAAAGTTCTGAAGTAATCTCTTCTGCGCTCTCCAATTGTTTGGTATACTGCTTTGCAAAGGCAAGTAGCTGATCATAGTATGCTACAAACAGCTCATCGAATGCGGGCTTGTTGCCATATTGGATTTCCCTGAATAATAGTGCAATCTTACTTTTTTGTGCTGGCATTAATATTTAACCTTTATAGACGTATGAGCTTGGTATGATGAATAATGACACCAAGATCTCAAGATATACTTATCCAAAGATAAAATTTAGCCAATAGGATATGGTGATAGTTGCTTGGTTTGGTTTCCTTAAATTTCAAATAATACATTAAAGAAGCTAAATAAAACAAATTTTATAGTGCGTTATGGTTTTTTCTTCTCCTTCAGAAAGCACAAAGAGAAGGCTGGAACCCATTTTGGCAAAAAGCTACCTCATATAGTTCATAGATCTTTGCCGCATCTTCGGTTACTTTCGAGGTCAACAACCTTAACCTACTGCCCAAAGCCATCTTTCCGGTTCTTTCAAATAATTTCATATATAATCAATTACATAATTAGTTATGAAAATGTAAAAAATATTTATTCCTAAAAAAAGGAAGCCCTTAAAAAGTTTATATCTTATGGTCGGTTATGGCTAGAAATGGTTTGTTGCCTATATTTCAGTTTGCTGATCTGTCCTTCCACAAATCGTTTGTCTACTCTCGACCTGGCAAGGTTAAGGGCGGCTTCATAAAATTTCAATGAGCAAACTGCCCTATCGAGTTTGTCATATATATAAGCTTTACAGAGATAGTAGAAAAAAACATATGGCCCTTTGACCAATAAAGCCAAACTATCTAGCTCTTTCAATAATTGATCGGAAATGTGCATATGGCATTCGGCAATGATACGATTGAGCTTATAGGCTACCGTTTCGGGAAACAGCGCTTCCAACTGCCTATGGAGCAAGGCGATTTTTTGCCAATCTGTATCTTTAAATGTCAACGAAGAACAATGAACAGAAGAGATCAACGCTTCGAGGTAAAAGCGATCTGGTACCTGTAAGCATTTGGCAGCCTTCTTCAGGTGGGCAAAACCTTCGGCCATCAGCTGTCTGTCCCAAAGGGATCGATCCTGCGCTTCGAGCATTATCCAGTCCATATGTTGGTCTTTCCTTGCCGGAAAGCGAGATACATTCAAAAACATCAAAGCCAATAGCGCATGTGTATTGCCATCATCTATTTTTGACAATATTACATTGCATAATCGCATGGCCTCGTAACATAAATCAGCATTGATTCCCTCTTGTTTTCGGGTAGTTTTATAGCCCTCGTTAAACAAGAGATAAAGCACTTGACGGATAATGGGCAAATTTACCGTAAAGTTTTCCCTTTGGTAATCATCATCTGGCTTAAACCTTTTTAGTTCTTCTTTATGACGTAAAATCACCTTCTTTACTGCCTCTTCGTTTGTTAACAAGGCATTAGCCATTTCTGGATACCCAAAGCCACACAGATAATAAAGTGTGAGCATGATTTTGTTCTTTACAGAAACATGCAGCTGTGAGAAGAAAAGCAGAAGATTCATTTGGCTATCGTTGGCCTCCTCGAACAGCTCATAACTAGCTTCGGTCTCTTGTCTTAACGAAGTCTCCCTTCGTTCGCTACGGCGTTGTTTGTTCAGCTCGTTCAGCATTTTATGAATAGCAACCTTCATGAGCCAAGCCGAGGGATTTTGGGGAACACCTTTAAACTTCCAATTGGTCAGCGCAGCTTCAAAAGTATCCTGTAGCACATCCAAAGTGAGGTCAACATGCTGATAACCGTAACGTTGGTTCAATACGGCAATCATCTTTCCCGAATTTTCTCGGAAAAGATGAGTTGCCAATTCGTTAATTTTGGTCTCCAAACGACATTAATTTTCGTCCATTAATATCACTTCCCTAAGTTCCAAGGTGGAACCTCTTTGCAAATCTGGACAACCTTTGGCAATCTGGGTAGCTTGTGCTAATGACTCGGCAATCAAGAAATAATATCCACTAATACACTCTTTGGCTTCTACAAATGGGCCATCAGTGACCGTACTTCCCTTAATTATCGCCCCATCTGCTTCTAATGGATTGCCGTCCTTAAAATGTCCTAGTTTTACCAAACTTTCTACCCAAGCCATATGCTTTGCAATGTCATCCTGCATTTCTTCAAAGGATAGTTTTCCATAATCTGCACTTTCTCTGATCAGCATTAAAAATTCTTTCATAATTCTTGATTGTTAAATATTACTGTTATACCTATGACAATCTCAATTACAAATTAGGGACATTTTTTTAAAGAAATTTGTTTAACACAAATTAAATGGACAAATGCACAAAGAAGAGCAAGTTAAGCAAGTTTCAATTACTTAATAATTCGATGGCCTTCTGCATTGGCTTATCGATAGCCTTTATAATATCCTCCAATTTTTGAGCAATTGGATAATCTGGTAGTGTCCCTCTATCTTTATACCTGACTTTTTTCACTTCGTTGAAATAGGCAAATCTAGGAATCACAATCTGTATTTTGCTATTTGGCAATTCTATCTTTATTGTCTGTCCAGAAGTATTCCCATAATAGGCTCCACCAGTTTCTTCGCCAACAAAACTCCCTATGCCATTACTTTTTGCCATTGCACAAAAATCTGCGGCTGAAGAAAATGTAAGTCCATCAATCAGAAACATGATCTTTCCCTCAAAACTTTTTCGCTGTGGCTGCTGCAATTCAACTAAAGGATTATCTGAGATGGCTTCTGCGTTATTTGCCTTATATATGGATTTAAAGTATCGAAAGGGCTTATGACTTAAATAAGAAAATAAAAGTGGCCCATAAATATCCAAGCCACCTGCATTACCTCTTAGATCGATGATTAGTTTATCAGTCTTATCTTTATCCATCTGCTGAAATGATTTTTCGAGAAATGCTTCAACATTAAGTTTAGCTTGTTTTAATCTACCTTGATCAAAGGTTTTAATGGTAAGCAGTACAATTCCAGATGGCAGATGGCTAAACTGTAAATCCTTTGCGTTCGATTTTGTGTTGCTGATGTTATCATCAAGATCTTTGGCAAGGACTGCGTTGATTTTTACGGTAACTCGCCCCTTTAAGCCTTTACGATCTACCATAAATGAATTGCTATTACCATACACCAGTCGATAAAGAAAAGCAAAAGCTCCATTATTTAAGATTTGCTGCTTTTTGGTCTGAATTTGTCCATCGGCCGGAAGATAATCAAATAATGTTTTTTTTATTTCTTTCATCGGTATCCCATTGATAGCTAAGATCTCTGTTCCAATTGGAAGTTCACTAAACTTGCTATAACGTACTACGGTATTCTCGTTGGTAAAATATAGGGAAAGTGGAAAAATAGGGGTATCATTTCCATAAGCTTTTAATATTTTGGAGGAAAGATTGGTTCCGGTATGCCCGTCCTGAACCTTACTGATCAGGTACATAATTTTTTTCCCAAATTCAAGCTGGCTCATTTGTTCATCAATGGATAGCAGGCCATCATCAAAGAGTTTTTTGATTTCCTTTTTACTGCGATAACGGTAAAGTCCAGCATGCTCTTTTTCCATATAATTTCTGAAAACCAGAAAATCCATGGCCAAAAGCTCTGGGCTGATCATTTTGAGCTTGTCATACCCAGCTTCCACAAGCCTATTATCCATTACGATCTGCGTTATACAGGTATCTTTACTATTTAAAATGATGTTGAAACCATAGGTATTTCCAGGTTCCGCCCTAAAGGTAATGGAATCGATATCCGTATAAAAGCTAATGGTCTTACTAACCAAAGGCTGCAAAGGGTGATAGATATCTGGTTTTGTTTCGGGAGAAAGGCTCCATATACCACTTCGCCATACATAGCCATCTTTGATCAGTACATTTTTTGATGTAGCCCTGATCGATGGCAGATTCTCTTGTCCAAATGCTGGAAAATATAACAACAGCACGAGAATTAGGGCCATACCCTTCCCTGCCCAAACAGGACTATCTTTAATTTTTTTCATGATGATATCGTTTTATGTTTAAAATCTCTCAGCAATAATCGATCAGCAACCTTCCATATGTTGGGCCAATATTGCCTATTTCTTGGTTTTCTTTATATATAGAAAATATCCCAAAAAGCTTAAGGCTATACAGAGGGAAAGTATGGCCAATGAATGGATCCCCAACGGAAGAGAGTAATGAACAAGGATTAGTCCAATGGAAATTCCGGTCAGAATGGCAAACCATTTCAGGTTAGCATCTCCCTCATGATCTGAATTTTGGTTCAATATAGAGGCCGCTAAATTTTCGGGAATACCTTTTTCAATAATTTTTTTCCTCAGGCGATGTGCCAGTATTTTTTTAACAAGCGACAGAATAAAGATCATAAATAGGGCTACGACCAAAATCGTTGCACTGATATTAAAAACATCTTCATCAATAGTTGGACCTAATGGCACCTGTAAAATAGCTATGGTATTATTCAATGTTTTCATTTTTTGCAATTTTTAATGGATTAGACAGGTGAGCAGATTTAATGTTGCAATTTTATATGGTCAATTACCTTTATCTTTTCTTGAAATTTCATCCAAACATCCAAAAGTAGCCCAAGAAAAAGCAAGCTCGCAGAAATCACGATCAAAAGGTTTATTAAGGGTTCTGTAACTATAAAGTTGAAAAATTGCCCCCTTAGGACATAACAAACTGCGCCGAAGCTCAATGCAAGAAATGTAAGCCAGCTCAGGACCATCAAAAGAACAGATGAACCGATAGCCTTGGGCTTTGGTAATTGCGCCACAACTAATTTGGCAAGGTCGAAATCAAATGCAACTGCAGGCTGCTGTTTAATTTCATGAAAAATCAATTTGTAGGTCGCTACGGAATGCTGACATGTTATGCACTGATTCACATGTGTTGTCCAATGTACTGGACTGTGGGCCTGATCTATCGCAAATGCCTGTATCTCTTTTTCTGAAAGATGTGCTTCGCTCATAAGTCCTCCTGTTTATAATTTAACAAAATATATGTTTTCAACGCTTTTCTGGCCCTGAATAAATAGTTTTTAAGTGTTCCTTCTGGCAATCCGGTAATCTCCATAATTTCTTCATAGCTCAATTCCTGATAGTGGAACAGGGTAATCAGTGTGGCGTAAACCTGAGGCAACCTGCTTATTGCCTGCTCCAATACGTCGGCAAGTTCAGACCTGAAGAGGTTAGCCAAACTTTCATTTGTTGAAAAGTCGATAAAACGGTTAGCCATTTTTTCTAACAAATCATTACCCGGGTTTTCGGCAGTTGATAGGTTGTCAGGTAAGATCAGTTTCTTCTTCTCCAAATAATTATAACAGGTATTATAGGCGATACTTGCCACCCAAGTAGACAATTTACAATGGCATCTAAAATCTCTGATGTGACGATAGACCTTAAGATAAACATCCTGTGCCAAATCCTTTCTATCTTCAGCATTAGGAACCATCTTAAACATGATCTGTGCAACAAGTCCCTCGGTACTCCTGATCAGTACAGCAAATACCGGATCTTCTCCGTTGGTTATGCGCTTTACGATTTCCCGGTCTTCTAATTGATTAGCCATTATCCGCATTTGACAGGCAACTCGAAGAAAGGTTGCAACTATTGTAAATATAAATAAATAGAAAGATACCCTACAGTTAAACAGGCCATTATAATTTCTTTGCCATCATTTCGCTATTCTGGATCTTGGTTAAACCAATTATATGACCTTTGCCATCCACATTAAAAATAATTGACGCATCCAAATCGCGGGCAAAGAACTTGTGTTTAGCAAAAGGCACCAATTCCTTTTTATCTTTGCCCACCTGTCCGAACAGCATATTGTTTTCCAACACCACTTCAAAAACGGGCCCTTTATCAAATTGATATTTACCGGCATACTTTTGCATCAATTTAAGAGGAATATTGATTTTCCGCATCATTTCTATCTCTTTATCCTTTCGCTTTCCTTTATTCGGTAGTCCTGTACCAATTATGGTAAAACCAATGATCTGATTACTTTGGTCTCTTTCGAAATTGAAGCTGGAAAGGCTATTTTCCAACACGAAATCATCTTTTTTATAAGGGATCAAACGGCTTCTCTTGCCTCCTCGGTAGTAATACATCAAATTACCGTCTTGCACCCTTATGGAGTATTCCCCTCCATTTGTTAAGACATATATTCCCTGATAGGCTTTCAATTCAGACTGCTTCATTTCAATAGGGACGTAACCATAAGGTTTTTGTAGTTGCACAGCCAAAATTTTTGAGGCCAATAAATCCAGATCAACAGGACTATCGCAGTTTCTTAAAATTGATATGGATAGGTTTTCTTCTGGCAGATAGGCAGCATAAGTGAAAAATCCGTTAACTATGCCAACATGTTTAACACTTGTACTCCCCTGAACATTGCCAATCTCCCATCCGTAACCATAACCCGTTAAGCGTCCATCATTAAGTTTACAAGAGGTATAAGCTTTTTTAAGGGATTCGGGTTTAAGAAATTTTCCATCATGCAGCGCTGTATACCATTTTTGAATATCTTCAACAGTAGAGGCCAATGAGCCTGCAGCATAAGGCAAGGTCATACTCAAATAATCGGCATTTTCAAGATGTCCATTCCTATTTGTATATCCTGCTACCCGATTAGGGATCAACCTGGTTGAAGTGTCATAATAGGAATCCTTCATACCTAAAGGTTTAAAAATGGTGTCGTTTATATATTCTCCATAAGGTTTACCTGTTATTTTTTCAATAATGTATCCCAATACTACATAACCTGAATTAGAATAACTATAATCTGATCCAGGTACAAATGCCAAAGGTTCATCCTTAAAAAGATCTATCAATTGCTTAGGGCCAAGGTCTTGACGTTTCAACGCTTCGGTAAAACTACCTAGACCAGTGTAGTTTTTTATTCCCGACGTGTGTGTAAGTAGAGCTTCTATAGTGATTACCGGTGTTTTTTCAGGAAAATCTGGAATGTATTTACAGATATCATCCGTAATGGCCAGTTTATTTTCTTCTGCAAGCTTGAGTATAGCGCAAGCCGTAAACTGTTTGGTGATAGAGCCTAATCGGAACACATTATTGGCTTGTATTGCTACATTAAGCTCGATATTGGCTTTTCCAAGAACATTTTTATAGAGAAGCTGATCCCCTTTGGACAAGTAAATTACGGTGCCCACACCATCTTCGGGAAATTGACTGGCTACCAGTGAATCAAATAATTGTCGATTATTTTGTCCCAAAGTTATTATAGGGATAAGGATGGGAAATATAAGGCATAGAAATGCCTGTTGGAATGTCTTCATTCTTTTTAAAGTTTAATTGATAAATATTAAAGGCCTACGGATCTTATAAACAGCGATGCTACCCTCTCTTATTATGCATTCGCCTTAAGAGCAAATAAGAGGAAAGGAGCGCAATACCCAAGCCTAAGAATATAAAAAAGACAATGGTTATATACATATCTAGTTTAAAATATATGCTGACTTTGGCACCTACGGCTATCCCAAATGCAATACCGAAACTAATTAGCCCAAATACCATTAGAAACGGCAATAAATTGGTCTGATTTTTAAAATGATCAGACGGAAGCCCCCTTTCTATGATTTCCATGCGCTCTTTATGTCTAGTGGTAAAATAATAATAACTAATTCCAAATACGACCAGGGATATGGATATGAATAATGCTGCCGATGTTGTTTCCATAAATTGATTTGTTAATGTATCTTATAGGACTAAATAAGATGACAAGTGGTCACATGTGTGACCTATCATTAAAAATGCTAGTCTAAGGATCTAGAAGAACAAAATTAATTAGCCATAGGCATGCTATTTGGCCAAAATCGGGAAACGGAAGATTATTTTTTAAAGAAAGCTATACTTGGGGAACGAGAAGGGTTTGAATATCTTGTTGGTACTTATCAAAATCTGTCCTATACCATTGCTTTCAAAATTTGCGGAAATAACGAAGATGCCGAAGAAGTAGTTCAGGATGCTTTTATGAAAGCTTTTAATGCTTTGGCCAATTTCCGTAGTGCTTCAAAATTTTCAACCTGGCTTTATAGAATTGTTTACAACACGGCCCTGACTAAAAAGAATACCAAACGAGCAGATAATGTGGAATTGAATGAAGAATTGGATACCGAGCGATATTTATTAGATGAAAAAAGAGAAATTAATGGGCTGATACTGTCCGACCGAAAAAAATATATTGACCTGGCACTCGCGGAACTACCGGAAGAAGAAAGAATGGCAATTACCCTCCATTATATGGGAGAAAAGAGTATTACAGAAATAGCAGAAATACTTGAACTGGGAAAGTCTGCTATTAAGATGAGGTTGATGCGCGGAAGAAAAAAACTGGAAGAATCTCTAAAAGATTTACTTACTGATGAATTAAAAGATTTATGATAGCCTCAGCATGAGTGTACCAC
>NZ_JAELTN010000110.1 GCF_016428855.1 Pedobacter sp. ASV28
TCTTATTCAATGCTTCTTTTACTATGAATAAGCCTAGGCCGCTACCATGGTGGGTTTTGCTTTTAAAGAACTGCATGAATATTTTTTCAAGGTGTTCTTTCAAGATACCCATTCCATTATCATTTATATTAATTAAGGCTTCATAATCTCTCACCTCAACATCTATATTTACTGTTTTATTGGGTTCGCCAGACTTTTGATATTTTATTGCGTTTGATATGAGATTGCCGAGTATGACCTCAATTCTGAACATGTCTCCCACAAATACAACGTCTTGTTTTATATTAACGTTAAAAGGGGTATCCTTATCTGCATAGCTGTAAAGATCAATAAGGTCTTGGATAAGTTCCTTAAAGTTAATTTCTGTATGATCTAGTAGGTTTTTGGAATTTTTGTAGTACTGGAGTGTCTTTTGGATATAGTAGTCGAGCTTATTCGAGCAGGTTTCGATAAGGCCCCAATACTCTCCGCTAGATTGGTATAGACCTTCCATCTTAACCAGGTTGATAATGCCAATGACAGATACGAGCGGTGCCCTGAGTTCGTGGCTAATACTGTAGATAAACCTGTTGAGTTCATCATTGGTTTTTTGAAGTTCCGTGATTTTATTTCTTAGGTCTATTTTTGATCTATAGGCGTCGTAGGCATTTTTAATGGAATTATGAAGCTCCAGGTCGTTCCATGGTTTGGTAATATACCTATAGATATCGCCATGATTAATGGCATCGGCCAAAGCTTCTATATCTGTATAACCGGTAAGTAAAATGCGTATGGGATCTGGAAAAGTATTGCTTATGCTTTTGAAAAATTCAACACCAGTGGTGTTTGGCATTTTCTGATCGGCAATGATCACATGGATATCTACGTTTTCTAATATTCTAAGCCCTTCTATGGCAGAGATGGCGGTATATATTTCGTACTGTCTCCTAAAGCTAGCTTTAAAGGCCTGAAGGTTGTTTTCTTCATCGTCTATATATAAGACACGTACGGTAGATATGCTCATAATATAAAATAGTTTATGGTGTATTTACTTGCAAGGTAATAATAAATTCAGTTCCTTCCCCTAATTTAGAGTTAACTTCTATATTTCCCTTATGCTTTTCTATAATGCTAAAAACGATCGATAGTCCAAGACCAGTACCTTCGCCAATATCTTTTGTGGTAAAGAAAGGTTCGAAAATTCTGTGCTTAACCTCCTCGCTCATACCAGTTCCGGTATCTTTGATGCTTATGAATACCTGTTGTTTATCATACCAGCTTTTAATGGTCAAAAACTCTTCTTTCTGTTGTACTTCCTTAATTTTAATAGCCTGTATGGCATTTGAAACCAAATTCATAAAAACTTGATTTATTTTACCCGGCATACACTCTACTTTTGGCAGATTTCCCAAGTCTTTTATTACGGTAAGGTTATCGGGCAAGTTGTTCCTGACCAGTACCAGCGTAGATAAAAGGCCTTCGTTGAGGTCTATAGGCTTCATGTCAGATTCGTCTAGCCTGCTGAAATTTCTTAGGCTTCTGATGATTTCTGCTGTTCGTTTTGCTCCTTCATTGATCCCAGAAAGAAGGCTGGTAATTTCGTTGTTTACGAAATCTAGGTCGATCTGTTTTTTGTAGGCTTCGATTTGATGGATCTGAGCCTCTATGTCTCCGGTAAGGTCAATGTTTTCATATTTTTTAATGATTTCCTTGAGGTCATCAATATCTAGCTGTAGAGGCTTAACATTAGAGGTCACAAAGTTGATCGGGTTGTTGATCTCATGCGCAATACCAGCAGTCAACTGACCCAGGGCAGCCATTTTTTCGGCATCAACAAGTTGCGATTGGGCAGATTTAAGATTGTTTAGGGTGATGTTCAGCGTACCGTTGGCACTTTCTAATTCTTCGGTTCTTTCTTTAACTTTTTGTTCTAGTACAACATTTTGTTCTTTGATCAGCCTCTGGTTTTCAAGTGAGGCACTTAGGGCCTGGGCTTGTGCCAACTCGTTTTCCTTTTTAAAGAAATTGATCTTATCGGCCAAAGCAAAAGAAAGCAGAATTACTTCTATACCAGCGCTAATTTGTAAAAGATAAATGGTGAAATTATTATAGGGTATAAATCCATAATCTTTCATGATGAACATAAAGGTACCGATCAATAGGATAGACCATGCTACCAAATAAAAACCGGCAGGCTTGAAATGTTTTTTGAAGTATACATAAATGGCTATCAATAATGCGATAAGCGCACCAACGGATGTAATGACCTGCATGAGTATAAATGCAATGTAATTTCCGGCAATGAATATAAGAAGGATATTACCGATAATCAATACAAAGATGACAGTCAGTACATTGTAGCCTATTTTAAAATAGGTCTTGATTTCCAAAAAAGAAATGGTAAACAAGTTTGCGAACAATATGGCCATACAAGAAAATAGTACTGTGGCATAATCATTTATAGGGCTATTTTCAGACCAAAAGTATTTAATGGCATAACCTTGTATGGTGATTTGGGCAAGCCAGGTAAATAATATGTAAAAGATGTAGAATAAATAATTTCGATCTCTGATAATTACAAAAAGAAATAAATTATAAATAAACATAACGGCCATTATACCGGTATAAATGCCAAAAAACACCTGTCGCATAGAGAAAAAATCTAGCAGGGTGCTTTTTTCATATACCTTGATAGGTACAATAAACATTTCTTTGGTCTGTAGTTTTAAGTATATGTCAGTATGGCTATCAATATTGGTGTTTAAATTAAACGATACGCCTTGGGCTAGTTTGGAAGGAAGGCCCAAGAATTGGGGGACGCTTGTAATCTTATCGTTCTTAACAAGATACATTTCCGCTACGGATAGCCTAGATTGGTCCAGGTAGATTAAGGTGTTATTGGTGGGCTGTGTATTCAGATTGAATTTTATCCAATATATAGATTTGCTTAATCCGTAGTTGAGTATGTTTGATTTTGTAGGAACGAAATCTTTTTTGGCAACACTATTGATAGTTTCCTGGTGCGTTTGGTCTTCATAAATATAAAATCGGTCAACTTTAATGGTTTTGCCATCGTCTTTTGCATGTAATCCTATGGGAATAAGAAACACGAGTAAGCATGTCGAAATAAAATAAAAGACATTCTTTCTCATTTTAATGAGCAGATAGGTCAAAATGTAAGTTGATGATATCGCCATTTTTGGTTATTAATTGTTTCTGATTAATAGGATTTGCCCTTAAGGACATGATATCGGCTTTTATGTCTTCGTGTGCAAGTGAGAGTTCGGCTACATCATCAATTAATATCGACGTTGCGGTAAGATCTTCCTTGGGATAATAAAATTTACCGTTAATCCCAATTTCTCTAATTACCCTAAAGCCTCCTTTGATAGAATTTCTGTAGGTGGCAGGTGCGCAAAGTCCAAATAGAGAACCCATTCCCAGTATTCCGGCATAAGCTACGCTGGCAATACTTAATTCAATGCTGCCAATGCCTAATCCGGCAATTTCCCAAGAATTCCATAGGCCACAAAACTCTCCTGTTTTGGCATCTGTACGTTCTTCTACCATCTGAAAAATTCTGCTGTCCATTTCTCCAACTGCAGTTTCTATGGGCAAAGGGTTTTTTCTGTTGGCAATATGAATCCTGCCACCGGCTAATGCTCTTCCCGTGCCTTCTTTGTCGGCAGTTACAAGTATCACATAGATGTCGGGGTTAATGACCCAATCTATTTTTGCGGAGGTAATTTGTGTAATGCCATATATTTCTAAAACATGCGTATGACCCTCAATAAACTTCATGCAGGAAGCCCGGTCTTCAATAGCTCTAAAGGCTCTGAAATATAGATCTTTAATGACTGGTTTAGACTCTTCCAATGGATAAAATTTTAGTGGTTGATTTTCTGATAGTTCGCTCTGGAGATGCGTTTGCCCTGAAGATCCTAAACATAAATAGTGCTTGCTGATCAACATTATCAAAAATATGATTCAGTGTTTGTGCTGCACCAGTTAATTGAAGTTTAATTTCCTCGGGTAAAGGAAGGTTATTCTCTACTTTATTTTTATAGAAAAAGATAAGTGGTACATTAATTGGATGGATTTTTAAATCTAATGAGGTAGCACCAAGCCATAACTTTTCGGCTGCAATTCCGCAAGAGATCAACGATACTGCATCATGGGCAGGCATGCTGATTAGTCCAATGGCCGAAGAGGACATGAATTGCTGCATGGAAAGTCGTTTAAAACCGCTACCTCCATTTATCTCTTGGAGGAATCTGACCATCCGTTCGTCTTTCAATAAACGGATACCTACCTGGTCTGTGTTACTTAGGTCCAGGGTATGGATACCAATTCCATCTTCTGTGCTTTTGGCCTCGTCTATGGTCCAACGCATTTCTCTTGTAATAAAATCTTCGTAAGCTTCAGGAATAAACATCCTAAGCAAATCTGTCTGTGTAGAAATGGCGGCCAATGTTTTGATCTTTTCCGGATCTGTTACAAATTTAAGCCGGGCACCCTCTACCTGTTCAGTTAATTTTGTTAAATATTCAAACTGCTCTGCACCTATTTCCTGTTTGGGGGTAATTTTGCGATTGGTATGCCTTAGTGAAATTTGTTTTTCCAATAGCAACTCCTGCTCGGAAGGGGAATGGCCATCGTAAAAGTTAAATAGGGCAATATGGGTTGGCGCATATTGAGGGGTAAAGTGCCAATTTACCTTGAGGTGCTGTGCCGAGGCTGCTAGCAACAGGTTTTCTATGGCTGCTCCTATAGATATATAAGAGGAAATGAATTGGGGATCCAAATAAGCTAGCGCAGAACTTTCATCTAGAAATAGGTGAAGCTGTCCATCTTGATAATGCCAATGCCAAGGCTGGTTATTTCCGCCTGAAGGCGCCTGTTTAGCCGCCTCTATTAAGCTTAATAATTGCTGCTCTGAAAGTGGTATACTCTCTTTTTGTTTAGCAGAGAGGTTGTTTTTGATAATGAAAGAGCTAAAGTCTTCGCTATTCAACGGTGTTTTGGAAGCATGGGGTAAAGGCTGAGCTTTAGCAATAGCTGGTGGATCACTGATCAATTCGTCCAGATCTAAGAAAAACCTTCCTGAAATTTTTAGTTGGTCCAGTAATATCTTTCTAGATAGATCGGCAGTAATTCCACCCCCGTAAGTTACTGCACTGGCCAATTGAGGCCAGGTTGATATGGTGGCCATGAGCTCAACTCCTGAGGCTTTCATTCTTGGCGACAAAGTTTCTAAACCAGTTACTGCCGTGATATATGGAACTCTCTCGTCAAGGGTGGTCAGTGATTTATAGCGCTCCATGTCCAAATGTTCTACCATTCCATGTAAGATTGGCCGGTCTTTTTCCAGGTCAAACCTTTCAATGTCTATGGTGCCCCGGTCGCTGCCTTCCATTAAAACAGGAATGCCGAGTTGTTTGGCTGTTTTTCTAGCATTGATTTTGATGTCGAAGCTATCGCATTCATCAATTAACAGGTCTAATTTGCCATTGCCTGTTAGAAAATCATTGATATTGCTTTCTGTAATTCCTTCATGAAAACAAACTACCTTTAGGAAAGGATCTATCTCGGCAATTTCTCTAGCTACGATAACCGTTTTGGGAACACCAATATTATATACCCCAGTTCTGATCCTATTGATATTGCTGAGGTCCAATGCGTCAAAATCGGCAATCCTTAATTCGCCAAAGCCACGTTCCATGGCCAATGTTAATGATACAGATTGGCCAACGGAAAGGCCCATCACACCAATTTTTTTGGTGGAAAGTAAAGCCTGCTCCTTATCGGTTATTTTGTGTTTATTTCTGTTGGTTCTTACTATACTAAACTCCGGTTCGTCCAATAGGTGGACCAACTTGCCCGCCCAGGGATAATATGCCCATACCCCGTATTCTTCAATAGGGCCGGTGGAAAATTTCTGTTTTACTGCGTTTTGAAGCTCGGTAGGAGGTAAAAAAACAATACTAGGGTTAATGCACCTCATTAATTCCGCCACTTGTTCTTGTATCGTGTCAAAAACCTGGACATTGGGCGTAGTAGCCAACAGTTCCTCAAATCTTTTACAATCTTCTGCTTGATTTAGTCTAAATAGGAGGGGTTTGTAGATGTTTTTTTGTGTTTGTGCTTGCTCAATGAGCTTAGATAATCGACGGGGAGTTTCGGCCTGTGAGTACATTATTAATGGAAATAATTTGATTGTTTCTGAGCAAAGTACGTGTTTTCTTTCTTAAAAGACTAAATTAGTTTTTTAGAATTACAATAAAAAAGTATTTTTAACTTTTTATTAGCACAAAATGACAGCGAATATCCTTTACGTTGATGATGAACCACATAATTTAAGCGCTTTCTCGGCCACCTTTCGCCGTATGTACAAAGTGTTTACAGCAGATTCTGCCGATGAAGGTAGAAGAATTTTAGATACACAAGATATTCAGGTGGTCATCACGGATCAAAGAATGCCTAAAACAACAGGTGTAGAATTCTTGGCCTCTATTTTAGAAAAACATCCAGAGCCCATTCGGATGATCTTAACTGGTTATACGGATATTGATGCGGTAATAGACGCTATTAATAAGGGACAGGTCTATCGGTATATTCAAAAACCATGGATGGAAGAAGACCTAAGGATAAACATTGATAAGGCAATTGAGATCTATACCTTGAGAAAAGAAAACAAAGAACTTACCGAAAAGCTCTTGATAGCCAACAAACAACTTGAATTTATTGCCCGTCAGAACCTATTGTCATAGCTTTATAAACGAGTATTTCTGCGATAGCATGTAATGCTTTTTGTTTGAACAGTCTTCTTCTTGCAAGCCTGTTTTATTGGTCGATACAAAATCAGGATTTGACGATACTAAGGGGATAATTGAATAATTATATAGATAAATTTAATGCACCATAACCAATTCAATTATTAAAACTAATTCTACCTTGAACATCAGATGAAAAACAGACTATTGCTCGTTTTTTTTGGAATTTTGTTTTTCATAAGTAATCTCAAATTATTGGCCCAAAGTACCTCTAACAAAGGGAAAGACTTTTGGGTGGCTTATGCTGGACATATTGATGGATTGACCTCTAGGATGACTTTGTTTTTATCTTCTGATATAAATACGACTTATACCGTTAAGTCAAATGGGTTAACGATTGCAAGCGGAATGATTACCGCTAACATAGTAACCCCTGTATTTATTGATCCTAATCAACATGGGGTATATATAGGCTCTTCTAATGTAAAGGAAATAAATAAAGGTATCAATGTAACTACTGGCGAACCTATATCATTATATTGTGTTATTTCGAATAATGCACGGACAGGGTCTACACTGGTATTGCCTACTTCTACATTGGAAAGAGAATACTATGTCTTTTCTTATCAGAACAAGGGAAGCTCTAATATAACACCTTATTCCGAATTTACCATTGTAGGTGTTCAAGATCAGTCAGTTATTGAGATCACCCCCAAACAAAGCAGTAGAGATGGCAATAGATTAGCCAATGTTCCTTTTCAAATTACCTTAAATAAAGGAGATGTTTACCAGTACCAATCTGTTAATGATTTAACCGGCACACATCTTAAGGCAATTTCTGGTTGTACACCTTTTGCAGTTTTTTCGGGAACCACCTGGTCTGCATTTTGCGAAGATGGAAACTCAAGGATACCAAATGGTGGCGATAATCTATTCCAGCAGTTATTTCCGGTTACTGCCTGGGGCAAAAACTTTGTCTCTTCTCCATTCTACAATACACTAAATGGAAATACAGATGTAATCAGGATAATTGTGGCCGAAGATAATACCACGGTTAATGTGAATGGAAGTACAACTTCTGCCAATGGAACACCTCTGTCAAATCCTTACAACAAGGGAAGTATTATTACTTTTTTTACAACTAAACCTAATATCATCAAGGCCAGTTCGCCTATTGCCGTGGCGCAATATCAAACTTCACAAACCTGTAACCTGAACAATGGGGCAACCACTGCACAGGGCGTGGTTTATGCTGGTGACCCAGAAATGACCATCTTAAATCCAATTGAGCAAACCCTGAAAGATATTACGGTTTATTCAAGACTGAACAGTGTTGCGGGGGTAAACACGAATATTGTAAAATATTTCTTGAACGTTATTATCAAAACGATAGATATAGCGGGCTTTACTTTGGATGGTGCTTCAATTGCCAGCCAGTTTAAACCCATTGATAACAGCGATTATAGTTATGCGGTAATTGATGTAACCAATTCTAGCGATCAACATAGGTTAGTTGCTGCCGGAGGTTTTACTGCTATAGCTTATGGATATGGAAATGTTGAGTCCTATGCCTATCTGGCAGGTACAGATTTAAAAAACCTTAAAAGTAATATTCAGGCTTTTCAAAGTGGAAGCACGGTGGCCTCCACAAATTTTTGTTTGGGCAATAGTTTTGATTTCATACTCAAGATTCCATACTTGACAGATAAAATTACATGGAACCTTAATGGGGGAGCAAATGTTGAAGTGATGAATTCTCCTAGCTATACCACCAAGGTAGAAGATGTCTCTTATACACATCTCCGAGCCCACG
>NZ_JAELTN010000111.1 GCF_016428855.1 Pedobacter sp. ASV28
GGATTGATTAAGGCTTAAGTAGATTTAGGATAATTTACAGGTTTCGTCAATGAAAAATCCATGTTGGTCAACTTCAGGAGTTGACAGTTCTTTTCATCCTGCATTTTTGAAGGAAATAGAAAACACTTTATATGAAAAAGATCGCCTATACCTTATTATTATGCTTTGCTTGTTTGGTCACGCTTGCCCAAAATATTAACGAAACCGACAAGCTATTTCTTTTTATCAAAACATGGAATTTTCTGAAATATAACCATCAGAAGTTTACCTCGGGAAAAATGGATGCCGATTCTTTTTTCTTGGTCAAGCAAGAACTATTGCAGGATATAAAAACAAGAGAAGAAATTAACAATATGCTTATTCAATCTGTGCAGTCTCTTGGTGCGTTAAGCCCTAACCTGGAATTGCATCAGGCTTCCCTTAATAACATTATAAAAATTAATGGGCTACATCAATGGTATGTGGAAAGCAAGGAAATAAATGTTTCTCTTAAGGAGTTATTGCTTCGGGTATATAACAGTAGAAACATTAAAAGTAATTACTATGCCCCAGTGCTTAATTATCATACGGAGATTCCGAATGAGAAAAAATATGCTTTTGAAGCGACAGTTAATTTGCCAGAATCGATGCGACTTTTGGCTTTGGCTAAATTACAGGGCGTAATAGATTATCTATATCCACATCATAAGTTGATGAAGGAGAATTGGGATGTGGTGATAAAAAGAAATATCCCACTGTTTAAAAACTGCCGTTCGAGAATGGAATACGAAATTTTGATCCTGAAAATTGTGGCAAACTTAAACGATTCGCATGCTTACAATAGGTTTTATACAAACCTAAAATTTAAGAATCAGATTTTTAAAAATACTTTTTATCCGCCTTTTGATTATAAGATTATGGACAAACGTATGCTGGTAACAGGAATTATTGTGCCTGAGATTTGTGGGGAAGCGGGTATTAATATTGGAGATTGGATTACAGAAATCAATGGACAAACCGTTGCTGCTAGAATTGATATATTGAGTGGGCTGTTGTCGGCATCTAATAGAAGTACCCTAGTCTCAAATTTGAATAACTATAATACCAACTTTATTTGGAGTTTAGATCGTCCAGAAGCGAGCTTAAAATTAATCGGCAGTAAAGGGACTAAGGCTACAACAGTAAAATTTATCCGCTTGAACGATAGGCCAGCTCTTGAAAAAATCAATGTATTTTTCCAAAATAGAGCCAAAGCTTCAAATAAATTGAAAGGATTTATGCTGTTGGATCATCATATCGCTTACTTCAATATTGATAAAATTATTCAATTGATGGAAAATATTGCCGAAGATAAAATAGACAATCATGTAGATTCGATCTTGAATTTGGCAGCGCAGCAAAAGGCAATCATTTTTGACATGAGAGGCTATCCTCAATGGTCTGGATTTATGTATAGCTATTTATACAAGAAATTTGGGTCTATAGATAATCGCTTTGCTAAATATGTCAAAGCTGATTTGAATAACATTGGTACATTTAATTGGATCAACTCCCCCGAAGTTTATAATAACGTAGATATTGTGCCGGAACATTTTGTCTACAAAGGCAAAGTGGCCATTATTGTAAATGCCAGAACACGCAGTTTGTCTGAATGGAATACGATGAATCTTCAATCCATGTTTCCTCAAGCGGTAACTATAGGTGAGCAAACTTCTGGAGGTGATGGAGACGAAAAATACCTCAATATTCCAGGTAATTATATCATACACTTTACAGGCAATGCTATTTATTATAATGATGGTACTTCTGCTCAGGGGGTAGGTGTGAAAATTGACAAGAAAATAAAATTTACCAAAGCTGATATGCTTGAAGGAAAGGATGTATTTCTAGGATATGCCATTGATAGAGTTGGAAAACCATAAGGAGGAGATTACAGAAGATGAACAAAAATATTTTGGTGGTGCTTTTCCTACTCTTATTTGTAAAGGTTAATGCACAAGAGAACTTGGTTAATCTGGGAAAAAGCAAAGTAGATAGCATTAAACTTTATCTAAAAGAAGCATTGGATCTAATGAAAAAAAGATCTGTGAACAGTAGTAGGTTAAACTGGGAAGAAATCTATAAAAATGCTAATGCAGCGGCCGAAAATGCGAAAACAATAGCAGACACTTATCCAATCATCAAAAAGACCTTGCTAAAACTGGAAGATAGCCATTCTAAATTCTTTTCACCTAAACAGGTTGAAGCTTATTTGTTGGGTTACAGAAAAACGGGACAACAATTCCCTGAAATTAAGTCGGCTATTTTAGAAGGTAGTTATGCTTATATACAACTACCATCCTTTGCTAGTTTTAACTTTGAAGAGTGGGATGAATATGTAAAAACCTTTTGGGATAAAATTGCCGAATTGGAATCAAAACACCCAATGGGCTGGATGATTGATATTCGTGACAATGAAGGAGGGATGTTTGTGCCAATGTATGCCGCCATCTCCCCATTTTTAAACCAACGTAAAGTGATTGGGTGGAAAGATGGATTGGGGAAGTATATTTTTATGAAATTTAAAAATGGAAGATTTTATGAGAATGATTTAGTGACGCATCAATTTAAAATGGGCGATCAAAAAATTAAAATAGCAAAAACCCCAATAGTGGTACTCATTAACCAAGGAACAGCAAGTAGCGGGGAATTTGCCGCAATATCGTTTGTTGGACAGAAAAATATTTCCTTTGTTGGAACAAAAACTACTGGATTGACTTCCGCTAATCAGGAGCATAAATTATCTAATGGCGCATTTTTAGTGCTTACTGAAGGGAATACCATTGACAGGAATAAGAAGGAATATGCAGAAGTAGGAAAAGGATTGCAACCTGATTATCCAGTTGACAACATTGGTTCACTTAAAAGCAGTGATGATTCTTATTTAAAAAGGGCAATTGAAGTCATTAATGAAAAAATAAGCACTCCTTAATTTTTATAAGGAGTGCTTAGTTGCTATGGATATTAACCCCCTAGAGCTGCCAATCCGTAAAATAAGGCAGCAGTATGTAAAGCTTGATCAATCTTATTGTCTTTTAGTAATTGTTTTACCTCATCAATACTATAAAGCTCTACATTTAAAATTTCATGCTCGTCTAAATGCTGTTCATGAGTTTTTACGCCACCTTTTAATAAATAGGTAAAAGTTTTATTTGTTGCTGTTGCTGGATTAGGATATAAAGTAGCGATCAGCTCACAACTATCAAAACTATATCCGGTTTCTTCCAGTAATTCTCGTTTAATGGCAGCTTCCGAATTTTCACCGTCATCAATAACACCTCCTGGAATCTCTAAAGAAATAATATCTGCTGCAAAACGATATTGGCGTACCATAATTACTTGATTTTCCTTGGTAAGTGCCACCGCATTTACCCAATTAGGATATTCTAGTACGTAATAATCGTCTTTAATGGCACCGTTTTGTAATTTGCAGGTATCTACTCTTAATGTGGCCCATTTCTCTCTTACCAAATATTTAGAGGTAAGTTTTTCCCATTTCTTTATTTCCATTTATATAATTCAAAAGTTAAAAGTAAAAATTAAAAAGTGCTTAATTCTGATGATGCTTGAAAGGGAGTAGTACCTCTAGTTTGTCTTTTCTTAATTTTTACTTTTGAATTTTACCTTGTTAAAGGTATTGTTGTATAATTTCTTGTCGATGAAAGTTAACCAAGTGTACTATTTTGTGCTTATCGGCTAATAGTTGATAAACAAGGTTAAGTTTTGGGGCGATAAGTTGATTACGCTGCGGGCTGATCCCTAATTCGTAGTACATAAATTCGCTTAGTGAATCCAGTTTCTCGGCAGGTAGCTCGGTCTCGTTAAGCCATTTTTCGAATTGATCAACAGTATTTTCTTCTAAAATAGCGGGTGAAAGTAAGAAGGCTTCTTCTAGGGTCTGGTTAAAGAGTTCTTTGGCTTCACCAAGATGTCCTTCCAATTTCAACCCCATAATTCTTGCTAATACCTGCGCTAACCTTTCTATTTCCGATTTTAATAAGTCCCTTCTGTACATTTAAATGTTGTTATGTTGTAACCTTTAAAAAAGGTACTTTAATCAATCCCTAACTACCAACTGCCGCTACTTCCACCGCCTCCAAAGCTTCCTCCACCGAATCCTCCGAAGCCGCCGCCACTTCCACCACCGAATCCTCCGCCACCGCCAAATCCTCCACCTGAATTTCCTCTTCCAGCGCCAAATAACATGGCCCAGAATAAAGCGTTAGAGCCTCTACCGCCAATAACCTCATTGTTGCCACCACCTCCACCTTTTTTTAAGATAATGATAATGACGATGATGATGATCAAAACAATTAGTCCTGATCCAGTTTTGCCCGCATTGTTTTTATTTTTTGCCTTAGTGGCTTTATATTCTCCTTTAATTAAAGAAATGATTGAATCTACCCCGGCATTAACTCCTCCAAAATAATTACCTTCTTTGAAAAAAGGTTTAATATTGTTTTCTATAATTTGTTTTGTGTAAACGTCCGGCAAAGCCCCTTCCAGTCCGTAGCCCGTTTGTATGGAGAGCTTTCTGTCGCCAATGGCAATAAGAAGCACTACTCCGTTATTCTTGCTTTTGCCACCAACTCCCCACTTTCTGCCAAGTTCCAAAGCATATTCGTTAATGTCGTAATCACCAACAGATTTCATAATGACAACGGCAATCTGATTGGAAGTGGAATCGTCAAAAGCAATCAATTTGCTTTCTAATTGTGCAATTTGGCTTGCAGATAAGGTGTTAGTATAATCATTAACGAGCCTATTCGACTTTTCAGGAAAAGTCTGTGAAAAGCCGAAAACATAGCTAAGCAATAAAATTAAAAGAAGAATTGTTTTTTTCATCCGTATAGTGATTATCACGTTGTAGTTGTTTTTGGCCTAACCAATGAGCCCGTCTTCACAGGGTAATGCCAATTTTTTAAATTATTGCTTTTGATGATCAATGAAAATAACATCGTTGGGTAGTTCGTTCACATCGCCACTTTCGTAAGGGAAGAATAAAGATAGTTTTTCTCCCGCCAAGGCTATGCCTGCAATAAGACCATCACATATATTTCCTGCCATAAAATGTGCTTTCATGGCAACTTTGGTCGTTTCCCAGAAGTCGGGAGGTACTAGTCTGTTGATGCCGCTATCGCCAATAATGGCAAACTTATGATCCTCATAAGCTAAATAGATCAGCACGCCATTGTGCTTGCTCGTTTTATCCATTCCCAATTCAGAGAAATATTTGGTCGCCCTTTCAAATGCATCCCCCTTGCAATTCTTCTCAACGGCAATTCTTATTTCGCCAGCAGTAGCTTTTTCGGCTTCAGTAATGGCGTTGGCAATTAATTCTTGTTCTTGTGTAGTGAAAATAGACATAAGTATCAAATTAATAAAGTATAGAGCAATGTAATCTTATTATACATAACGTATAAATCGACACATTGCTCTATGAAAAGTTAGTTTATCACTAAAATTCTACTTTAGGTGCATTCTGGGCACCCGCATCGGCTTTAAAGCCAGATTTTTGGCTAAAGCCAAATAGGCCTGCCGTGAGATTGTTAGGGAAAGACCTTACTTTAGTGTTATAAACCTGTACCGATTCGTTGAAATCTTTACGGGCAACGGTAATTCTATTCTCAGTACCTTCAAGCTGTGCCGATAAATCCCTAAACTGATCGGTAGCCCTTAATTGAGGATAGTTTTCTGTCAACACCATTAATTTGCCTAATGCTTGTGTAATCTGGCCTTGGGCAGCTTGATATTTTTGGATATTTTCTTCATTAAGCTTATTGGGGTCAATGGTAATCTGGCTGGCCTTGCTACGTGCTTCGATAACTGCTGTCAATGTTCCCTGCTCAAATTTTGCAGCCCCTTTAACCGTATTTACCAAATTTGGGATCAGATCTGCCCTGCGTTGATACTGTGTTTCCACATTATTCCATTTTGTTTTAACATCTTCATCAAGTTTTACTAGGCTATTATATCCACAGCCGCTAAACAATGCCAGTATTGCAACAATTGCAACAATTCCAATTAAAACTTTTTTCATGTGATATTCTTTTTAGGTTTTTTATTTAAAGATTAGATATCAATATTCATTCCTTGTTACTGAAACTTGTAGAAAACTGACAAGTTGCCATATTTCCTTATCTAAGTTATTTAAATAATGACTAAAGCGCAAATCTTGTCAAAAATGTGAATGCTAATGAAAAAACGTAATTTTGTAGGATTCGAGATAAAAACTCGACTATAGATATGCAGAAAGATATAGAAATTAAAATTCTTCCCAAGGATATAGATAATAGGTCGGCCATGATGAATGGTTTGTCCAAAGCTTTAAATACTAAATTAGAGCAAATCCGCTATTTTAAGATACTTAAAAGATCCATTGATGCGCGTTCAAGAACGGTGGTGTATAGACTGCAGGTCAGGGTCTTTATCAATGAGGATTACATTTCTGAGCATTATAACCTAAAATACCAAAAGGTAGCAGATGCCAAAACGGTCATCATTGTGGGAGCAGGCCCTGCCGGACTCTTTGCGGCACTTCAATGTATTGAAAATGGATTAAAGCCAATAGTAATAGAACGTGGAAAAGATGTGAAACAGCGCAGGAGGGATTTAGCAGCTATTAATAAACAAGGACTGGTAAATACCGAATCGAATTATTGCTATGGAGAAGGCGGGGCTGGGACATATTCCGATGGTAAGTTATATACCAGATCCAATAAACGAGGTGATATTAATAAGGTATTGCAGATTTTTGTCCAACATGGAGCTGCCGAAGATATTGTGATAGACGCCCGTCCTCATATTGGCACCAATAAGTTGCCGCATATTATTACGGCTATTAGGCAAACTATTCTTAATGCAGGTGGAGAAGTGCGGTTTGATTCGAAACTGACAGATATTGTCACCACAGAAGGTAAGATACGAGGGGTAATAATTAACCATGAGCATGAACTGCCTACCAAATCCGTTATTTTGGCCACAGGTCATTCGGCTAGAGATATTTATGAATTATTAAATCGTAAAAATATCTTGATCGAGGCAAAACCATTTGCGCTGGGAGTAAGAATAGAACATCCACAGTCGATGGTAGATAGCGCTCAGTACCATTGTGACATAAGGAGTGAATACCTGCCTCCTGCTTATTATAGCTTGGTAGAGCAGGTTAAAGGAAGGGGAGTATTTTCTTTTTGTATGTGTCCCGGAGGAATAATAGCCCCATGTGCTACCGGACAGGACGAAATCGTGGTCAATGGTTGGTCCCCATCCAAAAGAAATAATCCTTTCGCTAATTCGGGTACGGTTGTGCAGGTAACTTTGGAAGACGTGCAGGGCTATGATCCACTAAGAATGTTGAACTTCCAATCTGAAATAGAGCATTTGGCTTTTGAAGCGGGAGGAGGAAACCTAGTTGCGCCCGCACAGCGGATGATCGATTTTGTGGAAAATAAACTGTCGATTGATCTGCCAAGGAATTCTTACCTACCAGGCACAAAGAGTGTAATGTTGGACAATATACTTCCTGAGTTTGTCACTACAAGTTTGAAATCTGCATTGCCATTATTTGGGAAGAAGATGAAAGGTTATTATACCAATGAAGCCATATTGGTGGGCGTGGAAAGTAGAACCTCTTCCCCTGTTCGTATTCCTCGTGATAAAGAAACATTTCAACACCCCCAGATTATAGGTCTATATCCTTGTGCCGAGGGGGCTGGTTATGCCGGAGGAATTGTTTCTGCAGCAATAGATGGAATAAACTGTGCCAATGCGGTAGCTAAACAATTATGATGAAGTAACTGTTGTGTTGAACTATAGGTCTACTGCAAGCTTATTAAACACGAATAATTAATACTGTATATATTAACATGAAAAAAACATTAATCATAGGGGCAACGCCAAATGCAGATCGTTATGCCTACAGGGCAGCTCATATGCTAACTTCAAAGGGGCATCCGATCGTCAATGTTGGAATTAAGCAGGGGACTGTAGCGGGTGTTAAAATTGAGAAGCCTGAAGAGATACACGATGATATTGATACCATAACCTTATATATAGGACCCGCTTTGCAGGATGATTATTACGATTACATTTTTAAAACTAGACCTAAAAGGGTAATTTTTAATCCTGGAACAGAAAACCCTAAATTGGAAAAGGCGCTTAAAGAACGAGGGATACAGTATATAGAAGCATGTACACTAGTGCTTTTAAGTATTGGCCAATATTAGTAATTGGGTGTTTTTAAGGATTAAAGTCGTGTTTTAGATTTTTCTTTTCATTTTTTCTTTCTGTAAACCATGTGCTTATGTGTTTTCGCGGAGCAATATCCCTGTATGTGTTTGCGGGTTCGGGATTATTTCCTACTT
>NZ_JAELTN010000112.1 GCF_016428855.1 Pedobacter sp. ASV28
TCGTGACCAATACCGATGGCAAGACTACCTATACGCCTGGTACCACCAATACCTACACCTTTGTGGTGACCAACGGCGGGCCAAGTGATGCGCCAGGTTCGGTGATCACTAATACCTTACCTACTGGTGTAACGGGCACTTGGACTGCTGTCTACGCAGGTGGTGCAACAGGCACTGCAAATGGAGCGGGCAGCATCAACCAAACGGCCAATATTCCAAGTGGTGGCTCGGTAACCTACACCTATGTGGTGAACGTACCATCGTCATTCACGGGCGACTTTGTGAACACGGGTTCTGCGGCAACTGCAACAGGCATTACGGATCCAACTCCTGCAAACAACACGGCGACGGATACGGATACCCAAGTAAGCATAGTAGATTTGGTAGTCACCAATACCGATGGTAAAACTACCTACACTCCAGGTACCACCAATACCTACACCTTTACAGTAACCAACAATGGTCCTAGTAATGCACCAGGTTCAAGTATTACCAATACCCTACCTGCTGGTTTAACCGGTACCTGGACGGCAGTTTATGCAGGTGGCGCAACAGGCACAGCTAATGGAACGGGCAACATCAACCAAAACGTTGATATACCAAGCGGTGGCTCGGTAACTTATACCTATGTGGTGAACGTGCCGTCAAGTTTTAAAGGAGATGTCGTAAACATTGGTACTGCTACACCTGCACCAGGTATCACCGATTCGAACACAACCAATAATACCGCAACCGATACGGATGCTCAAAATAGCATTGCTGATCTATTGGTGACCAATACCGATGGCAAGGCTACCTATACCCCGGGTACCACCAATACCTACACTTTTACAGTGACCAATAGTGGACCGAGCGATGCGCCAGGTTCAGTGATCACTAATACCTTACCTACTGGCGTTACGGGCACTTGGACTGCTGTCTACGCAGGTGGTGCAACAGGCACTGCAAATGGAGCGGGCAGCATCAACCAAACGGCCAATATTCCAAGCGGTGGTTCGGTAACCTATACTTATGTGGTAAGCGTGCCATCATCGTTCACGGGCAACTTTGTGAACACGGGTTCTGCGGCAACCGCTACGGGCATCACCGATCCAACCCCTGCCAACAACACGGCAACCGATGTGGATGCTCAAAATAGCATTGCTGATCTATTGGTGACCAATACCGATGGCAAGACCACTTATACCCCAGGCACCACGAACACCTACACCTTTGTGGTGACCAACGGTGGGCCAAGTGATGCACCAGGTTCAACCATTACCAATAATTTGCCTGCTGGCGTTACGGGTACTTGGACTGCTGTCTACGCAGGTGGCGCAGCAGGTGCAGCTAATGGAGCAGGCAGTATCAGCCAAACAGTTGATATCCCAAGCGGTGGTTCGGTAACCTATACCTATGTGGTGAACGTACCGTCATCTTTCACGGGCGACTTTGTGAACACGGGTTCTGCGGCAACCGCTGCAGGTATTACCGATCCAACCCCTGCCAACAACACGGCAACCGATACGGATACACAGGCAAGTATTGCAGATCTTGCGGTCACCAAAACAGCCAGTTCGCTAAGTCCACTGGTAGACGGTCAAATTACCTTTACTATCGAGGCGAAGAACTTTGGTCCAAGCCAAGCCAATGGTGTAACGGTAACCGACCTGTTGAGCAGTGGTTACACCTTTGTAAGTGCCAATACAAGCAAGGGAGGCTATACTGCTAACAATGGTGTTTGGACAATTGGTCAAATGGCACCAAACAGTACCGAAACCCTAACCATTGTGGCCATGGTAAATGCTAATCAAAGCAGCTACCAAAACCAAGCAGTTATTGCGGGTCTGGAAACAGATCCGGTAACCACTAATAATACTTCAACAGTTACACCAGTTCCTGTGAAAATTATTGATTTGGCCATTACGCAAACCATCAGTACCACTACCCCAAGCAATAATGGTTTAGTAACCATGACACTTACCGCAAGAAACCTAGGTCCAAGCAATGCAACTGGCGTACAAGTAGCCGATCTGATCAAAGCTGGGTTTAATTTGGTAAGCAATACCCCAAGCAAGGGAACGTATAATGCCACCACTGGTATTTGGTTAATTGGCAACTTAAATGCAGGCGAAGCCCAAACCTTAGTGTTTACCGCTAGGGTAAATACAACTGCTGCAACTGCCGACTACATCAATACAGCAGTAATTAGCGGAACGGAAACCGAAACTACGTTAGTCAACAACACAGCTACCGTTACAGTGGTTAAACCTCCAATGGCCAATAACGATAGCGGCACCACTATACCGAATACCCCAGTGGTGATTGATATTTTGGCCAATGATGTACCAGGCGGCGCTCCACTGCGTAACCAAACGGTAACCATCACTACGCAACCATTGCATGGTACGGTAACCGTAGATCCAGTGACTGGCAAGGTAACTTACACACCAGCATTAAATTATTACGGACCAGATGAGTTCTATTACACCGTAACTGATGCAAATGGTGCGGTAACCAATATTGCCAAAGTAACGATCGATATTAAGGATAATCCGAAAATTGGTGTGGCCAAACAATTGGTTTCATCTACCAAAGCGGTAAATGGTTCTTACAATATCGTTTACAGGTTAACCGTAGGCAACTATGGAGTTGCCCCACTAAACCAAGTGAGTATCAAAGATGATCTTAGAAATACTTTCTTGGGACACACCATCAGGGTAACGAATATCAAATCGTTGGGTGCACTTCAGGTAAATACAGCTTTCAACGGTTCTACCGATATTGAAACCCTAGCTGCAAACAACAGTTTGGCGGTAGGTCAAAAAGAACAGATCGAGTTCACAGTAAACGTGACCTTAAACAATGGCGGGTCAAAATTCTTGAACATTGCAAACGCAGAAGGTACTTCGGTAACGGGTATTAAAACCACCGACGTTTCTACCAACGGTTTAAGCCCAGATCCTAATAACGACGGTAACGTAAGTCCATCTGAACCAACGCCTGTTGATCTGCAAAGACCTAAGGAGTTCATCCCAGGAGGCTTCTCGCCAAATGGTGATGGTACCAATGACAAGTTCGTGATTGAGAATACTGGTTTCAAACGCCTGTCATTAGAAGTGTTCAACAGATGGGGTAATCGTGTTTACAGAAGTAATGACTATAAGAATGATTGGGATGGAAGATGTACAGAAGGTATTTCGATAGGACAAGACCTTCCAGAAGGTACCTATTTCTATATCGTCATCCTTGATGGAAAAGAAAAATACGTTGGTAACATTACTTTAAAACGATAAGCAATGAAAAAGTATATCATTATAACCTTTATAGCCTCTTTATTCGTTGGACAAGTAAATGCTCAACAAGAGGCGATGTATTCGCAATACATGTTCAATACCTTGGCCATCAACCCAGCTTATGCAGGCAGTAGGAATGTTATTTCTGCCACCGCTTTGTACCGTAGCCAATGGGTTGGTATTGACGGCGCTCCAGAAACGCTTACTTTTACCATAGACGCACCTTTACATAACAAAAGAGTTGGTTTAGGATTGCAGGTATTCAGTGATAAAATTGGGGTAACACAAAATTCTGGTGCCCTGGCCAGCTATGCCTATAGACTACGCATGGAAAAAGGTACACTAGCCTTTGGTCTACAAGCGGGCTATAGTCAATATCGCGCTGGTTTAAGCTCGGTTCCACTGAATACGTTCAGTGGGCCAGATGTGGCCTTTGCCAACGACATTAACAAAGGCTTGCTCAATTTGGGTGCTGGGATCTACTATAACAGTGATCGGTTTTACGTGGGTTTATCTACCCCCCAATTGTTAAACAACCAGCTAAATAATTTCACGGTAACCAACGACAATGTTTTTAGAGGACAGGCCCTGCATTTATTCTTAGCTTCGGGCTATGTGTTCCCGCTAACTACCGATTTTGATTTGAAACCTTCGATTTTGATCAAAGGGGTGAAAGGCGCTCCGATAGAGGCAGATCTGAACGCCAACTTATGGATCAAGCAGGTGTTCTCCATTGGATTTCAGTACAGGACCAGCGCAGATATTGCGGCCATGGTAGAAGTACAGGCCAGCCCACAATTTAGGTTGGGCTATTCCTATGACCGCAGTACAACCAAATTGGTCCAGTTCAACTCGGGCAGTCATGAAATTATGTTGCGCTACGAGTTCGGATTTGAGCGAGGTAGAACCATTTCCCCAAGGTATTTTTAAAAGACGGTAAAATGAACAGATATCTAAATAGATTGATTATATTGATTGTGCTTTCGCTATGCTCACTATATAGCTTTGCCCAGAACAAGCAGGTTGCTGAATCTTTAAAAAGAGCAGAAAAGGAATATGCATCCCTAAGATATGCCTACGCCATCCCTTTGTTGGAAGAGGTACTCAAAGCAGCACCTAACGAAGCTAAAGCAATTGAACTTTTGGCCGATTCGTATCGAAGAACACTAGACTATGCCCGGGCAGCTGCTTGGTATGCCAAGTTAGTGCAACAAACCACCATCAAACCAGAATGGGCCTTACGCTACGCCGAAGTGCTTGCCAATAACCAAGCATACGTGCAGTCAGAAAATTGGTACAAAAAATATTTGGAACTGGTGAGTAACGATAGTCGTGCTATGGCTTTTGCCAAGGCTTATCCAAGTGTGGACACTTTCATGAAAAACAAGAAAAGATGGAACATTGGGTTTGCGAATATCAACACCGCTTTGTCGGAGTATGCGCCAATGTATTATCAGGACGGTCTTTTATTTGTAAGTAACCGCAAAACAGATCAACTGACCAAAAATGTTTTCGGATGGGACCAAACCCCTTTTTCTGATCTTTACTTTGTAGATCGTGTAGAGAAAGTTAAAACGGTTAATGTAGATAGCGTGATGTTGGCTGTACGTAAGGACGCCTCCCTTGGCAAAAAGTTTTACAGGATAAATGACGATGATACGCGTAATACCAGTAACGATAGCAGAACCGTTGCTTATAGCAGTGCCGTTTTAAACGACACTTTAGCCAAAGCCCTAGGTGCAGATGCGATTGTAAAGCGCTTTACAGGCTTTGTAAACACTAAATACCATGAAGGCCCAGCAGCTTTATTGCCTGATGGCACCTTGATGTTTACGCGTAACAACTATTTCAAAGGAAAGGCGAAAAAGAGTGCCGAGGGCATCATTAAGTTAAAGATGTTTACCGCGACAGCCCCTGGACTGGATGAGGTGAAACCTTTTCCATATAACAGCGACGAATACTCGGTTGGCCATCCAGCCTTAAATAGTACTGGCACGCTTTTGATTTTTGCTTCGGACATGCCAGGTGGCTACGGTGGTACGGATTTATACTATTGCACCAGAGCTTCGGTAAATGACGAATGGGCCAAACCTGTAAATATGGGCAGGACCATCAATACTGAAGGCGATGAGCTTTTTCCTACGCTGTACAAGGACCAACAGCTTTTCTTTTCCTCTACTGGTCACGTTGGACTGGGCGGATTGGATATTTTTGAAATAGCCTTAAACGGTACCAACCCCATTGCAAGTCCTGTGAACCTGGGTGCTCCAGTAAACTCATCTGTAGATGATTTCTCACTGGTGCGCAACCAAGATGGCGGGCAGGGATTTTTTACTTCTAACAGAAGGGGCAATGATGATATTTATACCTTTAGCTATCAGGATTACAAGATCATTCTAAAAGGTACAGTGACGGAGAAACTGTCTGGACAACCTATATCCAATATCAATATAGCTGGGGCAAATCATGCGCAAAGGTTAAATATTAAAACGGATGCCAATGGCCGTTTCACTTACGAACTGCCCAAACAAACACTTACCTCACTAGCCTTTGACGTACCTGGTTATACCAAAAAGGAAATCAGTGTGTCTACCAACGACATAGATACCGACACGATCCTGATCAGAAATATAGCCTTGGAAAAAATCGAACAGATTGCCCAGGTACCTGTTTTGAAAAAAGACTGTGATTCTATTCGCCAATTGTTAAAACAGTTCATTATCTACTATGACCTTGATAAATCTTTCATCCGTAAAGATGCCGCAGCAGTGGCCGATAAACTGGCGATTTTCTTAAAGGGAAATCCTCAATTTGATCTGGTTGCTTCCAGCTATTGCGACAGCAGGGCCTCTTTTGACTATAACATTAAACTATCGTTGAGAAGGTCACAATCTGCCAAGCAATATTTGGTGAACAAAGGCATTGCCGCCGATCGTATCAAGATCCGTTACTTTGGTGAACAGGATTTGGTGAACCATTGTAAGGACGGCGTAAGCTGTACCGAACAACAACAACAGTTGAACCGTCGTACCCAGTTTTTCCTCTTCTACAAAGGGAAAATGGCAAGTGATCTCGATTGTTCAGCGCTTCTGTCTGTAAAATATTAGCAAGGTTAGTGGGTTTTGCCAAGATGCCTGCAAAGCCCACTTTCTCTGCTCTAAACTTTCCCGATCCTTTACCTAAATAATGGTTTGGGATATGTACCGTAACATCTAAATCATAATACGGGATGAATTACTATTGAGAGGACTATCAATGCTCAAAGTAATCCATTTGAAAATTCTCCTCTTAATGATTTTATTTTCAATTTATTGAAAATCATTTGTTTATGTTAACTGATGATTATTCCATTATTTGACTTCCAGCTCTTTAAGGGCTGCATTGTTTTTTATGAAATAATTAACCGCTGCTACCTTGAGGCCTCAAAACTGAAGTCGATTGACCAACACTAAGCTAGGCGAGAGGTACTTGCTTGATGTTTCCGCGGCTATCTTGATATGGATGCATCCGAGAAAATGTAGGCAGTGAACCTGATGCTTCCTGTTTGCAGGTAATGTTGCGGTAAAACCGGGCGGAGCCTTTTCAAAGTGTTATTGTATAAAGAGTAGATTGATTGACTATAAAAAGGATATTTATTTGAAACGGGGCCAACCAATAATTTTGTAATTTTATTGTATTTACAGCGAGACCATCTTACCCGTTCCTTATTGCCTTTTGACGGACATATTTATCGTCTGACTATGCTATTAGGTAGTTCGTCGATTACGGTTACGTATCATATATAGTTGTATGGCTTTGCCCTGAAATGATATCGAATTTAATACTGGCCAAAAACATTGGGTTGGTTACATTTTATAAGCGATCATTAAATAAAACAGAGCAGCACCTGGTACTACTCTGTTTTTACAAGTTATGTTATGCTAGCCATACTGATGCTTTTATGCAGTATGGCTAATTATTGAAAGTATTTCGAAAGATCATTTACTTTGCCACCTGATATAAAAACGCTTCTTGCACCGGCTACTACCGCCGTTGTCCTTGCATCGGTAAGGATCAATAACTTCGATTTTCCAGCCTCAAAATTGAGCCTGTTTTCAGGAAAGTCGACATATGCTGAAGTAACCCGGCCTTCATTAGGTTTGATCGTAAAACCAGTAAGGGTTAACGGGCTACCAGGATTGTAAGGTTCAACATTTGTTCCTTTTTCATATATATCAAAACTATAGATGTATTCCGGGCCCGGCAATGGTGGCAGCTCAATCGCATTAAAAGACCCGTCTTTTGGTAAGGTAAACCTGATCTCGGGTGTGACCTTTGTCCCCACTGCAGTAACCGCACTCGACAAAAGCCTGGTGTAAAATACAAGATCAACATCAACGCCTTTAAACTGATTTGGAAATGAGGTTTCGAATCGGGCACTGATCATCATATTAGACGGATTAACAGGCGGATCAAGCTTTACATTATCGACTATTTTTGTGCCGTCAAAGAAATAGACGATATTCTGCCTTGCAACTGACGACTCGATCGTTTTAGTAAGCAGGACAGTTGTTTCCCCTTTTTTACGGATGGAGATCTCCCTTGTAGTGCCTTTATCGATCAGGATAGTACTTACCTTATCTACAGCGCCACTGTTTGAATAAAATACCACTCCATCTATTAAGAATTCGAGTTCGCCAGATAGGGAAAAACCTTTGATTCCAAGTGAAATGGTATTGTTGTATATTTTGTTACCATCATAATAAATATGGATATTCTGCTCAAATGGTGCAGCAGTAATTGCTTTTGTCAGCAATATTTCTGAGGCTCCCTTTTTTCTGACTTTTAGATCACCAGGTTGATCATTAAGGGTAATTAACGTATTGATGTTTATACCATTTGAATTGATGATCTTACTCTCTGCAATAACACTGTCCTTATACAGATATTCCAGATCAACCTCGGAAGTTCCGGAAATATTTAATTTAACAAGTTTGAGTGGTTC
>NZ_JAELTN010000113.1 GCF_016428855.1 Pedobacter sp. ASV28
CCCCCCCCCCCCCCCCCCCCCCCCCCCTTTTCAAGCAGAAGACGGCATACGCGATGGTAACGCAGGTCTCGTGGGCTCGGAGATGTGTATAAGAGACAGATACCCTGTATCCCATAGAAACCTATACACAAAGTACCAGCGATGACAAGCCTTATGAAAAACGCTTTAAAGGTGAAAAAAGTTCGTCATTTCCGCACCTATTTAAACAATACATGAACAAGGACTATTCTTTACTTTCTAGCAGTCCTTATGGCAATACCTTTACCCTAGAATTGGCCAAACTTGCTATCCCTTCAGAACAGCTCGGTCAATCTGGAAATACCGATTTTCTAGCAGTAAGCCTATCATCTACCGATTATGTAGGTCATCAATTTGGGCCTAATTCCATAGAATTGGAAGATACCTATTTAAGATTGGACAAAGATATTGAAGATTTCTTTAATTATTTGGACAAGACTATCGGCAAAGGGAATTACCTGTTTTTTTTAACTGCCGATCACGGTGTTACCCATGTGCCCGATTTTTCAAAAGAAAACAAATTACCAAGTGGTGGTCTAGCGCCCAAAAAATTCAAAACTGAATTAGATAGTTTAATATTAGAAAAGTTTAAGGTAAAAAAAGCCATCTTCACCTTGATGAACAATCAAGTAATTTTTGATACAGATGCCATTAAGGAAGTTAATGCAGATTACGCTAAAATCAAAGAATTTTGTATTGACTATTTAATAAAACAAGAAGGTATCTTAAATGCAGTAGATATTAAGAACCTGAATAACACAAGCATACCTCAAGAAATAAAAACAAAGATCATAAATGGTTATAATGCACGTAGAAGCGGTGATATCTATATTATCTTGGATTCGGGTTGGTACCCTTCTTTAAGTACAGGTACAGGACATGGTGCCTGGAATCCATATGATAGTCATATTCCTTCTTTATTTATGGGTTGGGGCATAAAACCTGGTAAAACCAATAAACAATATTATATGACAGACATTGCTCCTACTATTTCGGCCTTATTACACATTCAGGAACCCAGTGGAAGTGTTGGGCATGTAATTACCGAACTGATTAAGTAAGCCTATTCTGTTTACAGATTTCATAATCAAATCCTCAATTCAATATATTGAATTGAGGATTTGTCTTTTATATAGTCAGTTTGTTGCAAAAAAAGTAATAATAAATGGTTGTTTTTAATATAAAAGCAAACCTACTATTCTTGGCAAAACACTTATTAAAATGTACCTTTGGATAGTAATTTCTAACCAATTCTTGTACTCAACATCTTTTAATTTCCACATGGAAATTCAACTATTATGGATAAAATTGAGATTTATAAACCCAAACACAAAATACGCTTTGTAACTGCTGCTGCCCTATTTGATGGTCATGATGCTACCATAAACATCATGCGTAGAATTTTACAGTCTAGCGGTGCAGAAGTCATACATCTCGGTCATAATAGAGCTGTAGAAGAAGTGGTAAACTGTGCCATACAAGAAGATGTACAAGGCATAGCCATGACCTCCTATCAAGGAGGCCACATAGAGTATTTTAAATACATGCATGACCTATTGCAGGAAAAAGGAGCAAAGCATATTAAAATATTTGGTGGTGGTGGTGGTGTAATCTTACCTTCCGAAATAAAAGAGTTGGAAGCCTATGGCATCACAAAAATCTACTCTCCAGATGATGGCAGAAAAATGGGATTACAGGGCATGATCAACCATATGCTTCAAGAAACAGATTTTGTAACAGTCAGCCAAATAAGTAATGAACTGATAGAGATTCCTAAAAAGTCTGTGAATAGCATTGCTTCTGCAATTACTATAGCAGAAAATGATCCCGAAGGTGCCCAAAATTTTGTTGATGAGCTAAAGAAACTAACCTTGACTAGCCAAGCGCCAGTCCTTGGAATTACAGGTACAGGTGGGGCTGGTAAATCGTCGCTGGTCGACGAATTGGTGCGACGCTTCTTAATGGAAGTAAAAGACAAAACCTTAGCCATTATTTCTGTAGATCCTTCCAAACGTAAGACTGGAGGAGCCTTGTTAGGTGATAGAATCCGTATGAACGCGATCAACAACCCTAGAGTATATATGCGATCGCTCGCAACCAGACAGGCGAACTTAGCCTTGTCTAAAAATGTTCAGGAAAGCATTGATATCTGTAAAGCGGCAGGTTATGATCTTATTATTGTAGAAACTTCTGGCATTGGCCAATCAGATACCGAAATTACCGAGCATTGCGATGTTTCCTTGTACGTGATGACACCAGAATTCGGCGCAGCTACGCAATTGGAAAAAATTGACATGCTAGATTTCGCTGACCTGGTAGCTATCAATAAATTTGATAAGCGCGGAGCACTTGATGCCTTACGTGATGTAAGAAAACAGTACAAAAGAAACCATAATCTTTTTGAGGCCAAAGACGATGAAATTCCGGTATACGGTACAATGGCTTCCCAATTTAATGATCCGGGAATGAACAATCTATTCGTTGCTTTATTAGATAGTATCAAAATAAAAACAGGGGTTGATTTTATTTCTGCAATGAAAACAACAATTAACCAATCTGAAAAAATCTATATTATTCCACCTGATCGTATACGCTATCTTTCTGAAATAGCAGAAGCGAGTGAAATGTACAAGGAATGGGTAGATAAACAATGTAACATTGCCAGAAAATTATACCAATTGCAAGGCGTAATAAATTTAGCTAAAGACTTCGAGAATTTTGGAGAAGGCTTAAAAGATGCTTACAGTTATTTAGATGAACAATTAGATGGTGGATGCAAAAGTTTATTGCGAGAATGGCCACAAACAAAGTTAAAATATAAGGCCGATGACTTTATCTACAAAGTTAGAGATAAAGAAATTAAACAACCCCTATATTACGAATCCTTATCTAAACTAAAAATTCCAAAGGTAAGCTTACCTCGATACGAAGATTGGGGAGACATTTTGAGGTGGTTGCTTACCGAAAACGTGCCTGGAGAGTTTCCTTATGCAGCAGGTGTATTTCCGCTAAAACGCGAGGGAGAAGACCCCACACGGATGTTTGCTGGTGAAGGCGGACCAGAAAGAACGAACAAACGTTTCCATTATGTTTCATTGGGGCAACCTGCGCATCGCCTATCAACAGCTTTTGATTCGGTTACCTTGTATGGAGAAGACCCACACATCCGTCCAGATATTTATGGTAAAATTGGTAATTCTGGCGTAAGTATAGCCACATTGGACGATGCCAAAAAGTTGTACTCAGGTTTTGATCTTTGTGCCCCTTCAACTTCAGTCTCCATGACCATCAATGGTCCAGCACCAATGTTACTGGGCTTTTTCATGAATGCAGCAATTGATCAGCAATGTGAAAAATACATCATAGAAAATGGCCTTGAAAAAGAAACCAATGCTAAAATAAAACAGATCTATAAAGAAAAAGGAGTTGAGCGTCCCACCTATCAGGGTCAACTGCCACAAGGTAACGATGGATTAGGTTTAATGTTATTAGGCGTAACTGGCGATGAAGTTTTACCAGCGGATATTTATGCGCAAATTAAGGCTAAAGCAATCAGTTCAGTAAGAGGAACCGTACAAGCTGATATCTTAAAAGAAGATCAGGCGCAAAACACCTGCATATTCTCTACTGAATTTGCCTTAAGGATGATGGGCGACATCCAAAAATATTTCATTGATGAGAAAGTAAGAAACTTTTACTCTGTGTCTATCTCAGGTTACCACATTGCAGAAGCAGGAGCCAATCCGATCTCTCAATTGGCTTTTACACTAAGTAACGGCTTTACTTTTGTAGAATATTACTTGAGTAGAGGTATGCATATTGATGACTTTGCACCTAACCTTTCCTTCTTTTTTAGTAATGGCATAGACCCGGAATACGCGGTAATTGGACGTGTGGCACGCAGGATTTGGGCCAAAGCCATTAAGAATAAATACAAAGGCAATGACCGTTCGCAAAAACTAAAATATCATATCCAAACTTCCGGACGTTCATTACATGCTCAAGAAATCGATTTTAACGATATTAGAACAACTTTACAGGCACTGTATGCGATCTACGACAACTGTAATTCACTACATACCAATGCTTACGACGAAGCCATTACTACGCCTACAGAAGAATCTGTACGCAGGGCGATGGCTATCCAATTGATCATTAACCGCGAACTTGGCCTGGCCAAAAATGAGAACCCATTACAAGGTGCCTTCATCATCGAAGATCTGACCGACTTGGTAGAAGAAGCCGTATTGGCCGAATTTAAACGAATAAATGATCGTGGCGGAGTTTTGGGTGCCATGGAAACGATGTACCAAAGAGGTAAGATTCAAGAAGAGAGTTTATACTATGAAACCTTAAAGCATACTGGTGAATTTCCTATTGTTGGCGTAAATACCTTTTTAAATAAAAATGGCTCCCCTACTATTGTACCAGGAGAAGTTATCCGCGCTACTGAAGAAGAAAAACAATTTCAAATTGCTGCTTTAGAAACATTTCAAAAACGCAATGAAGATAAGGCTCGAGAAATATTAAAAGACCTTCAAAAATCAGCAATTATCGGTGAAAACATCTTTGAGAAATTAATGGAAGTATGCAAAGTGTGCTCACTTGGACAAATTAGCCATGCCCTTTATGAAGTAGGCGGTCAATATAGGAGAAACATGTAAAATATTAAAAATCATTATATATTATCTTCACGGAAGTCTAATCCATTTACTATCAGCTATCGTTTGATGAATATGGCGCATAAAAATATTTTTCTGTTAATTGTGCTTTTTGTATTGGCCAATTTGAAAGCAATGGCATTTGATGAACCTAGATCGAGCTATATCATCGTATTGGGGATAGCACAAGATGGTGGATATCCACATATGGGCTGTGAAAAGAATTGCTGTAATCAGGCATGGAGAAATCCAAAATTAGCAAAAAACATAGTCTCCCTGGCCTTAGTTGATCCTGCTACTAAAAAGTGGTGGCTATTTGAAGCTACACCAGATATAAAAAAACAGCTCCAAGATTTTAGGTCGAAAACAGCTAGCAAATACCCTTATCTACCAGAAGGGGTTTTTATTACGCATGCCCATATTGGTCATTATACCGGCTTAATGGAATTCGGAAGAGAAGTTATGGCGGCAAAAAACTTGAAAGTATATACCTTACCAAGATTAAAATCCTATTTAGAGCAAAATGGGCCTTGGAGTCAATTGGTCAAATTGAACAATATCGATCTAATCAGTTTATCTGCAGATCATCAAATAGATCTTTCAAACAATAAGGTTACAGTTTTTACGGTTCCTCATCGCGATGAATATTCAGAAACGGCTGGGTTTAAGATTCTGACCACTACCAAAAAATACCTGTTTATTCCAGACATCGATAAATGGGGCAAATGGAACAAAAATATAGTAGAAGAAATTAGAAATGTAGATGTTGCTTTCCTAGATGCCACTTTTTATACCAATACAGAACTGGGAAATAGGTCTATTGCAGAAGTACCACACCCTTTAGTTACCGAAACAGAAGATTTATTGGCAAAAGAATTACCTATTACCAAACAAAAAGTCTATTTCATACATTTCAACCATAGTAATCCCTTACTTTGGCATTTGGAAACACAGAAAAACCTTTTAAAAAGGGGCTTCAACTTAGCTAAACAATATCAAATATTCTTTTAACAAAAAAATAAAAAAGCCCCGATTTAAAATCGAGGCTTCTATAATGTATAGCTCAAAAAGAATTCTTTAAGCTAAAATCCATTTAAATTTATACTCCATCGTTGGATTTTTCATTCTGTCAGCTATACGGATCAATCTTTCTGGTAATCTCATCACATAATCTCTAGCTTTCTCTCCTGCTTCGTTCAAATCGGCAATGGTTTCTATTTTCCATTCCTCGATCAATTGTTTAAGAATGTCTACATAGTCGATAGCGGTATAAACACCCAACCTTTGTGCTGCATCTGTAAAATGACCAAACAGTTGACCAATTGGCAAACCAACTTCCCTTAAAAAGTGAGCAGGCATCACAATCTTTTTTCTCATCATGTCTTCAAAGGCAATCATTGCCTCATTGGCATCAACTTCAAAGATCTTGCTAATAAAATGTTTGTATGCTTTGGCATGTCTAGCTTCATCACTGGCAATTACACCGCACATTTTAGATAATAAGGTATCACCGTCTCTCTTTGCTAAGGAAGCTACCCTTCTATGCGATACATTTGTAGCCATCTCCTGGAAAGAAGTATAAATAAAATTCCTATAAGGATCATGGCCAGTACCTATATCAAAACCGTCTGCAATTAGATACTGAGTAGAAATTTCCATTTGTCTCATATCTACCCTACCAGATAGATAAAGATATTTATTTAATAAATCACCATGACGATTTTCCTCTGCGGTCCAATGTCTATTCCATTTCATCCAACCACCTTCTTCATCCCTGCTTACCCCTTCTACCATTGATAACCATGATTCATAAGTAGGCAATGCTTCTTCTGTAATTGTATCGCCAACTAAAACAGCTACCAGATCATAGGATAGTTCGTTGGCACTTTGCTGTAAATCTTTTACTTTATCAAAAAAATCGTCTTTGCTCGCATCTGGTAAAAAGTCTGATGGCTGCCAAATATCATCAATAGGTTTGAGATATTCAGGCATTTTTTCAAGCATAAACTTTTCAATATGCTGCATTACTTCACGTCTCTTTTCAATAAAAAAATTCATCAGGTGTTTTTAAGTATATTATCAACGACAAAGATAACCAAATATTCTCGCAATCTTCCGAAATATCAATAATTTGACCTAAATCATTTATGAAAATAATAGGATTCAGAAGTAACAAATTCAAATGTTTAATCAAAAATAAAAAGCATTCCAATCGAGACTTCACTTTCATAAAATCTTTAAGGGTTTTTAATCCAATAGAGTATAGCAAATCATAGAAATATTTGAATACGTATTCATAATATCTCTTTTTTATGAGAAGTTTTTAGGTTGAAAGAAAGAGATAGAATAACTCTATTCATCTCCTTATATCCAATAAGCGTATGAGCACGCTCCGATTACCTATTTGGGCCTTTTGGGTTTGTCCATGGTCCCTGGCGGTCGGTGGCGTTGAATCAAAAAAGCCCCGACCATTTCTGGAGGGGGCGTTTAGGTATAGGCACCGACCTACTCTCCCACGTGTTACCGCAGTACCATCGGCTCAGGCGGGCTTAACTTCTCTGTT
>NZ_JAELTN010000114.1 GCF_016428855.1 Pedobacter sp. ASV28
CCCCCCCCCCCCCCCCCCCCCCCCCCCCCCCCCCCCCCCCCCCCCCCTCTTTTCAAGCAGAAGACGGAATACGAGATGGTAACGCAGGTCTCGTGGGCTCGGAGATGTGTATAAGAGACAGAGCTCATGACTTATGATGAATACATCAATAGCGAGGATGTAGCCAAGTTAAGGCTGCAAATGTACAAGTAAGCAAAATATCGCCTTATTTAGGCTATATAATAAACAACAAAAAAGTCCCGGAAATTTCCGGGACTTTTTTGTTGTTCGAACGGTTTATAGTTCCCTAAGGATTAAATGCGAATGACACATAGTACATTGCACCAACCTCTGGATTACCATAAGAAGTGAAATAATATTTATTCAGGATGTTTGAACCTCCAATTTTAACCACAGATTGCACAGAAGGCACTTTCAGGTTAACTTGGGCATCTACAGTACCAAAAGCAGGCACATCACCTCCGGCAAATGAAGAATTCCATCTGAATTTATCTTGCCAACGATAATTAATATTATAGCCAAAGTTTTTGAAAACTTCCCGGTTGCTAAAACCTAGATTATATCTAATTTGGGGTGTATTAAAATCATTAATATAGTTAGCAGGTAGGTCTCCAATTTTATTGTAGGAAACGTTACCAGACAAAGTATATTTACCAAGTATATAGTCCAAACCTAAAGCACCACCGTAAGTTTTAACCTTACCCTCAGCATTTACAGGTACGCCAAATTTCGTAAAGGTTCCTCCATTATTTTGATATACATTTACTGCGGTAATAAAATCCTTATACTCATTCATAAAGCCATAAATATCTAATAAGAAATGAGAACCTAATAACCCTTTGTATCCCAATTCATAAGCAGTAACACTTTCTGGTCTTACTCCCCTAACATCAAAATTATATTGTGTTAGTAAAGCTGTATTACCTGTTCCAGTTGGCGAAGCTATGGCTGAAGCAATGTAGGCTCTATAACTGTTTTCTGTATAAGCTTTATTAGTGTGTAATTTATATTTGTCCAAAAACTCAGGAATACCTCCAATCAATCTCTGACTTCCTCCTCCAACAGATAGATCAATATATTGGTTCTGAGTAGTTGGATTTCTAAAGCCAGTTTGGAAAGATGCCCTAATATTTGAATTTTTAGCTACGGTCCAAACACCAGTTACACGAGGTGTAAAACGACCATCGAAGTTTTTGCTCTTATCAAAGCGTCCAGCCACAGTTAATTTAAACGCTTCTCCAAATTTTCTACCCAACTGACCAAAAGCCGCATATTCGTCTATATTAATCTCTCTATTCAAGTCGTCAAAAATAGTTCCACCTGAATTCAAATCATATCTCCTAGCAGAAGCCCCTACTTGAAACTCAACGGCATTGTTCAATAATCTAGATAAATTATACATTCCTTCGTAGTGATAAAGATTCGATTTATCATTAAACTTAGCGCCATAAATTCCTTTCGAGAAATCGGTATCACTGATATAGGTATTTTTAATCTGGTTAGCCTTCGCATTAAAAGAAGCTGTGCCTGGAATAGCCCTATTGGCATCTGCTTGAGCTCTCGCTGTAGCATGGGCAGCCTCTTCTGTAGCACCTTGTGATTTCGCTGCACTGTAAACCCCTGTGTAAGTGGCAAACCATCCAGTAGCTCCCGCAGATGGTTTTGTTAATTCATTAACGTAGCTTCCCAAAATAGAAGATATATAAGAATCACCCGAACGTTCTTGCGTGGTATATGCTCTTAAATAAAAGTCCTCTCCTTTTAATTCCAACTTATATAAACCAATATTGAAATTACGTAAAGAGTAACGATCAGACCCTGTATATACAGAAGTACCCGTTCCCCAGTTTGCTTGTGCAGTTAATTGAATAGTATTGCTTAAGTTATAGTATAAGCCTCCTGACATTTTTAGTGACTTGGTATCATAATCAACTAAATCTATCTCGTTATAGCCTGTTCTAGATACTGTTTGGTTTGATGTTGTTCCTTTAGCCAAACTATAAATAAAAGGAATATAAGGTCCAGCTGGAGTTGGTCCATAACCAGTAAGAAGTTGTTGATAAGTAGCTCCACCACCTATCGCTGTCAAAATATTGTTATAAGTAGAGGGTGAAGCCGCAGCAAATTGACCTACTACAGTTTTAGCAACCCCCATAACACTCTGGTTAACTTCATCTCCATAAACATTCACACCATCATAACCTGGGTCAGATTGACGGGTACCAGCTTTAGGTGAATTGGTAATTCTATCAAAATTGGAATAGTTAGTACCAAACCAATCTTTAGCCTGCAAGAACGAAAAGGCAAACTTGGCACCAAACTTATTGTTCCAAGATTTGGCCATTCTCACATCTAATTGATTAAAGGGTTGCGTTGATGAGTTATTATCATTCACGTGGTTAATACCTGTTTTATATTGGAAACTCGCTCCCTGGTATTTGAAGGGATCTTTAGAGGTCATTAACAAGGTACCGCTAATCCCTCCAGCACCATATAGTGCAGATGAGGCACCTGGCAACAGTTCAACATTATCTACATCAAGTTCTGTAATCCCCACAATATTACCTACAGAAAAATTTAAACCTGGCGCCTGATTATCCATTCCATCGATCAGCTGATTAAAACGCGTATTTCCATTTGCGTTAAATCCTCTAGTATTATAGGACCTGAACGTTAAACTTTGAGTGCTCATTTCCACCCCTTTTATATTCTGGATAGCATCATAAAAAGATGGGGCAGCAACTTCCCTAATCTGTGCAGCGCCCATACGCTCAATGGTAACCGGGGATTCCAAGATACGCTCTGGTGTACGAGAAGCAGAAACAACTACCTCCTGTCCAAGTATAGCACCCGTTTCTAGCTCGAAGCGAAGATTTGATGTTGTTCCTGTGATTTCTTTTTCAATGCTGTTATAACCTACAAATGTTACGGAGAGCGTAAAAGGAGGTTTTTCGGTAGTCGTAAAAGAGAATTTACCATTTTGATCTGTAGAAGACCCCACTGTCTTGCCCTTTATGATTACGCTTACTCCTGGGATCGGCTCTTTGGTCTGTTTATCGGTAACGATACCACTAACCACAATACTTTGAGCATTTGCCGCAAACCCAGTCCACAGCAAAACACAAAGCACAAAAATGACTTTTGTAATGATTTTGTTCATACTTCTGTAGTTTATATTGTTTATTTTAACATAAACTTAATACATTTTTTCATACTTACAAATTCTATTTTTTCATGAGATTATCTTACCAGTAATTAAAAATAGATTGTATTTCATTTTAATTTTGTAGTAAATTGCAGATTATGATTAGTCTACCCAGTAAGAACAAAAACCGATAACCAACAAATTTGCCGTATGAACAGAGCTAAAGCTTTTCTATGCATAATTGTCCCAGTTCTACTGGCTTATGCATTAAACACCAAGTTTGGCGATTTGCCACCATTACTGAAATTCTTAAACCCTTTTACAGGTTTTTGGCAAAATGCAGAAAGTTCTACCGTGCCGAAGAATAAGAAGATAATATTAAAAAATACGCATGATAAAATAGAAATCGTTTTCGATGACAGAATGATACCGCACGTTTTTGCCCAAAACGATCATGATCTTTATTATGCCCAAGGCTATATTACCGCCATGCACCGTCTATGGCAAATGGATTTCCAAACACGATTTGCTGCCGGAAGAATCTCGGAGGTTGTAGGTAAGAAGGCAATAGAAGTTGACAGGTACCAACGAAGGATGGGTATGGTATATGGTGCCGAAAACTCTTTGAAAGGAATGATGGAAGATCCCCAATCAAAAGAAATGATATTAGCCTATACCCAAGGAATCAATGATTATATACACTCTCTTTCCAAAGCAAACCTCCCCATAGAATATAAGTTGCTCGATTTTAAGCCCGAAGACTGGACTCCGGTTAAATGTGCGCTCTTGCTTAAACAAATGTCTGCGGTATTGGCCATGGGCTCAGATGAGTTCTACATGACCAATATCTTAAAAAAATATGGCCCAGCAATTACCAAAGACTTGTTTCCCGATTATCCTTTTAAAGAAGATCCCATTATTCCAATAGGTACCAAATGGAATTTTACACCGCTGCCTATTCCTTCTACCCCAAAAGCTTTTACCGATATGATGAGCAGCAACATTGCTACCAAGCAAAAAGAAGAAGGAATTGGAAGTAACAACTGGGCATTATCTGGAGAAAAAACGGCATCGGGGTTCCCTATCCTCTCTAATGATCCTCATCTGGACTTATCCTTGCCTTCTATCTGGTATCAAATACAACTTCATGCGCCTGGCGTTAATAGTTATGGAGTGTCATTACCAGGGGCACCTGGAATTATTGTTGGCTTTAACCAAAATATAGCGTGGGGCGTTACCAATGTGGCTGCCGATATATTAGATTTTTATCAGATCAAATTTAAAGACAACAATCATCAACAATATTGGTATAACAATACCTGGAAAGAAACCACTAAACGCTTGGAAAGAATCAAAATCAAAGGGGCAGATGATTTGGTGGACACGGTAATATATACCCACCATGGGCCTGTAGTCTATTTTCAAAAACCCAGTTACAGTAGGGCAAACAATGTTCCAATGGGCAGTGCCTTACGTTGGATCGCCCACGACAAATCAAACGAACTAAAAACCTTCTACCTGCTTAACAGAGGCAAAAATTATGATGAATATAGAAAGGCATTGACCTTCTTTACAGCGCCAGCTCAAAATTTTATTTTTGCAAGTGCTGATAACGATATAGCCATAACCCCAAATGGGAAATTCCCTTTAAAATGGAAAAACCAAGGAAAATTCATTTTAGATGGAAGCGATGCTAGTAACGATTGGCAAGGCTGGATTCCTGCAGATCAAAACCCTACCGTGAAAAATCCACCTCGTCACTTTGTCAGTTCGGCAAACCAATCTTCTACAGATCAAACTTATCCTTATTATATCAATTGGGAATTTGCTCCTTACGAACGGGGAAAAAGAATTAATGATAGGTTAACTGTCATGAAAAATGCCAATGTAGACAGCATGCGTAATCTGTTAATGGACTCATATAGCATCACCGCACAAAACCTACTTCCTTACCTTCTGCCATTGGTTAATCAGGCAAATTTAAATGCCACCCAAAAAGAAGCTTATCAACTTACCAAAAAATGGAATAAGTATTTTGAGGCCAAGGAAATTGGGGCAACTATTTTTGATCTGTGGACCAAAAGGCTTTCTTACGAGATATGGGACGATGATTTTACGCTGCCAGATGTGCCCATGCGTTATCCTTCAAGAGACAGGACAATTGAATTAATACAGAAAGACCCTACTTCCAAATGGTTCGACAATATAAAAACGAGCAAAAAGGAAACATTGGAAGACCTTGTCAACAGTTCCTTTAAATTTACCTGCGATAGCTTAGAAAGAAAATATGGACCAATAGGAAAAGACTGGAGATGGGCAAATGTCAAAAATACCAATGTTCCACATTTAGCAAAAATACCGGGGTTCGGCTCAAAGAAATTGATGATCGGCGGCTCAAAGAGCACGGTTAATGCATTGGCCGAAAGCAATGGCCCTTCATGGCGAATGGTTATTGAATTAGGCAAAACACCAAAAGGACATGGCGTATACCCTGGCGGGCAATCTGGCAACCCAGGAAGCCCATTCTATGACAATATGATAGATACCTGGGCAGAAGGAAAACTCTATGATCTTTTCTTTATGCAATCTCCAGACGATAGTACCGGAAAAATTATTTCACGTTATAAAATTTCAAAAAAATAAGCTATGGTTTTTATAGTCATCATCATCTTATCACTTGCCTTACAATTGTTTTTGCCGTGGTGGATCATTATTGTCATATCTTTCGCTGTTTGTGGTATTATTGGTAAAACAGGGAAGCTTTCATTTTGGCAACCATTTTTAGCCATATTGGTATTATGGACTTGTATGGCACTCTACAAAAGCGTGCCAAATCACCATTTACTGTCCAATCGTGTTGCTGAAATAGTTG
>NZ_JAELTN010000115.1 GCF_016428855.1 Pedobacter sp. ASV28
ACGCAGGTCTCGTGGGCTCGGAGATGTGTATAAGAGACAGCATTGGTAGCGATCATATTAGGTGTTTCGACATTTCCTGCCTGTAAGGTAACCCAACCATATCAGCAGCCAGCAGCAATGGTCAGTAATAACTTATACCGTAATGCCAGTACAACCGATACTACTTCCATGGCTACAATGTCTTGGAAACAACTGTTTAAAGATAGCTTGTTGCAGTTATTGATCCAGCAGGGGATTGATCATAACCTTGACCTAAAAATAGCCGTTACAAGGATACAACAGGCCGAAGCCAGTCTTAAACAAAGTAGGTTGGCATTTTTCCCTTCTTTGAACCTAATGGCCAATGGAGAGTTATTAAAACCCTCGGCAGCACAATTAACCAGCAATTCTGTTTATCAAGCTTATGCTGGAGCAAGCTGGGAAGCAGATCTATGGGGCAAACTAAAAAGCAGTAAACGTGCCGCACTTGCCTCACTGTTGCAAAGCGAAGCTTATAAGCAAGCTGTACAGACGCAATTGGTTGCAGATATTGCCACAAATTATTATATCTTGATGGCCTATGATGCCCAATTGAAACTTACCATAGCTACCCTAGACAATAGAAAAAGGGATGCAGAAACCATGAAGATCCTAAAGGAAAGCGATGTGGTGACCGGAGCGGCAGTGGTACAAAGTCAGGCCAATCGTTTTTCGGTAGAGGTCACCCTTCCCGATATTGAAGAAAATATACAGCAGACTGAAAATGCCATCAGTATTTTACTGGGCAGAGAGCCTAATCTAATAAAAAGAGACAGTCTATCTAATCAAATGGTCTTCACAGAACTAAATACAGGCATCCCTTCATTATTATTGGCCAATCGACCCGATGTAAAAGAAGCAGAATACCAATTTCGTAACTCTTTTGAACTGGTTAATGTTGCTAAAACCTATTTTTATCCAACGTTGACCATAACAGGGCAAGCTGGATTGTTCAATAATAGTTTATCTGATTTTTTTAAAGGCTCTTCTTTCTTTGCCAATGTAATTGGAGGACTTACCCAACCTATTTTTAATAATGGGCTAAATAAACAACGGCTTAAAATAGCCCAGGCACAACAAGAAGCTAGCTTGCTCTCATTTAAACAGAGCCTGTTAAATGCCGGATTGGAAGTATCTAATGCCCTATATAGTTATCATGCAGCATCGAGAAAAGCCATTAGTAGGGAACAACAGATTGCTTTTTTGCAAAAATCAGTCGATTATACAAAGCAATTGCTCAAATACACTACTGCCACCAATTATACAGACGTACTTACTTCTGAGCAAAGTTTGTTGGCAGCCCAATTGAGCAGTATAAGTGATAAGCTGCAAAAATTACAGGCCGTAGTAGCCCTATATCGAAGTTTAGGTGGTGGATGGAGGTAAAATAAATTAATTATTTAATTCCTTTCCATTGAGAATTAACCATATAGTAAAGTAGCTCAAAATTAAATCCCTGATGAGAAAAAATCTCTATGAGGGAAATTTTAAAAAATTATTCTTGTATAACAGAAAAAAATCTTATCATTGCAGCATGAAAATGATCTCGATACAAAGTTTTATACCGCAACCGATTTATCGGAGGGGATAACTATGTATTGAATAAAACATATTTAAAACAGAGAATCCTCTTAGATAAGTCTAAGGGGATTTTTTGTTTTAGCGTAATATATCAATTGGTCAGATTACCTGCTTTGGGAGCAGGAGGTTCCTGGTTCGAGTCCTGGTTACGCTACTAAAAAAATGGAAATATAGCTCAATGGTTAGAGCAGTACCCTTATACGGTACCGGTTAAAGGTTCGAGTCCTTTTATTTCCACTTATTTTCCTGTGGTGCAATGGTAGCACGTCTGATTTTGGTTCAGAAAATCTTGGTTCGAATCCATGCAGGAAAACCTATAAAGTTTACCCAACAAGCATGGTTAGCCTATTTATGTACTATCTAAACCGCACTTCAATATATTTTCTTACTATAAGAGATAAATATTTGTTTATAATTGCTGTATGAAATGCCTTTTTATGCTAATACTCGGCTTAAGTCTGTTCTCTTTATGGAGAGCTAAATATGCCGACTGGTTCGCTAGCAAGGTGTAAGAAATGCCCGACATACAGTATCTACGTTTAGAAGGAGCTGATATATGGTTATTTATGAGTATTACACTTTTTGTAATCAAACAGATCTTTAAGAGAGACATTGGAAATTCAAACAGGAAACGAACCAACTATATAAGCTATGCCAATTATTGTAAATCTTGATGTGATGATGGCCAAAAGAAAGATGTCATTGAACGAGCTTTCAGAAAAAGTGGGATTAACATTATCCAATCTTTCCATCCTCAAAACGGGCAAAGCAAAAGCCATACGTTTTAGTACGCTTGAAACCATTTGCAAAGTACTGGACTGCCAGCCTGCCGATATTTTGGAATATAAAAAAGAAGAAGATATTTCTTAGCGCCATAAAACCTACTGGATACTGTTCAAAACACGAATAATCTGCGCTTCACTGGTAAACATGTCAAGAATTGGTCTGTAACTACGCAGACCTATGCATCTTGGCATCTGGTTTTACCTCTAGCAAATGTGTTTTGCATTCTTGTTCCTTAAACAAATCAAGGCCTTCCTGCCACCATTTGGACATTTCCTCTTTATCGAAAACAAAGGAATGTGTAGTGAGTAGCCTATTGACGAAGTAGAAATTAATTTTCACATTATTGCTTGCCGTTTGCAATTTGGATATGATCAGATCGTCATTGGCTATCTGATTAAGCATAAAATCACTTGTTCGGGCAAAAACCTCAATCGCATTCTGTAAAGGAGGATGATTATAGACAGCTTTTTCTTGTCTCAGCACAATAGTATCTATATCTGTTGCTCCTTTAATGATGGCTTCCTGCACCGGAATAAGATTTCCAAATCCACCATCGGCATATTCGTTATGGTGTTTTCGAAACAGGCTCATCAATGGCGTCATATTACAGGATGCCCACATCCAGTCACAAAAATCATGATAATCATAATCATTCGACGATTTATATTCGACCAATTGTGTAGTAAGATTGGCAACCGTAACCACAATTTCTTTTCCCAGTTCCTTTATTTTCTCGAAATCAGCTTTCTTAAAGTTCTTTTTGATCAGCTGCCTCAACTTGGTACTATCGCCAAGGGTTTTTTGCTTCTTTAAGAACTGTTTGATGATTCCAAAATGGTTAATCTTAAGCCTAACTTCTCCATTCTTCTTTTTAATAATGAATGGGCAAACCGTAAATATGTCTGATTGTGAAATAGTGGTATATAGTTTTTTGATACGATCTATATCACCAATGGCCAAAAAGGGAATGAGAAGACTACCTGTTGAAGTTCCAACAAAAAGATCGTAATTTTTATGGCTATGTTTAAGAAGATACTCTGCCACTCCGCCTGCAAAAGCGCCTTTGCTTCCACCTCCTGAAATTACCAGTGCATTCATGATATAATATTATAGTTAGAAGATCTTAACCAAATATAGTATAAATAACTAAAATCTATATTTTTACGTATATAAATCAACCTCTTACAGATGCTATGCATTTTGGCGTGCAAAAAGGCATCAGGTTATTTTTAACTTTCCAATGATTTTTAAAAGGGCCTTCACGTTTTTTTGCCTTCATGATAAAATTTGGGTGCTTTTTTTCTAGTAAGGTAAAGTGTGAACGGCCTTTATGTGCTCGTAAAGTCGCCGAAATATAACGTTCAAGATAATCGAAGTACTCATCATTATAAGCGAAAAAAAGATCATTTTTAAACGCCATGTTGCAACCAATGTTCCGCATTAAATATTGATGTGCCTCCATTTGCCAATTCGTTTTCATACCTAAATGTGGTCGTTTCAGTAGAACTCTCTTTGTGATCAAGCACATTGCGAATAGAACAGTCGTGCTTTTTGTAATTCTTGATCTACTTTTGCCAGGGCTTTTTTACAACATAAGCGACATTTTACCAGTACCTTGTTATAGAAATCGGTAATACGTTTGTTTCGTGATCAAATCTGTTTTGCCCCATATCAAATCTGCCCACTTAAAGGCCTATTTTAAAGTCATTATTTTATTAATCCTCTATGTTTTTTCTGTTATCTATTACTTCGACATAAAAGATATGTATCAGCCATAACACCCATAATTTCAACTATGCCCACGATTAAACTCCTTACCAAGTAGAAATACCTGGGCTAAAATCAGGTATTTATGCTTGGTTTTATATCGCGATGTTGTCATAAGTTTAAGATTATAAAATTTAGGGTTCAAACATTAACAAATAGCAAAAAATTGGAACACTAACTTAGGACAGGGAAGATTAATCTCTTTAATTGATTTTTCGGGTCAGAAAATGTGGAAGTCAGGAAGTAGTTCGAGAACATTTCCACTTCAATATATGGAATAAAAATCCCTATAGAATAAATGTGTCTTTACCATTCTTTCTGATCGGGGAGAACGCTATTTCGAAGGTGAACGATTTGGAGATTAAGAAACAACATTAAGACAGTATGAAAAAATTTATATCCGCAGCCGATTCCTTTAAGGTATTACACTTAAAAGGCTCGTATTTTGAAATGGGTATTCAATATGGGCAACAACTTAAAGAGGAAATTGCCTTTGCTATAGAAAACTGTGTTCGTGTGTGGGGTATCAAAAAACAGAATTGGAGGGAAGAATCCATTTATGAGTTTTCCTTAAAGGCTTCTCAAATAGCACCTTCGCGAATAAAGAAAGAATTAGAAGGAATGGCCTTAGGTTCTGGTATTTCGATAAGAGATATTCTGGCTTGGAATTATATTGATGATTATTGGGAAGTTTGCCAATGTTCGGCTTTTGCCGCAAAGGGTGGTCTTACCCTTGATGGAAAAATGATTGTTGGCCGTAACAACGATTATGAAGATGGCTTGTCCAATGAAATTGCACTTACCATCGTTCGCGAGCCTTCTTTTGGAAATGCCACCTTGTGTAATACTTGGGCGGGCACTATCGGCACTTATGAAGGCATAAACGATAAAGGGCTAGTGGTTACCACTCAATTTTCCCAATCCTTTGATAGGAATGGGGGGGGGGGGGGGTACACATCTCCGAGCCCACGAGACCTGCGTGGAAAAAGGGGGGGGGGGGGGGGGGGGGGGGGGGGGGGGGGGGGGGGGGGGGGGGGGGGG
>NZ_JAELTN010000116.1 GCF_016428855.1 Pedobacter sp. ASV28
CTTTAAAGCTAGACACTTTACATCCCTTGAAGCTTAATTATGGAGATGAGGTATTGATACCGGCCAAACATTTGCCAGTTGAACCACCTTATAATCCTGCCGAATTTGACTTCAGGACTTGGCCAGCTTGATCTCGAAACGAAGAATATCATTGTTTTGTTGAGGCTCACTGTCAATCGATCCCTTAAGGTACTGTACATCTTGTGCAGCAAAATAGTGAGGTTGGGTAAAGTCAGTCTGTAGGAAACATAAAAAAGCGCCAAAAAGAAAGAAAATCAAATAATAGAAAATGGAAGTTAGTTTTTTGTACTTCCATATCTTCAACCTTTTGTAGAAGAGGTTAACGAAGGCTGCAAAAAATAGGCAGGTGCAAAATGCAATAGTGGTATAGTTAAGCCATTGCACAGACTGAATAGAATAGGCTAAGGTGATACCACATATTAAAGGCAGTAAAATCTTTACGAATACTATTTCAGATTTGAATATCAAAACATATTAAAATTGATAACGCAGTTGCAGCCTGACCTCCGATTTTTGACTTCCTTTAATTTCATCCAAACTAGAGCCTACCGTTTCCACATTTTCATAGTTGTACAAGGCATATCTGGCCCATAGGTCTAATCGTTTGGCAAGCCTATATTTTAAGTTTGCATAAGTTCTGATCCCTTTTCCGTTGTACAGTCCAAACGTAAAGTTATATAAAACATCATCTTCATAGGCGTAAATACGGCTATTATAAGAAGCGGTATTGAAATAGGCCACCCTTAAATTTCCAGAAAATCTCGATGAAAGTGGAGAATAATTAATGTCTTGGTAGAACAAATACCCAAACTCCGCATTAGCTGCACCCTTTTTATATTGTGCAATCTCTAGCCTGTTCTGAAAGCCGAAAAACCTGTTCAAGGCCCATTTTACTTCAGCCCTATAGGTTTCCCTTTTTACATCGTCTAGGTAGTTAAACGGTACGGTAAGATCTGTATTTTGTTGTTTAACCTCAGATTTGTATCGTAAAATTGCCCTGAAGGTTTTATTAGGGGTATAGGTCACCTGACCAAGAAATTCGTAGCCATCAGAAGGGGCATCGACCCTAAATTTCAACCATGGGAATTTAAAATAATCACCATAAATCTGTATGCTCCAAGCTCTTGATGGATTGATATTCAAACCTGCATAAAAGCCTTTTTCATTAAAAGCTTCACTGGCTTCGGCAGTAGCCTGATTGAAAAAATTGTGGTAATTCTTTTGATAGTTTCTATGTAAGACCACAGCAGATACGGTTGCCGATAAACTCACCAATGCTCCATTCACATAAGCTAAACCAGCATCTAGGCTTTTCCCAATTTCACCGAAGAAATACATGTTCTTAAAGGTATAGCTGTAATTGGCTCCCACATTGGTCAGTTCTTTGCCCGTAAAGTTGAAATTACGGTACAGGCCCGAGCCAGTTACGAAAGCATTGTTAAAGGAAGTATGGTAGCCGATAGCACCGAGGCTCAATGCATTTGTTCTATATTGAAGTACACCACCATAAACGATCTGTTCGGTACTGTTCTTGTTCCTAATTTCGCTCTCGGTACGGTGTAGGCCGGTTTCGTTAATACTGGTAATTACATTTTCGCCATTGGCATCAAGGCTTAGGCTGGCATCCAATTTTCTAAAGGAGAAAAAGGGGGTAAAATCCACGTTTTTTAAAACAGTAACCGTCGTAGCGGCACCTCTTAAAAAGGCAAATTCATTGGCCGAGGTATAAGGCTTTAAACCCACGTCACGTTTAACCACGCTGGCCACATCTGGTGCTTTGCCAAAAGCAAAGCCCGACCATAATGTTAGGGCCTGTCCGAACTGCATGGTATAATCTCCAAGTACGACCTTCTTAAACCTTCCCGTATTGAAAAATGCAACGTGTCCAGATAGAAAGTCGAAAGGATACTGTTTAGGACCATTAAAAAAATACTCACCTGCATCTTTTTCAAACACCAATGATGCCGATACCCGATTGGAATAATTATATTTATACCTAAACAGGTACCTATCTGGCGTACCGAGGTATCTACTTCCGGGTAAATCGTTGTAACCTTTTGATTTTTCCAACACCCGTCCATACCTTACCAATAGGTCGTTATTACCCAAATTGACCAGGTTTTTGACCGTAATTCTGTCGAACAGGGTAGATTGCTCTAAAGTAACAAAAGGCAATAAGCGTTGTATGGTTTGTACATCAAACTCAGGAATGCTCTGTAGTTCTAGTACATCGATTAACTTACCATTTTGTTTAATATGTTGGAAGAGGTTGCTGATCTGTAAGGGCGAAAGAAACACCAAGGTTTTGAGTTCTTCGGCATTGGTATTGTTCAGGTTAATCGGATTTTTTCTATAATAGGTTAACCTATCCTGTAATTCTGATAGGTCATAATCTTCAGGTAGGTTTTCTGCAATGCTCTCGATTAAATCCTTAATTAACTGGTCTTCCTGAGTTTGTGCCTTAGCCGCAAAACCAATTAGCAAAAAAGCGACTAATACTAAAAGTTTAAAACGCATATGACAAACCAATTTGAGGGGTATAACCAATTTGCGGGTGACTTTCTACCGCGATATCTAACATGAATTTTTGATAATTTAAACCTATTCCAAAATATTGTTTAAAGGGTTTGGCTGTAATGCCTCCTCGCAAGCTTAAAAGCTCATAAAACTTATAATCGATACCCATACCTACATCAAACTTTTGATCAAAGTCTTTGGTAATGGTGGTGGCAATGATGATCTTGTTTGAAGGGCTGTAGGTAGCACCCAAATGCACCGCACTGGGAATATGCGCAGCCACATTGCTGGCTTTATATTTTTGTGCCGAAGGATTGTTAACGTATACACCGAAGGCCAGTTGTTTGTTTAGCTCATAATTTGCCCCTACATCTACCGTAAAGGTAGTGGAAGCGCCATAATTTGTAATTTTGAGCTGATGTACATTGGCCTTAACGGCAATCGATAGTGCCTCGCCAAATTTTTTGGCCAATGCCATGCCTGCCTTTATTTCATTAAATTCGCTGATGCCGTATCTATTGATGCTAAAACCAGCAAAATTTCCATTAAAGGGAAGTACAAAAGCAAAACTTTGCTCGCTAAGATCATCTCCAAATAGGTATTTGGCGTAATTGAGGGCTGCAATTGGTGATTTTTGATCGGTAATGCCAGAGGGGTTGGCATTTAAGCTCCAGATGTCCTTTACTGCAGCTGAACTATTTCCCATAGCAGTAAGTCTTGCACCTTGATTATACTGGGCGCTTACGGTATGGACAATAAAGGTTAAACAAAAAAAAACTAGTAAAATTCTACGCATAGGCCTGTTTGGTATTGCCAATTTATGTTATTTATCATTATCTACAAAACTATTATGCATAATTACTTCCTGATTTCTATTTGGGTATCCTGAAATACCATGTGCATAAATTCGTTCATATCGTTGTTGGACAGGGCAATACAGCCATTGGTCCAATCTTTTTTCTTTTTGGCCCCCATGGAAGTACCATGTACCATAATGTTACTGCCCACTTGTAGGTTTTTCATTTTAGCTCTTATCGAATCTAATTTGTTGGGATAGGAGATATGGAAAGAATGAAGGGTAGAACTGTTCCATTTTTGCCAATCTAATGTGTATGTTCCTTCTGGAGTTTTTCCGTCACCTTCATATTCCTTTTGCCCAATTGGGTTAGGGCCAAGTGAAATGGGATAGGTTTTAATAATTTTTTTGTCCTTTAGCAAATACATTTTCCGTTCATTTTTGACCACTAGCACTTTGTTGATCATATTTTTCCGTCTTAAAAAATCTTCTGCATCATTTACCGCTTTTTCATAAGTCATGGCTGCAGTAGTATTCTTTAGGCGTAATACGACTCCTTTTAAAAGCTGTAGGTATTCCTTTGTTTTTCCTGTGGTGTCTGTAATGTTTCTATAGGATATATACTTGTCCAAATCACTTTGGAAAATGGTATATTTGAGTATAGGGTCCTTGTATAAGGGCTTATCTATTTGAGTATTGTCCTGGCAGGCATATATAAATAGTATAGATATAATGAAAAAAGTTTTGCTGCAATTAAATTTCATCATTTAATTTCAATAAGAAATCTTTTAGCTTTTCTAGGGAAGCGATTACTTTTTGATTTTCCTTAACCTCATTGCTGTTGTTTTTTAAATGCTCTTTTGCGCCTTTTAATGTAAAGCCCTTTTCATCTACCAAGTGAAAAATAATTTTCAGGTTCTCTATATCTTCTGGTGTAAATAACCGATTTCCCTTTTTATTTTTTTTAGGACGCAGCACTTCAAATTCTTTTTCATAAAACCTGATTTGTGATGCATTTACGTCAAACATTTCGGTCACTTCGCCCATCGTATAATACATTTTGTTTATTTCTCTCTCTTTGTATGGCATGTTTGATACTGATTATTAAAGGTTTGTACGATTTACTTGAAGTGTTCAAATGTAAATTGATTTTAGCAGAAAACCACAATAAAATTATAATTTTGTTGCGTGGATAAAAAAGGAGTTTTGGTGAGGGCTTGGTAGCCTTATCGGTTAAGCGATTAAACAGTTAGCCCATCTTTCAACTTTTATAACGTTCCAACAATAGAAATATTCAATAATACAGCAATTCCATAAAATGACAGCAAAAGAAATAAGACAGACATTTTTAGATTTTTTCAAAAGTAAGGGGCATCATAT
>NZ_JAELTN010000117.1 GCF_016428855.1 Pedobacter sp. ASV28
CCCCCCCCCCCCCCCCCCCCCCCCCCCCCCCCCCCCCCCCCCCCCCCCCCCCCCCCCCCCCCCCCCCCCCCCCCCCCCTTTATGGCTCGATCGTCGGCAGCGTCAGATGTGTATAAGAGACAGCCCCTACAGTTTACGTTGAATTAATTAACACCTACTATGATATCCAATATGAAACTGACATGAATAAATATCGTGTTTATTTTTCAGTTGGAGTTCCATATAGTACTTTATGTAGTTATTATAATTATAGATGTAATATTAAAATAGCTACAGACTGTGATGCGATTGAGAGTTTCACGACCGCCACTACTACGAACATAGGCATACAAACAATCAATTATAAACCGCAATATATACATGCATACTCACCAGCTTCAGGCGAACTCTATTTTCAGCAATTAAATATCATGAGTCCACCAACGTATTGCTACGATATAACACCCACAATTACATCCCCTAAATATCTTGTACAATACAAGCTTGTTTCTTCATCAACATGGATAGATTTTGCTGCTCCATTGCTAGAATATGGGGATATAACAATCTCTGGATTAACACCTGGAAGTTATGAATATAGATACAGATATCTAGTAAGAAGCTCTCCCGAATTCTATCATCCATTTTACATATATGACACTGGTGCAGTAGTCGTACATTAAATAAATAGCAGGCAATAGTATGATGCTATCCCACGAGTTTCTTTTGACAATTGTTGTCAAATTAAGTTTTTAAATTAAAACGGCAATTTCTCTTTTGAGAATTGCCGTTTTCCATATAATTATAAACCCAAGAAGAACTGCTCAAAATTAATTTTACCTATCGGTAATCATTTTCATTTAAGATAAGTCTCTTTATAACCTCATGATAAATCAATCAATGACAGAGGCGAAGACTCGATATAAACCAACTCTTACGCCACTCTACTATTATTTAAGGTGAATTATTTGTATGTTTGAATCTATGTTGCGCATATACTTATCTGTTTTAATAACTCTTTGTTGTTTAAGTGTTTTTAGTCAAACACCTTATGGTAACGACTGGATTAACACCAACCAATCTTATTATAAAATTAAGGTAAGCCAAAAAGGCATATACCGATTGAACTATACTACATTAAACCAACAGATTCCTTCTTTAAATAGTATCAATCCGAAAAATTTCCAATTATTCAAAAACGGGAAAGAGGTTGCTATTTATGTACAGGGAGAAAATGACAATACTTTTGATGCCAGCGACTTTATTGAGTTTTACGGCGAGCCAAATGATGGCACATTAGACAAGGAACTATATCCTGTTGCCAACAACCAGCCTCATAACTACTATAGTTTATTTACCGATACTGCTGCCTATTTCCTTACTTTTAGCAATGCTACACTTGGTAAACGAATACAGAATTTCCAAGCTACAAAAATCGGCTTAACACCAGAAACTTATATTCTTTATGAGAGCTTGGGCATATATCCCGAGGTTTTTTATCAGGGAAAATATATTACTTCCCACATGAGTTTATCTGATTATCAGGAAGCAGAGGGATTTATGGGAACCACATATGGTAAGGGGGGACAACAGACCAGAACATTGCCTACTCCCAATTTATATACGGGTACTGGCGCCACTACCATCAAATTTGAAACCTACGTAGCTGGCAGATCAAATTCAACCGCTACCCATCCACAAGGTTATAATCATCATTTACGTATCAGTATTGGTAATGGTTCAAACACTTACCTAAAACAAGACATTCTATTTAAAGAATACGAAGTGGCCAAAACAACATTTGACATAACACCCAATGAGCTAGGCCAAAACACCAATATCATTTATCAATCTATTGATGATTTAAATCTAGGTGATGGAACAGATTATCAAGCTGTTTCTTACGCTAAAATTACCTATCCCCGCAACGTTGATTTGCAAGGAAGTGGAAATCTCAGTTTTTCATTGGGCGGTAGTGCTCAAAATAGATTTCTAAACTTTTCCAACAACAACAAGTCGCAGCCACTAATTTGGGATATTAGCTCCGAGAAACGAATTGCAGGTGAAATTAATGGCACAAATGCAGAATTTGTATTGTCGGCAAATACTACAAAAAGAAACCTCTTTTTATATGATGGAGCCTCCTTCATATCACCCGCAATGGCCAAAGTTGAAATGCTGAACTTTTCGCCAAGTACATTCGATAAAAATTTTATTATTGTCACACACAAATCCCTATTATCAAGCGCTCAAAATTATGCTTCCTATAGGCAACAAAGCGGATATAAGCCTTATATTATTACTACAGAGCAGTTATATGACCAGTTTTATTACGGGGTACATCATCCTTTAGCTATTCGTAATTTTGCCAAATACCTGCTACAATATGCCGGCACAAAGCCTGAGTATCTATTATTGCTAGGGAAGGGATTGGAAAACCACCTGATCAGATCATCACAAGGTATTAATGACGATCTGGTCCCCACCTATGGATCTCCCCCATCAGATGATTTGCTTACAGCCAGGATTAACAATACAAGCTTGGCGCCTGCTATCGCCACAGGAAGAGTAATAGCCAAAACAAATGAAGAGGTGGAAATCTATTTACAAAAGTTAAAAACCTACGAACAATATCCTGATTCGCTATGGCGTAAAAAGTTCATCCATATTAGCGGTGGCAGTACCATTTATGATAACTTATCTTGGGCCGCTTATCAAGCTAATATGTACAACATGGCAAAAGGCGAGTTTTTTGGTGCAGATACCGTTAACTTTAATAAGAATGTTAACCTGCCAATTAGTTCGGCCAGAAAGCAACAAATCATAGCTGAAATTAACAAGGGCGCCGCATTACTTTCTTTCTTGGGCCATGGAGCACATCAGGCAACAGAAATTGATTTTGGCCTACCTGAAGAGCTCAATAATAGTGATAAGCTATTAACCTATCTCATTAATGGCTGTACCACGGGAAACATGTACATCATAGAACCCTCTTTAGGCGAAAAACACATCATGTATCCGCAAAAAGGTGCTATAGGCTGGATCGGTACTTCTAGCGAAGGCATTGCCAGCTACCTATCTAATTTCAGTGCTATTTTTTATCAGAAGGCATTCAGCACAAGCTATGGCAAATCTATTGCGACCGCACTAAAAGAAGCCAAGACCCAATATCAAAACCTGAACGATGTCATCAATGTTATGCATACCACGCAGTATACATTTCAGGGCGATCCTGCGCTTAAGTTTTATACGCCTGCCAAACCAGATTACATGATCGAAAACAAGGATCTCTATATATCCCCTAATAACGTTACTGCACTATCAACCTCATTTTCTGTTGCCATCGTGGTAAAAAACATAGGAAAAGCAATAAACCAGCCCTTAAAAGTAGCCCTCACTCGTACCTTACCCAATAACACCATCATTACCTATCCACATCAGACGTTCACCAAGGCCGTTTTTAATACCGACACTTTATATTTCTCCATTAATTCGAACGATATCACTTCTGCAGGGGTGAATAAATTTACCGTTACACTAGATCCAGATGGACAGTATGACGAACTTTCTAAAACCAACAATACGGCAACTTTCGAATATAATATGTTGGCAAATGGAATAAATATCATTTATCCAAAAAAATATGCCATAGTACCTAAAACCGATGTAGAGCTCGTAGCACAATCCAACAATCTGTTGATTGGTAATGCCAACTATATTTTTGAAATAGATACCGTAAAAACATTCGATAGTCCGTGGAAAAAAGCTTCTGGCGTATTAAACGCTGGTTTTTTGCCAAAATGGAAACCTGCACTTCTATCCAAGAACAATCAGGCATATTATTGGAGGGCAAAATTAGATGTACCTGCAGATAAAGGTGGAATATGGCAAGAAAGTAGTTTTACTTATGTTACCGATAGCCCTGACGGTTGGAACCAGTCGCACTACCAGCAATACATAAATGGTACGTTAACAAATCTTGAATTTAACAATACGACAAAGCTATTAGAATTTGTCAAAAGTGCCTTCTCTACCACCATACAGACCCGTGGTGATGATGCCCCTACCACCGATGAAAGAACTTACAGATCTAATCCTGGAGGTAGGCTGGGCTATTTAGGCTATGAATTTGAAGGAATATCAATCTTGGCACTACACCCCGTTACCTTTAGATCTTTTAACTACCCATCAACCTACAATATTATCAATGACGATTCAAATGGTTCACCTGTTTATTATTCCGGACAATTTGCTTTTAACATTAATAATCAGATCGCTATTGATAGTTTAATTGGATACCTCAATCAGATCCCCCAAGGTTACTATGTTATTGGTTTTAATGGCAGGGGAATTAATTTATCAGCACTTCCCCAATCTGCAAAAAATGCTTTTCTACAAATTGGCGTAACCAATATAGGAAGTATAGCCGCTGGAGAACCTTATATGTTCTGGGGGCAAAAAGGAGCGGCAGTAGGTACGGCCATTGAAAAAACTGCAGATTATGATAGCAGTGTTCCCCGCAGAAGCCAACAAATCAGGTTTACCAATATTTACCAATATCCCCTCACCCAGGGCAATTACATCACCGAACAAGCTGGGCCTGCCACACAATGGAAAAGTGCCAACTATGAGGTAAAAACCGATGCTACAGATGTAGTTTCCTTTGATC
>NZ_JAELTN010000118.1 GCF_016428855.1 Pedobacter sp. ASV28
CTGCGGTAAGTCCGAAAGTAACCATGATGATATGGAACAGAAAGCCGAAAATTACCCCCGTTAGTGAAATTATTCCAGCTTTTTTCCCTTGAGTAATAGAACGGGAAATTAGGTAGATCATGTTTGGTCCTGGGCTGATTACAAGTACTAATGCGGCCAAGGCGAAAATTAACATGTTATACAATGGGATCATGTTTTTTAACTTAATGAATGTATATTATCAAATTACTTTAATCACCTTATGGGCCAGGTAAAAAATATGGAGATGAAGAATTGCCCATTAATTATTCGTCTACCCTTTTGCCCTTCATGGCCTGACCTACAGCCATATCCATTAATCTTTCCGCAAAAGGACGCGTAAATTCATTCAGTTCATCTGCTTTTTTCAGTATGGTATCTTTCTCACCTTTTGCAAGTGCGGTCTTCAGGGCTTCGATGTGTTGTATTGTTGAGCTTATTTCTTCAGTAGTAAGAATATTATTGTTCTTCTTTATAAAGCGTTCCGCAGTGTATACCAATTGCTCGCCCTCGCTTCTGGCTTCTATCAACATGCGTTGTTCTACATCACTTTGGGCATGGGTAATGCTATCGATGAGCATTTTTTCTACAGTTTCATCGCTCAGGCCATAGCTAGGTTTAACTTCTATTTCCTGTTTAACACCGGATCGAAGTTCTATAGCCTGTACGGTAAGGATACCATCGGCATTTAGTAAAAAGTTGATGTCCACCTTGGGTAGGCCAGCAGGCATAGCAGGAATACCTTTAAGATCAAATTCGGCCAGTTTTCTGTTTTCTTTGACCAGGTCGCGTTCACCTTGGTAAACAGAGATTTTCATGTTTACCTGCCCATCAATAGAAGTAGTGTATTGGCGACCTGCCTTTGTTGGTACTTTACTGTTTCGAGCTATGATCACATCCATTAGTCCGCCCATGGTCTCTATACCCAAGGATAAGGGGGTAACATCCAACAGTAAAATATCAGAGCGATTGCCGGCCAAAATATCGGCCTGTATGGCAGCACCCAAGGCCACTACTTCATCGGGGTTGATATTGTCGTGGGCCTGTTTGTTGAAAAAATTACTTACAGCTTGCTTTACGTAAGGTGTACGGGTCGAACCACCCACTAGAACCACTTCGTCAATATCAGCTATGGTTAAACCCGCATCGTTAAGCGCCTGCTGACAAGAATTAATGGTTTCCTGTACTTTCCCTGCAATTAAACTTTCAAAGGTCTGTTTATCTAGGGTGCACCATATATCACCTAATTTTTCATTGTATAGGTTTTGCGTAGTCAGTGCTTTTTTTGCGGCTTCGGCCTGTAAACGTAGCGTTTGGGTAAGTTTGTTGTCTTGAACAAGTGCTTTAGGATCAAGTTGATTTTTCTCTATCCAATAATTAAAGATTGCCCGGTCAAAATCATCACCGCCCAAAAAGGTATTTCCATTGGTGCTGAGCACTTCGAATATGCCATTTTGTATTTGGAGGATAGATACATCAAAGGTACCGCCACCCAGATCATAAACCGCAATGGTTTTTTGTTGGGTCGGATCGAGGCCAAGTCCATAGGCCAAGCTTGCGGCCGTAGGTTCGTTTACAATTCGTAACACATCCAAGCCCGCCAGTTTGCCCGCGTCGCGGGTGGCCTGTCGTTGGCTATCGTTAAAATAGGCTGGAACGGTAATTACAGCCCTGTTTACGGGTGTTTTTAGCGCATGCTCCGCTCTAGCTTTGAGTTCTTTTAGTATTTCTGCAGAAAGTTCAATAGGGGTATAGAATTTATCACCTGCTTTGATCTTTACCAAAGCATCACTATCATCATCAATAATCTTATAGCTGAAAATATCGCTGTGCGCAGCAACATCCTTATACGAACGGCCCAATAACCTTTTTACCGAAAAGATGGTATTGGTCGGATCGGTAGTGAGATAGGCTTTTGCTTCATTGCCCACCTCGGCATCGCCCTGTTCATTGAAATGCACTACTGAAGGAACCAAAACGCCTTTGCCGGTGTCATTGATCACCTGCGGATTTTTATCGGGATTGATAAAGGCCACTAAGCTATTGGTGGTGCCCAGGTCTATACCTACTATGATTTCTTCTTGTTGCAGTGAACCTGTAGCTAAGTTGATGGATATTTTTGCCATAGGGACAAAGTTACACACTTTGAGGTTTAAAATTGTTGGAATGTTGTAAAGTTGAAGGTCGAATGTCTGAAGGCCGAAGTTGCGTGTTGAAAGAGATTGGTTATAAGATGGTAAAGTTGGAATGTATGAACGTTGTAAAAGTATTGCAACAAAGCCCCTTCAAACCTCGTGTTTGAAGGGGTTAGGGTGAAAAATAGTGTTAAAAACAGTTTAAATTTCAATGAGAGAAAAAACTTAATTATAGTTAATAACTATATGTCTATACATTGCTTCGTCGTCCCTCTCCGTTAAATCGGAATAAACCTTCGCAAAGACGAAAATAGGAATGTCTTCCGATAGCTATCGCATGCGAGGAACGAAGCAGTCCCTGCCGATACTGTTAAATCTTTTTTCCGTTTTTAGCAGTTTCTTATTTTTTTAAGATGGTAAAAGTCTTGTCCTGAAAACCCTTTAATCTGATGAAGAACATGGATGAAGGATATTCACTTAGATCGAAATCTGTTAAGGTGTCATTCTTTAAAAGAATCTTATTTCTCAATATCTTGCCATTAAGATCTATTAATTGGGCCAATTGGTATATCCCAGCCATAAAACTTACAGAGATGCTCTTTGCTGTTGGATTAGGATATGCTGTTGCTGATACACTTTCAAATACAAGGTGTTTTATGCCCAGGTTGTAAATTTTACCATGAACATCTATGTGTTGCAGAAGAAAATAGTTGTTGCCATTAGCTGGCTTTTGGTCTATATAAGTGTAAGTGTTCAATGTATTTGGTAATATGGTGGTAAGTACCTCAAAATTTTTCCCATTTGTTGAACGGGAAATCACAAATTTTGCATTATCTGCATCAAAATTTGTGGTAAAACTTAACCTTACCGTTTTCATTTCCTTTACCGCATTGAAACTAATTAGCTCAATTGGTAAAACGGTGTTGGTTTCAAAGGCGCCAATATCTATAGCACTTCCTTGAAATCTGTCGTTGCCATTAAGATCTTTACTGCCAATGTCTAATAGGGTAGCAGAAGGGTCGCCCGCATCAATGGCAGGGCTATGGGTAGTTAAGGTAAAGTCATCAGATGCAACATTGGTGAATAATGGATCGCTGTTAATGTTGTTTGTTCCAGCATGGCCACCTGCTACGATAGAATAGTTAACATCAGTACTGGCAGCATTGTCATTTTGAATTTGAGCATCGCCACCCCATAAAATACAATTGGTAAACTTGGGTTTAGCATTTGTACCATCGTTATAGATTTTTGCTCCCAAAGTGGTGCTGTAAAATGTACAATTGTAAAACAAGGGATTGGCTGAATTGGCGGGGCCACCATCATAATTTTGGATTTCGGAACCATAGTTGCCAACATTACTTACAAAGAGGGTATTGTAAATTTTGGGCGATGAGGATCGGTAATTATAAATGGCACCGCCAGACTGGCTTTCGTTGTTCTTAAAGATACTGTTGGCGATGGTAGGGGATGAACTTAAGTTGCTGATCGCCCCGCCATGGGTGCTGGCGATATTGCGGATAAAAGAGCAATTGCTAATTATAGGACTGGATGCGTATAGTATGATACCTCCCCCGTCTTCTCTCGGAATGGAAAAACTATTTACCGTTAGTCCACCAGAGCCAACAGCAAAGCCATAACTTACCGTAAAGCCATCTAACAATGCTGTTTGATCATTGCTTACAGACATCAGCACATGATAGTTATCTGTGCTATTTGGGGCATTGTTACCATTAATGTCGCCACTTAGCAGGGTAACATTTTGTTTCGGATTTCTATCGGCGAATATTGGTGTTCCGGTAGCTGCGAAACCACCGTATATTTTTACATTATTTACTAAAAGGAAAGAATTGTCCCTACCTAAATTAGTGCCAAAATTGTTATCTGCTGGACTGTATTTCGGTTTATAGGTACCAGCGGCTACCCAGATTTCTTTGATGTTCGCATTGTTTTTTGCCGCAAGAAGCACATCGGCAAGTTCGCCCACCGCATTTGCCCAGCTATTGCCATTCTTTAATCCATTACCGCCGCTTCTAACAAAAACTATTTGCATTGCAGAAGGAACAATATTGGGAATGATATTTCCTATTTGATATTCGTAAGCTCCCAGATCCACGGTATTGTTCCTAATTCTGGTATTTCCAACAATATCAAAATCATTGTCTACTGGA
>NZ_JAELTN010000119.1 GCF_016428855.1 Pedobacter sp. ASV28
GACGCTCCGACCGCTTGTAAGTATACGGTTTCAGGTTCTATTTCACTCCCCTGTTCGGGGTTCTTTTCACCTTTCCCTCACGGTACTGGTTCACTATCGGTCTCTCGGGAGTATTTAGCCTTACCGGATGGTGCCGGCAGATTCCCACAAGGCGTCTCCGACCTCGCGGTACTCAGGATACTGTTAGGCCATTATTGCTTACGTGTACCGGGCTATCACCGTATATTGCCAGGCTTCCCATCCTGTTCCACTTCGCGTTAATGTAACCACGTCACAGTCCTACAACCCCGGCCATGCCGTAACATGACCGGTTTGGGCTCTTTCCCTTTCGCTCGCCACTACTCAGGAAATCATTATTATTTTCTCTTCCTCTGCTTACTTAGATGTTTCAGTTCGGCAGGTTCGCTCATTTGTGCCATGTCTTCAACATGGCGGGTTTCCCCATTCGGAAATCTCCGGATCAAGTCGTATTTGCCGATCCCCGAAGCTTATCGCAGCTTATCACGTCCTTCATCGCCTCCGAGAGCCAAGGCATCCCCCGTATACTCTTTCTTACTTTCTTCCACTCATGCGCCTTTTGCGCCGCATGGTGTGCTTTTGATATCCCGACAAGTCGGGAGTCTCTATTGTTGTTTGCTCTTCTTTTTTAACTTCTTCCAATATGTCAAAGAACTTTTCGATCCCGGGCAGAAAATGCCTACTATAATCGTACCTTTTATAACAGGTACCGGTGAGGGTGGAGAATAACGGAGTCGAACCGTTGACCTCCTGCGTGCAAGGCAGGCGCTCTAGCCAGCTGAGCTAATCCCCCAAAAAAACTTGGCGTAGTCCCGTCCAGATTTGAACTGGAGACCCCTACATTATCAGTGTAGTGCTCTAACCAGGCTGAGCTACGGGACTTGATGATTTTAGATTTCAGATTTTGGATCTACGATTTGCTTGTTTCCTTCCTAAATCGTAACTCGTAATTCGTAAATCGTAATTATCTATTCAATCCTGAAGCTTTAGCTTGTGCTAGGTGGCTTCGTCTTCTTGGTGTTTCTTTTTTTGAGATATACATTTATCATTTAGCGCGCAGCGAGTGGTCAATCCCACTCCAGAAAGGAGGTATTCCAGCCGCACCTTCCGGTACGGCTACCTTGTTACGACTTAGCCCCAGTTACCGGTTTTACCCTAGGACGCTCCTTGCGGTTACGTACTTTAGGTACCCCCAGCTTCCATGGCTTGACGGGCGGTGTGTACAAGGCCCGGGAACGTATTCACCGCGTCATTGCTGATACGCGATTACTAGCGAATCCAACTTCACGGGGTCGAGTTGCAGACCCCGATCCGAACTGTGAACGGCTTTTTGAGATTGGCATGACATTGCTGTCTAGCTGCCCTCTGTACCGTCCATTGTAGCACGTGTGTAGCCCCGGACGTAAGGGCCATGATGACTTGACGTCGTCCCCTCCTTCCTCTCTGTTTGCACAGGCAGTCTGTCTAGAGTCCCCACCATTACATGCTGGCAACTAGACATAGGGGTTGCGCTCGTTGCGGGACTTAACCCAACACCTCACGGCACGAGCTGACGACAGCCATGCAGCACCTAGTTTCGTGTCCCGAAGGACGCATCCATCTCTGGATACTTCACTAACTTTCAAGCCCGGGTAAGGTTCCTCGCGTATCATCGAATTAAACCACATGCTCCTCCGCTTGTGCGGGCCCCCGTCAATTCCTTTGAGTTTCACCCTTGCGGGCGTACTCCCCAGGTGGAACACTTAACGCTTTCGCTTAGCCGCTGACTGTGTATCGCCAACAGCGAGTGTTCATCGTTTAGGGCGTGGACTACCAGGGTATCTAATCCTGTTCGATCCCCACGCTTTCGTGCCTCAGCGTCAATCAGACCATAGTAAGCTGCCTTCGCAATCGGTGTTCTGTGACATATCTATGCATTTCACCGCTACTTGTCACATTCCGCCTACCTCTAGTCTATTCAAGCCCATCAGTATCAAGGGCACTGCGATAGTTGAGCTACCGTCTTTCACCCCTGACTTAACAGGCCGCCTACGCACCCTTTAAACCCAATAAATCCGGATAACGCTTGGATCCTCCGTATTACCGCGGCTGCTGGCACGGAGTTAGCCGATCCTTATTCCTCCGGTACATTCAGCTATCTACACGTAGATAGGTTTATTCCCGGATAAAAGCAGTTTACAACCCAGAGGGCCGTCTTCCTGCACGCGGCATGGCTGGTTCAGAGTTGCCTCCATTGACCAATATTCCTTACTGCTGCCTCCCGTAGGAGTCTGGTCCGTGTCTCAGTACCAGTGTGGGGGGCCATCCTCTCAGATCCCCTAGCCATCGTCGCCTTGGTGGGCCGTTACCCCGCCAACTAGCTAATGGCACGCATGCCCATCCTTCTCCCATAAATGTTTGACCCCGTCACGATGCCGTGTCGTGGTCTTATGCGGTATTAATCCGAATTTCTTCGGGCTATCCCCCAGAAAAGGGTAGGTTGCATACGCGTTACGCACCCGTGCGCCGGTCTCAGGGAAAGCAAGCTCTCCCATACCCCTCGACTTGCATGTATTAGGCCTGCCGCTAGCGTTCATCCTGAGCCAGGATCAAACTCTCCATTGTAAAATGTTGTAGTTCGAACACTGACTATCTATTAATTAAAATTGATTGTCTGTTCTTAATTGTATTGTCTGTAAGAACCGACCTAAAGAAAACAGTTCAGCTATATGTACTTTACAGTAAACATCTTCGCCTCGCTGCGCTTTTATAAATGATATCTCTTTAATGAACTTCTCGATCTTGCCTCACGGCGATCTGTTATATGTTGCGACTTCTGCTTGTGTTTCGACCGGTCTTCTTAATCTTCCGGTTTCAGTTTGACTTCCGTCGTTTCAATCTTTTCTATCGTTGTCAAGCTCCGCTTGATAACTCCCGTTTCGTTTGGGATTGCAAAGGTAGTGATCTTTTTTAAACTTCCAAACTTTTTTTTATTTTTCTGAAACTTTTTTTTCGTTCCGTTGTTTGGTAATCATACTACTTTCTGCTTTTCAATTTTTAACCCTTTCTCTTCTTCCGAAGCGGGTTGCAAAGGTAGGAATATTTTTGCTTTCCGCAAATCTTTTTTTTTATTTTTTTTCGAAGCCTTCTTTCGTCGCCCCCATAAAATCAAAGTATGCCATTTCCCGTCCCTTCAATACCCGTGACGCGGTTTCCCTTGTCGTTCCCCTTCCTCCGAAGCGGAGTGCAAAGGTAGGAATATTTTCGCCTTCCGCAAGCTTTTTTTTCTGATTTACCTAAGTTTTTTGTAACTCCCTAAGAACCACCAGTTTTCTATCCCCCCTTCTCTTTTCAACGTGCCCGGCTGCCGTTGCCGGCATCCGTCCCCACTTCCTCCGAAGCGGGGTGCAAAAGTAGGAAATAATCCCGAACCCGCAAACACATACAGGGATATTGCTCCGCGAAAACACATAAGCACATGGTTTACAGAAAGAAAAAATGAAAAGAAAAATCTAAAACACGACTTTAATCCTTAAAA
>NZ_JAELTN010000011.1 GCF_016428855.1 Pedobacter sp. ASV28
GAACAGCTCTTTGTTAAAAACGTTGTACCCATTAGACCTAACAGGAATTTCGACAGAAAAACCGATAGATACAGGCAGAGAACAAAGCCAAAGCAGTTTAAAAATCGAAGAATTAACCTGTGAAACTCTTAACTTAACGACATTGTGCTTGCGCTAGAGAGGGGGATTGATATTTCCGTTAACAAAAAAGCTCGGAGCCTTTTGCTCCGAGCTTGTATTTCTAGTTCCATTTTATCTTTGCTGGATTATCTTGGTATTCTTACCAGCATCCGAAGAACATCTTATAAAAATCTAAAAACCTTTCACCTCCAGCAAGTGAACTGCAGACCTCTGCAACTGCATCATGTGCTTGCTTATTTTCATACAAGTTATCATCAGTACTACTTTTGAGTAAAAATTTGCACGCTTCAATCATGGCTTCCAAAAACCTTGAGCTATCAATTGCACATTCCCACATTTCATGATAGTTATGTTTTTCAACAATTTTTACACATCCGGAAAGCTTATCTATCGTAAGCCAATCTACTTCAAACTCACCAATAATATAATAGCGATCTGTCTCTCTTACTTCGTCAGAAAACTCGATCATACCCACATGAATTACATTTGCATTATATTGCGTAACCAGCTTTAAAAGTGGATCTGAAAACGTAGAATCACTGTGGATTTTTTCTGGATTAAAGCCTGCAATAACACTATCAATATAATCGTTTCCCAAATCCATATTTGAGAACATCCCTCTATCAGGTGAAATAACTTTAAGCTCTTTTACAAATCTTTCTGCGTCCATAACCATAATTTTATAACCTTTCAGAGGGGGCGTAACTAGAGTCTCTTTTTTCGGGCCTATACGTTTCGGTAGTAGTTCCTACTTTATTAACCCCAACATATTTCTTTGTTCTTTTGTCGTAAGTATAGTCTTCATAATAGTCAAACGTGACCGTCTTAGAAGTAACATTTCCATTTCCGTCTTTCCAAATGGTACCTTTTGTTATCATGTAATATGCTGTTGAGTTTTGATCATAATACAAGACATTTTCTTTTTGCCCAGCACTAAGCAACATATTCCAAGAATGTGGATCATCACTAATAAACTCTTTCAATAAGAAATAACCTCCTAAAACAGAATTTAACGTTCCCGCCCCTCTCCCTAACTTACCACCAGTATTGAAATGTAGCTCCTTAAACCACTTTTCATGAACTGATTTTGGTAATGGAGTAGCAAACTCACCCTGATCAATATGATGATGTATCAATGTTTCGCCAATAAATGATTTTTGAGTGGGGTTATATTTAATCCATTGCTCATTAATTATTGGGGACCTACCGCTTTTTATTTTTCGAACATTTTCTGGATTAAACATATCTGGATGGTCTTTCAACATTTGTCTCCAAAACCAGGGAGCATTTCTAGCAAATCCAGCAGCATTGGTTCTTGATCCAGCAGGAGCATTTGTCATATTCAGCTTTAACTTCGGATTCATATAAGACTCTGGTACAGGATTATGTTCTTCAAGTCCATCCAAATCTATAAACTTCACTGGATTATTCCCACCAAAAAGATATGGAGTATAGTACGGATATGATTCTGTCAATGGATCCGTACTAAGGAACCTCCCCAACCTCGGGTCATAGAGCCTCATCCCATAGTCCTGCTGGTTGCCGTCCCCCTTTCCCTCATTGTCGTTCTCCTTCCCGTTAAATCCATAACGGTAACTGCCTCCTAAGTTAAAACTTCTTCCCGGCATTTGGCTACCAAAGGCATAATAATCTTGAGCATTCAATACATTAGGCTGGTAAACACTATTGGTACTCGTCCAGTTATCATTAATGACCGCCATTACGTTGCCCAAATGGTTGCTCAGCTCATAAGATTTACGGCCTTCTATCCAACCTTTATGGCTTTCGTCCTGTTGGGGCCGCCAAAAGCCCAAACGGCTGCTGCCGTATAAGTGCTGTTCGTCCCATTGTAGGGCATTGCTTCCCTGCTTGGTATACACTGCCAAAGTATTGCCCTGTGCATCGCGTACGTAATAAGTAGTGCTGCCATTATAGGTTTTGCTCACCCTATTTCCTGTGGCGTCATAGGTGTAGCTGATATTTTGGGCGGCATTGGTTTTAACAATCTGTGCAATCTTACCATATACGGTCCAATCGATGCTTTGTATATTGGCTTCCTCGTCCTTAATAAGGTTACCTATCTCATCATATCGGTAATTTTGGGTAGTGGTACCGTCTATATTGGCCAGTTGGTTGGTATAGGTTTTCACATCCGTTGGCTTGCTGCCAATTGGATTGAAAATACCTTTTTGGTTACCGTTGTCCCGGTAATAGTAGCGGTACTTAAAATCGTCCATTAAAACACCGGCTTGGTTATTACGCTGTAGGGTAAGGATGTTGCCCATGCCATCGTAGGTAAAGTCTTCCCTAAAGTTTTGGCTGGCCGAACTAAAATTCCAGTTGCTGTTGGTCCCCAGACTGTGTTGTCTGAAGGCGGTTAAGCGGTTCAACTGATCGTAACCATAGGTGTAACCTACGGTGTTTTCCCCATCAATACTGGCAATGGCATAAGTGCCATGGCTAATATTACCATTAAACAGGGGCCTGCCCGCACCGCCCATATCTACCGGTGCAGTACCTATGGGCTGAAAATTATGCGCAAAGGCATTGGCTGCAGCACCACCAATAGGTTCATAATCGCCCTGGTAATAACCTAAACTAAAGGCTAAGGCATCTTTAGCTACCTGGGCACCGTCCGCACCTATATCGTTAGTTCCCAACACGGTACCATTTACCCCTTTTAACCAACCTTGTAGGGTATAGGCATAGTCTACGCCCTGCACCTTTCGTGCCTCATGGCCAAGTTCCATACGGGCCAGCGGACCATGTAAATAGTAACGATAAGTGGCATCCAAGCGTTTATTGCTTCCCAAACTACTGCCAAAGCCCTTGCTGTCTATATTGGCAGAAAGCGCCGACCAAGCTTCGGTCAATCTGTTTTCTGCATCGTAATTATATTTATAGTAAAAAGCATCTGGCTGACCATCCTGATAGGCCAATAGATTAACCTTTCCACTTACCAGATCATATTCGTAATCGAGGCGTTTGGGTTCCATACCATCTATTTTTTGGTAGAGCGTTTTCACATTACCTGCCAGGTCATAGCTATAGTAGCTTGCATTGATAGAGGTACTTGATGAGCTACTTCTATAAATACTGGCAACCACCCTTTTGCGCAGATTATGCTGTGCCAAGTTAATATCTAGGCCCGGATAATTGGTGGCATTTAAAGGTATATTGTCATAAATGGTCTGGGTAAGCTGTTCCCTGTCTCCTGGGGCATTGATAAAATCGGTAAGCTGCTGTTGATCAAGATAGCCTGCACTACCCAAGCTATGGCTGGTATGTTTTTGCCCTACTTCAATAACACGTCCCAGCACATCGTATTGGGTATAGCTAAAATTGCTTTCGCCCAATTGCTTGGCATTTTGGGATACCACCATTCGGCTAAGGTAATCATACCAAAAGCGGCTGGCACCTGCATCTGGTGTTTGTTGCTCTACCACCTGATTGGTACTGTTATAGGCATAATTGGTCATCAGGCCATGGTTTGGATAAACACCTTCCTTATACTGTGTTTCTGCTGTGCTGTTGCCACCAATGGTGGTGGGATCGCCTGGATCAGGCACATTAAAACGATGCCAAGCATTATAGGCAGCACTTGGCATAAAGCAGCCGCTTTGGGCATTGGCCAAAATTTCGGCACTGCCCATTAATCGGTCATAATGGCGTAAATGTTTTAATGCACTAAGGTTTTGGGGCATTTGCAATGGGTTTCCACCTACCTGCCAACCACAGCCCGCAGCACTTCCGTTTACCTGTGCTGTCTGCCGTACACCATTTACCCAAAGTTCCAAATTACCACTGGCCAAGCTATTGCCCTGTACGACTACATGCAGCCAAGGCAGAGCGCCCAAACTGCCTACATTGGCCACTATATGGTTGCTATAGATGAAACTGATGCTTCCTGCATCTTGTTGGTTCAATGAATAGATATCCACATTCAGTTTATCTCCCGTGGCACAAATCTGCATCAGGTATTTATGATCTGGTGTGGTGGCCAGCAACTGCCTGCTACTGCCTCCATTCTGGTATAGCCAAAATTCAAGGGCATGGTTGCCCGGGGCGGCCAAAGTGGTAGAAAGCTGCTGCAGCAAATCGTTGGCCGTACTTGAGGTTTCTGGTCCTACGTAATTGCAGCTTGTTCCTGCCAATTCCCTATAGCGCTGTGCCTGTATCTGTTCGGCCTGGTCTAATATCGACACCCCTTCTGGCGGTACAGTTCGTATCAAGTTACCAGCCTGATCATAATAATAGAGGGTATAGTGATAAATGTTCTGTTCGGCGGTAAGCGTAACATTGGCCTGTGCAGCACTACAGGTATTCATGTAAGCTTCCTTAAATTTCCTTTTCTCTTCGTTCAAATAAACCTGGTATAATGGATCTGCTATATAAAAAGCACTAGCGATAATATTTTTTGCACAATCATAGTTACGTACCACATACTCGGCATAGGGAGGCTGGTTACTCAAACGCGCATTCGGATCGCTATTGTTGATCGCAAATTCTTTATACTGGTCATAACTTAGCCCGAAACCAAATTTATGGTTAAGGAAATTAGCTACAATGCTCTCATAATTATACCAAGAATCAATTAACTGTCCATTAAAAATAAGGTCTAGCTCGCTACGGGCGGCATTATATTCGCTTTTAGAGATATATCCTTTAGTTCCCGGTTCTAAAAATATGGGCAGCTTAATGTCTTGGGCCAATAAATATCTACAACTACATCCATCTAGCAATACCTGCAATTCATCTTCGGTAAGTGTCATTACACTACCGAAAGTTGTTTTAAGATAGCCATAGAAATTGTGCGTAGAAATTGGTGTATATGGCTTAAGGGCAGTTAACCTCTCGCAGATTTCTTCGTTGGTATTGCCAATAATGGACTGAGTGGTCTGCATCTTGTTCACAAACTTGCCATTTACCACGGTAGGGTAAGGAACAGGCCCCTCCAACAACCATGGATTAATATCATCGGTATATTGGGAAATGTTAAAAATATATTTCAGGATTTCTCCATAGCTGGAATATTGATTGGTGCCAACGGTAATCTTCAAGGGCGCAGGTAGCGTACTTAGTCCGTTAATGAACAGCGGGTTACCCTGGGCGTCGTTCACTTCAATAGCCAAAGCAGTCAAATCTATCAACATGCCACGTAAAAGGTTCTCATCTATAATAACCGGGCCAGGCTGTTGGGCATAACGTTCTATTGCCGGTCTTAAGGCCGTAAGCCAGCTATCGGCATGCCCCTTAGCAGCAGCATCAATTATCCTTTTGATCTCCTGTTTATTTTTTTCCTTATATATATCTGTATTTACCGTGGCCACGTTTACTTGTGATGAAACCGGAAAATGTGATATTTTATTGGAAAAATAAGATGGACATGAAATTGGGGACACTCCATTACAATCCAGCTGCCCTTCGCAGAAGTTGGCTCCTATTACCTCGCTAACACAATTAAGTAGAAATTTATCTTCAAAGCAATAGCTAAAACCATAATCTACCCACTGGCTTTCCACATATTCGTAATAATTATCGCTATATCCGGCTGGGATCAGAATATCCACATCTAACATCTGGTTATTACCTCCGGGATTATAGCCTGGAATTCCCTCATATTTTAGTTTTACCGTAACATTATGGTTAAGGATAGTAGGTTGGCCGTTGTGATCGAGCAGTACCGCTGTTGTTCTTTTGACTGCGGTTCCAGGCGTATTTACGCCCTGACAAACGGTGTATTGGTAATACACGAGTTCGTCTACCACCGACACACAGACGCCTTCGATGGCCATTAGCTGTGCGGGGGAAGCATTTTTTTGAGCTATTGGGCTATTATTTTTCTGTTCAGCTACCTTGGCTATTGCTTTCTGTATGATCTGCTGTTCTTTATACTTTACAGCGGCACTATCTGGTAAAAGTTCGGCTACCCAAACATTTTTCAATGTTATGAAATGTTTGGGCGATGGGCTGATGACCATCAGCTTCTTAAGCACATAAGGGCTGAAAAACTGCTGTACCGATGGAATGCTAGTGATAGAATCGGCAGGCAATACCCTATAAATGGCTTTATGAAGCCGATCTGCATATAGCTGTCCCGTATTGGCGCCTGCAGGCCACAACTGTTCTGATCTGGCTTCTATGTTTACTTGCTCAGTTGGAGCCAGGTAAGCACCCAATATTGTCTTAAAGTTATCTTCTGAAGACGATGTGCCTACTGAAGGTAAGCTACCGCTTTCGGTACTGGATCTTCCCAGGATAGTTCCAGATGGCAATGGACAATGAGCCAAATAAACATTATTATATTCTAGAACCAGATTATCTACGTAAACCGTAAAGCAACGGTAGAAGACAGGAATATTATTCGGATAACCGCTGCAATAAGCGCTTGGCGGAGAATGCTGAGTATAACCTTCATATATGGTATACCTGTCGTAAATCGGATTTTGGGGCGTACCCAAGTTTATATAAAATACATTGGGATCGGTTGAGGAACGAGAGGTTGCAAAAAGATCGCCAGAGGTAGCGCATTCTACCTCTTCTTTCACACAATTGATCTTCCATACATTTTTGAATTGTTCGCCCTCGGGCTTGCCCGGATATTTAATGGTAATACATGGATAAAAGGCATAATCAATTCCGCTACTATTGATACAGTGTCCAGTTGTAGGAAACAGGTCTTGGTTACCGGGAACAAGATTATAAAAAAGTCTATAGCCCGATAGGGGCTCGATTTCTGTAAATTGTGTAAAAGATCCCGTTGCGGCTTTTTCTCCCGTACTATTTAGGGTAAACACCTCTGTACATATATCTGGTGCAACAGGAACCACTTGAGGCGTACCGATTGCACAGGCATTTTGACAGGTAGTGGTCCTGCGCAACAGGTCTACATACTTTTGCTTCAATTCCAGGTAACCATCACGGTATAGCTGCCATTCCCGATCAAATTTTCTACAGCTCTGTATGGGACTACAGTTGTTCCAGATATCTATATTCGAACTGCCATTGGTGGTATTATTTTCAGGTGCACAATACAGTTGGATTAGATTGACCTGCAATAGATTTTTTAAAGCCGGGTAAACCATTTCGGCAGGATTACTGCCATATATGGCTACCGCAGGATTTTTTTTAAGCACTTTAAAGCTATATTCATTGAGGTCTAAGGCCATCTGTGCCGCATATTGATAACCAAGTCCATTACTGGCAAAAAACGGATCGGAAGCAATGAGCCAATCTGCTGCGGTCAATGTCTCGTTAAAAAGTACATGACCCGTTAAAGCATTATCAGGCAGGTTGGTATTGTTGGTGGGTGCTTTACTTATCTTCTTAAGTTGTGAATCCCAATTTTCGGATACAATATTCTCTCCACAGAATTGAAGTTTGCAATACTCTGGATGATATATTATAAATTTTTCGGCCCAGGCTGGCTGCCAATATTTCACCAAATCACTTAAACCAAATCCCGAATCGTATGGTGAGATTCTCGTGCCATCTTCAAGGGTGATAATGGAAGCTTGGTATATGGGGTTTTGCTTATCTGTAATTACATTAAACACGCCGTTTCTAAAATGCAACAGCAGCATATTGGAACTGGGCTCCAAAGGTACTCCATTATCATCAAAGAGGGCATATTGCCCCTGTGGTGAGACATCTTCCAACAGTAATTTTCTTTTTTCATCACAAGCGGTTAAAGAGGGCAGCTTACAGGCATCTGTTGCGGCTTGTGCCTTAGGTCGCAAAAGGTCATATAAACTGCTGATGTAAGCCGCATAATCAGCCTTATCTTCGCCAAGTTCTGTTAGCTTATCTTCAAACATTTGCGTAAACTCCTGTTTTTCGCCCAACTTAACAAGTGCATCGCAACCCGTAACACAAGACGAGAAGTCTACTTCCAACCTGTTCAGTTCGGCCAATACATACTCCGACTTTTTGCTTATAAAAGCATTGGCTTTTCCCTCTGTTATAAACTTAGTAGCATAATCTTCAATTACATTGGAATCGAAGACCAGTTCTATGGTTATAAAATAGGCACCTATTTTATCTAAAGTAACTTGTATGGCACCTGTAGCCATATCGGCAAGTTGGCAATCTGCAAGAGCAGCGCCAATAATAATTTGGCTATTATCCTGATATTTTTCAATACCGCAGTCGTCTTTAACACTTACCTTTAAACGGTAATAGCAATTACTGCAAAGATCAAAAACATTGGGATAGCTACTGATCAATTGGCTGACGTTATATTTAAGCACTGTAGGTCCTGTGTTAACCACCGAAGAAATATAGGTGGTGGTAGCCACCAATTTTAAGGCAGAAGCATCAAACCTAAACTGTTCTGGTTTGAGCAGGTTAACCGTTTGCGACTTCACATTGGCCGCAGTATGAAGTGCATTAAGGTTTGAGGGTGCATTTCCCGTTAAAGCCGTGGCCACGGTTTTTCCTGCAGCATTAAGGTAAGTAATACTGGCCTGGTTGTTGGGATCTATTACCATATTCTTTTGGTAACGATTGGCAAAACCGGCATCGTTACCAAAAATGGCATCGAGCTCCCATTGTTCGGGCTTGCCATAATAATATTTGGCTGTATGGTCTGTAGAGGCATTGTCAGGTTGAAAAGCGGCCCCCACACCTCCCTGCTTAGCTATACGCCCGGTATTGTCTGGCATGTACAAATTTACCGAAAGTGGAAAGCCATTGGCATTGGGCAGATATTTATTGAAATCTGCCTGGGCAAGAAAATCATTATTAGCACTATAATACCTAGCGGCACCATAGCCTATGTTCATGGCATTAGTAAAGGGGGTACATCCATTTAAGTTGAGGTCAACGAAACTGTAACCCTTTTGATCATTTTTATTAAGCCCTTTAAAGTATTTGAGGTAAGCTGTTGCAACATTGGCTTCTTTTATGGGAGCAGGTAAAATATTGGCAACTACCCTACCATATTCGTCATAAATATTTTCTTGGACCACTGCAACACCATTGGCCGAATTATCATTCAATAAGGTAACCGTTTGTCTATTTCTCAAGGTGCCATCAAAATAGCTGACCACCTCTTTTTTCTTTCCCTCTTCGGCATAGGTAGCAGCGTACTGCCAATTGAGTTTACTTTCATGCCAATTGACATTGTCCCAAATGGCCAAATCATTGGCCTGTGTATCATGATAAGACCACACGCCTTCTATTCTTATGCCTTCGGTATTATAATGCACCCCCCTTACCCTCACGGCTATCCACTGGCAATTATATACCAAGGAAATGGCATAATTCTGTTGGTCTTTCAAGGTTACCCTAGTGGCATTGTTCTTAAAGACATCGGCAAGAACCTGCTCGGTTAAGTTATTCTTAATTTCGGCGGCATATTCGCTTGGATCGTCTATTGGGGTCCATTCCAGGTCATATTCATCTGCTCCAACGATTACCGGAATGGTAATATTAAGCTGGGCCTGACCATTATTAGAAATGGGTACACTGATGAAACTACCCGAAAAATCTATCGGCGTATAGCTCTCGAAAGGGTATATCCGATCTACCACAATACCACTGGTAAGCTGCATTTCTACTGGAAGCTGGCTTCCATATTGTGGACTATTGATCTGTTGTATATAGACCTTTATCTCATGGGCGCCCGCAAATTGGTAAGCATTGCTCAATTGGTAAACCGCTCCTGTACCCTTCTTATAATTTACCTTAAGCCTTACCGTATCGACCACATTGGGCATTAGCTGTGCAGGCGAGCTAAAATAGACTACCTTTAACCTAAATTCTACCTCGAAATCTTGTGCTATAGGTACCTCGTCTATAATTTTAAGGCTTACATAGTTTTTTACCGACAAATGGGTAAGATTTGTCCAATTAAAGTTGGCATTCTTAAATTTCTCATCTTTTACCCACAGCGAATCTCCCACTTTCAAGTTACCTTTAATAAAGTTTTGGAAGGGTTCTATTGCGGCATGGGCTTTGCTGAACTGCAAAACACCTATTATCAGGAAAAACAGGAAAGAATAGAGGCGTTTACTCATATTGTTTGGTCTAAAATCTCTTTATATTTTGTCTTTGTGCTACAGTACAATAAGTTTATAGTCTTTGTATGGGGCAGAGGCTTCCCATTGCCCATTCACCTGCTGGGCAAATGCCAGCTGGCCTACATGTTCGTTCCAATTGGCCCGGCTTTCAAACTGCTCAATGCTCAGGGTAATTACCTTTTCCTTGGCTACCGATTCTGGATCATCAAAATTGGTAAGCCTGATGAACAACCTTAGGGGGCTCAAATCTTCTTTTCTATAGCTTATGCCATATTCCTTACAGCTAATGTGGTAGTTATTTAATAAACTGATGTAGGCTATACCATCTTTTTCAGTATTGGAAAGTTCATACCGCTCCCTTTGCAAATTTTTGAGCAGCTCCTTAACCTGCGGAAAAAGCTGCGCCTGAGGCTGCTCTTTTTGGGCAGAAATCATAATATACTTGTTAAGATGGTCTACAGTTACATTTTGTCCATTGGCATTTAAGATTTCTGTGGTACCAAGTTTATAATAGTAGGAACTCCCCTTTTTCCTTATTTCATATAGGGCCTGTTTGGCCTTTGCCAAACTGTCTGTTCCATCTTTATACACCAGCTTTCCTATCAGACTATATTCCTCCCTATTGGGATCTAACTGTCTGCTCAGTTCTTCAAAACGTAATAGAAGTCTTTTATCATAGTTTATTTTGGGCAGTTTTTCTTTTACAGCCAATGCCTCCTTTTTTGCAAAGGCTTTTCTTTCTTTTATAAAAGCCCAAGAAAAATAGCTGGCACTTCCCAACAATAATATCAGGACAGACAATCTCAGCAAAGCTTTTTTAAATATTTTAATCTTCATATACTTTATACCTAGAAAAATTATGGCGTTGAACTTCTTTTGCGATAAATTGCCCTGGTTTCTTTTAAGGTAACAATACCCCGTTCCGTTTCCTTTTTCACCCTCACCAATTGGCCTTCATCATCATACTCATAGAAAGTAGCAAAGTTATTCTCGTCCAGTTCTGCCATGAGCTTAAAAGTACGTTGATTATAGGCGTAAGTTTTAACAAGCGCCTCTTTTGGATAAATGCGAATGTCATCAATTGGTAAGTCGACATTATTGCTCAAGCTAATTTCAATTCCGGTATCGACAAGCGTACTGAAATCAATAACGCCTTCTACCAGCTTCCATCCTTCTACAATGGCCTTGGTTTTTGGATTAATTGTAGTCATGGTATTAGCGTTTTTACCTTTATAGCTAAGTTGTAAGGTATTCACTTTGGTATGCGTTGCAGCATCTTTTATCCATGCACTAAAAACATACTCTTTTTTACCTGGTTCGAAACCATTGGGATAAAGTCCATTAATATTCTTGACCAATTGGAATTGTTTCTTGCTGTCATGGATAAAGTAGTTCATAAAAGGTCCGTATTCCTGCTCATGGTAAGAAGTTGTGAGTTTGTAGGTTTTACCGCCTTCTATCTTTCCGGCACGGAGTCCTGTATGGCTTTGCATATTGGGGATAATATTACCTAACACTTCATTAGTTTCGGAGGTAAAGCGCTGTTTTGAAGCTGATCCACTATAACTAAAATCCTCAAAAGTTTCATGGTACAAATCTCTATTTTGGGCATTGCTTGCCACCACTGCTGGTAGTTCTCCCCTAAAATCAAATTTAGCGGCACTATACCTGCCCAAGGCATCCTTATTCTCCAGCTCCTGCCCATATTTGTCATACAGCGTAATCTGATTACTCTTTACCCAATAAGGGCTGTTGGTTGTCCATGGCGAGTAAAAATGTTCAAAATAACCATTTTGCGCCACATTGGCCGATTTTTGCGTAGGGGATAGATGGGTTTGGGTACGCTTACTCTGATATACATATTGCGCTGAAGGTCGCCAGTTACCGAGCATGCCGTGAATGAAGGGATTGTAAACATTTTCATACATACGATACCAAATTGGTTGATTATTAACCACACGGTAGAAATTAATATTTGGATCACTTAAGGTGGTCGGCGAAGTGAGAATAGAAGTACTAAAAATGATGTTGTAACTCGTTTTAGCCGTATTAATAATCTCACTATATGTGTTATCCATAATAGTAAATCCAATTTTTGCCGCAGTTGTGCTTGAAGAATTATACTGAAAATCAATCAGGTTATCACCTTCATTTAAACTTATAGCTATTACGGAAGTAGTTCCAAAGCCACTATTTATTCCTACACCATTAACACGTAACCATGATTGGCTCAACCCATTACCTATATATGTATGCATAAAAAATGTACCCGCCCGTGTAACATTCAATTTTACCGAGAAACCATGTAGAGTTTGAGGAAAAGAACTACTATAAATAGTTGAGGTAGTGTTTAATGAACTAAAATAAGGATGATTTACCTCAATAAATTCAAGACCAGTTGATGGAGGTACTTGTATTAAAGTTGAATATGTTCCCATATTTGCTTCATTTTGAATAAATTTGAAATAGGAAAGATCATAAAGTTCATTCACATAACCTACCTCTTCCTCTCCCTTTCCATCTATCGGCCAAACCTGATCATAAGAAGCATAATTAGCATTCAACACTTTATAGTTTGCCAAATTTATATTTTTTGCAAGCATCAGCTGGTCATCTTTAATTGGGTTTTCCAAGCAAATTATACTGCTTGTCATTGCCCCCAATTTGTTATTATGGGCAGATCGCCATACTTTTAGGTTGGTACCTTCCTCTAAAACCGTTACTTTCTTACCCTCTTCGTCTATCAACATCTTAGTGTAATAAGGCATTATCAATGGCAAAGTTGGGGTGCCAATTTCATTTCGAATACTTACGGTCCAGTAGCGTTTGTTACTGGCTAAGTCTATCAACATATCTCCCTGATCCAGCAAGGGCCAATAGGCACTATTGATTTCACCACTTGCGTCAACAGTAACATCACTTAATATCATTCCCAAGTTTTGGTATGCCCCTCCCATAAGAGGGTATTTCCAATAAGCGGGCAGATTGATAGCATAGAGATATTGATTAAATTCATTCTGCGTACGGGTAACAATAGCTTCTCCGGTCAAACCATCGTAAGCGATGTTTTCTGTAGAAGTTGAGGATCCATCTTCGGTTTTGATCACCTTTTTTAATATGCCCGAATTGTGAATGACCTTAGTGGCCACCGCAGACCTAAACAAACGATATTCATTGTTTTGGGCATATAAGGAATAGGCAAAAATAACAGGTACTATCCATGCTGCAAAGGCATCAAGGCCGGGGTTAAGACTGGTTCCAGAATTGGTATATTCTTGTTCCCTAAAATCGGTGAACAGTTCTACATCTCTTCCCATCACCCTATTGGGCAATACACTGCCCCTTTGAACGTCAAATGGTCCCTGTTGTATTCCATGGATTATATTTACTTCGTTTTTTAAGCGCAGTTCTTGGGCATTAGGGTTCTCCACCTGATATTCATATTCAGTGGCATTTATTTCAGTACCTCCCGCATTGAAACTTCTTATTGCTTTCTGTTTTCCATGCATGTCATTCAGCTCAATACTATAGCCCTGTGACAAGACCAGTTCCTCTACACTGTTAGAAAAAAACATTGAATATTCCTGAGAGGGTTTATTTATATGTCTTTGCATAGTCAGCGCCTCGACCCTTACCGGAAAGTCTTTAGCGGTATAGAATTCCTGTTCAGTAGTACCTGTTCTAGGTGCTTGATCTTCTATATCTAGCTGTTGGAGATTAGTGTGTGGGTCCAAATCGCGTATACTCACTTTCCTATAACCTACTGATGCCGAAGGATAAAGTGACTCTCCAAAGGGCAGCTCCAGTTCAAACATATCACTAAGTCCCCCCTTAATTTTATGGCTATAGAATACGGGCTGTCGCAAACTATTTTCATCACTTCCTATTGCCGGTTCATAAGTGGCCACACCACTACTTATCCTTTTACCATTTTCAATAATGGTATAATCATACCATTGCCCATAACTAGCTGCCGGAGCATCGGTGTCACCGCTCATCTGCTGCCACTCGTCCTCAATTGTGATGTATTTTACCCTTAGCCCTCCCCCTATCTTACTTCCTTTCTGCTCCACTAGCCGAACAAAGCACTTTTCTGGGAATACGGTACTGGCATAGCCCCTATTGTAAGCTTTCTCATAGAAATTCTGCTTCAACTCGCTCAGATTTCCTGCCGCATTTAAAATTGCCGACACTGCGGCCTCAATGGCATCTCCTGCATTGTTCACCGAAACCTTATTCTTAAAGCCAGGATAGGCATAACGCGGATATTCGTTCTTCATCTTTTGCCATGCCGCAAATAAAATGGGGTTTTCCGTGCTCTTATCTGTAATAGTTTCAAACATCACCGTGGCTTTTTTCACCTGGTTGACATTAGTAAAAATCACACTTAGCACCTTTCCATAGGCCGAAACATAGTCATTATCCTGACCACCACTTAAGCCATTATCGGTAGAAAATTTTATCAGGGATTTAGTATAAATATAATTTGAACCGTCCAGATAATGATCTTTAAACCATTCGGTATGATCAGCACCACCTGGCGGCATATCGTCAACCGCTATTTCTAGGCCTCTTTTATCCCTAAGATCTCCAGGTCCTCTATTTCCTCCTATAAAACCCAAAATAGGCTGCATGGTACTCGCTTTCTTATTTTGCACATAAGCATAATCATCGGCCTCATAGCCTACCTTTATCTTCCCACCACTGGGCAATTCTATTTCCTTTAGCTGAAAAGCGGTAACATAAGTATTAGCCTTAGTTCTGTCCTGTACGCTATAGGGGAATTCCTCATTATTTAAAGCCGCAATGGTATTATTGTCCTTTGGCTTATAAGTACCCCATCGGTCTGTAGCCATTACTTGATAATCTACACCTGTATAGTAGGTAAATACATAAGGGTGGTTTTGCCCCTTGGTTGTTTTACCATATTCGAACCATACTTTGGTTAATGTTAACTTTTTACCATTGCCTGCTGAATTGGGCGTTTGTCCACAGAGCAAATATTCATAATGAAATTTGACCACCTTTACCGGTGTGGTTAGATCTCCTTTGGCATAAAGTCTGATCTCCATCAATTTCTTTTGGGCAATATTGGTATTTCTTTGCCCTTTCCAATCCACTACCCCAAGTGCATCCTCTCGATTGGCCGTAATAAAAATGGCGATATGTGTCTTAGATTCTATGGATTGTGGATAATAGATTTCCTTTTCACCATAAATAAAGCTGCCTTTATCATCATCTGGATCTGCCAACAGTCCCTTATTTACCGTTACGGCTATTTTATCAGTATTGCTTTGGTTCACATAGGGTGTGCGCCAATTATAATTATTGGCCAATTTGGAATAATTGAACTTGATGGCCGAGCCTAAATCGTCATCACTGATTCCATCATTTGTTTTATCTACATAATCAGGAGATAAAAGTGCTGTCAACAGATAACTACTGGCATAAGGCGACTGGTGGTCTACATGATAATATTCATCAATTCCCTTTTCATAATCAATTTGCCCATTTTTCAAAGGTACCAGGGCAAGATTAGTTGGTCCATTTGGTGGACCTCCATTAGGATTTACCAGATTATACTGACCTGCTTTCCCAATGGCAAATGAATATTCATCTTGCCTTAAATTATAAACCGGAATACCATAAACCTGTCTGCTGTTATCCGTTTCAGTAACCGTAATTTCAGAGATGTGGTGATCACGTTTTTGATTCGTATTTCTTGTTACCACCCCATTAGAGGTACCCCATTGCGAAGGTGTTGCTATATTTTCTAGAAAGGGATAGGTTTTAATTTCTTTATCTAGACCTTGAAGTTCGACTTCTTTAGCTGTAAGATAGCTAATATTAGTCTGTTTGAGCTGCCGACCAGTTTTTTCAATCGTTTGGTTTACAGGTTGGTTCCCGGCTTTTTTACCAAAAGAACTACTGGCATTCTTTCCACTAATGTTTACAGCCAGCACTTCGTTTTCTCCCAATTTACCCGCAAGGGCGTCATCCTGCATTACTTTTTCATCTGTTTTTCTAAAAAAAACATGCTCTTTAGCCGGGTTGGATTTATCATAAGATTGAAAATCTCCCTTAGCCATATAGGCATTATCTTTTGTCCATTTCCTAGTAATTGTTTTGGCATCTTGTTTATAAAGAGAAAGTCCTCCATGAACGATCCATCCTAACCCTACATCGAAGCCCAAACTGATATTATCAGATTTATCTATAGCTTGGTTATCACCTAACATTCCAGTAGCCCTAAATAAACGGAATTGGCCAGAGCCTTTTTGCGAATTGTAACTAAATAGATCTGGTGTGTGGATGGGTATAGCCAAATTTGGCAGTTCTGGAATAATGGGATTGTCTTTCTCTCTAGTAAAATCATGAACCGCATTTGCCAAATTCTTTCCCTTGTCTGCATATAGAAACCCAAATGCGGGATTTCTATTGATCTTACTGATTATATTTCTTGTACTCATGTAACCGGTTCCACCAATGCCAGCAAACATACCCATTGCTGCAGGACCTGCACTAAAACTAAAAGATCTGTATGCAGATTCATAAGGTACCTGTATCTTGGGCATCACTGGTCCCGTATTATAACTCCAACTACTTTGAAATGGATTTATGCTATTGCCCGTTTCGTTATAACTTTGCCCCAAGCTAAGGCTTTTCATACCTGAGCGTGAGTTATAGGTCAAAGATGAACTTAAGCTGCTGCTTCTCGACTTGTCTTCATTTTTCTTATCAATAAGCGATAACGAAACATAGGGAGATACATCCACTCCGCTGGAAGTGTTTGACAATATCCCTAGCCCCATTCCCGCAGTCATACTTCCTGTGCTATTTAGGCCAATAGATAGTCCTGCATTTACACCAATCTCGGCGCCTATACCCGTATAATTATCATTGAAAACACCTAAGCTAAAAGATCCCATTATTTTGGAGTTCACTCCCTTAAACTCTGCAGTAGCAGTTACCCTTCCCCCAACGGTTACTTTCTTTTTGGTGGAGTGTTCCGTTTCAATGACCTCGCCACCTAAATCGTCGGGAATACCCCTCACCTGCCTACTGATAGACCCCACGTTTAGGTTCCAGCCCAATCCCACCCAGCTGGCCTCATCATCCATGCCCGAACCCGATTGGTAGTTCAGATTGAGCGGATAACCGTCTACTTCTAGTAGCGGAATGTTATATTTGAAGTCGCCGGTAAAGAGATCTACCATGTCGGTCATGCCCACTGGCTGAAAGGACAACGCTTCCGGCTGCGCCGGACCAGAAGTAAGCGCAAATGCAGTCACAGGGTGCAGAATGTTCAGCAGCATGACCAATAACAAAAATTGGGCGGTTCGTTGAAGTCGTTTATTCAGATACAATCGCATATACTATTTAAAAATTAATTCGTAACTTTTTTTAGAACGGTTTTGGTCAAAATAGATCAGGGTATCCGCCTCCTTTGTTGCAACCGAAGGATCAAACCCGATCATATACTCGAAGCTTTTGTCTATTCCATTGGCTATGGGCGTAACATAGAGGGGATAAATGTGCTTTCCTTCTTTTAAGAAGTAAAAGCAACTGTCTATGTGGTACTGCATGTTCTCTGCAAATTTTTGCTGGTCCATACCCTTTTCCTGTTTACCATACAGCAACCTGATCTTGAACAGCTTATCGTTTTTAGATGCCCTAATGCCCTGTAGGGTCATTTCCCCATCTTGCAGGGACACAAAGGCATTCTTACTTCTACAACCGTACAGACAGGCCATACCCCATAAGATCATTATTGTTTTCCTCATCCCATTATTCTTTATAAACAAACCTTAGATTTTTCAGTTGCCCGTTCGGCATCACCACCGTTAACATATAGGAATAATCCTGTCTAAAGGCCCTGTTGTCACCCAGATCAATGTCGACCTTGTTCTTTCCCCTGGCCAAGGTCTTTTTGGGCAGGTTTTTAACCTTCAGTTTGGGATCCGTCAAACAGGAAATAGCATATTGCAGGGGCTGCTCGGCATAAGAGTTTACCAGGATAAAGCTCAGCCTGCCCTGTGCCATGTAAAAGTTGCCCTTGGCCAGGTCTTCGATATCCCTGTAGCTCAGCTCTAATTGTTTGGTGGCCGTTGTGTCTGGACATTTCATGGTGAAACTCCATACCTCCGAGCGGTTCAGTACCGTATTTCCCTTATAGGCCGTTACCTGCCAGGCATAGCGCTTGCCCCTTTCCAAGTCGCGGGCCACGGCAGGGTACATGATCAGGTTGGCCATGATGCCTTTCTGGTTAATGATGGGCAGGTTGTACTGCAATGCCTCTATACCGTTCTGCCTGTCCTTGATCTCTGTTAACACCACCTGGTACTGTGCCCCGGCGGTGAGGGGGATATGGGGCTGCCAACTCAGCAGCGGACGCTGCTCGCAGATCTCGTCCCTGTCATAGGGCTCTACCAGGTTCAGTGGGGCAGCAGGCTCCAGCTCATGGATGAACGTCTGCTCGAGCAGGAGTTCCTGGGTGGCCAAATGCATCATCCTATATTCATACACGTAGTTGCCGGCCGGGAAATAACCGTTCTGCTGCAGGAAACGTGCAGTTTCACTGGTACCGATCTTTACCTGGGCACTCCTGACAATGGAAGGGGGCACCACATTGGTACCGATGTTCAGTTCGAAGGGGGCGGTGGTGATCTGTACGATCTGTACGCTGCCCACCTCGTCCTCCTGGCTTACGCGGATGTCGAGCCTGACGGTCTTCTTGGAGCCGGTATTCGTAATGCGCACGTTCATCAGCCCATCCAACGTAGCACCGGAAATGGCCGGGATAAAATCTATGCTGGCCTGTGCCCTGACTTCTACCATGGTACACAGCAACAATAAAAAAGCGATAAGGGTCTTGCGGTACATCATGTTATCGGAAATAGTATTTTAGTGAAACTTCTGCCCTGTTATTGGCAAACAGCTCTGGATATAACGGTGCCACCATATTCTTTCTCAGGTCGGCATAGAGATTCACCTCCATGTTCTTCCATACGGTAACCTGGGCATTCTGTTTGATACCCAGCTGTTGGGCCTGCCCCGTGTTGTTAAGATAGGTCACACCGGTAGATGCACTTACCTTTTCCAACAGGCGGTATTGTACGGCCGCATCTGCATTGACCATATCGCCCAGGATGTGCTGTTGCCCCAGTTCTTTATTGTAAAAAAGATTGCCCATCAGTGTAAGGCTTCCCAATGACAGGTTCTGGGTATAGATGGTGGTCAGGAACTGACTGTTGGACCCTGCCACGGGATTGTTCATCTGCTGTAGCCCCATTACCAGGTGGCTAAACCCATTTTTCTTGAACAGCTTATAACTGCTGCTGGCATCGAACTGGTATTTTTTAGAGCCGTATACCGACTGTTGCAGTTCCCCGCTCTTCTGTACCCCATTGTCCATGTACTTCATGGAGAAACTGAACTTTCTGGACAGCTTAAACCTCGCCTCTACATTGAGGTTATGGTTCTGCCAATGGGCATCGGTAGTGCCGCTTACTGGCGTATTCTTGAGATCGCCCCTTAGGTTGAGCACTACTTTATTTTTGAAAAGACCTTTGCGCACCGAGCCACCCATGCGCATGCCCATGTTTCCAAAGCCCTGCTGGGCGGGGTTCTGAAAACCTATGCCCGAATAGTTAAAGAATAGATTGGTATTCAATCTCGACTTTTGGTCGTTCATGTCGTATTTCACCCCAAAGGCCATGGTCTCCAGCAGGTCATCGCGAAAATAATTACCAAAGGTATTACGCTCCAGCAGCACCTGCTCTGAACCAATCTGTCCCACGTTCCTGAAGGCGGCGGCCGACTTGGAAAGCTCCAAGGTGAACCTGCCCATTTTCTCCGAGCCCAGTTCCTGGCTCAGGGTAAGGGCAGAGCCCGATCTAGGACTGATGCCCGCCGACTCGTTCAGTCGATAGGATTGTTTTTCCACGCTTCCCGTCCAGCTGATGCGCCCCCTGCTATAGCCGTTCCCTATGATGGGCACGCTTAAAAAGGTCACCAGTTTGGGAATATTAAAGTTGGAATGGGTAAAGCCCTCGTCTTTGGCCATGCCAATGTCCCTGCTCGATGCAAAGCCAAGATTTATGGGTCCTTTTCGAGTCCTTAAAGTGACCGAAGCGCCCTGCAGAAAGATCTCCCTGTTTATGAAACTGCCAGGCAGCTGCTCGCCAAAACTACCAGTCCTGAAATCCTGTAGCCGGTTGAACAGGCCCTGCAGGTTTTTCAGCTGTGGACTTTGCTGCAGTTGTCCACCCAGGTAGTTTTCCAGCCTTGCCGCATCGGGATTATCGATCAGCTGTTCTATGGTGCCCAATTTTGCCGCGTCTATGCCGTATGCTCCCAACAGCTGTTTCATGTCCATCACCTTTGTGGCAAGGCTATCTATCGTTATCTCCCTACCCTTGGCAATCTGTTGCCGTTCTTGGTCTTTTGTTGTAGAAAGCTGGGATTTGGCCCTGTTCTCCTGTTCGTCCAGCACGGCATTCAGCTTTTGTCTAACACCCTTTTCATCGAGCTTGAGCAGTGCTTCTACATTGCCCTGTTGGTTAAAATAGTCATATAATGGGTCATAGGATTTAGACTGCTGGTCTATCGCCTCCTTGCTACGGGCCATTAGTTCGGCACGCAGCTGTTCCGATGCATTCCTGCCATTGAACAGCCCAGATTTCACCTCCCTGTAACGGGAAAGCTCAGGGGCCAGGATATGTTGGAAGGACTTCCTGTCGAGTCCGGCCTGGAAGAGTCCGCCCGAAAAAGGGTTCAGGTCTTGCCGATCAATGCCGTTGCGCGAAAAAGTGAAGGATATGGGTAATCTGAACACCGATAGTTCTACCGAAGCGCCATAATGGAACTGGTAAGCGGTGGAGGGACTGCCTGTAAGCCCACTCCGCTGGAGCCCACTTTCGAGCAACAGTTGGTTCAACCGTACCTTATGCCTGTTCTTAAGACTGTCGCCACCGATCGGATTCACGGCAGCTATACGTTTTACCAAGGTATTGCCCTGCTGCACAGTGAGGTCGGAAAATGCTGTGATGGTCTTACGTCCCACACTATCGGCCGCTTGGTGAAGGGCGCTGGACTGGGCGCTGGCGTTCTCGGCTGCAAAAAGCAAGAACACCGCATATAGATATACATAATGGAGCCTATCCATGTGGAGAGCGTTTAATGATCCGGACTACCTTTTTGGGGCAGAAAAATAGTTGTTTAGTTTGTTGGTCTACATCGCTTATCTGGGGCGAAGCATGCCGTGAATATAGATAATTTTTTATTTTCTCCACAAAAAAATAAAAAAAACAATCTGTCGTTAATACACAGTTTATACCTTATCCATTTTGAGCCCCACACTATGCATTGCGCCTTAGCACCTGCATATAAAGACTTTACCCCAATGGAAGAACCACGAAACTTTCCCCGACAGATCACTACCCATAAATTGGTACAGGTTACGCTCTGGATGACAGGATGGACGAGAAAAGGGTTTGTTTTTCTTTTCGGCATTCCGCTAGGGCGTGCTCCGATTTACCGGAGAGGAATCTAACCACCGTACCATCTTGCATGTCAAATATCAGCTCTCTCCTCTAAATATCGCCGAGATGACGGCAATGTACGGAAGTACATAAAACGTCTTTTCGATGTAGAAAAACCACTAAAATCATTGAAAATCAATAAATTATAAATTTAACCCCACTCTAGCGCAAGCGTCCGCTTGGGCCTAATATATATCTTTGTTTCCATATTTTTTTATCACAAGCACCGCTTCGCTAACCGGCCAAAGGGAGCTCCACGAAGTAAATGCTTACGCTAGAGTGGGGACGGTAAAGGGTGGCAGTTTCCAAACAGGCAGCTCTGTCATTTCGAAGGAAGCGCAGCGATGAGAAATCTGACAAGCTACCCTACTATTTTGGCTGCCCCTGATCAGCTCTCTCCTCTAAATATCGCCGAAATGACGAAAGTGTAGCACCCAATACCGGCATTTTTTGAATAAACTAAAACGGATGCCCCATTTATCCTTACTTTTGCAACAATGGCTGGCATCTATATCCATATTCCGTTCTGTAAAAAGGCATGCACTTATTGCGATTTCCATTTTACCACCTCCATAAAACACCTGGATGAGATGGTAGAAGCCATCTGTACGGAGATCCGCATGAAAAAACATCGGCTTAACCAACAGGTGGGCAGCATTTATTTTGGTGGGGGCACGCCCTCCATCCTACAGCCAGCGGCCCTACAAAAGATCATTGGCACCATAGCCGATACCTTTTCCATTAGCGCCACTGCCGAAATTACCCTAGAGGCCAACCCCGATGACCTGAATGCCAAAAAGATCAGCGAACTGCGCCAATTGCCTATTAACCGTTTTAGTATAGGTACACAATCTTTCTTTAACGAAGACCTGCTGTGGATGAACAGGGCCCACCACGCACAAGAAGCTACCGACAGTATCAAGAGAAGTCAGGATGCGGGTTTTGAAAACCTGAGCATTGACCTTATTTATGGCTATCCGCTGCTGACCGATGAAAAATGGAAAAGCAATATCCATACGGCAGTTGAACTTCAGGTGCCCCACCTTTCGGCCTATTCGCTAACGGTAGAACCCAGAACGGCTTTGGCACATGCTATTGACAAGGGCAAGCAAAAACCCGTAAGCGACGACCAAAGTGCCGAACAATTCCTCCTGCTGACCGAGACCCTACAGCAAAAGGGGTTTGAGCATTATGAAATTTCCAACTATAGCCTGCCGGGCCGCTATGCGGTTCATAACACCAATTACTGGAAAGGTATCCCCTATTTAGGTGTTGGTCCTTCTGCACACGGTTTTGATGGTTTTAACCGTTATATCAATATGGCCAACAATGCAAAATATTTGGAGCACATTGACAAACAGCAACTGCCCGAAACCGTAGAGGAACTTGGCTTTCATGACCAGTTGAATGAATACATCATGACCTCGCTAAGAACCATGTGGGGCATAGACCTGCAAAAAATAACCCATGATTTTGGTCCAAAATGGGCCGAACATCTTAAAAAAGAAATTAGCCCTTACATAGCCGACCAAAAGGTTTACTTGGACGACCATAAGATTTATTTGACCAAAACCGGCAAATTATTTGCCGATGGTATAGCCGCAGCATTATTTACCGATGAGACCACTTAATTTCCTAAAAATAGTTTTTGATGAACAATAAAGTAGTTTGGATTACAGGTGCCTCTTCTGGCATTGGCGAGGCACTGGTGTACGAATACAACACTGCAGGTGCAAAACTGATCATCTCCTCCCGCAACCGCGATGAGCTTTTCCGGGTAAAGAACAATTGTAAGAACAAGATAGATGTGCACGTACTGTCGCTAGACTTGGAAAACAGCGAAAGTCTGCCCGAAAAGGCTGTAGAAGCCCTGCGCATTTATGGACGTATAGACGTGTTGGTCAATAGTGGCGGTATTAGTCAGCGGTCATTGGCCCTGGAAACAGACCTACAGACCGAGCAGCGCCTTATGAACGTAAACTTTTGGGGCACGGTCATCTTAAGCAAGGCCGTACTGCCCCAAATGATCAGGCAGAACAGCGGTACCATTATCTGTGTAAGTAGCCTAGTAGGCAAGTTTGGCACCCGTTTGCGCTCTGCCTATTCTGCCTCCAAACATGCCCTGCATGGGTATTTCGAATCGCTGCGCATAGAACTGGACCAGCCCAACATCCATATCCTTTTGGCCTGCCCTGGCTTCATCAAAACCAAGGTCACCATTAATGCATTGACCGCAAATGGCACTGCCCAAGGCACTATGGATCAAGCGCAGGAAAACGGTATGCCAGCCAGCGAATGCGCCAAGCAGATCATCAAGGCCGCAGCGCAAAAAGAGGATGAGGTTTACATTGGAGGCAAAGAGGTGAAAGGCATATTCCTCAAAAGGTTTTTCCCTAAATATTTTGCCAAAGTCATTAAGAAAGCGAAGGTTACGTGATTGTGATTTACATCATTTTATTCACATTTTATTTACAAAACATTAACATTTCCATTTTTAATTACAACTTTGTAACGATTAATCGATATTAATTTTAGTCCAAAGTTTATACGCCATAACAGATGAGCTTTATATTAAGACCAGTAGATACTGTAGAATCTATTACCCCAGAAGACTTTAAAAAGAACTATCTTAAAAAGAAACGACCTTTAGTTATTAAGGGGCTGACCAAAGATTGGCCTGCCAGAGAGAAATGGACTACGGAATATCTGAAAGAAATTGGCGGGGAGCTCGAAGTACCGCTATATGACAACTCCAAAGCCGATCCGAGCAAACCCATTAATGCGGCAACCGCCCATATGAAGTTTGGCGAATACCTGGATCTTATTAAGCGCGAGCCTACGGAGCTGAGGATTTTCTTTTTTAACCTGTTTAAAAAAGTACCGAGCCTGATCAATGACATTAAAATCCCCAAGGATTTGATGGGCGGTTTCATTGAAAGTATGCCCGCCATGTTCTTTGGCGGATCGAACTCTGTAACCTTCCTCCATTACGATATTGATCTTCCGCATATTTTCCATACACATTTTGGTGGCCGCAAGCACATTATCCTTTTCGACTATAAGTGGAAAAAACGCCTTTACTGCCTACCTAATGCCACTTATGCACTAGAAGATTACAAAGTAGACCATCCCGACTTTGAAAAATTTCCGGCGCTTAACGGCATAGAGGGCTATGAAGTGTATTTGGAGCATGGCGATACCCTGTTCATGCCAACGGGCATGTGGCATTGGATGAAATATGTAGACGGTTCCTTCTCGCTCAGCTTAAGGGCCTGGGACCAGTCCATCAGCCGTAAAATTGCCAGTGTATGGAGCTTGTTCAGACATGGCGCGGTAGACAGCCTCATCAAAATGATCTTTAAGGAAAAATATGCCCATTATCGCGAAAAGCTGGCCATCAAAAGGGCCGAAAATGCCTACGCAAAAGGCAAGTTATAGAAATTTATTTTTTAGAAAAGCCATTACAGCGGGGCATCGGTTACGGTAGCCCCGCTTTCACTTTTAACTTTTTGTCTGGCCATGCTAAGGGATAGGATGACCATTACTAAAAAAGTATGCCCTGCCCAACCCAAGCCACCGTTCAATCGGGTTTATTATACCAAAGTCAGTAAAAACATCCCATTTTTGCTTACCAGAGCTTAAACCTGGCAGGTTTAAAAAAACTGTGAGATCTGATGGATCAGCCTCGCCTTTCCAAAGGTTATTGGCGGGGAGGCCAATAATCAGCAACAGCACGTCAAACCCGCCAAATGTTGGTGTCGCCACCAACGCTTGGCAAAGAAGTTAAAAAAACACCACAATCTCATAAACCAAAAAATAATTGCCAGAAGCCATGTGGTTCTTTAATTTCGCAGTCGATGGAGAATAAACAACTAAGCGAGAAAGAAAAAATGTTAACTGGCAAGGCGTATCAGGCTGGTGACAATGAACTGGCCCAAGATCGTTTAAAGGCCCGTGAAATTGTTTTCGAGTTCAACAATCTGCCTCCAAAACAGATCAAACAGCGGAAACAGCTCATTAAAAAGCTTTTTGGCAAAACCGAAACCATGTTCTATCTCGAACCTCCTTTTAGGTGCGATTATGGTTATAATATTGAGATTGGCGACCATTTTTACGCCAACTTTAACCTTACCATTTTAGACTGTGCCAAAGTCAGCATTGGCAAGCATGCCTTTATCGGTCCAAATGTGGCCATTTACACTGCAGGCCATCCCCTGCATCCACATTTACGCAACCAGGAGTATGAATGGGCACAGCCCATTAGCATAGGTGATCATGTTTGGCTGGGCGGCAACGTAGTTATCAATCCAGGTGTCAACATTGGAAACAATGTAGTCATCGGTTCTGGCAGCGTAGTCACCAAAGATATTCCAGCCAATGTATTCGCAGCAGGTAACCCCTGCAAGGTTATTAGGCCAATTACCGAAGCCGACAAAGATTATTATTATAAAAACTTCACTTTAGAACAATAGTAAAAGCTTGCGATTTTTTTAAACGGCCAAATGCCCAATGTTAATTTTCATAAGCCCCATACCTATCATACCATGAATGCCAACATCAAAAGCATAAATCTTGAAATTGCAGATTTAAGGTCAGAAATTATCAACCATAAGGTATATACACAAATAAGCGACTTAAGGGAACTTCGCCTATTTATGGAACATCATATCTATGCCGTATGGGATTTCATGTCGCTGTTAAAGGCCTTACAGATTAACCTTACCTGCACTACCTTGCCGTGGTTTCCGGTAGGTAATGCCAAAACCCGCCAGCTTATTAACGAGATTGTGGCCGGCGAGGAGTCTGACCTTGACGAGAAGGGCGATGTTAAAAGCCATTTTGAACTTTACCTTGATGCCATGGAGCAGGTTGGGGCCAATACCGCTCCCATCCATCATTTTATCGAGGCCCTAAAGGCGGGCAAATCTTTTGACCAAGCTTACCTTATGGCGGAAGTTCCCCTAGCGGCCCAACAGTTTATGAACAGCACGTTTGCCATTATCAAGGGGCAGCAAACCCATGCCATAGCCGCAGCATTTACCTTTGGTCGTGAAGATTTAATACCCAACATGTTCCATAACATGGTCAGTGATCTAAATAGTGCCAACCCCGATCGGGTTACTATTTTTAAATATTACCTAGACCGGCATATAGAAGTAGATGGCGACCACCATAGCCACTTAGCCCTAGAAATGACCAGCGAACTTTGTGGCGATAGCGAAACCAGTTGGGCTGAAGCATTAGTGGCCGTAAAAGAAGCACTACAACAACGCATTGCCTTATGGGATGCGGCGTTAGCGGAAATAAACACCAGTCGCCATTAGGCGATTTAGGACTTTTCTATGGATTAGACTTGTGTCCCGGCAGTCTGTAGTTTGTAACCTTTGCCATGTATGTTTATCAATTGAACGGATAGATCTCCTTCCAACTTCTTGCGAAGCTTGGAGATGAACATATCTAAGCTTCTCCCTACAATTACGCCTTCATCTTCCCATATTTCTTTTTGCAGCCTACCTCTTTCTATAATGGTGTTTGGAGATTTCGCAAAGATTAAAAGCAGTTTACTCTCTTTAGCGGTAAGCACTGTAGTGGTCTCCGCACAAACCAGGCTTCTTTTTTCTACCTCAAATAAAGTATTGCCTATTTTAAACACCTTATGTGCTGGCTGTAACCCTACCTGTTTGCCCCTCATTTTTCCAAACCTGAAAAACAACAGCCCTACAAAAGCAAGCAAAGGTATTCCACCCATTAAATAATCTTTCTGTGAAAGGCTCATGCCCGCTTTTTGGAATTTTAGGGAAACCAGGTAACAACCCTTGGGCTGCGGCCTGCCCGAGCAAGGTACAATATCATTCTTTTCCTCCTTGGCTATGGCATAGCCAAAAACCACCTCTTTACCCGAACAGTTTAAAACATTAACTATATAATTGTTGATTTGGTGGTCTTTCAGCAGTGCGGATCTTATAATTTTAACCAGAGAATCGGGCTGAAAAGTAAATTCATTTTCAAATCTTATCTGGTATTCGTTTCCGGCTATTTTTTTTACGGGCAATACCCTCGATGTACTATCTCCGGCATGCCATAATATTTCATGACCTATTTTTCTGAACAACAGTTCCTGCTTGGCCAAATCAAAATCATTATTTGGACTTAGGCTAAAGCCTGCACAAAGCAAGATAATAGGCCATAAGAGCATAAGTCCAAAAAGAGATTTGTTTTTTATATGAAGCTGCATTTTAGAATGGTCTATCTGTTTACTTATTGAATTTACAAAATTTACAGTTTTATTTACAATTTTCCTGATTAGATCGCTCTTGCTGTTCGTTAGGTTTGCCCCTTTAAAACCTATTATATCATGATCAATAAAACAACAATTACCCTATTACTGGTTATGCTTCAACTTTCTGTTTATGCCCAACAAACCTATAGGCTCGACCTTAAAAAAAGCAAAATATTATGGAAGGCCAAAACCATGGGAAGCCATTATGGCTATATCCTTTTTAAGGAAGGTAGCTTAACCTACTCACCCGATGACTTACCCAAAGAAGGTACTTTCAGTATCAATATGAATAGCATGAACAGTACCGACCAGGCTTCGGCTAACGATAACCAAAGGGTGAACAAAGAATTAAGAAGTGCCGACTTTTTTAATGTCCCGAAATATCCATTGTCTACCATGGTGGTTAAACAGATGGTGCGTATTGGCAATTCTACCCATTTTAAGATCACCGGAGCGCTCACCATAAAAGAGATGACCAATACCATTGTATTTACAGCCAACATAATGAAGAAGGAGGATAGCCTTAATATTACGGCCGAACTTAAGATAGACCGCATAAAATGGAACATTAACCACCAGGCGGACAAGCCATGGAACTTTTTTTCGACCGTAAAGGATAAAATCACCTCAGATGAGATTCAAATTTCACTTGACCTTGTATTAAACAAGTAATTGGTATTGCCGCAGACTAAACCATTTCACGTGAGTTCGGATCAAGCGAAGTCAAAAAAGTACAATTTTATACCTAAATCTATTTTGGCCCCCAACATCCTTAAAATTAAACCATCTCTTATCTCGAAATCACGTTATTTAGGTTATCTTCATATCAAGAATAACCTTTATGGATAAACCACAAACCAGCAACAGGTCAATTAAAACCGGTCTATATGCCGCCATAGTTGTATTTTTAGCCTATACCATGATCTTTGGTTACAGGAAGACTTTTACCGTAGCCACTTTTGATGGCCTGACCATAGGCGGCTACAGCTATAAAACCATACTGGTCATTAGCCAAATGTTGGGCTACCTACTGGCCAAGTTTTATGGCATCAAATATATTTCCGAGCTAAAACGGACCGGAAGGGGTAGGATTATCCTTACACTTACGGGTATAGCATGGTTAAGCTGGCTGTTCTTTGCCATCGTACCTCCACCCTATAACATGGTTTTCCTTTTTGTGAATGGCTTCCCTTTGGGTATGCTATGGGGCGTGGTATTCTCTTATGTGGAAGGGCGCAGGAGCACCGATTTTATAGGGGCTACTTTAGCCGTCAGTTTCATTTTCGCCTCTGGTTTTGTCAAATCGGTAGGTGCCCTACTCATGGCCAACTTTGGGATTTCCGAGTTTTGGATGCCTTTTTATACTGGTCTGGTTTTTTGTATCCCATTAGCTTTTTTTGTATTTCTGATGGAAAAAATACCACAGCCCGACGCAGAGGACATTAAGTTTAGGGCCCAACGTGTGGCCATGACTGCATCCGACAGAAAGAAGTTCATCCGTGATTTTTTAGGTGGCATTATCGCCTGTGTCATCATCTATTGTTTTGCCACCATTTTTAGGGACATTAGGGACAATTTTAGTGCAGAAATGTGGAAAGAGATGGGCTTTTTTAACCAGCCCGCCATCTTTTCTAAAACAGAAACGCCCATTACATTGATCGTACTGTTACTGATAGGCAGTATGGTAATGATCAAGAATAACTTTGTGGCCCTAAAAACAGCTCATTATTTCATTATGGCAGGATTTATTTTGGCTGGTTCTTGCACCCTGCTTTTCAAGGCAAACCACCTCAGTCCCATTGCCTGGATGACCTTGGTTGGATTGGGTTTATATATGGTCTACATTCCGTTCAATGCCATCTTCTTTGATCGGCTGATCTCTACTTTTAAGTATGCCAGCAACGTAGGTTTTCTAATCTACATTGCCGATTCTTTTGGTTATGTAGGTAGTATAGGCGTATTGCTGAGCAAGGAATTTTTCAAAATACGGCTTAATTGGGTCACTTTCTTTTCAGGCAGTGTCATGATCTTATCAGTTATTGGGGTGGTGCTGACCTGGTACTCCTTGTACTATTTCTCAAGGAAATATAGAAAGTTGGCTATAAACTAGGCAATTGGTTTCGCTGGTTGTGATTTGCGATCGCGACCTCATTAAATTGGATTTAAAATCGATTCTTAACATTTCATCAATTTTTTCTATACCTGATAAAGAGGTGGCTTCGTCGTACTCCTCCGATAGATCAGGGTAAACACTCGCAAGACGAAAATAGGAGCATCATTGCAAAAAATGAAGCAATCTTGCCACAAAAGATCTGTTCCTTAAATCTAATCTCAAACTCGCCTAATCATTTAAATGCTATGCTTATATTAACTTGAGTTCGAGGTTCGGGTTAGTTTATAGCTTTTAATACCAGTTTACCTCTATCTAAGAACTATGATCCACCACTACTTTCCACTGGCCCTCTATTTTCCTGAGCAGCAGGGTAAAATATCCTTTAGGTTCATCTTTTTCCCTTTTCAGATTCCAACTGCCCAAAACAAAGGCCTTATCTTTTCCCAGGAACTCTACTTTTTTGATACCAAAGGTTAAAAAGCCCATGGCACTTTTATCAGGATACCCTTTTTTATAATTGTCCAGTGTTTTTTGCCAACCATAGGTTGGGCCATTCTTGCCCACAAACAATAAGCTATCGCTTTTCCAATAACCCTGCATATAGGCTTCCATATCACCTCGGTTCCAAGCTTGACGCTGATCTTCCAATACCTTTAGAATAGCGGATTTATCTTTAGCGGTTTGGGCCATAACATGAATTGCCATGAACATGAAAAGGAGGATCAATAGTTTTTTCATCGGTATCAATTTATTAAGGTAATTTTATTCTTTCGACAGCCCAATGCCGATCAAATTATCCGATTTACCACGCCCGTGTAATCTAAAAATCATCATGGTCCATAAAAAGCTTTGTTAACAAAGCTAATAAATTTATTTTCACGCCTGTAATCCTAAAATTTAATGAAAATATATTTTAATATCAAGTATTTTAGCTATGCCCTACTACTTTTTATCGTCGAGGTGGGCATTGCGCTTTATGTACATGATCAGATTATCAGGCCCTATATTGGCGATGTACTTGTGGTGATCTTGATCTATTGCTTTGTCAAATCGTTCTTTAACCTGCCGGTTTTAAAAACAGCCATTGGCGTACTGCTATTTTCCTATGTGATAGAAACCCTGCAATATTTTCAGTTTGTAAAACTGATCGGCCTGGAACATTCCAGATTGGCCAATGTTGTGATTGGCAATTATTTTGCCTGGATGGATATTCTGGCCTATACCGCAGGTATTATTATGGTTTTAATGGCAGAACGGAAATCTCTTCAATAAAATGGCTGGTGGTCATAACAATTAAGAAGTTTTAGAGAGGAACCCGATATCCATATGATTAATCAATATCTTATGCGTTTAAGACCTCACAAAGCCATCATCAAAACAAATGAGGTAATGTCCAGCAGCCCACTATCGTTGGAACGATAGAAAACATAGAAAGACCAAAAACCTTGTAGGCTTTCACCAGATTAATATGACATCAGCCTTAAAATATTCCTATATTAAACCATTAACTTAGTTATTTCGTTAATAGTGATATGAGAGGTTTTCAGTTTTCTAAATTTTCGCCCAATGAACTGCCCAAAGGTGGTTTTGATGAACTGTTGAAACTGTTCACCGAGCTGCTGAACTATACGGCCGGAGATGCTGGCGAAGCCTTAGCCTGGATGAACGAACTTGACAAACAGTACAAGTTTACCAATAATGACTATGGCATGGGCGATTTCATAGAAGACCTAAAGGAAAAGGGTTACCTTAAGGAAGAAGAAGGACAGACCAAGATCACGGCCAAAACAGAGCAGACCATCCGTAAATCGGCATTGGAAGAAATTTTCGGCAAGCTTAAAAGAGCGGGAAAGGGAAACCATAACAGCAATATTTCTGGTTTAGGCGAAGAAAAAAATGCCGATAGACGTGAATATAGCTTTGGTGATAGCCTGGACCAGATTGACATGACGGCCTCTATACACAATGCACAGATTAACCATGGCATTGGCAATTTCCACCTTACCGAACGGGATCTTGAAGTAGAGGAAAAAGACTACAAGACCTTAACTTCTACCGTATTGATGATCGACATTTCCCATTCCATGATCTTATACGGTGAGGACCGCATTACGCCAGCCAAAAAAACAGCCATGGCCCTGGCCGAACTGATTAAAACCAAGTACCCCAAAGATACCCTTGACATTGTGGTATTTGGCAATGACGCTTGGCCAATTACCATAAAAGACCTGCCTTATCTACAGGTTGGCCCCTATCACACCAACACACTTGCCGGCTTGGAACTGGCCACCGACCTATTGCGCCGCCGCAAAACCCATAATAAACAGATTTTTATGATTACTGATGGCAAGCCTACCTGTTTAAAGGAAAATGGACGTTATTATAAAAATAGCATGGGCCTGGACAGAAAAGTAGTGGGCAAGACCCTGAATATGGCCGCCCAATGTAAAAGGCTAAAAATACCCATCACCACTTTCATGATTGCCAAAGACCCCTACCTGCAACAATTTGTAAGACAGTTTACCCAAATTAATGGAGGCAGGGCTTTTTACAGCTCACTGAATGGACTTGGCGAATATATATTTGAAGATTACATAAAGAACAGAAGAAAAACCGTAAAGTAAAAAGTGATGAGTTAAAAGTGGGCAAAGTACCAACCAAGAAGCAAACTATGATATACGACACAGAACTCTCAACACGCAACATAAAGAATAGAAGAACAATAAAATAGATAAAAGAACAAAGGAGCAAAGAAGAATGATTAAGCAATTAGTCTTTGTTCCCTGCTCCTTATTCCTTATTCCGAAAATATGCAGGCAACAACATTAGGCCAACTAAAGGCCGGTAATTATACTTCACTAAGCGTTAAAGATGAATTAAGAAAGAATTTAATTCAGCAACTACAACATAAAGAAGCTGGTTTCGAGGGCATTTTAGGTTATGATGAAACCGTAATTCCCGAATTACAGACAGCCATTCTATCTAGGCACAACATTTTGCTGCTGGGCCTCCGTGGACAGGCCAAGACCCGTATTGCCCGTTTAATGGTCAACTTATTGGACGAGTATGTCCCTTATATTGAAGGCAGCGAGATCTTTGACGATCCTCTTCATCCCATTTCATGGTTCGGCAAAAATGAGATCGCCAACAAGGGTGACGATACGCCCATTGCATGGCTACACCGTAGCGAGCGTTATACCGAAAAACTGGCCACACCCGATGTAACCGTAGCCGACCTGATAGGTGATGTGGATCCTATCAAGGCAGCTAACCTAAAGCTCACTTACAACGATGAACGGGTCATCCATTTTGGCTTAATCCCCAGAGCACACCGAGGCATTTTTGTAATCAATGAACTGCCCGATCTACAGGCCAGGATCCAAGTGGCCCTATTTAATATGCTCCAGGAAAAAGACATCCAGATTAGGGGCTTTAAGTTGCGTTTGCCATTGGATATACAGTTTGTATTTACCGCCAATCCGGAAGATTACACCAATAGGGGCAGCATTGTCACCCCCTTAAAAGACCGTATAGAAAGCCAGATCTTAACCCATTATCCAAAATCAATAGATATTTCCAGAAAAATTACCTTCCAGGAAGCTAGGCTTACCGAAGAACAGCGTCTGATAGAAGTTGACGGACTGGTGAAGGATCTGGTTGAGCAGGTGGCCTTTGAAGCACGCAAAAGCGAGTTTATAGATCAAAAATCTGGGGTTTCGGCTCGTTTGACCATTTCGGCCTTCGAAAATTTAGTGAGCAATGCAGAACGCCGTATGCTGATCAACAAAGAGCATAGCACCTTTGTACGCCTTTCTGACCTTAGCGGGATTATTCCAGCGGTAACCGGAAAAATAGAACTGGTTTATGAGGGCGAATTGGAAGGCCCCGCCAAAGTAGCACACACCTTAATTGGCAAGGCCATCAAACAATTATTTAGCAGATATTTTCCAGATCCTGGTAGAGCGAAAAAAACTAAAACGGCCAACCCTTATACCGAAATTACCGAATGGTTTAGCCAAGGTAATACCATTGACCTTGCCGATGACCTCACTTTGGCCAATTATAGCAAAGAACTTTCTAAAGTGACCGGTTTACAGGACATGGTAAAGAAATTCCATCCCAAATTGAGCGAAAACCAAACCTTATTGCTGATGGAGTTTGTACTGCACGGTCTAGCGGAGTTTTCTCAACTCAGCAAAAACTACCTGAATGGTGGCTTCGGCTTTGCCGACATGTTCGAAAGTCTGTTCAATGCCGACTTAGCTGATGAAGATGAGGATGATTTTAGGTAGTTTTGCATAAAAAAATATTCAACATGGGCCGTATCGGATTTCTTACCCTTCTTTGCTTCATTGTCCTATTATTAGACTTTTATTGCTATTATGCCATTTTAGCTGTTTTTAAAAGCTGGAAACCAAAGACCAAAAGTTTATTTAAAAAAGTATGGTGGGGCATCAACGGGCTATTGATTATCGGGGTATTCTGTGCCATTTACCTCAACTTGTTTCTAACCATTAGAGCGGTTATCCTGGTGGCTTTTTTCCTGATCAGTACAGGCAAACTTTTTATGTTGCCCTTCTTATTATTTGACGACCTCAGAAGGTTCGCCCTAAGGCTGACCAGATTCTTAAAAAAGAAAAAGGCCTCTATTGCCACCAAGGAAGCCATTGCCGGTGAACCCATCAGCAGATCTTCCTTTTTGGTAAAAGCTGGATTAATTGCCGGGGCCGTACCTTTAAGTTCGCTAAGCTGGGGTATTATATCTGGAGCTTATGACTATCAAATAAAAAGAGTAAAATTGGTTTTGCCCAATCTGCCCAAGGCATTTGATGGTATTACCATGGCTCAAATTTCCGACATCCACTCGGGCAGTTTCTATAACAAAACCGCAGTGAAAGGCGGAGTAGAAATGTTATTGGGCGAAAAACCGGACTTTGTTTTCTTTACCGGAGATCTGGTCAACAATCTAACCAATGAGGTAAAAGATTATCAGGATATTTTTGCCAAGGTAAAAGCGCCACTGGGCGTATATTCTACTTTGGGCAACCACGATTACGGCGATTATCATTTTGGAAGGGAAAGTTCACCTGCCAAGGTCAAAAACCTGCAAGATATGGTAGCCGTACATAAAATTATGGGCTATGATCTATTGATGAACGAGCACCGCCGTTTAAAGGTTGATGGTGAAGAGATTGGTATTTTAGGCGTTGAAAACTGGGGCATGGGCCGTTTTCCGAAATATGGAAAAATGGAATTGGCTACTCAAAACACCGATGACTTGCCTATAAAACTATTGCTGTCACACGATCCTTCTCATTGGCGTGGCGAGGTACTGGAAAAATACCCGCAAATTGATGCCATGTTTAGTGGACATACGCATGGTATGCAGTTTGGCGTAAGGTTAGAGCACCTGCAATGGAGCCCTATACAATACATCTATAAGGAATGGGCGGGTCTGTACCATGAAAAACAACAACAGTTATATGTTAATGTAGGCTATGGTTTTTTAGGTTATCCTGGACGTGTAGGTATATTGCCCGAAATTACGATATTTACCTTGAGTAGAGCGTAAAGGGTTATGAGTTATGGGTTGCGAGCTATAGGTACTTGCTTATCGCATAGTTTTTACCCACAACTGGGAAACACGCAACTCGCAACTAATCATTTATGTTGAAAAAATTAGGTTTATCGGTTCTTGATTTTTTGCTGTTCAGCAACTTATTCATTTCTCTTTGTGCCGTAGCGCAGGGCTTGGTCACTTATCATCTGCTAAAAGCCGCACCAGACCAATATGTGCTGGCCTTCATCTTCTTTTCCACGCTATTGGTATATAACCTCAGCATGTTACTTTCCAAGCCTGCAGCACCAGAGAAATCACCTTTCAAGCGGGTAAGATGGATCTTTTCGCGTCACCGTTTCATCATATCCATCACCTTAATTGCTGCGCTATGTATCATTCCACTAGGTTTGCTCTATTTAAGTTTCGAGGCAAAGTTGCTCATGGGCTTTACGGGACTGCTGTCCATTGCCTACAACATCCCTTTCCTAAACTTTAACAACAAAGCCATCGGCCTTAGAAATATACCAGGGATCAAGCTATTCCTGATTGCCTTTGTCTGGTCCACCAGCTGTGTGCTATTGCCCATTGTTGAACTGGAGAACAACCATAGCATTATGGTTTCTTTGGGTGAAACCCTGTTACTAGTGGCCAAACGGTTCCTTTTCATTTGTGCCATTACCATTCCCTTTGACATTAGGGATCTCTTCCAGGACAAACTTTATGAGCTCAAAACCATTCCCGTTATGCTGGGCGAAAAAAAAGCCTGGATATTCTGCCAGGCCCTACTCGGTTTATATCTATTGTTGCTGATCTTATTTACCCGGCACATCAACCTGGATGTGATTGGATTAACACTCACCATTTTGCTAACAGGTTGGCTGATCTTCAAATCAAACTTTAAAAGAAACGAATACTATTATTTCTTTTTCCTAGATGGGACCATGCTGCTCCAATATTTGATTCTGGTAGCGTGTACCTGGTTAGCGCAACTGTTCTAGTTTACCGCATTAAAACGATAGCCCACCCCCCTTACCGTTTGCAATAGCTGAGGATTGTCTGGATTAGCTTCTATTTTTTTACGCAGCCTTACAATGTGCATGTCCAAAGTGCGGGTATTCACATCCGAATTATAGCCCCAAACCTCCAACATCAGGTCATCTCTACTGATTACCTGATTAGGGTTTCTTAAAAAATAGAGCAATATCCTATTTTCCAATATGGTAAGCTCTATCTTTTTGCCTTCTCTAAATAAGGTATGGATATTCGGGTGGTGTTCCATGTTGCCAAAACGATGGATCTCGGAACGATCATTATTCAGCAAAAACTTCACCTTACTCTCTAGCATGGCAATAAGCACATCCATATTGAAGGGTTTGGTCACATAATCAGATACGCCAAACTGATAGGCATCGATCTTATCTACGTCCTGTGCTTTGGCCGTCATCATAATAATCAGCCCTTCAAAGCCCTGTTTACGGGCTTCCTCACAAACTACCGATCCCTCTTTTCCAGGCAACATCCAATCTAAGAGTACAATATCCGGTTTTTCGGAAAGGATGGTCTGCACGGCAGTAGTACCCTCACTATTTTCCAATACCTGATAACCCTCGCTTTTTAAACGGTGAACCACCAAAAAGCGTAAATTTTCATCATCTTCAACAATCAGTATTTTTATATCTTTTGACATATTATGAGATTTTTAAAGTTGGAAAGCTGGTCAACACAACATTAAAACTTTACAACTTTTTAACTTTTTAACTATTATACGGTAATACAATTTTAAATTCGGTGCCTTTATCTACTACGCTCCTTACGGTAATTTCTCCCTTCATAAAATTAACAAGTTCCTTGCAGAAAGCCAAACCTAAACCTACACTTCCTGCCTGGTTATACTGATTCTGTATCCGATAAAATTTTTTAAAGATATTATTAATTTCAGAAGCGGGTATTCCAATTCCAGCATCCTTAAAGCGCAAAACCACCTTATCTTTAATTAAACGAGCGGTAATGTGCAATTGTTTTTGGTTGGGTGGCGAATATTTATAGGCATTCTCTACCAAATTATCAAACAAACTACCCAAAAGCACAGGGTCGGTAATGAAATGTTTGAAGTCTGTAACTTCATAGCTAAGCTGAAAATCTGGATATTTAAGTTGATAGGCATCGATGGTGCTTTCAATAAAATCTACGATATCTACCTCATCCTGGTTAAGCTTAATGGCCTTATTCTCAATTTGTGTAAAGGCCAACAATTTGTTCATCAAGCCATTTAACTTATCGGCTTCCTCATCTAATATTTTCCCGTATAATTTTTGTTCTTTTTCACTAAGGCTAGTTGCACTCTTAATGTTATTACCAGCTATTTTGATTACGCTAACTGGTGTTTTAAACTCATGGGTAAGGTTGGTTAGGAAATCATATTGCAACCTGAACATCTTATGGTTGATGTTCAAATTTCTATAAATAAGAAAAGCCACCAACAAGAGAAGGGCATAAAACACCAAAATAAGGGCCGCAATGGGAAAGAAATAGCTTAATATTTCTTTTTTGACAAATGATTTTGAAGAAATGAAGTATAATTTATAGGCTGAAAAAGGACCACCCAATGTAATTTCACCGGTAATATATTCTGAAGAAGTATCCAAAGGATCATAAGTGACCGGCTCTATACGTACAGATTGATAAAGTAACGGCCTATTGTTCTTAATTTTAATTTTTAGGGGGTCGAGCTCGAAAGAGAGCATATCTTGTTGGTAAACCGGTTGTGAATTCAGTTTTTCCCTAATCATTTTTTTGTAGATCTTCAGGTCTTCAAAACGTGGAATATTGAAATAATCTATCCTATTTGGTTTAATGTTGGTGAAATTGCTAAACAAGTCTTCTTGGCTGGGCATTTTGGTCGTATCTAGCTTTTGTACAAAGGTATAGAGCTTTAGCGCCAATTCATTGAAGTTTTCAAGGGTAGTATTATTGGGTATGGAGTTCAGTCCAAAAATTTTAACCGAATCGTCGGGAATGTAAGAACCAAATTGGTATACGTTCTTCATGCCAATGGAAAAATCGCCCACATTCAGGCCATTATCTTCGTACCTCACGTTTCTAATTTCCGCATCATAAAATACTACCTTTTTAACAAAGGGATATTTTAACAGCACGGTATCTACAAATTTGGAGGCCGTTACCGAATCGAGGTACCCATTATAATAAGAGATTTCCGGTAGTTTGTTCAGAAAAAAATCGTTATAGGGCTTTATGCTTTCTTCCAGTACATTGGTCTTTGCCGAAATGAAATCGCCCTCGATTTTCTTTTTGCTAAAATTAAAAGCCAAGAACAGGGAAAGCACAAAAAGTGCCGATATCAGGCCAATAAAGGTTACGATGAGTGAAAAATTCTTTCGGTAACCACTTTCTTTTATGGAGTCCATCTGATAGCTCTTTTATTAGCGTTTTTTCAAGTTGTCTTGCAAGAATACCTCTAGTGCAGTATATGATTTTTGTCGTGCTTCTTCCCTATTTACGGGCGACTTGTTATCTTCCTTTTCCAGATAAGTTACCGATAAATTGAGTTTTTTAAGTTCTTTTACAAATTGTACGGCATCATTTCCATTGATACGGGGGTCTTTTGGATTTTGGGTAATGAACACGGGTATCTTTACCTTATCGGCATGGAATACGGGTGAGGCTTGACGCATGTATTCAGAGTCTTTATCTGGATTGCCCACAATTTCGTAGAACATCTGTAGGTTGGAGGTTAAAAATGGCGGAATGGTCTTCAGGTAGCTGAACAGGTTGAGCACACCAGAGCTAGAACCCGCACAACGATACAATGTTGGACTTGTAATCGCACTGTTGATGGCGATAAATCCTCCAAACCCATTTCCATAAATGGCAATTCTTTTAGGGTCTGCTATTTTTTTATCGATGAGCCATTGTGCTCCGGCATCTACATCTTGCTGTATCTTAAGCCCCCATTCCTTAAAGCCCGCAGCATAAAACTCTTTGCCATATCCAGTTGAACCCCTATAGTTAACCTGCAATACGGCATAACCTCTATTGGCCAAGAACTGTACATCTGCATTATAGCCCCATACATTACGCTGACCTGGGCCATTGTGCGGCATCACTACTACAGGTAGGTTTTTAGGTTCGATATGCAACGGCAATGTGAGGTAGCCATTAATCTTAAAGCCATCTGGAGACATGTAGCTAATGGGCTTCATTTCACACATTTCCTCTTCCTTGATAGAGGAATTAAGATCACTAAGCTTTTTAAGGTAATTGTTGTCTACGAAGTATAAATAATAGGAACCCGGACTACGATCGGTAAATGTCCTTACCACGAAACGCTTTTCTTTCCGATCTCTGTGTATAATGCGCAATTCGGTCTTTGGCAACAGTTTATCAAGTTTTTCGAATAGTGCCTTGGCTTCTTCATCGAGATAGTGCTTTTCTTTTTTCCAGGTTTCATAGACCACAAAATCCATCTTTCTACGTTGCTTCGAATATTGGGCCTCTACTACATTCAGGGTATCATTGGCAAATAATACATTTGCTTCTTTACCCGTAAGGCAGTTAATTTCTACCAATGCACTTTTATCTCTATTTACATTGGAAATGGCATAAATGGTATTGGGCTTACTTTCCGAAAAGGCAACAGGAAATAGGGTGGTCTTGAAGTTATTCGTAATTATTTTTTTGAAGGGCTTGGTTTCGTTCTCCCTATACCAAAATGATTCATCTACCCCATCACTGGAAATGGCCATTCTTAGTTTACCATTATTATCGGTTAGCCAGTTGGTAAAATTACCTGGGTTTTTGGCCACTACGTTCATATTGCCATTCCTTACGTTGAGGCGATACACATCAAAGACCGTAGAGTCTCGTTTATTACTCGTTACCAATAAATATTTATCGTCGATCAACTGATCTTCCAGTACCCTTATCTTGCTTTTTTCGTTGGCATTCAATAACCTTTCCTCTTTCCCGTCCCTGCTTACAATATATAGATCTGTTTGAAAGCGACCACCGTCTTTATCCTTATAATAAATCAGCTCATCATTGCTTACCCAGCAATAATAACTGATATTTCTCTCTTCTAACTTGGAAAGCTTGGTTTCCTGGTGTGTTTCCAGGTCTTCTACAACCAGGCTTTGCTGTTTATCCTGGAGTTTTAAATACGAGAGGTATTTACCATCTGGTGATAAACGGTAGATGGCCCTATCCTGTGTTTTAAAGAAATCATTTACAGGTATCAGCGCTACCTTTTTACCAGTATTACAGGCAAAAAATATCCCAACAAGCAACAACCATAAATATTTTTTCACAACAACCATCATATCACAAAAATACACAACACGATTTGGCAACGCTTATAAGCACCAATATTGTTACTTATCCCAAAAAATTAGTTAACAGTTAAACACAGTAATAATTGGCACATTATTAAAATACTTACGCGTAACATTTAAAATACAGTAGCCTTTATTTCCGTTATTTTATTTTCAATTCCTAATTATAAGTCAAATAATTTAATTTTAACCTAGAATTGTTAAAAATTGAGATTGATCATCCTACAAAGGATCATGGTTGAACAACCAACCTTAGCGTAAACCGAAAAGTAAAATTGTTAAAAATGACCTCATTTTATTCTATCTTACCAGGCAATCAATAAAAATTTAAATCGTTCATACTGTAAAAAGATGCACATGAAAAAACTTATCTTGATCATTCTGACCTGCTTTTACACCATGGCTTTATATGCTCAAGATAATGTTGACGAAATATTGGCCTATCAATACTATCAGCAGGCAGATTACGAGAAAGCAGCCGTTTTGTTAGAAAAATTGTTTAACAAGAGCAATAACGATTCTTATTTTGATCTTTATTACAACTCATTGATCAAGATCAAGAAATATACCGAGGCAGAGGCGCTAGTGAAAAGACTTATTAAGCAATATCCACAAAAACAACTGTATCAGGTTGCCTTGGGCCGAATTTACCAGGAAAGCGGCAAAATTGCCGAAGCCAATAAAATTTACCAAAGTACCATATTCAACATTCCCAAAAATGAATTTCAGTTTAGGGACCTTGCCAATATTTTCTACCGTTTCGAGGCTTATGACATGGCGGTCAACACTTTTTTACAGGGCAGGAAAACATTGGGCGATGAGCAATTGTTCACCTTTGAACTATTGAACATCTATCGTTTTAAAAAAGACAAAGTACAGCTCATTAATGAGTATCTCAATGCGCTGACGGCTAATCCGCAGCTTTTAAACATGGCACAAAGTTCCCTGGCCAATGTTTTCGATAGCAATAACGATTACCAACAATTGCAATCTGCCTTATTGAAAAAGATCCAAAAAGATCCACAGAACGAAACCTTTACCGAATTGTTAGTGTGGCAATTCATACAACAGCAAGAATATGAAATGGCCTTAAGACAGCTTATTGCTCAAGATAAACGTACTAAAGGCAGTGGCCAGCTACTCTTCAATACGGCAAATACTTTTGTAGCCAATAAAGCCTTTGCTACGGCCGCCAAAGCTTATGAATACCTACTGAGCAAGGGCACTGAAAATGAACTTTATCTTCCCGCCAAGATACAACTGATTAATACCAAGTATGAATTAACCATACAGGGCAAAGTAGATCCATTAGCTGTTAAGTTGCTGGCCGATGAGTTTTCGGACATTATTACACAATATGGAATTAGCCAACAAACCATTTTCGCCTTAAAGAAATTAGCTTATTTGCAGGCCTACTATCTAAATGATCTGGCCAATGCAGAAAAAACATTAGAGCAAGCATTGACTATTTCTCGTTTACCGAATACCGAACTGGCGCAATTAAAATTAGATTTGGGAGATGTTTATGTACTTAACAAGCAGCCCTGGGAGGCTGTCCTGATGTACGAACAGGTAGCCAAGCAATTCGAAAATCAGCCTGTTGGAAGTGAGGCCCGTTACCGTTCGGCACAACTATCTTTCTATCAGGGAAATTTTAAGTTTGCCAAATCTCAGGCCGATGTGCTAAAGGCTTCTACCTCGCAGCTTATTGCCAATGATGCACTCAACCTAAGCCTACTTATATCCGACAACCTGCAAAGCAAAAATGATAGCCTTGCCCTGATCATGTATGCCGATGCAGAAATGTTGCAGTTTATGAACAACCATAAAGCTGCACTTGCCAAGCTAGATAGCATCGACCGCTCTTTCCCCAATAATAGCTTAGCTGACGACATTCTTATGGCCAAGGCCAAGATTTTGATTAAAACCAACGACTATGATCAGGCCGTAGGCCAACTAAAAACTATTATAAATGAACACCTCACCAGTATTTGGGTAGATGATGCCCTGTTCATGCTGGCCGATCTTTACGAAAACAAGCTGAACAATGTTGAAGAAGCCAAAAAGCTCTATCAGCAATTGATCACCGATTTTCCTGGCAGCATGCTAAATGCCGAAGCCAGAAAAAGATATAGAAACTTGCGTGGTGATCATTTAGGTACATAATAATTATATCTTTGCAGGATGTTATTATTTAATGTCACCGTTATTATGGAAGATTCCATTGCCAATGATTGGCTGCAATGGATGAGAGCGGATCATATTCCCCAAATTATGGCAGCCGACTGCTTTGTATCGAACAGACTGCTGAAAATTTTGGATTCTCCTAATGAAGGAGTAACCTATTGTGCCCAATATATTGCCGAAGATATAGGTAGCTACCAAACCTTCAAAGACAATTACGAACAAATATTCACCGCTGAAATGTATAACCAATTTCCAAACAAATTGGTATCTTTTAGCTCATTAATGGAATTTATAGCTTAATCATGAATATTATAGCCACATCATTTCAGGATCTTTTTGTGATCGAACCTAAAATATGGGAAGATAGCAGAGGCTATTTTTATGAGAGTTTTAACAGCAAAGTATTTCAGGATGCTGGCATCAATGCATCTTTTGTACAGGATAATCAATCTTTTTCTCAGAAGGGGGCCTTAAGAGGACTACATGCACAAGCCCAACCATTTGCCCAAGGAAAACTCGTAAGGGTGATACAGGGGAAGGTACTTGATGTTGCCGTAGATATCAGAAAAAATTCGCCCACCTACGGTAAGTACTTTAGCATAGAGCTGAGCGGAGACAACCACAAACAACTTTGGGTTCCACCGGGTTTCCTACATGGTTTCCTAACCTTGGAAGATCACACCATATTCACCTATAAGGTAAGCAATTATTATGATAAGGCTTCTGAAATTGGCGTATTATGGAACGATACTACTTTAAATATCGATTGGACAAATTATATAGACCCAAAGGAGATCATCTTATCTGATAAAGATTTATTGCTTGGTGATTTTAGCTCGTTTAAATCTCCATTTTAAATAATTTTATCATTGCGAGGAGGAACGACGAAGCAATCTAATATTACTGTTATGTGGTGTATTTACGAAGCAAATCTGCAAGTAAGTCGTAATAACTAACAATTTCCGCCTATCGTTGAAATAATAAAAAAGGCTTAAGAAGAGTTAAGAGCTGCGCTGTTTGGAAACTCAATTAAGTCTCTTGGTGCAGGTTTTTGGAGATGCCTAACATATATACGAAACGCCTAAGCCGTTTATACAGGTTAGGCATTTTGCACTGAGGATGTCCAAAAAGTAAAAATTACCAACTGAGAATCAGCTGTACGAAAATTTTCTCCATCAGGTTCCCGTATAAATTAGAGGCTGTCTGACCTTTTCGGACAGCCTCTTGGGTTGGACTTTTATTGTTTCACTATCTTTATAACGTCATTTATGTTATTACCGCTTAGTTTAAACATATATATTCCCGTTGGGTAGGCACCTAGCGAAACCACTTTGCTGCCCTCGCTTGGGTTTATCACTATGCGCTGCAATACCTTACCGTTTACATCTGTGATTTGTAATTGGGTATAAGTACCGGGAGCAAAAGCTACGGTGGCTATGTTGGCTGTTGGGTTGGGATAAAAGCTAAAGGCAGAGGGCTGAAGTCTAAAGGTTACTGCTCTAATGCCTAAATCTGTTTTCTTCCCATCGTTATCTACCTGTACCAACTTGTAGTAGTTGTTACCGTTTAAGGGGGTTTTGTCCGTAAAGGTATATTGCATTGTAGCCGACACCTCTCCTATCTGTACAAACTCGCCGTTCTGGCCTGCCCTATAAATTACAAAGCCTTTGTTATTGCTTTCGCTGGTGGTCTGCCATTGCAGCTGGGCGTGGTTGCCATTGGCTTTAGCGGTGTAGCTTAGCAAGGTTACGGGCAGGGTGCTATCTCGCTCGCCCTGATATTCGTAGGCACCCATATCAATGGTGCCGTTGTTGTACACCCGTTGTTGGCCTATAAGGTCTTTATCGGCAGCTATATTTCCCCCATTAGTAGTATAAACGCTATTGCTGCCCTTGTTTATGGCAGGGCTGGTTGCTTTTAGGGTATAATCGCCTATGGCGGCATCGGCAAATCGCGGGTTAGCATCAAGGTTGTTATAGTTATCGGAACCAAAAGCTGTATCCCAATTGTTGCTGCCACCACTGCCCTGTATAAGGCTACTGGCATATACCGGCTTGTCATTGGCAGTGTTCTTATTTGCCACATTACCTATTGCATCGCCGCTTGCGGTATTGCCCCATATTATACTGTTGAGTAAATTTGGAGAAGAACCACCATCGTTGTACATCGCGCCACCTGTGGTGGTAACGGTATTGCCAGCAATAGTTACGTTGGTTAATATAGGGGATGAAGCATAGTTATATATGGCACCACCCTGTGCGCCGCCGTTATTGTTTGCAAGCAGTACATTGGTAAGGTATGAGGGGTTGCCGCTGTTAATGTTGGCTATTGCCCCACCCTGTATACCTGCGGTATTGCTGCTGATTTCTACTGATGTAAACCTTGGGACAGACTGTTGTGCATTAAATATTGCCCCACCTGTACCTGTAGCAGTATTGCCGGTAAAGCGCACGTGCTCAAACTTAGGGCTCGCCGTACTATAATTGGACACGGCACCACCATTGTAGGCGTTATTGCCCTCGAATTTCATATTGGAAAGACTGGGGCTGGCCATAACCAAGCTTATTGCGCCGCCGCTGTTGCGACTCAGACTAATGCCATTTACCGTTATATCATCGTTTCCGATGGCATTACCGCCCGATACGGTAAAGCCATCTATCACTACGTTTTGGTCTATGATTACGCCATTATAACCTACGCCAACCAGAACATGGTAGGCATCGGAATTGTTTAGGCTGTTGCTGTTGTCCAAATCTCCTGATAATATGGTTGGTTGGTCTTTCCAGCTGCGTGCTGCTATGTTGGTTTCTGTTCCTGCAAAACCGCCGTACAGTTTTACGCCCTGCACCAGTACAAAGGCATTATTTGGGTCGGTGGGTGTTAGTCCCGAAAGGTTATCGGCTCTGTACAGGGGCTTGTATGTACCTTGGGCTACCCATATCTGTTTAATAGCTGTATTTGTTTTTGCAGCCTTTAGGACATCAGCCAGTTGGGCAATGGCGTTGCTCCAAGATGAGCCGTCTTTAGTGCCTGCTCCGTTCTGTTTTACGTAAACTATGCCAGCCGCCGATGGGACAATTGGCACCTGATATTCGTAGGCACCCATATCTATGGTGGCACCGTTATATACCCTTGGGTTACCTGCAAGGTCTTTATCGGTGGCTATATTTCCGCCATTAGAGGTATAAACGCTATTGCTGCCCTTGTTTATGGCGGGGCTAGTGCTCTTAAGGCTGTAATCGCCTGTGGCGGTATTGGTAAAAGCGGGGTTAGAGTCTAGGTTATTGCCATTATTGGTACCGAAATTAGTCCAACCTGCACTGCTGCCCTGTATAAGGCTGTAGCTGTATGTTGGGATGCTAGCATTGCTGGAGGTATTGTTGTATATATTATTAGTAGTACTACTGCCTTTGGTGTTGCCCCATATGATGCTGTTTTGTATTGCGGGCTTTGCCCCAAAATCATTATACATGCCACCACCCTGAGTATTAGCCTTATTGCCACTTATGGTAACATTAATAAGCTTTGGAAGTGTATTATATTGATTAACCATGCCACCACCATTACCACTGGTACCAGTACCGTTAGCTGTATTGTTGACAACCACAACGTTGATAAGCGTTGGGGATGATTGGTAATAATTATACATACCGCCGCCATCGGCAGCCGTATTACCACTAATGGTAACGTTGGTAAGTATTGGGGATGATTGATGATTATACATACCGCCGCCGTCGACAGCCGTATTACCATTAATGGTAACGTTGGTAAGCTTTGGCGAGGAACTGACATTGTACATGCCGCCACCAGCAGGTGTGCCGACAGTAGCGGCAGCCTTATTTGCGGTGATGATAAGGTTTCTAAGAACCGGGGATGAAGCATAATTATATATACCACCTCCGATAGTGGCATTTCCACCGGTTATGGTAAAGCCATCGAGCAGGGCGGTATTGTTTACACTGCTGTTGCTGATTACACTGTTGCCGTTACCCTTTAGTATAGAGCCTGCACCAGCCCCTCCCGGATAGGGAAGCATACGGTCGCTCATAACGGGGTTATCTGTATCCGGAAAGCTGCCATATATGGCTACACCGCTTTTCATCTTGAAAGATGATGTGGCGTCAGGCTGGTAGGTGCCGGCGGTCACCCATACCTGCGTTGCACCTGCAGCATTAATGGCACCCTGCAAATCGGCAGTGGCATTGCCCCACGATGAGCCATCTTTAGTACCTAGGGCAGTTTGCCTTACGTAAACTATGCCGGCGGTTGGGGTAATGGTTTGCGCCCCTGCTGTTACCGATAGGCACAACGCAACCACTAGCAGCATGATGTAAGGTAGAGGTTGTAATGGTTGTAGTTTTATTATCATCATTCTTGTTGTTATCTGTTTACTAATTATTATTCTCTGTTTTGTTGGCACCAATACGGTAAAGTAACCTGTGTTGATAGAAAAGCCATCGCACAACTGGTAGGCCATCTCTTTAAGAAATAGCTCTACGGCATGCTCCATGGCTGTGGTCGGTACATCCGCACCGCCACGGTTTGTGGCCTCTTCACAAATTTATTTCACGTTCAACGAGCGCTCGCTCACAGTGCGGGCAATGTAATCGTTGGAGATGTCCTTGGTCAAGAGGTTATCATACAGATAGGTTTTGATTTTATATAGTGCTGCCATAACTATAAAGAATTAGAGATTAATTACGTGGTTGTTTAGTATATGTTAATCATAGAGATAGCCAAAATTATGTTTTGGCTATCTCTATGATTAAGTTAAGGTGCATAAAGTTGTGTTGATTTTAAAAATCAGAACAAGAAATGCAACACATGGGCAAATTTATCCACGCCAACAAACAAACACAGGAAATTTTTATGAGAAAACAATTGGCCCAACCACCTTTTATGGGGGCAATTATTTCACAACCAACCACATCTCAGGTTTACTCCATATAAATGCAATAGCCAGTTTCTTTAGATATCAGAAAGAAGATAAACTATGACCGAACCTAATTTTTAGATAACTTTGGCCCAAATTGAGCGATAGCTATCGCAATACCAAACACCTTACTAAAACAACATCTCATTAACGTTAATATGGACTTAATTGGCATACAACTTTATGACATCTTGGTCATAATAGGCATTTTTGCAAGTTTCTTTGCCTGTAGCCTGCTATTCTTTTTCAACCGTAAAAAGTATAACCGCAATACCAGCCTGCTGCTGGGCATCATTATTTTTTCATGGGGATGGTACGGGTTTACCTACCTTCTTATTATTACCGGCTGGATTAGCCATATTCCGGGCATTTACCGTATTGGCGCTCCCTTGTACTATCTTATACCGCCCTGTTGCTACCTGTATACAAGGTGTGTGCTGTTTGATGAAGTTAAGCTAAGGAAATACGACTGGCTATACTTTATACCAGCTTTATTGGCAGTTATTGATTTACTTCCATTTTATTTTGCCGATTCCGTAACTAAGCAGGCCGTGGCACAGGCCATAGCAAATAACATGAACTTGTCCTATCAGTTAGGTTCGGGCTTTGTACCGGCATTTTGGCACTTTCAGCTACGCTGGATACAGGGCATTATCTACCTTTTTTTCCAGTGGCAACTCATCATCAGGATATTTAAAAAGGAGCAATTATCTGCCTTTGGCAGCTTAAAAAGTTGGCTGTTATCGTTTACTTTGCTCAATACCTTTATATATGGCGGGCTCGCCATTATGTGTGTACAAATATGGCTAAGGCTAAACCAAGAAACCGCACCTTTTACGGTAGCTAGAAGTGGGTCTCTTCTGGTGCAAATCATTGGGATTACCAGTTTAATTGGTTTCCTGTTTTGCAGGCCCGATATCCTGTACGGTATCCCGAGGGTAGGCGTATTGCCCGGGGGTGGAGCCATAGAGGATATGTCCGAGCCCTCCAAACTAACAAATAAGGAACGGAAAACACCATTAAATACGGCACTTATAACACAGCATGCCCATAAGATAGATTTCTATATCCGTAAAAAAGAAGCCTTTAAAACAAAAGGCTATACGGTAAGCGAACTGGCAATGGCATTAAAAATGCGACCGTACCATCTTTCATACATTTTAAAACACCATTACAAACAACACTATGCCGATTTTATTAATGGTTACCGGATTGAATATATCAAAGCGTGCATAGCCTCTGAAGAATGGAAGAACCTTACGCTAGAGGGGCTTGCCAACGAAGCCGGTTTCTCTTCGCGAAGTGCATTTTTTGTGGCATTTAAAAAGGTAACTGGCGTAAGTCCGTCACAATATTTGCAATAGGAAGAACTGTTCTTTGGTACCCCCTTCATAATTCGTCATTCAGATAGAATATAATCATGATCTGAATGTTAGTGTGGGCGCCCCACCAACATGCGATTCTACTAATTTTACTTGAATGGGACTTTTTCAGTCATTGCGAGGTACGAAGCAATCTTAAGCAAATTATTACCTTGTAAGATTGCTTCGTACCTCGCAATGAAGGACTAACCTTACTGCTTAATTAAATTATATAGCTCATCCAATTTTGGGGAAAGGACGATTTCAATTCTACGATTTTTACTACGTCCTTCTGCGGTGCTATTTTCCGCCAAAGGTTGGAACTGTCCCTTACCAGTAGCTGTCATCCTTACACTCTCTACCTTCTGCTCATCTGTTAAAAAGCGTACTACCGAAGTTGAACGCAATACACTTAGGTCCCAGTTGTCTTTGATCTGTCCGAGATTTGTGATCTTTTGCGAGTCGGTATGCCCTTCTACAGCAATATTGATATCAGGCTGCTGTTTTAAAACTTCCGCCAGTTGGGTTAGTGCTTGTTTGCCCCTTTCGTCTATAACAATACTGCCAGAAGGGAACAAAAGCTTATCCGTTAGGGATACATAAACCTTACCATTTTTAACCTCGACCGTTAAACCGCTTTTGGTGAATCCCAACAAGGCTTCCTGTAACTTAGCCCTAAGCTGATTAGTGGCCTCATCACGTTTACGTAAGACCTCTTCTACTTCTTTTAAACGTTGTTCACGTTTTTTAAGGTCGCCTGCCAGCTTATTAATTTCAGAAGAGCTATTGCTACGCAGTTTGGCATAGTTTCCTTCTAAGTCTGTATATTTCTCATTCAGGCTAGCCAATTGGCCATTTAGCGCAGCAGTATCTGCCTTTAGTCTTTTGATACGTTGTTCTAAGCTTTCATTCTGTGATTGTGATTCGTTCCATCCGGTATTTAATGAATCTTGTTTAGCCAATAAAGATTTGTATTTCTTTGTTGAAAGTACCACACATGAACTTAGGGTGGCCATCAACAAAAACAAGGCGACTAATAGGTTAATTTTTCTCATTCGTGTATTTTAATTTATTGATCTACGGCTTTTCTCAAAAATAAGATGAAGGGCTGAATATGCTCAAAAGCAGTTTTCAACTTATCAACGATATTATTTTTGTAAAAGTCTTCTTCTTTTAAAGGATAAATAGAGATAAAGCTCTTCAATTTAAGGTACTCGATCATCGGGTGGTCTATTTCATAACCTTTGGGGGCTTTTTTCAATGTATCTTCTTTACTAAGGGTAAAGGTATCCTGATAAGATTTAGCCTGGATTATTCCCAGAAATTCCTCTCCGTTATAATCGATCTCTTCTCTTATCTTTTTTAGCACCTGGCCTTCGGGCATCCAAAATCCTGCTCCAAAGAAACAGTTTCCCGGTTCCAGATGTAGGTAATAGCTGGGTGTAGTGGGTCCGTATCCTTTAACATCGAAAGCAATACCGTAATTTTTCTTGTAGGGTGCCTTGTTGGGGCTAAAGCGTATATCTCTATAGATACGCAATAAGCATTTTTTCGGGGCTGTATCAGCAGAAAACGCTGGATCTATCGCTGAAAAGTCCTTAATCAGCACCTCAATTAAGCCATAAAGATCTTCCTTAGCTTCTTCGTATAGATGCTTATTCTGGGCAAACCATTCTCTGTTGTTATTTTGCGAAAGTTCTCTAAGAAAAGAAAAAGTTGTTTTTTTTAGCATACCAGTTCAAATTTGCTATTTCAAGCTTGCAGTTGGCCAATTTAACAAATTAATGGGTGATTAGCTAATAGAAGTTGACGACCTGTTGGCTAGTAGGCGCTTATTATTTGCCCGGATGTAAGGAAGAAACATTATTCTTTTTACGGTAGTTGACATACCATAAAATGCCCACCCCAGAAATCAACAGGTAAGGGATGGCCAATAAGTACAAAATACCGGAATTTAAGCCTTTACCTTGTGTATTGCCATTTTTAACACTCATTTCTGCATTTGCAGAACACATTGAACATTGGGCGCTTGCACTAGGCTGATTAAAGGTTAAAACCGCAAAAAATATAGCGAACAAAACTATTCTTTTCATCGTTACAAAATTAACATTTTTTAACCTAATAAAGCGTGTAAAGAAGAATATTACGATCTCATGAAAATTAAGCATGACCAATGACGGTTAAAAGCAAAGAGGGTATCCAAAAATCTAATTTGCCATCGCAGCATGAGCTAAAACCTTGAGGCAATTTACTATTTTGCCTGTTTACGGAAATAACAAATTCTAATGTTTGGAGACCTCTTATTAATGGTTGGTTAAGGGCTTTCTTTACAAGGAAATCAATTTATCCCAAGCTACTACTTTTCCAGCTGTGACATCACGAATTTCCAAGATATAAGTGCCCATCAAATTTGTTATGCTGATTTTGTGTCCATTAGTCAGCTCTATACCCAACACTTTTTTGATGGCCACTGATTGTCCCCATAAATTGAGCAACCTAATTTCATAATAACTTTCTGGGGTTGCACTTTCCATTTTTACCTTAAAAGATCCCTTGGCAGGATTAGGATAGATATGAAGAGGGCTCAACTGGTCTTGTAAATCAAATTTAATTACATATAGCCCATAGCTAAAAGAGCAGTCGTCATTATCAATTTGATTTAAGCGATAATAATTATTTCCCATCAGTGGGTTTTTATCTAGTAAAAGATAATTCCCAGCTCCCTTAGCAGCCACACTTCCCAGCTTAACAAAAAGCCTATCTTCTCCTGCCCGCTCCACTTCAAACCTGTTGTTGTTAATTTCTGTTGCCGTTGACCACCTTAAGGCTACTCCACTGTTGATCTTTTTGGCAGAAAATTCTATAAGTTTTACAGGTAATGAAGTCATGTCGAAAATATAAGGATCAGAAGTAACCACGCAACTGCCAGTTAAGGTAACTTTAACCGTGTAAGTTCCACTTTGGGTTAAAACCTGTGTAGCATTTTCGGCTCCATTAATTGGATTACCATTTAAATACCATTGGTTTCCGCTGGTAAAGTTCGAACTTAACACTTCCGCATTTCTTGTAATCTCGGGTTTACTTAGCGGAACCTGTAGCCTAGTTGCTCCCACACAGCCAAATGCCTTCACTTTCATTCCATAGAAAAAGTAATAAAAAGATTTGGGGCTAGACGTACTTCCACTCTGTCCGGTTATGGCAAAAATATCTGCTGCGGTTTTATAGGGATAAGGTATATTACCACCTCCACCACTTGACCTGAACAAAGTAGCACCGCCTTCATAAGTAGCAGACAGGGTATAGTCGCCGGCCGAAGGAATAATAAGGTTTAACGTATATATTCGTCCCTGATCATTTGTATCATTGTCTGTTCCATCTGATGATCTTGTTCTAGTCACACTAATACTGCTACTAGACACCACCATACCTGCGCTATTCTTCACATAGAAAGTCACCATTCCCGATGTACCAACATACAATCTGGCACTTTCTATCACCATAGGAGCCAATGCGGTGACATACACATTATACGGATGTTGGCCATAAGCGCCAGCACCACTCCCCATATCACTATGGTATTTCGTAGCAGGACCTATAGTTGCTGTAAAATCATTCAATCCAGCATAATATGATTGGTTTGTTGTAGGTGCGACTGTTGTGGTTGTCGTAGCTCCAAATGCAATTGGTGCCGTATCTGTAGGGGTTTTATACCAGAATATCGTTCCATTTCCACCCGACGACAATGTATAGGTGCTAGATGAAGTACAATAATAGGCAGAACTTGTATTCGACAACAGCGGTGCCGAGGCTATCTGCACCTGGTTGCTGATCTCATCATCAGTAGAATCAAGATCGCCAATAAGATTGATTTTCGCTACTATAGTATAGGTTTTACCTGCCTCGGCGTTAAAAGAACCCGGCAAAATAACCGTTCCTTCAGCAGCAGGGCTCAGGCTTCCATTGTAAGTGCCCATTAAAGTGGTGACCACATTTTCCCCCTCCTTAACCGTAACGGTTATGGGTAAGTTGGCCATGCTTTGCGCACCCCTATTTTTAACTTTTACCGTAACTGTTTGAGCTGCATTTGCACATGCGCCTACCAAAGGATCTAATATAGCTAGCATTTGTGCATTAAGGCTTGCTGGTAAAATTTTCACCCTGTAATCTTGGGTTTCGCCTTTTGGATAAGTTCCGCAAGCTGTTACATCGTTAGGTAGAGTAGTTTCTACCAATACGACCCTCAACAAAGAAAAATGATCGGCAATAGCTGTAGCAGGAACGGTTATCGATGTTGAGTATGTATCCGCTCCATTTATTATACCGCTAGTGGCCACAGTTTCATCTGCATCATCAAAATCGCCATCACCATTCCAATCTATAAATACCTTTGCTATTTTATTATAATTAGCCCCACATGTACCCATAGAGAGGTTTAAGTTATAGCGCTTACCCTTTTCCAATTCTATGGTCTGGGCTGTATAATCGGCATAAGCAGTACAAGTTGTAGCAGGGGTATGGTTAATATTAGCCAAGCTAAAATTGATGATTTTAGAGTCTGCATTGGAGCTTGGGGCAGATGTACAATAGACCGCACCTCCAATACCTGTCATAATTAACGAGAAAGCCTGTGCACCACTTTGCAGTGAGTTTTTATGGCTAACCGTAAAGGTATATGTTTTGCCCGGAACGGCATCCGCAATATAGACCTGTTCCACATTATCCCTAAAGTTATCGCCCGTTGTGGCTGCCATGGCTGGATTTGCCGGATCCAATACCCATGGATAAAAAGTAGTCGTTCCATCACTCATTCTAGTATCAAGATCATTTACCAACCTTAGTGTGGTATTATTCAAGGCATTGGTCGTTGACACTGGTGTAATGGCAGGATCCGTCCAGCAAATGGTGGCTACCAAAGGTCCATTTCCAGATGCCACTATTGTGATCGTCTGTGTTTCTCCCTGGTTCAAGGTACGTTCTGAGATCATACTCGTAGTTCCATCATCCAATATGGCTTTTGCTGCCCTTTCGGCATTTAGCAAACCCCAACCAAACCTATAATCGGGACCAGGTGAAGAACCTGCTTCACTTGTGGTAGCCAAAGCCAATCCTTTTAAGGTTGCAGCACGCATAAAGGTTCCTTTACGCTGTTTATAAAGTTCCTGAAGAAGTATCAAGGTTCCTGTTGCGTTTGGAGCAGACATAGAGGTACCCGAAGAAGTGGCATAGTTTGCATTACCTGTATTTGTGGTAGAGACAAGATTGACCCCATCGGCCACGAGATCTGGTTTTATCCGGCCATCGTCTGTTGGCCCCCAAGCACTAAACGTTGACATTACAATATCGCTTGGTGTAGAAGCACCATATCGTAACCCATTTACGGCGCCAACGGTAAGAATATTTTTGGCGGTACCATAATTACCGATAATCCCATAACCATCATTACTGCTAATTCCCGTTGGCCTCGTACCGGCATTTACCATCGTACCACTGGCATTGTACCTATAATAGGTAGATCCTACTGCAGGCCCATTATCATTTCGGTAATTCCCCGCAGACTTTAATGGTAGGTAATAAGGTGCATTGTAACAAATATTATCCCAGGCCTGGGTTTTACTGTCATAGTAGCCAAACTTATAATCCTCATTTTCTCCCCATCTACCCCGAAATTCCCATCGGTTTCCCTGATCGCTATTTTGTGTCCATCCGGCAACTACGCCATAAGAATGGTTAGATAATAATAAATCGGGGGCATAAGTAGACATTTCGGCATTATCACCATCAAAATCAAATGATAATAAATTAGGCAAGCCATAGGCCATTCCTTTAGCCAAACTGTATATTCCTGCTGCGGCAATTGTTCCGGCAACATGCGTTCCATGTGAAGAGGTAGCGGAACCATCCTTTACTACGATCCTAGACGTTGCAAATTCCTGATGTGTAGCTAAAACTGAACCGCCATCCCATATGGCTATTTTATTATGAGGTATCGTACTGCCACTTAAATTAAGGCCCAATCCTCCTCCTGTATATAATTTATTGGCACGTGTTGTTCCTGCTGCGGTTTCATTCTCGGTTGCCTCATAGATAGGTAAACCAAAATCATCGACACCCACCAAATTCACTATCCTACCTTGCTGGGTAATTTGAAATGTTGGCCAACCTTTTTTTTTGGCCATTTTCCAAGCCCTATCTTTTTCTTTTTTCATAAATCCTGCCAAGTCTTTCCCATTTTTCTTTAAAAATGTAGCATTAGTTTTAGCGGATATATTCTCTTGAGCTAAAGAACTATGAAATGATGCCATGCCTAATAGTGCTAGCAAGAAAGTAACTCGGCCTACAAATTGACCTTTTGTAAAAAATGTGATCGGCATGTGAATGGTTTTAGCAATAATAAAAACCGCCATATCTAACGATATGACGGTTTAGGTGTTTGTTTGGTCTATTGTTTAATAAGCTTAGATTGGATAATTTCCCTACCATTTATAATCTGCAGCAAGTAAGTGCCTGCAGGCAGTCCATTAGTTACCATAATAGCGCTACTTTCTGATCCACTATTGGCAAAACTACCTTTTTGTATCAATTTACCTGACACATCGGTTAACTTATAGGCATAAGCGCCTTTGGTATAACCCGAAAGACCAATATTAATTGTACTACCTACAATTGGATTTGGATAAACCAAAGCTTCTTTTGCATTTAATGACATTATCTTAATCACTCTTAATTCATTGAAAGGGCTCAATGTCCCATCATTGTCTACCCCTTTTAAACGATAATAGTTTATTCCTAATGTTGGCTTGTCATCTATAGTGTTATAAATTGCAGCACCATTTGCTGTAACTTGAGCTGCTTTTACAAAATCGATACCATTTGAGGAGCGTTCAATTTCATAATGGTTTACATTTTTTTCTGTACCAACTGTCCAGTGAAGCGCTACCTTACCATTATTCAGTTTTGCCGTAAAAGTACTGATGTTTACAGGGAGTGTGGCTAATGTAGTAATTGCCTCTATTGTGGGTTTACTTGATGAAGCGGCCAGACCTGTTGGTGGCGTAATGGTAACACCGGAAAAGTATGTGCCCGCCATAGCAGGCGTTTCTAATTCATTTTGGCGGCCCATAAAATAAACGGCAAGTTTGGCCTTTGGAGTAGTGTTACTCGCGGGATCATCGGGAGGAACTGATACCAGTTGTATACTGACGTAAAAATCGGTACTACCACCTATATTAGGTACAGGTACATTTTTTTCGTTAAAATAAAGGGTAACTAATTTACCCTGGTCGCCCGCTATGGCCGTATAAACCTCTGATTCGCCCATTAATTCCCAATTTGCGTTATACCAATTTGCCTTTAATTGGTGACCTACTACGGTTGCATTGGTGGATAGGAGAAACCGTGCTGCCCTAGGGTACACCGTTCCATTGGCCGTATATTTAACTGCATATTTATAGTTTTGACTGCTTGAGCCTCCATTACTGCTAATGACTGTACCTAAATTATATGAAAATAGTCCAAGTATAACCTCTTGCGTTACATTTTCCGTATTGTTGGAGTTATCATCATCGGTACCATTAATCGTTACCGTAATGGTATTATGGCCTTGGTTAACAGGTATAAATTCATCAAAGTTAATATTATATCCAGCGCCACTTTCTATTGGGGTCTCAACAGGTAATGAGATTGTTTTGGTGTTTATAAAGCTATTTGCACCACTAATGGTTAGCGTAACGTTAAGGTTGTATATGGGATTTATGCCCTCATTCGTTATTCTAGCCGATATATTTTGTTTTCCTTCATTTACGGGAGCAGTACTCATGGCATAGATATTAGACACCTTTGCATCATTATTTAGCAATTCATAAGCAAACCGTGTAGCTGGACGAAAATTATTAGAAGAAATATTATCTGATGGCGTAGTACCACTGGTAGAAAAAGCTGAATACAAACCATCAACGGCACCTGTATTGGTTGTAGAACTATTACAATAAGCCGTCTTGGATGACCCTAAGGTGCCTTCTAGGTTAAGCCATTCAAAAGCAACATACATGGCTCCACCAGTATAAGTAAAAGTATTTCCATTCTCAAAGACAAAATTTGCCGTAGCTGCGGTAGGTATAGTGGCTGCAGCATCGCTTACCTTTGTCATCGTGCTGATGGCTGTTGCCCATGAAGTACCTTTACTATAGGAAACATCGGCCGTATTCTGTAGGTAAATTTTAAGAGTACCAACTGCCGCAGTTGTGCTCGCTGCATTATAATTAAAGCCAATGGCCTTTAACACTTTTCCCGCATCAATACCTCCAGCTGATAATTCGCCAGCGGCCACCAGGTAAACGGTACGGGTATACCTATGAGAGGCCTGCGGTGCCCTACCATTAGCCGAAGTAGAAGTTCCTGTTACCGAATTTTTCCAAACAAGTGATTGTGCATTGGCAATACAGAATGCAAATAATAGGCCAAAGGTTAGCAGCCCTTTCTTGAAAAAATGTTTAAAGTAAAAGTTTTTGTACATAACGTTTAAGTTTTAGTGAATTGATTAGGTTGGTTTCTTGTTGATATATTGATCTTAAATCTGGCTCAACATTTCTATTGAATTAGATATCAATAGGCACAACCATCTGGAACGACCACATTGCCGAGAATTATTTTCCCAGTAGGTAATCGCCATTAGTCAAATGTATATTTAGCCTTTATTTAAGGGTATCCATACCCAAGAAATGTTCCTGGGTATGGATATATGTGCCTAAAGCTCTATGAATATTTATTGCCCCAATACGCCATAAAAGAAAGTATTTGGATTACTCACCCCCAAAAAGGCTCCCACTGTAGAACCTGAAGGTGCTCCTGCAGAGATATAAGCTATTTTAAAGCTGTTAGCAACAAAGTAATCTGTTAAAGGCTTCAAATAAGTCTTAAACGAATTTGCATTAGAATTACCCAATCCTGCTCCCAATGCCTGTGCCGGATCTAAAACAAAGGTGGCTACTCCTGTTGTACTATTCAATGTCATGTTGAAGACATAGTTAGCCGTATAGGTTGAAGTAGGGCTAGCGGGATTACGACATCTGGCCGCCAAGGTAATCTGATTATTTGTACCGAATAATACGGTAATGTATTCGATATAGCGACTTCCATAGCCATTCATATTCGCATTTGCAGCATTGTACTTACTTAGGAAATCAGTGGAAAGATCAGGTAAATCGGCGATGTTTATTTTCAATGATGCCCATCTTGTATTTAAAACGGTATGTAATGCTGGATCGGTATCCAATACAAGTGGCGCTGGGGAGATCTCTATCTTAATTCGTTCAGTTCCTTTTAACGCATAGAAATATTTTTCTGTTTTATCCCAGTATACCTTGTCAAAGGTATAACTTCCATATTTAATAGGCGTACCCAATTCCAGCACATCCAGACCATAATAGAATACGGAACTTACTTTTCCAGAAATGGAGAACACCTTGGTACCTGCACTTAACGATACTGGCACTTGTTTGCCATCCAAGATCATATACAATATTTTATTGGTAATATAAGGTGTTGATTCGCTAATAAATGTGCTTATCGCTCCAGATAAAATATTCTGTTCTTCTGCTGCTGTCAGCTTTACCATTTTAAATGCATTTTTATTGAATATTCCCTCAAACACAAGACTGTCTGCAGTGGAACGCACAAATGCGAATTCAAAATCGGATGCCAATGCTACTCCATTTGTTCCGCCACTGATATCCCCATTAGGATCTGAGGGCAAGTGGATATAACTATAGGTATCAAAAATCAATGTTGGCCGTTGCAATGCTTTTAAACGGTAGGTGGCATCCATTGGTACTCTGGCCGTCGTGGTATTAAAATCGGAAAGCATGGTTACCGAACCATCGGCCTTAAATTTAAAATAATAGAAAAATCCTTTTCCTCCTTTCGGATAAATCATGGCTTTCCAGCCATTTGGTGCGTTGAGCAGCTTAGCCTGATCTGCGCTCAATTCCGCTGCCAATCGGGTATCCGGATCATCAAAAATTGGATCGGTATCTTTTTTACAGCCCGCTATAAATCCTATTATAGCTAGCATCATGTACAATAAAATCTTTTTCATAACCTGTTTTGTTTAATTGCCCATTGTTCCATAAAAATATGAGCCACTATTGTTGGTTTTTGCTAAGCCTACATAAATGCTCTTGTAATCTGCACTATAGAAAAATTTATAGGTAAATTGACTCTGTGTTAAATAGTTAGTTAAAGGCGTCACATAACTTGCAATGGCAGCAGCAAAGGCGTCTGTACTTGCCAATGTCAATGTAATATTGCCTGCAGTATTTGTAGCCACATTATAAGTGAAATTAGCCGTATAGTTGGTGCCAGAAAAACTATAATTAACCCTTAAAATTGCCTGTCCAGCCGTAGTATAAACTAATGAAAAGTTATTGATCGCCCTACCTCCATAACCATTAAGGGCAATTTTTGCGGCATCGTAAGCGGCCATAAAGTCGGCCGACATCCCTGGAGTTGCATCGGGTGTTACGGCTACCTGTGTATAAGTTTTTCCAACCCCTAGGTAGGTAGTGGGTTTATCTGGTGATTTTGCATTCAGTCCAGCCTGCACACGGTTTTGCAATGTATAGATATTTATGCCCCAAACACTGCTCATATAGGCTGCTACAATAGCTTCCTTAGCCCTTATTGCTGCAACTGAAGTCGCATTGGTATTACTGGCCAATAGCGCCTCGTAGGCAAGCTTGCCCTCGGTCAGCATAATGGCTATCATTTCAACAAAATCTTCATTAGGTGAGGCTTGAGCATATTGGGTAATAAAGCCTTTATTTGCATAATCCGAGCCCGAAGTACTGCTCCAATCTGCCGTATAACCTGACGGAGTTATGGTTGAAAATTCTACGGGATACATGATGTTTTGGTGCAAAATATGTCCAAACTCATGGTGTATGGTTTTTAAGATCCTTTTGGATACTGCACGATCTTCTGTAGTAAAGTTATTGACATTATACAGCGTAACCCTTGTTCCCCCTTCGGCTTCGCCAAGCGTATAACTTCCATTACTATTATAAGCTACACTACCTACCAATATATAATTTTTAGGTGCATATATCTTAATGAAATTCTGGCTTACTTCTCCAGTATAGGCATCTATCCATGCGCTTTTAACCAATTCCATTAAAGGCTGTACTTTTTCTAAATTTGGTGGGACTAACGTTTTGCTATTATCATATTCCGTTCCATCCCATCGGTATTTAACGCTAAGGTTATAGGGTTTAGTAAAATTATTGTACAGCCAAACATCTAATGCAGTTTGTGTCCAAGTATCACCTCCCAACCCCACAATCTCCCTATCTAATTTTTCTGTCTTTTTGCAGCTGGCCAATAACATAAGGGTCGTTGCAAACAATATGATGTTTATTTTCTTCATAATTTAAACTGGTTAATTCTAACGTGGATTTAAAGGAACGCCAGATAATGTAACTTCTTCCGGCAATTGCCACTGTCTTCTGTTATCATTAGCTGACAAAGTATGTGCAACGCCATCTTTATCTCTATGCGTTACCGACATCTTGTAACGCAGAATGTCCAACCATCTCATTCCTTCCGATATAAACTCTGCCCGTCTCATGGCCAAAACTGCATTGACATAGGCCACTCGTTTGTCAGTGGTTGTAGAAGCATAGTAAGCCATTATTTTTGCATCGGTCAAGCCATTTGCACTTTCGGTATAAGTAGTTAGACGCACGCTCAATAAGGTATTGAAATCTTTAACCGCATCGGCATAGCGTCCTTCATAAATATAAGCCTCGGCACGATTTAATAGCACTTCTTCGGTAGTAAACAACACCTGCATATTGTAATAAGTTCCAGTAGTTGCATTGATACTTGTCCTCACAAAGTGGGCATAGTGTTTCGGCACAAAGTAATAAGCTCCACCATCATATGAATAAGATTTGTAAGCGGTAAACTGTATACCCAAAGGCATCCTTATTTCATCAAATCTAGCTGGCGACATTGCATATTGATTTCTGGCATATTGGCTAGCTGCCCTAGAAACCGTTTCGGCAATCAAAATATTTCCGGGATTGGTAGCCGATGTTAAGGCCATAGCCACATTAGAAGATCCCGAGATATTAGCATACGACTTCCAAGGGCGTGCACTTGTTGCAAAATCATTTGCGGGAAAAGCTTTGTTTGCATACTCTATTACCTTTGGATAATCTTTTTTAAACAGGTAATACCTTGAAGCAAAGGCATAAGCTGCTTTTTTGGTAAAATGATATGATGGAACCGTATATTTATTATCCTGAATTAAAGGAATACCTTCCAAGAGATCTTTCCCGATCTGCTCATATACATAGGCTACTGTTTTACGTTCGTAATTTTTGAAAACCACATTTTCTGGCTCGGTAACATATGGTATTCCCATATCTGTATCAGCGGTAGCTACATCGTAAGGTTTTGAATAAAAGGTAACCAGCATAAAATGTGCATAAGCCCTAGCTACCAATGCTTCTCCTTTTTGTGCAGTATAGTTCTGTGGATCTTCAGCTTTGGCTATCGCATCTAAAGCCTGATTGGCAGCCGCAATAGCTGTATAGCAAGAGTTCCAATAGTAAACAGGAGAGTCTTGGCTGATCTCTTCGACATCTTTCCATGCATATGCATCACGTGTAATTACATATTCTGTAGCCGGCGGACCTATGTACAAGATATTGTCAGACATGGCCTCAGTCAGCAATACATAATTACCCCTTGGATAAGCCGTTACCAAAAGCCTTGACACCTTTTCTGGAGAGTTTAATGTCGTTCTTTGATCTGGTGCCTGCTCTAGATATTTTTTGCAACCTGTACCTAATACAGCAATGCAAACAAACATGTATAAAATAATATTCTTCATTTCCTTCAAAAAATTAAATTCCAACTTTTAATGATAATGTCAACTGCTGTGGTATGGGCATCGCTACACCTCCAGAGGTAAAAAACTCTGGATCTTGTCCTTTTAGCTTTTTATCTGCATAGATCAACCAGATGTTGTTTCCCTGAAGTTTAATGGAAGCATTACTTAAGCCTAACTTCTTATTTAATTTATTAGACAAATTGTACATAACAGAAACTTGCTTCAAGCGAACAAATGACCCATCTGCCACCCTTGCTGTTGAATAGTTATAAGCCGTGTAAGGATAAGTTCCGCTAAGGTCTTTTTTCAACAGGTAATCTGCTAATGAAGGAGCATTTGTATAATTCTCGTCCAAAGGCAAGGTCCAGCGGTCTAGAAACTCCCTCGGCATGGCGTCAGAATCCGAATAACTTGATGAGTATACATTGTTAAGCCTAATTTTGTTACCCGCCTGATAAGAGACAAAGAAAGTAAATTGGAAGTTTTTGTATTTAAAATTATTGGTTAAGCCCCCGGTAACGGTAGGATCAACTGGTCCTTCGTACTTGAGGTATTTTGTAACCTGACTTTGCACGTATACGTCGCTCGTAATTTCACCTTCTTCATCAATAAATGTAGGTACGCCCAGTCCATTAAGTTTCTGGAAATCGATAGAGTACAGACCTCTTACTGCTCCACCTTGCATAGCCCCACCTTCAGGTATAATTAGATCATAAATACGTGGTGTGGTCTGCAGATTGGTAATTTTGTTTTTGTTGTAACCAAAAGTAAAAGATGGCGACCAGGATAATGAATTTTGGTTACCTCCACCTATTCTACCTCCAATGGTGACCTCAAAACCGTGTGATTTCATATCGGCGTAATTGGCCTGTTTGGTATATTGGCCACCAATACCAGAGGTACGTACATTACCAATCAGGTCAAATCCTTTTCTGTTATAATAATCAAGACTAAATGTTAATCGGCTATTGAACAAGCCCGCGTCTAGACCTACATTGGCCTCATATTGTTTTTCCCAAGTGAGCTCTGAGTTTTCCAGACCACTCAATACGATACGAGGTTCTACTTCTGATAAGTTAGGACGGAGTGTTTTGTTATTGGTCAATACAATTGACGAGTTGGATGCACTACCCATACTAGCGGTTAGCCCATAACCAGCCCTTACCTTCATGTACGAAATCTTGCTAATGTTCTTTATAAAGTCTTCTTCATCTATATTCCATGCACCGCTCACGGTCCAGGTTGGCAACCAACGTGCCGTTTTGCTGGCCCCTAAACGGTTACTACCATCATATCTGAATGTTCCATTAATGATGTATTTTTGGTTATAAGCATAGCTTCCATTAAGGAAAAATGCTGCATATCTATCATAGAGCTGACTCATGCCAAAGTAATCATAGTTGTTTTGCAGAAGCATTTTTACAATCCTATAATCGGTAAATGGCACACCTCCTTTGTCATATTGATAACCATAACCATTGCTCCAACTATTCTGTCTATTAGAAAATTTTATTTCCTGACCAATAAAACCTCTTACCTGGTGTTTACCAAACGTATGATTATAGTCTACTTGGTTACGTACGTTAAAGTTCAATAGGTTATCATCACTTCTATTATAAAAACCTCCCTCTGGTAATGTAATTATTGGATCGGTAATTTCAGGAGTTTCAGGATCCTTATATAAAAACCTATTGATTTTGGCAATAGTACTATTGGGCGCATACCTGTAGGCCAAAGCCATGTTAGAAAATTCGGTAATTTTATGCTCTCTAGTGGTTTTTACATAACGAATTGCGCCTATTGACTTAAAATTAAAGTCTTTGATAAACTTATAATTTAATTCACCCTGTACCTTCAGGTCCAACATATCCAAATCGATATAATTGTTATCCAGCTCATTGATGATGCTAAAAGGCGCATAGTTTTGCTTGAAATATTCCAGATTTCCATTTTGGTCGTAAGCTGTGGTGGTACGACTGGTATTTAGGGCATAGCTAAATGGATTAATATCAAAATCACGGGAGTATTTACCTTCTACGGTATTACTTGTACGGCCAAGTGTACCTGGCGCCCTTTGCTGCCTAAAGGCACCTTGTGCCAGAATACCTGCACTTACTTTATTGGAAATATTGTAATCGCCTCTTAAGTTCATGGTGTAACGTTTAACGTTATCGCCAATTGACCATCCATTGTCATTATAATAACCCAAAGAGAAATAATGCGTTGATTTATCGGAACCAGAAGATATACTAACAGAATGTTCCTGTACAAAAGAGTTTTTAAATAGAATATCAAACCAATCGGTATTGGCCAAAGCATATCTTTTCAAGAATGCAGATTTACCTTCTGGTGTATTTTCTACGGCAAATTGTCCAGTTTCCGAATTGTAGGTATTGATCAGTTGCCACATTTTAGTGTAAACACCTCCAGATACTCCATTCACAATACTGCTTGTTAAACCGCCCTTACGAGCAACCTCAGCATATACCGACATTTGATCTGCCGAGTTCATGATATTATAATTATCATAACTGGGTTTTAAGAAACTGGAGAAATTACCACTGTAATTTACCTTTGTATTGCCTGCTCTCCCTTTCTTGGTGGTAATTACCACTACGCCATTCATAGCCCTTGCTCCATATAGTGCTGTGGCCGATGCATCTTTTAAGATGCTAAAATCTTCAATATCGTCGGCATTAAGGCCTGCCACAGAGGAACCTATCAAGGTCAATGCGTCACCGCTGGAAAGCTGATCATTAGATATATTGACAATATCTTCCAATACAATGCCATCAATTACCCATAGTGGTTTATTTTCTCCCGAAATAGAAGTAGCTCCACGTACTCTTATCTTAGGAGCTGCACCAAATGTTCCAGATACATTTTGTACCGAAACACCAGCTACTTTACCTTCCAGCATACGGCTAATATCCGTAACACCATCCTGCTTTACATCGCTACCTTTTATACTTGTTGCGGCACCAGTAAATAGTTTTTTATTGATATTTTGGAAACCTGTAGAGACAATATTTACCTCTTTTAATTCGCTGGCATCTTCTTCTAATGACACATCAATGCGAGTTCTGCCTTCTACTGGCATTTCTACCGATTTATAACCAATATAACGGTAAATTAACGTAGCACCTTCTGGTACTGAAAGCTGATATTCACCTTTATCATTGGTTACGACCACTGTTGTAGTCCCCTTAATAATTACGCTAACGCCAGGTACTGCCTGTCCTTCTTTATCCTTTACTTTTCCCGTAACCTTAATGTCAACGAAATAATCTATGATCTTATCCAGCATAGATTTTTCCTTTGGTTTGATCAGTATGGTTTTATCCTCAATGGAATAAGTTAAATTTTTACCGGCTAAGATTTTTTCCATAACTTCTGTTATGGTAGCATTATTGAAATTTGCATCAATCCTTGATGTACTCTTAATTTTATTTGTAGAGAGAAGTACATCATAGCCTGCCTGTTTTCTGATTTCCTTAACCATTTTCTCTATGGTTATGTTCTTCTCATTTAATGTAAGCCTTTGGCCAAAGGAAGCAGCACTTACCTGCAGTAGCGAGGTAAACAATATAACCGTAACTAACTTCATAATTAATAATAATTTAGGTATGTAGCCAGGTTGCGCACATAAAATTCTAGTATAATTTCTATACATTTGATAGTCTGTTTTTTTTACGCACAACACTAAATCGTTTAAGCAATGAATAGTGCTGCGCAGTTGATCCAAGAAAATAATTGATTTTTCAATTAATGACCGATTTATCGGAAGGGTTAAACAGATGTACAGAAAGGGGGCGTCGCAAGCAATCCCTTTCTATTTTTCCTACCCTTATTCATCTAAAGATTGAGTCGAAGTTTCTTCATGTCTTGTTTGTTTGGTTTAAGTTTATTGAATTTGATTTATTTATTGTCTTTCTAAAGGTTGGTTAATCCTTTTTATCTTCTTTATAAACAGTAATTTTATTGCCTTTAATTTCAAATCGTACTTCCCCTGTCTGTTCGAACTTTCTTAAGATCTGAGACACCTTTTCAAAACGGCTTATGCTTCCATAGTACATTACTTCTTTTGCTAAGGGATCTGCATATTCTACTTCTACGTTATACCATCTGGAGATTTTTCTCATGATGCTTTCCTGCTTTTCGTTATTAAACATGAAGTACCCATTTTTCCAGGCTACAGCTTCTTCTACATCAATCTCACTAATATTTATGCCATTTGCAGAAACCATGGATTGTTCTCCTGGCTTAAGTATTTTTGCATTATGGCTATCTTTCGCTGCTACACGGATACTACCTTCCAGCAAGGTTGTTTTGGTTATCGGCTCATCCAGATAACTATTGATGTTAAAATGTGTCCCCAAAACTTCCACCTCCTGTTTTGCCGTATGTACCACAAATGGGTGCTCTTTATCTTTGGCCACCTCGAAATAGGCTTCTCCAATCAATTCTACTCTGCGTTGTTTACCTACTTTAAATGTTAGGGGATACGTTAAAGATGAAGCTGCATTAAGCCAAACTATCGATCCATCTGGCAAGCGTACCTGCCATTGCCCTCCTCGGGGGGTAGAAATTGTATTGGTCATCTCTGACAGGGAATGGTCTATGTCTGCCCCCTCTATCGATTTGATTTCGTAAATAAGTTGTCCATCAGCAGTTTTTGTAACCGCTATTCCAGCTTGTTTGGCTATATCGCCATTGTCCATATCATTCAATGAAATTTTTTGACCATCAGAGAGGGTCAATATGGCCTTATTGCCACCTGGAGCAACATCAGAAGCATAGGTATGTTGTTTTTGCTTATTTTCATCAGCTAAATAGGTATACAACAAGACAGATAGCCCTAAAAAGATAACAGCAGCTGCAGCCCAGCGTACGAATGGGGTTATACTTGACCCAAACTTAGCTTTTCCACTTCTAGGAGAAAGTTGTTGCAATTGTTTTTCAAGCTTAAGCGCCAACTCTTTCTTATTCACCAAATCTAGTTGTGCGGATTTAGAGGATAGATCCCAAATGCTTTTGATTTCAACGAAATATTTTTCGTTGGCCGCAGACTCCTGCCTAAAAGAAGTGATGGCAGCATGAAGTTTTTCATCCTGTGGATTGTTTAAATATCGAACAATTACGTCTAGATATCCAGATGGGTTAAGCATTTAGTTGATTAGGTGTTTGTTGTTGGTACAGGTCTAAGACAATCGACCTTTAAAAAACCCCTAGTTGTTTTAGAAAAAAAATAAAAAAAAGTACAAATGCACTAAAAAGTACCAAAATACTTCAACCCAAGAACAAATTAAGGAGCATTAAAAAATTTTTGCCCTTCTTATTCATTGTTTCATCTACCAAAAACCGCTGTCTTAGTGTTTTAAGTGCATGACCAATATGGTTCTCAACTGTTTTTTCAGAAATATCTAATTGATTGGCTATTTCTTTGTATTTAAACCCATCAAATCTGCTCAACATAAAAACTTTTTTACACTGTGCAGGAAGTTTTTCAATCTCTTTCCTTACCAGCACAATCATTTCGTTCTCCTCGTCAAGTTCGGTCAGGTCATCGTCTGTAAATGCCGAAGCTATTTTTAGATGATGCTGCTCTATATTTTTTTGTCGGTTGATGTAGTTAATTGAGGAGTTTATCACTGTCCGATATAAATAGGATTTCACAGATTTTACCTCATAAAGGTGATCTGGCTTTTCCCAGATCTTAAGAAAAACATCCTGTACCAGCTCTTCTGAGGCTTGCGTATCTTTGATGTATTTATTACTTGCCAATAAAAGCTTCTGAAAATAAGAGGTGTAGAATTGGGTAAACGTCGAGGTATGACCTTTCTTAATTAAGGCGACCAAATCGTTCCCCGTTTCTATGTGTACAACATCCATTAAATAGAACCTCGTATTAATAAGCTAATGTCACTTCAATAATACAAAATTAATAGACAAAAGGATCTATTTTTTTATCGTATCATTAGGAATATTCCTAATGATTGTAATAGGGCGATATCATCAAATAAACAATTACCCCCGTAACTGCTACATATAACCACAATGGAAAAGTAATTTTGGCTATTTTTCTATGTTTATCAAAACGTTGGGCCAAAGCTTTAACATAGGTTACCAACACAAATGGAATAATAATCACAGACAAACAAATATGTGTAATCAGAATAAAATAATAGAGATATTTTATGGCTCCCTCTCCACCAAACTTGGTCGAATCGGAAGTCATGTGATACGCTACATACATTCCCAAAAAAAGTACAGAAAGTACAATGGCAAACTTCATTAAATTTTCGTGCAACTTCCTCTTTCCATTTTTTATGGCCCATACTGCTACCACTAAAACAACCGCAGTAATTCCATTAATGGCAGCATAAATTGGAGGAAGAAAGGATAAGGGCTGAACATCATAACCTAACTTTCTTAAATTAACTCCAAATAGCAAAGCCACTACCAATGGTATAGCCACAGAAAGGATGATTATCCATTTATTATACTTTTGCTCGATTGTATTCTCTACGTTATTGCTGATATTATCCATCTTTATTCCTTAATCTTTTCTCTTTATTCGCCTACCTGCCGTCTTTAATATTTCTTAGTTCTTCTGCAATTAACACCTTAATCTCATCATCTAATTTAGAGAGCGCTTCTTGATTGGTAGCCTCATAAAATCCCCTGATCCTATGCTTGGTGTCTAGTAGCACAATCTTATCGCTGTAGACAATTCTCCTATCATTCGCAGCATGCGATTCGCTAGCATCCAATAATAGTCCTTGTTTAACAAGTTGATTAACCTGAGTGCTATCTCCAGTTAATAAATCCCACTTATTGCTATTTGCCCCTATTGCTTTAGCATAACTTGACAATTGCTGAACTTGGTCATGTTTAACATCGACACTAAGACTAGCCAAATGGACCATTTGATTTTTCTGGTAGATGTCCTTGAAGCCCTGCATGGCTTTTAGTGCTACTTTAGCCCCATCTGATGTTACCCTGGTATAAAAAAGATTAACGATCAATATCTTACCGGACCATTTGGACAGAGACATGGTATCTGCATTTTGGTTCAGTAATTTAAAGTCTGCAACTTCATGGTAAATGGTATCTGGTATCTGTTTTCCCCTTACTGAATGAAAAGTATTGGCTACCTGTTTCTGGCCAAAAATAGGCAAAGGCCTATATCTGTTCTTTCCTTTATCCTGTAGTAAATAATACAAAAATCCTGGAACCGCTAGAATGGTTACCAGGATCAAGACCTTTTTTATAGGATTATATTTCATCCGTATATATTTATTTCATTATACTTTTGGCATATGCAAGTGAAGGTAACCGCCTTCAATAAGCATTAATACTATAAAATATATAATAAATATAAACGATACCGTTAACGACAACTGCAAGCCCAGCTTTTCATATTTTAAGTGCATGAAATATGCCACAATATAAAAGGCTTTTAACAAGGTTAAGGCAATATATACGTAATTTCCTACATGTTGTGACATGTGGTGTCCAGGAATGGCCCATAAGGCGATAATGAACTCTATTACGGTAATGAACAACAAGATGAAAAATACTTTCCAAATTTTGCTCTTTGACATTGACTCGTGCGCTTCGTGAGCGTGATCGTCTGTATGTGTTTGATGTGCTGACATAGAATATTTTTTATATAAAAGCTATATTAAACCAAGTAGAAGAATGTAAATACGAATACCCATACCAAATCTACAAAGTGCCAGTATAGACCTACTTTTTCGACCATTAAATAATGGCCACGTTTTTCGAAGGTTCCATTAATAACCATGCATAAGATGATGATATTGATGACCACGCCACTAAATACGTGGAAACCATGGAAACCGGTAATGGTAAAGAACAAATTGGCAAACTGTTGTGCCGAGACAAAAGAAATATCCCCATCAAAAAATGGTTGTAAGGCCGCTTTAATTGCACCTTCCTCTTTTAAACCTGAAGCAGGGTTAGTTCCCCACCAAAAACCTTCGTGGTGTAAGTGCGTCCATTCAATAGCCTGGCAGCCCAAGAACATCAAACCACCTATAATGGTTGCAACCATCCACCAAATTACCTCTTTTTTAGATCTTCTGTGTCCTGCTTCTACAGCTAAAACCATTGTTACAGAACTCATGATCAAGATGAAAGTCATTATACCAACAAAAACAAGTGGGTAGCCATGATCTGCAAATCCAGGTATAGATTGGAAAACCAAATCTGGATCTGGCCAAGCAAACTTGCTAAATCTTTGTGCTCCATAATAAACCAGCAATGACGAAAATGTGAAGGCATCTGACAGTAAGAAGAACCACATCATTATTTTGCCATATTCTACTGACCATGGTGAACGACCACCAGCCCATGGTGTTGTTTTAACTTGGTCTAATTTCGATAATGAATCCATTTAATATTAGTATAATAGTTTGTTAAAAAATTTAACTGTTCAAAAGTAAAAAAACATACAGATATATCCATAATATATCTATAAAATGCCAAAAAATTGAGGCAATATCCTGACGATAAGTGGCTACTTCCTGCGATACATTTCTGTAGCTGCCTATCAAACTGTTCAGAATTAAGCATAAACCTGCAACGATGTGCAACAAGTGAAAACCCGAAACCACATAAATCATAGATATGGCCGCATTATTATTCACTAATGCCGCTCCCGTATGATATAAGCCAGACCATCCCTGAAACTGTAAAAAGCCAAAAACCAACCCAAGTACAAACGTGATCCAAAGGAATACTTGTTGCTGCTTTCTATCTCCTCTTTTTAGCGACTTTGCGGCTAAAAAAAGAAATACACTGCTCAGCACCAATACGATGGTACTATAAATAAAAGCATCTGGCAAAACCAAGCCATGGCCTTTGCCCTTAGAGGCCGAAAAAACCAAGTAGTAACTGGTCCACCCTCCAAACATAATAGTAGAGGATACCACAAATAACCAAACCACAAATTTCTTGGGCTTGAAATTCATCATTATATCTCCCTGTTGTATTGTACTCACCATCTTTAAACAACTAAATCAAACAATAAAACCAACTGAACCAATGGAATGTAAAAGAAGGAACAGAACATCACTTTTCTTGCACTAGGCAAGTCCATTTTAACTACAAGCTGGTAGGCATACCAACTAAAAATCAATCCTAACAAGATAGAAACACCTGCTACATAATATCCTCCAAAGCCATAAAATGTGGGCAATAGGCTTACGGGTATTAGGACCAAAGTGCTAATAAAAGTAAAAATAGCGCTGGTCTTATCTTTTTCTCTTGTGGGCAGCAACCTAAAACCAGCTTTTTTATAATCTTCATCCAATACCCATGCTATAGACCAAAAATGTGGAAACTGCCAAACAAATTGAACCAAGAATAAAATAATCGCTATCTGATAATCTCTAGGCACATAACCTATTGGAGAATGCCCTATGGCCGCCAGGTAACCAATAAGCGGCGGCAACGCACCGGGTATAGCACCAACAAATACTGCAATTGGCGATTTCCGCTTCAATGGGGTATAAGCAAAAGCATATAATAATATTGAAAATACAGAAATCAAACCCGTTTCCAAATTGAGTTTGCCCAGTAACCATGTACCTGCAATGCCCATCACCAAACCAGAAACTAATCCTTGACCAGTTGTCATTCTGCCAGCAGGCATTGGCCTATCTTTGGTTCTGCTCATTAATTTATCCAGATCGACTTCAATAATTTCATTGAAGCAATTTGCAGCTCCAGTAACCAAGAATCCCCCTATAATTAATATCAGCCAATTGTTCCAATTGATCTCATCAATTATAGCACGATCTACCTGGATTTTAGAACCTATCAAGAATGTAACAGAAGCAGAAAAAACGACCAAAAATGTTAGTCTGAACTTAATGAGCTTGGAAAAATCTGCAAAAAACTGTTTCAATTTTTAATGATTAAGTTGTTTTATAAGTTTTTGTTCTATAGACTAATAGGTATAGATAATATTGTAAGCTAAACATAATTGTCGAAAACAAGATATGAATTGCTTGGGCATACGGAGGTAAACCTAGATAGGAAAGCAAAAATCCGGATGCAATCTGAACAATGAGCACAACCATTAGATAATTAGCCGTTATTAAAGGCCAGGCTTTACCACTAAATCTATCAATTACCATTTTATAGACGATAAAATTGCTTATCCCTACCAATATGGCCAGATCTCTATGATAAGAGAATATATTACCTACTTTATTCACCCAACTATGCCTATCATTAAACTCCAGCGACTTCGCAATGGTGTCAATACTCTCCCTCACTTCTGTACCCAATATAATTTGGACTATGGAGATGATAATAGTAAACAGCAAAAATCCCTTGAGCCACATGATACGGTACATAATCACTGTAGGCTCTTTATATAACTGTTTAGCATAGTTATAAGTATAAATGGAAATCCCCAAAATTACCAAAGCCAATAACATGTGTACGGTTACCACCCATTGTGTTAAATTGGTAGAAACCACAATAGATCCAAGCCAAGCCTGATAACCTACTACAAAAATATTCAAGCAACTGAGTATAACTATCCGCTTCGCTGTTTTACGATAGGCAAAAGCATAAATGGCAGTGAGCAAGAGAAAAATTCCCAAAATCGCTCCGGCTAGCCTATTGATGTATTCAGTCCAGGTTTTGGCAGCATTAAAGTCTTCATGTACAAGAATAGATTTGTCATTTCTTATACTATCTGCCAACTGGTGTTTACCTAAGCTTTCGAGATATTTAGCAAATTTCTCATTTTTCTTTTGTCTACCTTCGAGATATTTCTGTTGATAATCAGCTGGTAACTGCTTTACAGACGTAGGTGGAATATATTGGTCAAAGCATTTAGGCCAATCGGGACAGCCCATTCCAGAACCAGTACTTCGCACTACCCCACCAGCCAAAATCACCACTAAAGTAGCTATGATGGTAATAAAGTTTATTCTAATAAATCTATTTTCAGATTTAGAAATCATTTGTGTATGATAGATTTATAAAAATAAGGTATCTGATAAAGTTAATACACTTTGCAGATACCTTATTACATATTTTCAACAAAGTTGCTTGCTTACAGTGTAAGGTTACTGTGCAGGCTTATTGTTTGCTTCCCATTCTTTTTGTATGCGCTCTGCTTCTTCATTTCCTTCAAAATCATGAGGTAAATTTGAACTCATAGTTTGAGAGAACGGAACTGTTTGAGGAATAAAATCATGCTCAGCTCCTGGCTTGCTATAGTCATAAGGCCAACGATATACTGTTGGAATTTCACCAGGCCAGTTACCATGAAGATGTTCTACTGGGGTAGTCCATTCCAAAGTGTTCGCTTCCCATGGATTTTGAGGTGCTTTTTTACCTTTAAATATCGAATAGAAAAAGTTAAACAAAAACGCAACTTGTGCAAGTGCTGCGATAATAGCAGCCCAAGTTACAAATACGTTTACCGTTAACCATTTTTGCATGAACTCAAATTCTGTAAATGCATAATAACGACGAGGTACACCATCTAAACCTAAAAAGTGAAGTGGGAAGAATACCAAATAAGCACAGATAAACGTTATCCAAAAGTGCAAATAAGCCAATTTTGGGTTCATCATTCTTCCGAACATTTTAGGGTACCAGTGATAAACACCAGCTAACATACCAAATATTGCTGCAGATCCCATTACCAAATGGAAGTGGGCCACTACGAAATAAGTATCGTGCAAGTTAATATCTAAAGAAGCATTACCTAAGAAGATACCGGTCAAACCACCAGAGATAAAGAACGATACCAAACCAATAGCAAATAACATGGCAGGTGTAAACCTGATGTTACCTCTCCATAAAGTAGCTAAATAGTTAAAGGTCTTTACAGCCGATGGTACGGCAATGATCAAAGTAGTGATCATAAACACTCCACCCAATAACGGGTTCATACCTGTAACGAACATGTGGTGACCCCATACAATAAATGACAATACCGTAATACCGATCAAAGAATACACCATGGCATGGTAACCGAAAATTGGCTTTCTAGAATTTACAGAGATGATCTCTGATGAAATACCTAAAGCCGGCATGATTACGATATATACCTCAGGGTGACCTAAGAACCAGAACAAGTGTTGCCATAAAATTGGAGATCCACCTTCATTTGGCATAATCTGCGTTCCAAAAACCATATCTGATAAGTAGAAACTCGTACCAAAACTACGGTCAAATACCAATAGCACCACACCCGCTACCAATACTGGGAACGAAAGGATACCCAAAATAGCGGTTAAGAAGAATGCCCAAATGGTTAAAGGCATTTTCCAAAGATCCATTCCTTTGGTACGCATATTCAACACGGTACTTACATAATTGATACCGCCCATTAAAGATGAAGCGACAAACATTACCATACTAATTAACCATAAGGTCATACCGATGTTGGAACCTGGCATAGCCTTAGGGACAGCCGAAAGTGGAGGGTATACTGTCCAACCAGCACTAGCAGGGCCAGTCTGAGTAAAAAATGAACCCATCATTACTACACAGGCACCAAAGAAAAACCAGTAAGAAAGCATATTCAAGAATGGCGAAGCCATATCTCTTGCACCCAACTGCAAAGGAATTAATAAGTTACTGAAAGTACCGCTTAGTCCGGCAGTTAACACAAAGAATACCATTATGGTACCGTGTATGGTGACCAGCGCCAAGAAAAAGTCAGGTTTTATCCTTCCTCCTTCAGCCCACTTTCCTAAAAAAGTTTCTAATAAAGGAAACGTTTGATCAGGCCAAGCTAACTGAATCCTAAATAAAATAGATAGCGCCATAGCTATAACTGCCATTATGATACCAGTTATTAAAAACTGCTTGGCAATCATTTTATGATCTTGACTAAATACGTATTTAGTTAGGAACGTTTCATGGTGATGCCCATGTCCATGATCATCGTGGTGTGTATCTTGTAGTGATATTGTTGACATAATAAGGTTTTCCAGTATTATTTATTTTTTTAAAGCTAATTGATTTGTTGCGCCTACCGCTACTGTTGATGCGGTAGCAGCAGTATCCGCCGTTTTAGCTGCAGGGGGAATAGGCAAATTAAATGCCTTTCTTAAATCGTTGGTTAAATAGGTAGATTGTCCAACAAGCCATTCTTTGTATTCTTGTTCAGAAACTACCCTAACCTTCTTTTGCATATTGAAATGGTTAGCGCCACAAATTTTAGAGCATAACAGGATATAATCGAACTTAGGATCATTGGTCTTTGTCTTCATATCTGCCGTAGTAATGGTAGGTGTAAATTCAAAGTAAGAGGTCATACCCGGTACAGTGTTCAATTGTACTCTAAAATGCGGTAAATAGAAACTGTGGATTACATCTTTACTGGTTAAAGTAAAACGTACAGGTTTATTTACAGGAATTACAATCTCATCGGCCACTAAATCATCTAAACTGTTCTTATCGTTAAAATCAATACCCAAAGCATTCAATGAAGTAATTAATTTATAGTTTTTCAAGCCAATTAAGCCATCGGGACCAGGATAACGAACATCCCATTGAAACTGAGAAGAAGTAATCTCAATGCTCAAAGGTTTATTATTAGGATCTTCTACTTTATAGAATATAGATCTCCAGGTTAAGAATCCCATTAATACAAGCACAGTTAACACTAATGCAGGCACTAAAGTCCATATTTTCTCTAAAGTATTGTTATGAGGATAATAGTAGGCTTTTCTCTTACCTGAACTTTTGTAGAAATAAGCAAAGGAAAACAAAACAATGTGCGTAGCAATAAATACTATAGTGGTAATGATCAATGTCAAATTGAACATTTCGTCAATCTTCTTACCATGTTCAGAAGCCGCCTCAGGTAAGATCATGTTTCCATGAACGGTATATTCCCAATATACCCCATACAATCCTACTATCAAAAATATAGCAAATAATACGGCGTTAACTGTATTCCAATTGATTCCTTCAGATTTACCTTGAGTTTCTCTGGTAAGCTCATAAACCTTTAGTGCCTTGCCAACAATGGCTATAAATAAACACAAGAGAAGAAACATCAGGACATAAAATAATGCCGATTTATGTACTTGGCCCATATCTACAGGTTTAGCTGTAGCAGTGGCTGCTGCTTCTTGGGCAAAAGCGGTCATGCTTGAGAAAACAGTAAATAATACTGCCAAACCCGCTATTGTTTTATTAACTATAAATTTTCTTAAACTCATCTTCTTAAAAGTAGTACGATGTACTTAACTATATTAATCTATTCTTGTAAATCGTAATTATTATAAATGGTGATTTAAACTTTCTTGTAAAAACGGATGATTTTTAGCAAGCAAAGGTTTTTTGCTCAACGCACTTAATACGGTAAAGGTAAATAATCCCACAAAACCTAAGGCAATTCCTATTTCCAAAATTCCAAAACCGCTACCGCTTTTTGGTCCAAATTCGAAAATACCCGGCATAATCATTTGATAGTAATCTACCCAATGGCCACATAGTACAATAATCGACACCGCAAGCAAGATATTTTCACTTCTCTTGTTATCACGATCCATCAGTAATAATAAGGGCGACAGGAAGTTCATTACCAGATTAAGGTAGAACCAAAATTCGTAATTATTAAAACGCTTATAGAAATAAACTGTTTCTTCAGACATGTTGGCATAGTAGATTAATAAGAACTGGGCAAACCATACATAGGTCCAAAAGATAGAGAAACCGAATATAAACTGTCCTAAGTTATGTAGATGGCTGTTGTTTATCCAACTCATATAACCTGCTTTTCTTAATAAGATAAGAATTACGGCAATGGTAGCCAAACTACTTACCCACATGGCGGCAAAGTTATACCAGCCAAACATGGTAGAGAACCAGTGTGCCTCTAATGACATGATGGTATCAAAAGCAAATACTGGTGTAGTAAAGCCATATACCACAAGGAATATACAAGAGTATTTAAAACTCTTACGATATGATTCTAAACCACCTGTTAAATCTTCATTGTAAGACCATTTGGTTACAAAGTAGGCAAAGATCGAATACGAGCCTAAAAATATAAACTGTCTAGCCAGAAAGAAAGGCACATTTAAAAACACTGACTTACCCGCTATGAGTTGATCATAATTTGGAGAGTTAGGGTCTGTTAATCCATCGGCGTGCCAGTGGTGGTATAGGTTATGTGTGTAAAGTCCTAACCCAATTACAGCTATTAGTATAACAACTGCAATAGGCAAGGTTTTAGCCATAGCCTGAGGTATACGCAATATTGATGCTGACCAACCTGCTTGTGCCACAAATTGTACAGCCAAGAAGAAAGCGCCAGACATACATACACAGGCAAAATAATAGGCCATTAGCAACAGGTTGGCAAAAGTACGCTCATGAGCGCCACTTAAAAAACCAAAGGCAATAGCTGCAGCACCAACAAAGATACCGACTATGCTCAGGATTTTAACTTTTCCTGTAAACTCAAATTGTTCACTTAAATTATAATGATGAGTTCCCATTTATATCTGTTTTCTTATTGTATTTTTTGTAATTGTTGAACATACATCACCACTTTCCATCTTTCTTCAGGACTAAGTTGTGAAGCATGAGATCCCATTGCATTCAAACCATACATAATGGTATGATAGATTTTTCCGGCAGGCATATCCTTCATTAAGCCGCCACGAGATGACATGGCATCTGCACCATGATAGGCCGGAACACCAGAAATACCTTTGTCCAGCTTTACGATATGTCCTTGGCCATCTCCCTTTTCACCATGACAAGGTGAGCAGAATACCGTGTAAAAGTGTTTACCTTCTACTAAATTCTTCTCGGTCAATTGCAAAGGATTAACCAATGCCACTGAAGCTTCATAACCTTCCTTGGTATTTGGATACTCATATCGGATAAAATTTACCGGATTAGTATGCGCCGGAGGGGTTTGAGCAGTTGCTCCATTGGCAAAATTCTTATTAGGCTGATCCTGGTTATAAGCGATAGGATCGTACATATTCCTTGCATACTCCAAACCTGTACTTTTTTTATCTCTACAGGCCGAAAGCATAGCTACAGCAGCAAGTATGCCAAATGCACCTAAAACAATTCTATTCTTATTCATAGCTAACATACTTCCTTTCATTATGCTTTACTTCTAAGGCACCTGCACCTTTCAAAAGTTCATCTATTTTTTCGTGTTCTGTGTTAGTTTTTGCATCTATAGCAATAATAAAACGATCATCTGTTGCCCGTAAATCCATTACTCTTGGTGCCCTACCTGGAAACAGGTGCGTTGAGGCATAGTAAGATCCTACTAAACCAAATGCACAAAATAGGATGGTTAGCTCAAACGTAATTGGAATAAAGTCTGGCAACGCAAAATGCGTTTTACCTCCAATATTTAGCGGCCAATCAACTACTGTGGCCAAATAAACTCCCGTAAGCATGGTAATAGTACCTGTGATGCCGAAAAAGAAAGCTGCTATGTCCAACCTAGATCTTTTAACACCCAATTTAGCTTCGATACCGTGTATAGGCATTGGGGTATATACATCATAAATAGAGATGTTGTTTTCCTTTAACTTTTCGATGCCATGTAGCATCTCGTCAGGATCGCCAAAACTGCCTAAAATATATTTGATATTACTCATTGTTATATTTTTGCGTATTCTTCTTGTTTAACACTATCAAATTTCTCTAAAGACTCAATGTACTCTGCTACATGTTCTTTATCTAAATGACCTTCTTTGATCAATTTCATTTTCGATTGCTCACTTGCACTCTTCAATATCATTTTCACCTCTGCAATAGCAATAGATGGCAATACTCTTAAGAATAATAGGAATAAGGTAAAGAACACACCAATTGATCCTACAAATACGCCTACATCTACCCAAGTAGGATAAAACATGGTCCAGCTTGATGGCAAGTAATCACGATGTAACGAAGTTACGATGATTACAAAACGCTCAAACCACATCCCAATGTTTACCACAATAGATAAGATCCATGTTGCCGCAATACTGGTACGTACTTTCTTGAACCATAACAACTGCGGTGAAATCACGTTACAGGTCATCATCATCCAATAAGCCCACCAATAAGGTCCAGTAGCACGATTGATAAATGCGTATTGTTCATATTGTGAACCTGAGTACCAAGCAATAAAGAACTCTGTTAAATAGGCCACACCTACTATAGATCCTGTTAAGATGATAATCTTGTTCATCGATTCGATGTGGAACATCGTGATGTAGTTCTCTAAGCCTAATACCTTACGTACCACCAATAATAAGGTGAGTACCATGGCAAAGCCCGAGAAGATCGCTCCAGCAACGAAGTATGGAGGGAAAATGGTGGTATGCCATCCGGGAATTACCGAGGTTGCAAAGTCCATAGATACAATCGTGTGTACCGAAAGTACCAAAGGTGTAGAAATACCAGCCAAAATCAATGACACGGCTTCGAAACGTTGCCAAGTCTTAACACTACCTGTCCAACCAAATGAGAAGATGGTATATATTTTTTTACGTACACCCGTTGCTCTGTCTCTGATGGTAGCAATATCCGGTAATAAACCTGTGTACCAAAATAATAATGATACAGAGAAATAAGTAGAGATCGCAAACATATCCCAAACTAGCGGTGAGTTAAAGTTTACCCAAAGTGAACCAAATTGGTTTGGCAATGGTAATACCCAATAAGCTAACCATGGACGGCCCATGTGCGATACTACATAGGTAGCCGCACAGATAACGGCGAAAATGGTCATCGCCTCTGCCGAACGGTTGATAGAGTTACGCCAGTTCTGACGGAATAGTAATAATACTGCAGAGATCAGTGTTCCTGCGTGACCAATACCTACCCACCACACGAAACCGGTGATATCCCAAGCCCAACCTACTGTTTTATTTAAACCCCATGAGCCTATACCAAACCAAAACGTATAGCCTACAGAAACTACCCATAAGGTAGCTCCGCAAAGTGCAAGGATAAATCCGATCCACCAAGCCTTGTTAGGTTTATTCTCTACCGGCGATAAGATCTCTTCCGTAATCTGTGCATACGTAATGTCTTTACCGGTAATTAATGGTTCTCTTAAAATTGATTCGTTATGTCCTGACATAATTTATATTGCTGTAAGTACCTTAATTAAGCGTGTACTTCTTTTGTTTCTGAATCTATATTTCTAATTTTTGTCATGTAACCAATACCTGGCTCAACATTAATCTCTTCTAAAACGTAGTAGGTGCGCTCGCTACGTAATGCTTTGGAAACTTCCGAATTAGGATCGTTCTTATCACCGAAGATAATGGCGTTAGCAGAACATGCTTCTTGACAAGCCATTTTGATATCTCCATCCTTTAGAGCACGTTTCTCCAGTTTCGCACTTAACTTACCTGCCTGGATACGTTGGATACACATAGAGCATTTCTCCATTACCCCTCTTGAACGGGTAGTTACATCTGGATTTAATACCAGTTGCGTAAACTCATTATTCAGATAGTTATCGAAACGCGAATCATTCCAGTAATTGAACCAGTTGAAACGACGAACTTTATATGGACAGTTATTTGCACAGTAACGTGTACCCACGCAACGGTTATAAGCCATGTGGTTTAAACCATCAGACGAGTGTACCGTTGCCAATACCGGACATACCGTTTCACAAGGTGCATGATCGCAATGTTGACAAAGCATTGGCTGGTGTACCACAGAAACATTATCCAAATTGTCCATGTGGGCAATTTCTTTTTCTTCGGTTACATTATGGCCAGTCTTCTCATCGTTGAAGCTATAGTAACGATCGATACGTAACCAGTGCATTTCTCTGCGTCTACGTACTTCATCTTTACCTACTACCGGGATGTTGTTCTCCACATTACAAGCTACAATACAAGATCCACAACCTGTACAGGCGTTCAAATCGATTGCCATTACCCAATTGTTACCTAGCATTTCATGCTTATCGGTGGTCCACAGGTCATATACTTTATGCTTGTGATGGTTACCAGAACCAGCCGCAGGGTCTTTTAAGAAATCTTTGAAAGTGGCTTCGCGTACAATATTTCTACCTTCGAAAGAGTAGTGAGTTTGTGTTTGGGCCAATTCTTCCCAAGCTCCCGTAGCACTTAATGTAGCGGTAGTCGCATACTTTAATGTACCATTAGTATAAGTTACAAAAGGGAAGGCATTTTTACCTACATTATTACCCGCTTTACCAGCTTTTGTACGTCCGTAACCCAAGGCTACAGAAGCAGTACCCATTGCTTGCCCTGGTTGGAATAAAACTGGCAAATCAACCGAGTACCCATTTTCAGCTTTGATGCTTACCACATCAAATTCTTTGTAACCCAGTTTCTCAGCTTGCCTAGGATTTAAAGCTACGTAGTTATCCCAAGTTACTTTAGATACCGGATCAGGCAATTCTTGCAAGAATGCATTGTTGGCTTGTTTACCATCACGCATTGGAATGCTTTCGTAAACTTGAAGCTCAATATCTTTTTTCAATGTTTTGCTGCTCGCTACAATAGCTGCGGCAACTGCATCTAATGATAAAGTAAAACCATAACTACCAGCGGCCCTAGCTGAAGTCGTAATTACACCAGTTTGTAAAACATCTTTCCAAGTTTTACCTGCTGAAGGCAATATATTTTTCTCCCAGTAGTTACGTACATATTCGTAGTAATCCTGAACAGGTGCATCAGACCAAATCAATAAACTTTGTTCTGCCTGACGAGAGTTGAATACCGGATTGATAGTAGGCTGAACAATGCTATAATAACCTTCGTAGGTATTGGCATCGCCCCATGCTTCTAAATAGTTAGGCGTAATGGCCACTACATCAGAAAGGTCAGCTGTTTCATCTTCCCTATCAGCGAAAGAAACTTTTAACGCTACTTTTGCCAATCCTTCGGTGAAGGCCTTATTATTAATTGCATCGTAAGCCGGATTTGAGTTCAAGAAGAACACCGCCCCTACTTCGCCTCTATTCATTTCATCAACTAATAATGCAAATTCAGCATCATTACCTTCGTAACGTTTGCAAGCATTATCTAAATCGATTGTAGTACCGTAGCTACCGATAGCCACATTAATGGCATTTACCAAAGTTTGGACAGAAACATCATTAGAACCAGCTACGACAAGGGCTTTACCTTTGTTCTGCAACAATTCCTTAGCTACCAACTTAATTGCTTTATCAGCATTGGTATTGTCTGGCAAACCTGCTCCAGATAAACTAGCACCAGTAATTGCATTATACAAAGCAATTAAGGCTGGCCCTTCTTCCGATAGCTTAAGTGCTATACGAGTATCTGCATTGGTACCGGTTAAGCTCATACCTGCCTCAAACTGGAAGTGACGAGACATTTTCTTTTTCTCCAAAGATTTGTAATCTCTGTTAGAAGTATATTGAGCGGTAAACTCTTCACCGCTAATCCAAGTTCCCAAGAAATCGGCAGCAAAACTTACAATAAGATCTGCTTTTTCGAAATTGTATTTTGGCAGTACCGCTTTACCAAAACTGTTCTCGTTCGCTTTGATGATACCTGTATAAGAAATCGAATCGTACTGAACCAATTTAGCTGTAGGATATTTAGCCGTAAAATCAGCGATCACTGCTTTAGCAGATGGGCTGTTCAAGCTACTTGCCACTACGCGGATTTTCTTACCCGATGCTTGTACCTTGTTCAATTCTGCTTTTACAAATTTGTCCAAGTCTGCCCAAGTGGTTTCGTCTTTCTTTAACAAAGGCGATTTTAACTTAGAAACATCGTAAAGATCAAGAACAGAGGCCTGTGCTTGCGCATCTGTACCACGGTTAAAAGTGCCCGAATTTTGGTTCGCCTCTATCTTAATAGGGCGACCTACTACCGTTTTCACTTTTACACTGTTTCCTTTGTAGGTAGAAACATAATAGTTCGGTATACCCGGCACCACCTCTTCTGGCCTAACCAAATAAGGAATTGACTTGTGAACTGGTGCTTTCTGACATGCAGCCAAAGTAACGGCACCTAAACCAAAACCTAATGCCTTTAAAAAGTCACGGCGTGGGGTAACTGTACTTAATCCTGCTTCACTTAAAACATCTTCTATTGGAAGCGGCTCGGCAAATTCGTTTTTGTTGTTTTCAACAAAATCGGGAGTTTTATTCAGCTCCTCCAAACCTTTCCAGTATTTTTTGTTGCTTTCCATTTAAGCTATATTACTGTTTATCGAACGTTCTTAACTAAACTCTATTTATTAATAATGGCACTTACCACATTCTAAACCACCCAATAATGCCGGGGTAATTTTCTCTCCCTTTTTGATCTTTTCATGCGCAGCAATTACATTGGCATAGAAAGCATCGTTTTTCTTATTGGAGATATCCGCATCTTTGTGACAGTTGATACACCATTTCATGGTCAACGGAGAATATTGGTAAACCTCTTCCATGGTATTTACTGGACCATGGCAGGCAAAACATACCGGATCTGTTGGTTTTAAACCTGCTTCTTTACGAATTGCCTCTTCTCCTACTACAACGTGTTGCGAGTGATTGAAGTAAGCAAAATCTGGCAAGTTGTGCACACGAACCCACTCAATTGGTTTCTCTTTGGTTTTATCGTAAGTCTGCTTATCAGGATCGTATCCCAAAGCATTATAAATTTTTTGGATCTCTGGAGAAATCAGACCATCATCAGTTCTAGCCTGTACGTTCTTATGACAGTTCATACAAACGTTTAATGAAGGTATAGTCGAGTTTTTAGACTTGAATGCACCACTATGGCAATATTGACAATCAATTTGATTGATACCTGCGTGTAATTCATGCGAAAATTTAATAGGCTGTGTTGGCTGATATCCAGTATGGACACCTGTTTCCCACATGCCCATCCAACCGAATGAACCTAATACCATAACTAAACAAAGCACGGTAAAGAAAACAAACTTCTTGTTCTTGAACAAGCCTTTTACACCTGTTACCAACGATACATTATCTTCTTCAACTACCTCAATACCTTGTTTTTCAAGGATAAGGCGTTCCAACATTTTAACCGCTCTACCCAAAACCACCAAAACAATGATAGAAAGGATAATGATGGCCAATACACCAGCAATAGAAAGGCTAGAAACGCCTTCGTCTTTAACTGCCGCACCTGCTTCTGCAACTTTTTTAGGCTCTCCCGCTTTTGCATAGGCAATAATGTTCTTAATTTGATCATCGGTCAAAGTAGGAAACGCGGTCATTTCAGACGGAGAAAACTTAGCCGCCTCAATTGCCTGCTTATTACCTGAAGCCCTTAACTCAACGTTATTTCTAATCCATGGAATTAAAAAAGACTCCTCAAGCTCATTAACTTTTGGTGTTAATGCCGGACCAGTAGCATCATGATCTAGAGCGTGACACGAAGCACACTTCGACTTAAATAAAGTTCTTCCCTCTACAACATCTTGTGCTTTCGATACAGTTACAATTAAAAAAGATAGAGCCACAAATGCGAATGCTGCTTTTCTAAATTTCTTAAATCCTAATGAGATATTCCTCATAATGAGTATTTTATGCTTTATTTTGAAATAAAATTTTTAACCTAAGTGATAAATGATGATTTATCGCTCAGAAATATTTGGACAAAAGTAATCTTTATTAGGATACCAATGACATATTAATGACAGTGAAATACAATTTATAATCATTCTAAATTATTGCCATTTTACTAGCTAGAACTAAATAAATCAGCGATTTTTTTGAAATCGCTGATCCTGTTTGGGTTAAATTTTACCCTTTATATTTTGTTTTTTAATTATTGTTTTAGTATCCATGCAAAGATAAGTGGTGCTACTATCGTTGCGTCAGATTCCACTATAAATTTGGGTGTATTGATATCTAGTTTACCCCAGGTAATCTTCTCATTTGGAACGGCTCCCGAGTAAGAACCATAAGAAGTAGTAGAATCGGAAATTTGACAGAAATAGCTCCAAAATGGGATATTTTCCATCTCCATATCTTGATAGAGCATGGGGACCACGCAAATAGGAAAATCACCAGCAATTCCTCCACCTATTTGGAAGAAACCTACCCCCTTGCCATCTGAATTCTTCACATACCAATCGGCCAACCAAGCCATATATTCTATACCGCTTTTCATGGTTGTTGCTTTAAATTGGTTTTTAATCACGTAAGAGGCAAAAATGTTCCCCATGGTGCTATCTTCCCATCCCGGCACCACAATAGGCAAATTCTTTTCTGCCGCGGCCAGCATCCAAGAATTTTTAGGATCAATTTCATAATATTGTTCCAAAACACCGCTCAATAACATTTTGTACATGTATTCATGCGGAAAATAACGTTCACCGTTGTCATCCGCATCTTTCCAAATGGCATGGATATGTTTTTGCAAACGACGGAAAGCCTCTTCTTCCGGAATACAAGTATCTGTAACACGGTTATAGTGATTTTCTAATAAGTCCCATTCATCCTGTGGGCTTAAATCGCGGTAGTTGGGTACTCTTTTATAATGGGAATGAGCAACCAGGTTCATAATATCTTCTTCCAAATTGGCACCCGTACATGAAATGATAGAAACCTTATCTTGTCTGATCATCTCTGCTAAAGAGATTCCCAATTCGGCGGTACTCATTGCCCCAGCAAGGGTTATCATCATTTTTCCGCCCTCATCTAAATGGGTCTCATAACCTTTGGCAGCATCCATCATTGCGGCCGCATTAAAATGGAGGTAGTTAGTCTCCATAAATTTCGATATTGGTCCTCTGTTAGTACTCATTTTTATAATTTATTTTATTTTGGCGCAAAAATAGGGTTTATTGTTTTATAATTTCAAAGTTCAAATCCAAAATTCAAAAGATGTCTCTTATAATAGGGCATATGATGCATGGGAAGCAAGAATCAATAGACTGTTAAAATAAATTTACTTTACTTTGCATGAAATGAAGCAATTTTTATCTTTTTTACTGATCTGCGGTATTGTCAACAACACTTTTGGGCAGAAAAAATTCATTGAAAGGCTATTATCAAACGAGAAAGATACTACACGCAAGGCCAGTTTTATGCCTATTCCTGTTTTAGGTTATGCCCAAGAAACAGGTTTCGAATTTGGGCTGGGTACGATCTATTCTTTCTATATCGATAAAAAAGATAGTACCAACAGGAGTTCTAACTTTTTTGGTGCAGCCTCTTACTCTACCAAGAAAACCTATAACCTTACCCTAAAAGGCGATGCCTGGACCAAGGGCAATAAGCTGCATTTTATTGGAGAAATGCGGTTCAAGAAAATGCCTTTTAATTTCTATGGCATTGGCAACAATACCAACCATATTGACGAAGATAAATTGGTGCAAAGTCAGGTGAAATTTTTGTTCGATACAGAAAAAAAAATTACCAAGTATGCTTATACGGGTGCTTCCATAGGATTTGAAAACTATTCATTTCACGACCAAGAGATTGGAGGCATTTTTAGTCACTCCAACAACCTATTCGACAAAAATGGCGGATCAGTAATTTTCATTGGCCTTTCGCAAAGTTATGATACCAGAAACTCGAACAACTACCCTACTAGAGGTTTTTTCGGACGATTTACCTACCAATATGCACCCAATCTATTTGGTGGTGAAAATTTTACAGGGAGCCAGTTCAAATTGAACCTCCGTAATTTCTGGCCTTTATCGCCCAAAATTGTAGTAGGCGTACAAGGGCTCTATTATAGCATACAAAGCAAACACACCTCTTTTTATCTACTACCCCAATTGGGCAATGACGAAGTTATGCGCGGTTATTATACAGGCCGCTACCGTGACGAGAACCTCTTTGCTGCACAAATGGAAATCAGGTACCGTTTTATGGAAAGGCTTGGCTTAGCTGTATTTGGTGGAACAGGGAAAGTTTTCCCGAATGGACATGCCAACCTAAAGGACCTCAAGCCTAATTATGGTATTGGTGGCCGCTATTTCTTTGATCCCGCCAAGGGCTTAAGCGTTCGTTTAGATTATGGTATAGGGGAGAAAAAACCAAACGAGCAACGTCAAAGTGGTTTTTATGTAAGTTTGGCAGAAGCTTTTTAATTAAGGCAAGGTAAAAGCTATGCGCACCTTTTTATTTGGGCCCTGTAGCCTAGGCGATATCTTTCAATGATGGGTTTACAGTGTGCTTTAGTCTATTTCATATTTTTTTTGGAACTTAGTCCATTAGCTTAGCCAATTTTTATGAAAAAGTTCCTTATTCTTGCGCTCCTACCTTTACAGTTATTTGCACAGGCCCTTACCAACAAAGACATTTCCAAACTGGAAAAGCAGGCGCAACAGGTAGAGATTATCCGAGATAATTGGGGCATTGCCCATGTATATGGCAAGACCGATGCCGATGCCATTTTTGGCATGATGTATGCCCAGTGTGAAGATGATTTTAATCGGGTAGAACTCAATTATATTGAAAAGTTAGGTCGCTTAGCAGAAATTGATGGCGAAAAAAGCATTTATAATGACCTACAGATTAAACTACTGATCGATAGTTCGCTGGCCATTTCAGCTTACAAACAAGCCCAGCCCTGGTTAAAAAAACTGCTTGAAGCGTATGCCGATGGCATCAATTATTTTCTATATAAAAATCCTAAGACCAAACCTATATTACTTACCAAATTTCAGCCCTGGTATCCCTTTCTTTGGACAGATGGCAGCATTGGAGCCATTAGCACGGGCAACCTTACAGTTGCCGAACTTAAGAAATTTTATACCAATGATTATTCGCCAACCAGCGCCCTGCCACTAGTAAGGGATCAATATAGTGGGTCAAATGGATTTGCATTCGCACCCCAAATTACCAAAAATGGCAATGCCATACTTTACATTAATCCACATACCACCTTTTATTTTAGACCAGAAATACAAATGCAGAGTGAAGAAGGGTTGAATGCTTATGGTGCTGTGACCTGGGGGCAGTTTTTTATCTATCAAGGTTTCAATGAATTTTGCGGCTGGATGCACACTTCCAACAATGTGGACATTGCCGATATGTATGCCGAAAAAATAACCAAGACCAACAAAGGCCTATATTACGAGTACGATCAAAAAAAATATCCCGTAGGTACAAAGGTCATCAATATCAATTATCTGGAAAATGGCATTATAAGAAGCAGGAAGTTTACGACCTATTACACCAGCAATGGTCCCATTATGGCTATTCGAGATGGCAAGTGGATCAGCCTTAAACATAAAAATCAAAATCCCCAAAGTTTAGTACAAAGTTGGGTACGCACCAAATCTAAAAGCTTTGAAGATTATCAAAAGGCCATGGATTTAAAAGCAAATGCTTCCAATAATACGGTATATGCCGACGCCAAAGGGAATATTGCCTATTGGCATGGTAATTTTATACCTAAAAGAAATCCGGCTTATAATTGGAGTGGAGTGGTAGATGGAAGTATTTCCGCAACTGCCTGGCAAGGCCTACATCCGGTAAGCGAGAGTGTGCACCTTTATAATCCGCCAAACGGGTGGCTACAAAACTGTAATTCTACCCCTTTTACCGTCGCCGGCAACCATAGCCCAAAGAAAGCCGACTATCCGCCATACATGGCTCCAGATGGCGAGAATTTTAGAGGAATAGCTGCGTTAAGGTTGTTGAACCAACCTAAAAAATATAGCTTAGATGATGTGATTACCTTGGGTTATGATACCTACCTTCCTGCTTTTGAAATACTTTTGCCCGCCCTTTTTAAAGCTTATGATGAACTCCCCGCTAATGATGCGCTACGCCCCGCACTGCAAGAACCCATTAGCACACTCAAACAATGGAATTATTATAGTTCAGAAAATTCTATTGCCGCAACATTGGCTATGGAATGGGCTCCTCGGATTAACCGTGATATGCAAAATGTATATATAGATCAGGGAGAGAAGGATCAGGTTACCAAAACCATCGAATTTGCCAAAAGTGCTAAACCGGAGTTATTGTTGACACCATTGAAAACAACAGTTGATGACCTGACAAAGCGATTTGGCAAATGGCAGATGCCCTGGGGGGAAGTGAACCGTTTCCAGCGTCTAACGGGCCAAGTAAACGAAAAATATGATGATCTGGCTCCCAGTTATCCTGTGGCATTTGGCTCGGCCCTATGGGGTCAGCTCCCTTCTTTCCGCAGTAATCAATTCGATACCCGTAAACGTTATGGCTATAGCGGCAATAGCTTTGTTTGCGTAGTGGAGTTTGGTAAAAGGATAAAAGCGAAGTCTGTATTAGCTGGAGGGAACAGTGGCAACCCCAAATCCAAACATTTCAACGATCAAGCTGCCATGTATGCTAAAGGCGAATTCAAAGATGTGCTATTCTATAAAGAAGACGTGCTTAAAAATATGGAAAAAAAATATAAGCCTGGGGAATAACTATTGTTTGAAGTAGTTCTTTGTCGTATATCTATTGCTAGCCAAATCTACTTCAATCACCTCGGCTTCTATTTTTAAGTTATCTTCATCTTTTAAGGTCCCAAAGTAGACCGTGATCACTTTTTTTGACTCATCAACATGGATCACTTTACCATTTAGTTTATACTTTTCTATATCTACCGTAGCATTACCAGACAATATGAGGCTATTAAGAAATCTACGGCTTTTTAATGAATCAGATGCGTAATAGTGCATTTTTGAAATAGAGGCTTCTGGGCTAAATGCTAAATCCCCCTCTTTTCCCGGACCCGAAACCAGATTTGCTTTCTTATCTTCTTGCGTTTCATCAAAATTATAGAAGGAGTAGCTTTTTTTACTCATGCTATATATCAACATCTTTGATTTCTTAATTTTCCCATCTGGCAAATAAATAGTGGCTTCCTCTGCCGTTACAGTCTTATTTTTTTCATCTATCTTAACTTTTGCTGCTTCTAGTGTGGTTTGATCTATCTCTAATTTTGCATTTTTTAAATAAATGATCCCTTCGCTAATATAACTTTTGGTTTCTAATGCTGAAATTACTTTTACCTTACCTTCAGTAGCAGCCGTTATCATGGGTACATCTTTTGATTTACATCCTATTTTTTGAAAGCCCTCTTTAGTATAAAATTTAGGGTATAACAATGGATTGATGATTTCGTACTTTTTAGGATCTGAATAAAGCGCAATGACTTTACTTGTCGTATAAATATTTTTAGCGGCAAGTTTCTCTCCAATGAACTTAGCATTTACCGCATCTCCTAGTTTAAAACCTTCTGCTTTGGTGTTTAACGATATAAGGTCTAAAACAATGGTAAATACCCCGTCATTCAACTTCATTTTTGTAGCATATCCATTGCTATTTCTTTCGATAGAACTGATTTTACTTGAAGCATAGCGAACTTGGCTTACCTCATATAAAAAAGCCGTTTTCTCCGGTTCCTTTATCAAGGCTTTTCCAGTTGAAGTGAGCACCTGCTTCATTAAATAGATAGGCCTATCATAAATAACCTCCCGATGATTGCTCTTTAAGTTCGTAATACTAAGTTTATCTAGCCTACCTCCAATGGTAATGGTGAGGTGATCTCCTTTTTTAACCTTGTCCATTACATCATTTCTAATTGGATAGGTTATGTTTCCGACCTTAAAATATATAATTGTATAGAGTCCAGCCCCACTAATACTATCTAAAACACCCTTAATCTGTTTACCAATGATAGGATCGGCATCATTATTAATGGTTGATGCCGATGCAGAGAAAGGAGTATCAACTACATCGATGGTAAAACTCCATATTAAGCATGCAACAATAGGCAATGTTAGCAAATACATTAATTTCTTTATAGCCCTCGACTTCGAATTAAACAACATTTTAATACGCTCTTTTACCGGTTTTTTCACAAAGTTGTGAATTAATGGATCCTCATTTTGATTTACCACTAACCTCAATAAAAGGCTGGCATAATTCTGATGCCCAAAAGCACTCGATGTAACCTCATCGGCCTCATATTCATGCACTTGTTCCAATACTTTATCCCACAAATAAATTACCGGATTAAACTATAACACCGCTTTGGCAAACATCATTATAATTTTATCTGCCGAGTGATATTGCTCAGCATGTACTTTTTCATGCTTTAACAGAATTTCGAACTCTGCTTTTGTCAAGCCTTTTTCGTCTACAAAAACATAGCTGAAGAAAGAGCAGTTCGTAAAACCTTCTGTTTTATGTAACAATTTAAGTCCGTTTACCATTTTTGTATTTCTTCTGGTATACCTGAAAAGGACAATTAAACGCCAAATGGCCATTATTATTAGCCCAATTACCACGGACATATATAAATAAGGTAATGCTGCAATCCAATTAAAAACCTTTTCTGTCTCCATGAGCCCACCTGTAGGAAGTATACTTGGAGATACGTCGGTTGCTGCTATAAAGTCTGATGGAACCGCTATCTGACTAATTGGCATCACCTGCCGGGGAACTGATTTTTCGATGGTAAAGTGCAATGTTGGTATAGAAAAGCTAAGTAAAAGAGTGCCCAACAAGTAAAATCGGTTGATTTTAAAAAAAGTAAACCTACTAAGCACCAACAAGTAAAAGGCAAAAAACAATACCAAACATGCACTTGATTTAAGTAAGTAATTGAATAATTCCATCTTAAGTTTTTTTGTTAATCAATGCCTTTAACTCTTCTATATCTGCCTCACTGAGCTGCTCTTGCTTCACCATGAACGAAAGCAAACTTTTTGAGGAATTATCAAAGTAGCCAGAAAACAACTTAGAAAAACTGGTTTTGGCATACGCTTCTTTGCTAATGGCAGGGAAATATTCGTAAGTTTTTCCATAGGCCCTGTAACTTACATAGCCCTTTTTTTCCAAAAGCCTAACTATTGAAGAAATAGTATTGTAAGGAGGCTTAGGATCTTCCTCTAATTCATCAATAATATCCTTTACAAATGCTTTTTCCAGTTTCCATAGCACCTGCATAATTCGCTCTTCTGTTTTGGTTAGCTCTTCCATAATAAACAAACATACAACGTATTTTTCAGTTAATCAACTTATTTTTCAGTTTTAAAACTGAAAAATAAGTTTAAAATCATAAAAAACTACAAAACAACACATTAAACATAAAAACATACCTCTTATACCTCCTAATTTACTTTGGGTCAAATGACATAATTGTTAACCTATCTTCTAAAGAAATATAGTAATTCCATCTAAAACAATTATAACTAAAGTTGACTCCCCATTCCCAAAAGGCTTTCCAAAAACACACAACAATCTTATTATAAACCACTTAACAAACACACAATCATATAAAGCATTAAACCGTACTTTGTTATGATTAAGAACACTTAACTTTGTAAATATATTCCTCCACGAAAAACCAATCATTTAAACAGCAAGTAATTGTGCCAAAATGCATATCAGTAAGTATTAATTAATCAAGCATGACCAAAAACGACATTTTATTATCATTTATATTCATTTCATTACATAAAAACATTCCTTTTACCAATTAAAAGGAATAATCTTTTAACTTCGAATGACACGAATTAAGATACGATAGTGTTTATGCGAAAATGATAGGTTTATGCGAAAGATTGTTATAGTTGAAGACGAACCGGATTTAGCAAGAAATATTGCGGAATTGATAACCCTCTTAGGTTATACAGTGTCGGGTATCTTTAATAATTCTAAAAGTTGCCTCTTATATCTATCAAAAAACCAAGTTGATCTGGTTATTCTTGATATCCTCATAAAAGGAGAAGAAAATGGGATTGAGCTTGGAAAAACAATAACTGGAAACTACAACATTCCTATACTGTTTTGTTCGGCCTATACAGATGAATTATTACTTCAGAAGGTGAAATCAATTAATCCTAGGGGCTACATTGTTAAACCTTTTACCAGGGAAATATTAAAAACGAATATATTCCTTGCGCTTAATGACAAACTGACGCCTTCTTCTGTTTCTCCCCAAAATAACGATAAGGATACTTTTCATATCAGAGATAAAGGTTATGTAATTCCCGTAGAGGTGAAAGACATTTTAATGGCTGAAGCTGATGGTCTATATACAAAAATTATAACCTCAGATAAAAGCTATTTAATTCGGGCAATCTTAAAAAATATAGAGGCCCAATTACCACAAAATAAGTTCTTGCGTGTACATAAGTCTTACTTAGTAAACCTTGACCATATCTCTTCATTTAACAGTAAAGGTATTAAAGTGAACAACAACAATATTGTACCTGTTAGAAGAGGCTATTATAAATCCCTTAAAGAATTGTTCAGCTCAAAAAAAGATAAAGTCTATTAACTCGAATATTATTGAATCGGCTAAATTATTTGAACTCATTACAAATAATTCCACAGATCTCATCATTTTATATAATCGCGATTTTTCTATCATATACATATCTCCTTCTGTAAAAAGGGTATTAGGATATGAGCAATTTGAAATTATCGGAAAAAAAACTGATGACATCTTTGCCGTACACGAACCGCTAAAATCTGACGAGCCACAAATCATGGCTTATCGACATAAGTTTAAAGCAGATAGGATATTACTGGAATCGGTGATCAAACCTGTTATTGTTAATGGTGTCATCGACTGTTATTTAGGTATCTCTAGGGATGTAGCCGTTCGGGAGAATTTGAAGCGGAAGCTAGAGCAGGCCCTGAAGAAAGAGAAGGCCATTAATGAGACGAAGTCTAAGTTCATTTCTATGGCTTCCCACGAATTAAAAAACCCTCTGGCCACCATATCAAGTAGCCTTGAATTGTTATCCATTTATCTTCAGGATGACGAGCACTTAAAGAAGGTCAAACTGGAAAAACACATCACCAGAATTAATACGCAATTGGAACGATTAAATGGGATCATCAACGAAGTGCTGTTAATTGAAAAAACCAAAGCACAAAATTCGGAGGTTAAGTTAGAAAAACTTGATCTTATTGATTTCATCAGGCAACTTATTAAGGAATCTTTTACCGAATCACATCTTGATAAGATCAAGATAAAAAGCAAAGAATCCATCATACATATCAGCTCTAATAAAATTCTATTATATCATATTTTCAAAAATCTAATTGAAAATGCCATAAAATATTCTAAACCCGACAAACTCAAGATACAGATCATTATAGAGGTTAGTGATATATATGTTGAAGTATCGGTTAAAGACCACGGAATTGGGGTCAGCTCGGCAGAAAAGGATAAATTATTTAACCAATTTTACAGGTCCGATAGTGCTTCAGAGGTTAGTGGTTTTGGAATTGGCCTCACCATTGTAAAGGAATGCGCGACCATGCTAAATGCCAAGGTTAGCTTTAGGAGTGCCTTAAACAAAGGCAGTTCATTTAAGGTGTGTTTGTTAAAACTAGTTTAACAGAGCAGTTTTCCATTCATGAATGCCAATAAATAATCCAGGTCCAAAGGTTTGGTCAATAAAAGATCAAACTTCTCGTCGCACAGGGATTTGAGGTAACTTGAAAAGCCAGACGTTATACCTACGACCTTGGTTTTCGAATATTTCTCTTGCTTTTTTATATAGACCAATAGTTCCAGGCCGTTCATCTTCGGCATCATAATGTCAACAATAATAATATCAAAGTCGATTTTACGATCAAAATAATTCTTTATGGCATCTTCACCATTACTGGCCAACAAAACATTGCAGGAGTTTTTACAAAGAAAGCTTTGAACCAAACGTTGAATAACCGCATCATCTTCTACCAACAGAACTTTAATTTCATTCATATCTAAATTGCCTTCAATCATTTAAATGTGTTCTAAGTTTTAGGTACAAAAATGCACATTTTTTGGCTATAAAATCAATATCATAAGTGAAAAGCAGCTGTTTTCTTATTGTCAATTTTTGCATGATGGAATAACTCATCCATTACCGCCTGAATTCTAAGCATATCACTTTCTGACAGGTTACTTCCGCTTGGCAAGCATAAGCCTTTATCGAATATTTCATCAGAAATTCCCTCACCAAAAAAAGAATAATGTGCATAGAGTGGCTGTAGGTGCATGGGTTTCCAAATAGGCCTTGATTCTATATTTTCACAGGCAAGCGCTATCATCAGGTCATCTTTGGTTAAGCCCTTAGCTTCTAAAGGCGAAATCATTATCGTAGTTAGCCACCTATTGGAAAAATATCCTTCATTGGGTTCTTCTAATACATCTACCCCTTCAACCTGACTAAAGTAATCTTTATAGAAAGCAAAATTTTTCCTTCTGGCCTCAACACGTTCATCGAGCACCTCCAATTGTGCAATTCCTATTCCTGCCAACACGTTGCTCAACCTATAATTATAACCTACCTGCGTATGTTCATAATGCATTGCTACTTCTTTGGCTTGCGTAGATAAAAATTTTGCACGCTTTATCATGTTTTCATTATTGCTGATCAATGCTCCGCCAGAACTCGTAGTAATGATTTTATTACCGTTAAAACTAATCACTCCCAATTCTCCTATTGCTCCGCAGGATTGGCCATAATATTTACTTCCTAATGCTTCTGCCGAATCTTCCAGTACTGGAATGCCATAACGGTTTGCTACTTTCATGATTTCAGTCATATTTGCGGGCATTCCGAACAAGTGGACTGGTATAATTGCCTTCGGGAGCTTTGCTCCTCCCTTTCCTGAACTTGTTTTGATCTCTCCTCTCAAACAGGCCTGAATAGCGCGTTCAAGCTGATAGGGACACATATTCCACGTAGCAGCCTCCGAGTCTATAAATACCGGAGTGGCTCCCAGGTATTTAATTGGGTTGGCAGAAGCTACAAAAGTGAGACTTTGTGTAAGCACATAGTCGTCAGGCTGCACATCGAGCAGCATAAGGCCCAAATGTATAGCGGCGGTACCAGAACTCAAAACAACCGAATGGTTGACCTCGTTATAAGCACACAGCTCTCTCTCAAAAACTTCGATATGAGGGCCTGCGGGAGCTATCCAATTACACCGAAAAGCCTCTTCTATATAACCAAGTTCATTACCAGACATATGTGGTGAACTTAACCAGATCTTACTTTTTAACAATCCACTCATATCATTATCAGTTTTAAGTAACAACTACTTTTAATTTAAGGACAAACTCACTTCTCTTATAAGAGCATCTTTTAATCCAAGCTGCTTTAGTTTTAACAATGCTTTATCTGCTTGGTCCTTGTTCATGAACACTCCATAGAAGTATCTTCTATAACCATCTTTACCTTTTTCATTGAACATATTCAGCCATTTGAGATCAAGCACAGTTTCTTCATTTTCTATTTTAATTGCGGCAACCTGTACGGTATAGTATCTATTGTCTGACACCACTCCAGATGAGCCACCGATCAGCGTAGAATCAATACCACCTTCTAGCGCCAAAGTCTGTTTTATTTTAGCTTCGAGTTCTGCTTTAGTCTTGACTTCATCGCCAAAGAACTTTTCATCTAGCATGATTTGTAGGTTTTGGTCGTTAAACCCTTTTAAAACCAACTCGCTTCTGCGATTTTTTTCCTGTAGGCTATCAATACAGGTTATACAGTTATTAATGGGCTGATTTTTTCCAAACCACGAGGTTGAGATTTTATCTGGGTTTATACCAGATCCCATCAAGTAATTTTTAACCGCATCTGCCCTACGCTCACTAAGTTTCTTATTATAGGCTGCATTTGCCCTTAAGTCTGTATGTGAACGTACGTCTAATGAGAGATCCAATCTTTTCATGAGTCGGCTGATCTGGTCAAGTTTTACCTGGGCATCTGGCCTGATGTTATATTTATCTAGATTATAGTAAATGGTGTCTGCATATAGCAATCCGCTTCCAATATTCGATTTTAAGGGGAGAACAGGCCATTTCGGTACGGTATCTGCAGCAAGACTATCAATAGCTTTTTTAGGTGGTGCCTGCTCGTTAATTACCGGTGGTGGTATGGCTTGTACCACTTTTACTTCGCACGGCAAACAAAAGGCTGTACCAAAAGGCAGTAGGCCTGTTACTTGTTTGGTTAGCTGTTCTGGACTATTTTTAGTGGAAGCTTTTTTCCTGAAGGGATAAAAACTAAGACCAAGCTCTACATGGGCAATATCATAATAAGGTTTAAGTATTGGGGTTTCATAACTGGCACTCAACCCTATACGGTCTGATAGATTAACGGCAACCACACCATAAACCGATTGCCATGACCTGCTATACACACCAACGGAAAAAGTATTGTTTCGTACGCGGTGTAGCCAAGTTAAGCTATAAGTAGTTTCATGAATTCCAACGGTATCACGAGTTGGTTTATAGTCACGTAAAAAAATACCCTCTTTCCAAGAATAATGTTCCACTTTAAAGGCATCTTGATGGCTAAATTGGTAACTCAAGCTCGTTAATGCCGTAACCCGATAACGTTTCAATAGTGTATTTGTACCCTGATAAGAAAAATTATGGTTCGGATTAGTAATGTTATAAGCGGCAAATCCTGTTTCTATTTTGAACCGAGCAATCTCAAATTTGTATTTGGCTCCCAAACTATAATTCAAATAAGATGCACTTGCCGTGTTTCCATTTGAAGGATTGGCCAACGGACGGTTCAGGTATCTGAAAGCACTAACATCCAATAAGCGGTCATACCCCGTTTTGTTTCCATCTACTTCACCAGTCAGGTAGCTTACCTGCGCCCCGATACGTAATTGTTGCAGCCCTGCTTTATCCAGATAAAATCTTCTGGCTACCGAAGCCCCAAAATAATGCCCGCTAATTGGGAAAGCATCAGCTCCAGATCTCATGTAGTTTAAACCAAGCCCCCAATCGTTCCTTACACCCAAATTATAATCCACCGAAGCGTTATACATATAATTATGTGCAGTTCTGCTGTTTACCCTAACGCCCAATCCAAGCGCTCGCAATTGGCCCTCAAAGTCTCCTGTTTGTGCAGGGTTAACGAGCAATGGTATAGCGTTATACTGCGATACTCTTGCATCCTGTCCGAATGATTTAAAAGCAAGGAACGAAATAACTGAAAGTAAAATATATCTTAAAAATTTAGCTTTTATCATGATCAGATAAGGTTGTTTATAAATGAATGTACTGTCTTCAGGTTTTTGGAGACAGTGTCATCGGTATTAATTGTTAATATGGGTACTCCAGCCATGTTTAGCGCCTTCACTTTCTCTCGATACTCCAACATGTTCTGGTGTACATAAGCCTCCAGTTTTATCCCCGATAAATCCTTATGGCTAAAAGTTTGCACTCCTGCTATCTTTCGTTTCATCACCCGGTCCATGAGCTGTTCAAAAGACAATTCACATGAAACCACTGCATAGGGACTTAATGCCCCATCTTTTTTAATATCTGACGTATGTTGGGCTGCTATCGAGGTATTCAACCCGTGATGATGATGCAGTACACCTTCATCAAAAAACACAACTTCTTTTTTTTGTAAATGCTTTTCGAGCAAGAAATTCAACTGTGCACAACGTCTAAAGTTTTCCATTCGTTTAGAAGACACATTGGAATTGCTTTCCGTCAATAGATACTTTTTTAACAGTTCAAAGGACAAACCATATCCCTCTCCAACATCCAACAGGTTTTTATCTCTAATGAGCAAGCGTTTAGACAGTCCATAAGCCTTAAACTTGAACAGGCCACTCTTGAACAATAGGTAATAGATATAATATCTTGTAAATTCAAATTCCAACTTCAGATCTTCTGCAGCTCTTATACAAGCCTCTGTTACATTCATATACCTTCTTTCGGTATAGGTTTCAAACAGTCGTTGATACAAAAATGTCTTTCCAACTCCAGAAGGCCCTAAAAGTTCTATTACTCTCATCAAGCTGATTCAATCATGAATTTGTTCAAGTCTATATCGTATAATGTCAGTAAATTTTTAAAGACTGCGTCATTTTCACCTCCTTGGATATTTTTTAACATCAATTGGTCTTTACCCAATCCGGTAAGCGATAAAAATGGCCTTTTAAAAAGCCCAGCTAGTGAAGCCACTTTTGTATCGTTCCTTAATGCCATAATCTTGATCCAAATATCATCTGTTAGCAATGCCTTATTTTTTAACTGTTCTTTGTCAAATAAATCTTTATGCAATGCTCCTGGCGGATAAAGCACACCACCAACACCAAGATTTAGCAATGCATGAGATGGGGTTAAATTGTCCTTCATCAAATTCCAGTGCACATATTTTTCGGGCAAGCTTCCATTCATTTCAATTCGCCTGGTCAATACCGAACAAATCTGCCCCTTATATACTTCCATATATAATTTCAATGTGCCCACCAAATGATATGGATAGATTTTATCATCATCAATGGTGAGTACCGCAGCTTTTGGAAAAGAAGACATTGCATAAAAATATTTGTTGTGTGGCCTTAGGTTTTCAGCAACAAATATGATCTGTAATCCCCTCTTTTTTAGTGCAAGTAATCGCCGGGGCAGATTACTTTCGTCTCCAAACTCTTCCCTCGCTAGGCATAGAAAAATACCATCTGGCTTTACTTTCTGCCTAAGTATCGATTCGATGACCATCCAAACTTTATGGATCCTGTCTGGCTTGGTGGTCATCGAAACTATTAATTTACCTTCTTGATTAAGCTTCCTATTTATTTCTATTTGATAGCGGCCCGAAAAAAATGAAGAAACAATATAGTATAGGAAATAACCAAAATTTTTAATTCTCAATCTCATGCGCATCCCATACCCAGCAAGTCATTGCATGCTGCGCTACTTCAACAATTAAATCATTCAATATCTTAATCCTAATTAATTAGGTGGATTTACCAATTTATCTGTTACTCGGTTACCCGTTCCATTAGTATACCAGTCTAAGTGACTAGTGGCGCCAGAAGTTGCCCAAGACACAAAATTAGGATAGGCCAATGTCATAGATGCTCCACTTTTCGGGTATGGAATTTTTTCGGGCACATCAATTGCCCAATTAATATTTCCTGCACTATTTTTGGTATTGCTTAAATAGTAACGTCCGGCAGCTACGGAGGAATTGTCATCATCTGTTCCAAAAAGTGCCTTGTTCGCTTTTATGCTCGGACGTCTATTCGCTAAATGTATTTCTACATTTCTATTTCCCCTTGGGATCATGAATGGTGATATCTTATTAAAATCACTTACCGAAATTGAAGGATTGAACTTAACGGTGAATGAAAAGGTTTCTACAGCTCTAGTGGTACTGCCTTCTCCAATATTATTGACATTATTTCCACCCAGTATAGTAGTTGCTCCATCAAATACACGGATTACAACATCGTTGGTATGACCACTTTCAACAGCATAACTAAGATTTCTGTTAGAGTTTATATTAGCTCCATCAAAATTCAAATTAGTTACGATAGCAACCTGACTTGGCGCTATATTGGGAACCATTACGGCAAAACTATTATTTTGCTGGGCCGAAATAGAAGCCAGATCAAATGTAAAATTGACTTCACTTACCTTATTCACTGCCGATTGGTCCAACAAGCCCACATAATTATGATTGACGACCATATCGTTCATATCAAAATCTGCAAGACGTGGCCAGCAATCTTCAAAAAGTAAGGTTCCTTTAACGTTTTTAGCTGGATAGAAAATGTAATCGCTATCTGTTCTTGGAACTGTAGGTAACTTTGGAAAGTTGTCTACTTTAATGGCCTCATTTGGATTCCAACTTGCAAAAAAAGCGATATCGGAATAATCACCGTCTGTTCCATCTTCAATAGACCAATCTATTTTATTGGTTGCCTCATCATATAACGTTACCATTCTTTCCTTTTTACCAGCCATATAACCCGTTGAACCAGCTGTATTCAAATTATAATCAGAATAGTAAGTTGTTCTTGTCGTGTTAATTAAACCTGGTGTTCCAACTGCCGTTGGCGTGAAGCTATTAGCGATTAAGAAAAAGCCAATAGTGGTATTAGGCGGAAATGAACCATCAGCATTTGGACCAATCAATTCAACAGTGTTTCCAGCAACTAAACCACTATAATCGGTAATATTGGTTCTTGACGTACTAGGAAAAATATAACCTTTGTTTGTTGAAGGAATTGCAGAAGCAGAAGTTGGCTTTGAATTGGTTGGATGCCAATAATACCCTAAAGTATTTTTATTGGCCGAGTTGGCAAACATAAAAGTTATGCTAACATTCGCCGTTTGTCCTGGTTTTAAATCCAATACAATATTTCTAGGAACAGAAGAATCCAAATAGCTTGAACCTACAGGTACAGGAACACCTTTTGGAAGTGCCGACTTGAAACGCTGTAAGAAACTCGGGTTCACATATACCGGATTAGTCAAATAATCTGGGAAGCCCACATTATTCCACGATCTCACTGCGGCGGTTGTAAACCCAGTGCCAAACAGTTCATTCGTCATAACACCACTATTCGAAAATTTAGCCGTTCCAGAAGTTTTTGGGCTTTGTGATGAATTTGGATTATAATTGACACTAAACCCTGTTGTAGATTTTGAAAGCTCAAAGTACTCTGGAATTCCGATAGACTTTGACAAGAGATATACTTTCTCAATGTGTTGTGGTATCCTTAACTCTGTAGCATAATTACCTTTTTCGTCCAGACGGATAGACATTATCCTACGTAGCTTTTCTGACGCTTCTTGCTGATCTAGATAGACTGAAGGGTCGTCTAGGCACACATCGAACTCGGCACCTTTATAGGGTTCGCCACCCAAAAGCTCGACATGTACATTTAAGTTTTGCAATGCAGTAGTAGCATAATCAAACCCATTGGGAACTTTCATTTCTTTGAAGTTTACACCTTCAACTAATTCTGGTTCTATTTTTTCTTGCTTTTTACATCCCCAAAAAGAAAGGGCGACATATAGCAACACCGGAGAGAGTATTCTAAATTTCATATCTATGTTTAGTAACAGCGTTAATAATTTTATAACATTAATATTTACGTTAAACCGCTTTGTTTCAATAAAAATAAAGCAACAATTTTATTAAGACACCTTATTTGTATTCTTATGAAGCTTTATGTAAATGAAATGTATCTTAAGCACTTATTGAATCTTTTATATACCAAGATTTCGATCTTAACCATTAACAGGCAACCCGCTTAAAATTTTTCAGAGACAGACTCATTGGACTTAATTTTTACGGGTACGCCTATTGCCGTTACCCCATCAGGGATATCCCTGTTAACCATGGTTTGACCACCAATAACTGAGTTTTTGCCTATGGTTGTACCTTGAACTGTAGATACCCCAATGCCCAATTCTGTTAGTTTTTGTACTTTGGTATGTCCACCCAAATTTACACCGGGCGCCAATGAGCAAAATGAAGCTATCGTACAGTCATGACCTATGGAACAGTTCATATTGACTACCACAAAGTCCTTAATGACCGAACCATAGTTAATACAGGTTCCCGGGTAAATGATAGTCCCCTTGCCGATCTTGCTGTTATTAGAAATCCAGGCGTTTTTAGCTATTAAAGTTGGATAGTTTAATTCGGGGTTCAAGGTCAGTGCATTGATGATCTTTTCCTTGATTTTGGGAAATGCAATACCGATGACCACGTCAAAATCATGCTGATCTAAAATCCATGAAACAGGACCAAGAACAGGATAGCCAAAACAATCTTTCCCTTGTTTATTGATATCATCGTCTAGAAATCCTACCAAATGGCCAGCAATGCCATAAAGATCTAAGTTGTTAGCAAGGTGACCACCAACACTGCCAGCCCCAATAATGATAATCTTCTTCATTCAAATTATAATTGTTTCTTGTGTCCAAAAAAATTAACAAGCTCGTTTGTGTTTGTAAATACTATCCTTTTTATGGTTTCATCTTTCGATTAATTTCTACCATCAAATGGCATCATAGGCCGTTCTGCACTTTGGTTAACCCCTTCTCTTTTGATAACTTTAATAATAGTAAGCCATAGGATTTGGAGGTCTAAACGGAAAGATAGATGCTCTGTATAATAGGTATCCAGTTCAAATTTTTTCGTCCATGAAATAGAATTTCTACCATTTATCTGTGCAAGCCCCGTAATGCCAGGTTTGACGCTATGTCTTTTTCTCTGCTCAACCGAATACAGTGGAATGTACTTAAACAGTAAAGGCCTGGGGCCTACAAGACTCATATCTCCCTTGATCACATTAATGAGCTGAGGCAGTTCATCTATAGACAGTTTCCTTATCCACCCGCCTACAAATGTTGTCCTCTGGGAGTCAGGAAGCAGCTCGCCATGCTCATTCTTATCATCACGCATGGTCTTAAATTTGATAATGTTAAAAGGCATTTCTTTGTAACCTGGTCTTTTTTGTAGAAAAAAAACATCTCCCCTATTTACAAATTGTAATAACAGATAAGTAATTAAAATAATAGGCGAGAACAACACCAGTAAGATGATAGCCACCAAGCTATCAATTAAACTTTTAATAGCGTATCTGTACATTTTGTGAGCATTTCATTTTTATAAATTGGCCTTTTACCAGATGGCTGGGGCTTAATATCTTCTAAGAATAAGGTGGCAATTAGGGCATCATCTCCAAGCACCTTGATCAGATTTTCCTTAATGGTATCCAGCACATGTTTGGGCAAATCCCAGCCCTGTTTAATGCGCAGTTCATAATTCTTCAAGCCAGTTTGTGCAAATTGGAATTGATGATAATAATTTGCAGTTGTTAAAGGCTTATGTATTAGTGGACCCAGGGCAAGTGAAGCAATAGGAGACCCATTTGTGCAAAAAAGCTGTTCGGCTACTCTACCAGATATACTGCTCAGGGCAATGAGCTGTCCTTCTTTGTATTCTTTGGCTATCGCCAAATCTCCGGTGTCATATCTCACAATAGGCACAATATCTGCGGCCAGATCTGTAACGACCACTCTTCCCATCTCTCCTTCCTTCACTGGCTTCAGCTCATTATCCAACAGCTCTACCACCACGTTATAGCGATTGGTATAATACGCCCCTCCAAACTCCCTTTGTTGGGCTATAAGTCCTACTTCTTCATTACTGTACCTGTCAATTACCGTACAGTTGAGTGCATTTTTAATAAAATTCCGTTTCAGTTCATCAATAGGTTCCGAAGTAAATATGACTGTACCTATTGAATGCTTGATCTTATTCTTCTGAATAAAATTGGCCAGTTCAAACGTTACAGAAGGAAAACCTATAATCACTTTTATATGCTTTTTAACAATAAGTTGTACCGCTTCTTTTAACTTATCTTGTGTTAATTTTTTTGGAACAAATCGGTGCTCATTTCTTAAAAACTGCCACCATTTTGGTTTTTCCTTGGCCGCAATGAGCATAAAAGGTTCACCAAGGCTATAACCGGCCAGTTCATTAAAATATTTAAATGATGCTGTCCGTATAATTGATCTTTGCTTTGAATACGGAATCTTAAAAGGCTCACCATAAGAGCCACCGGTATAGGCGAACGTGTGTATCTTTCGTTCATCAACTGTTTCCAACTTCTTTGAGATATCACTTTTGGTCATTAATGGCTGGGCTTCTAAGGGGCCATTATAGCCATTGTTCAGCAGATATTTACTGATCTTATTTGGATCAATGAGTTGCCCGTCATTATGTTTTACCCTAATGATCTTAAATTCATCGATTACTTTTCCACCTTGAAGCTTGTTATATAAAGCGAAAAAGCCTTTTACAATATGCTCTTTCATCATAACAAAGCGGCAAAGTGTCTTGAACTCATGAACTCGGCCTTTGGCCATTTAATCAGAATCTGCTTAAGCAGCTTGTCCAATTCCGATAATCCCTTTTCTCTATTTAATTCATTTATTCCCCCCACAAAATTGGCTCTATGGGTGCCAATAACGGCGGCCTTACCACAAATAAATGCCCCATTAATTTGGTTCATTACATGGTCTATTCCCTTGTAATTTTCGTCGGTGGGTTCGAAATTACCATTACGTACGTAGCAAACAAGCCCCTCCTCTGTCCGCTCTCCTGTAGAATAAGTTTTATGAACATATTCCCCATCTGCATTTCTGTCCAATCGTTTTCTGGGCACGGCATTAAACCTGATCCCTTTTTCTATCAAGCTTTTATTTAACGCTGGAACAAACACTCCATTTGGAGCATTAAACACCTTTGCAGGCATCCTAAAGACATGTTTAAAAATATCTGCACCTTCTTCTATCGATTGTTTCAGGTCTTGAAATTCACTTTGAGCTGATATATAGAAATTAGGCCTGAAATCTTTTAGGGCCGCAGGCGTTCCTTCGAGTGAGTGCCCTACAAAACCATGGTCAAAGGCCATCCTCAGCTTTTCGCTTTTAGACCGTAGCGACTTTAGCCAATAAGCGGTGGCAATGTGCTCCCTCCCATGATATTCTGGTATAAATATGCCTTCCTTAATTCCCGTTTGCCATGCCTCCATTAACTGACTACCTCTTGAATAGCGTTCATAAGTATCTATAAAAGTTTCACGGTGGTACTTTTGGTAGTTAGCTGCTTTTATTTTTTCGAAATCCGGATTTGCCATATTACAAAATGGCGTCATTACCGCGTGGTTGCCATTTTTATCTGTATATTTTCGAAGTACATTGAACAATGCCATCAAATCATCACAATTCTCTACGGTATCGTTTCTTTCGTATCGGTTTTCATTTACTGGAAGACCTGCATGCAACAACTTATCGTACACTTGTTTTGACGGCATACCAATGCTTCCCCAATCATCGCATTCAATCACCACTATTTTTCTTCCGATCGATTTTCCTGGAATATTTCTGGCGATAGAAATTAGGGAACGCTTTATCTTATTAATACCCATATACTAATTAATTTTACCTCTTATTTTCCTAATGATTTATATAGTTCATGAAGGCCATCCCATATGGTTTCGGAAGGGAAGTTCTTTGCCCATTCTTTCCCATTTTTTCCGTGTGAAATCTTCAAAGTTTCGTTATGACGATATACCTGCATGGCCCTGCCCAACGCTGGTACATTTTTCACCGGGACACACAAACCATTATAACCAGCACTAAAGGCATCTCTACATCCTGTTCCATCTGTGCTGATTACGGGAATTCCCATCGCCGCCGACTGGATAAGCACATTGCCAAATCCCTCCCACCATGCCGGCAAGACAAAAACATCTAACATGCTCATGTACAAGGGTACATTTTGCTGAAAACCCACCCAATAAATAGCCGGATGTTCCTTAAATTTCTGTAGTAGATCTTTATCAGAAACCTGATCGTTAGTAACCCCACCTACAATGAGCAATACCGCATCTTTATCCTGTTCATGAACTTTAACAAAGGCACTATAAAGCTCATTAATACCCTTTCTATCCATAATCCTACCCACAAAACCATAAACAAACTTTCCTTTAAGCGCCAAAGTTTCCTTAAGCGCCAAGGCCTCATCTACATTTACTCCCTGAGGATCGAAAAACTTTAGGTCAACGCCATTGCTACTTCCCTTACCAATGAGTATGGCCTTTTTTTCAGAAAAAACACCATCTGAAATACCCCTTTCCTGTACCGACCTGCTTATACAAACCACTTTTTGTGCAAATGCCGCAGAAAGTTGCTCCATACTGAGCAGGAGTTTTCTCTTAAACCCCTTTTCATGCTCATACCTAAATCCCCTGCAGGTATAAACCCTAGTTTTAACGCCTACAAATTTTGCCCCCAACATACCCAACAAGCCCATTTTTGGAGTTCCTACATTAACCACATCGGGCCTTATGCGTCTAAGTGCTCTTGCTATTTGAAGAAATGCTCTTAAGTCTTTGAGCAGTTGGATGGGCCTTACAATCTGTACAGGGACATGTGTACAGCCTTCTTCTTTACAATAACTAGTTATTTTTTCACCTTCGGGAGCCATTAAAAAAACCTCATATCCCAGTGATTTAAAATATGCTGCCTGCCCTTTAATCAATGGGCCGCTTCCTGGTGAGGTAATTCCCAATACAAGTCGCTTCATGCTTGATATTTCTTTAAGTCGTTATTTACCTGTTCAAATTCCCTGCTCTCTACATCAGATGGCATTTTACCACGCTTTTTTAAATAAAAATCGACCGAAACAAAAGGATATACCAGCAGTTTTAAACAGATTTTGGCAGCATTAACCATTACTCTTTTTGCATAATGAGAGGGACTATTTTTCAGCAGGGAAAAAGCGCAAAGCATGGCATAATAATTGGATTTCAGTATTTTGCCCTTAGTTACCGATACAAATTCTGAATAATAGTAAAGTACATCAGGTACCGTTAGGTAATAGTGGTTATTCAGCATTCTATCTACAAAATCAGTATCTTCTGCCAATTTCAACTTGGTATTAAATTGGTATTTTTTGGCACTTCCCAACCTTACCATTGCCGTTCTTAGTACCACATTTCTTCTGTCGCCTATTTTAAATTTTACCGGTACGCCAGGCCCCTTGCCCCTAACTGTTTCCAATTGCAGTGCTGCATTATAGCTTCCATTTGCACAACAGGTCAGTATGACTTCCGAATGTTGTTCCATAATTGCCAATTGCTTTTCCAACTTCTGTGGATGATAAAAATCATCTGCATCTAAAAAAGCGAGGTATTGACCCTGCGCTGCATCAAGCGCAACTTGCCTGGCAAAAGGGCGCCCCTTATTCTTCTCTAGGTGGATGACCTGAAAACGATCATCGTGGAGGTTATCTAGATAAACCCTTGTTCCATCTGTTGAACCATCATTTACAATAATGCATTTCCAATGACTATAGGTCTGATAAAGTAGCGATCCAATAGCCACAGGCAAAGTATCCTGCCCATTATAAACCGGAATCATAATGTTAATTAGGGGCCTATTCTGATCCATTAGAATTTAGTGCTAATGATGTAATTAAATTCTCTACAATATTCTCGAGGTTATATTTCGTTTTGATTTCAAGCGCCCTGGCTGCCAATCTAGATCTAAGTGGCTCATCTTGAATCAACTGGTCAATACCAGCTGCCAGTTGCTCATGATCATTAACTGGCACTTTTAGGCCATTTTCACCAGGGGTGATAAAATCATCGTCTCCTCTCCATGGCATACAATTCGTAGCAACACAAGGCAAACCAATAGCCATCGCTTCTATTAATGCCATTGGAAAATTTTCGGTGTGTGAAGGCATTACATATATTTTTGCCTTAGAAAGGTGCAGTGCAATATCTTGCTGAAGTCCTAAAAACACTACCCGGTCTTGTATACCAAGTTCCTTTACCAGTTCTTCTAATGCAGGGCGTACAGGACCATCGCCAAGTAAATGCAATTTCCAATTGCCTTGGGTAAGTGCAAATGCCTTAATGAGTACATCCTGACCTTTCTCTGGAGATAAACGGCCCATGGAAATGATCACATCTTCCTTTTCTACAGGCTTGGCCACAGGAAAAAATACCGGATTATCTATGATAAACGCATTCTTTTGGCCAAAAACCCGCTGTATTTTCTGCTTGGCAGCTTCAGAAAGAACCAGCACTCCTTTAACTCTTGGATATATCCATTTGTCTAACAAGGGATATGGCGATTGTCCTTTTCTTTCTGGATTAGAGTGGTCGGCAAAATAAACTGGATATTTCAATCCAATGGCCGAGAGGTAAACAAATGAATTTAGCCACTCTCCATTAGAAATGATCCGATCCGGCTTAATCTTTTTAATCGTTTTACGGATAAATGCCATGGTATTTATGGTGTATTTCCACTTTGAGCTCCCATTTCGCAGCACCTCGTTTTCTATAATTTTAACTTCTGGCCTTACCTTAAAAAAATGAACCCTTTTGTGCAGCAATATCAAAAACACTTCGTATTTACCTTGCCTTACCAATTCATTGGCAAACGTAGTTACCACGCGATCTATTCCGCCACCATTTATACCGTTCAACACAAATGCGATCTTCTTCTTATCCATTATTTTTTGTGTAAAGATTTACCAACTGTTCGGAGTTCATAAAAACTATATCACTCCATTTTTTCAACATCTTACTGAGCAATTCATTTAATAATTTGAGGTTTGTTGTTCTGTTATCTTCTACCAGCGATCCGATATAATTTACCCGATGGGTATCTATAATAACGGGCTTCCCCCATCTAAAGGCCACCTCCATACGCTGTAAGCAGTTGGACACCCAATCAAATGTGGGCTTGGAAGAAGGTTCGAAAAAGCAATTCCTTACCAGGTTTACTTTCCCACTTTTTGGATCCAGCCCAGGTCTCCTGAAATATCTTTTATAAGTTCTTTTACCCTCAATCATTCCTTGCGGAAGCAGGTGGATAATCTTTCCCTGCAAGGCAGGTACTCCCTTGGTCTGCAAGTAACCGATAAGGCTTTGCGAAGCAATATAACAAGGTGGGATAAAGGACTTGGGTACAAAGCCAAAAACATCTTCGAATACCTCTAGGCCTTCATCGATACTTTTCCATTGTATTTCTTCGTCCCTACCTTCGGCGTAATCATAAGCCGCCATGAAATACTCAGGCGAATCATTTGCAGCAACAATACCAAATACACCGCTATCAAAAGCCAAATGAGTTTGGGCGTCTCCCTTACGTAAGCTCTGTAACCATCTTTGCTGATGTACATGCTCACGTCCATGATATTGTGGAAACATGAAGCCAGCCTCGATCCCTTCTTTCCATATCTGCAATGCACCAGGACAACTACGGTCCATAGTCTGGTGAAAGGGTTCCCAGAAGAAATTGGAGAAATGATGTTTTTTGATCTGATCAAAATCTGGGTTACCCGTAGTTACATTAAAGGTAAATACCGGATGGTTTCCTTGGCGATCCCTATGTCCCTTCAACACTTCAAACAGTGCCGTTACGTCGGCTGAAGATGCATTACTGTCGAACCGGTTAAAAGAATCGTTCTGAATAGGCAAGCCTTTTACGCATAAATGGTCAAAAACTTCTTTAGAGGGCATTCGAATTCCCCCCCAGTCGTCGGATTCAAAAACAACAATCTTTTTGTGCACCTTTTGTCCAAGGGCTGACTGTAGATTAAGGGAAATATTTTTCTTTAATTGACCAAACATCTTCTATTTTTTAAACCAGTCTAACATTGATTGTCCCTGCTCTCCTATACACAATATGGGGTTGCCCGTTATTACCAATACATTAATGGTCTGAAGACCTATTCTAAATGTATAAGCCACATATACTGCTAGTAATGGAGTAGCTATATATACTACCCGTTTTAACCATATAAAATGATCACTGTAATTTTGTACCAGTAAAAAGGCGAAGCAAAATGTAAGGTAGTAACTAGGCAAGAGGAAGCGACCAAATGCAGGGATAGCGGAAAGGATATTGAAGCCAATAAGCAAGTACAATATCATACAAAAAATATTTAACAACGTGGGTTTTGAGCTGATAAAGTTCCTATGAAAAACAAACGAAAAAATGATGATGAAGAACGCAAAGCATTTGATGACCTGCGCTTTTAATAAAATAAACCATTTTGTACCAATTTCTGCTTCCTGTAAGTTATCTGCATAGTTTTGGTTTACATAAGTAGTGAGCTTTTTGTGCAGAAACTCTGGTGCATGGTTTAACAAAACCTCTTGTAGGCTTTGTAATTGTACAAAGCTGAAAAAGAAGGAACATAAAAAGGCATAGAATAATACCGTAAGATTTTTAGTATATGTGTAAGAGAAATAAACAATACCTAAAGGAATAATAAAAGAAAAATGGAAAAAAACAGCAGACGAAGCCATAAGCAGGTACTTAGTTCGCTTTTCTAGAAATATATAGGGCAGCATCCCATAAATAAATACTTGGGTAGCTGTCCAAAATCTAAATCCATTAATAGACCAAAAGGGCTGTCTCTTATACACATCTGACGCTGCCGACGATCGAGCCAAAAAGGGGGGGTGGGGGGGGGGGGGGGGGGGGGGGGGGGGGGGGGGGGGGGGGGGGGGGGGGGGGGGGGGGGGGGGGGGGGGGGGGGGGGGGGGGGGGGGGGGGGGGGGGGGGGGGGGGGGGGGGGGGGGGGGGGGG
>NZ_JAELTN010000120.1 GCF_016428855.1 Pedobacter sp. ASV28
GGCTCGATCGTCGGCAGCGTCAGATGTGTATAAGAGACAGTGATGATACCTTCCGTTTCTGGGTCGTTCATCAACAACTCAACCGCTTCTTTAGTAGGCGTACCAATAATTGGATCGCCACCAATACCAATAGCGGTAGTGATACCCAAACCAGCTTTAACCACTTGGTCTACCGCCTCGTAGGTTAACGTACCAGATTTAGAAACCACACCTACCGTACCTTTTTTGAAGATAAAACCTGGCATGATACCAATCTTAGCCTCATCAGCGGTAATTACACCCGGACAGTTAGGACCGATTAAACGGCAATCTCTACCTGTAATATAAGATTTTACAGCGATCATATCCTTAGTAGGAATGCCTTCTGTAATACAAACAATCACTTTAATACCAGCCTCGGCAGCTTCCATAATGGCATCTGCAGCAAAGGGAGGAGGAACAAAAATAATAGATACATCTGCGCCAGCCTTATCAACCGCATCTTTAACTGTGTTAAAAACCGGTCTGCCTAAATGTGTCTGACCACCCTTGCCAGGAGTAACCCCGCCAACAACGTTTGTACCGTAAGCTATCATTTGCTCAGCGTGGTAAGTACCTTCGTTACCGGTAAAACCCTGAACAATTACTTTAGAATCTTTATTTACTAAAACACTCATTGTATCTATTTTTTTGTGCAAACTTAAGGTAAATGCCATATAATGTCAAATGCAAAAGCATATTATTTCATCTGTTTAGGTTTTTGTGGCAATAGGTACTGAAGCGACCATGATTTTTCACAAGTACTTATTTATTTTGGTGTTCAAGAACTCACCAGTTCGTTTGAATTAATGTATTGGTATTTTTGAAAATCGCGACGGTTTCACCTCCATTTATTTCTTTACAAATCAATAGCTTAAGCTGAAGATCACCTTTGAAAAAATACCAATACCCCTTCCCACAAAATGGGTGTATGCCAGTTTAAAGAAATGGATCATCTGCCCTGTCCACGATAACAAAAAAGAAAGCTCTTGCTCCCGATCGTTTATCTCCACAGCGCAGGCTGCTGCTCAGAAAAAAGATATTTAGTTTATATTTGGACATATAGAGATGCTAAGCAAAGACAGCGCAGGAAATAAAGGATATTATTGATCTAGAATTAAGACCAGAAGCTGATATTCATCATGTATTTGGACTTGATATGACCAAGTGTTTAATAGAACCTATCAAACAAAAGTATAGGTGTGCCAACGATTTCAATGACCTTTACGAATTATGGACTGTATTAGAAGAAACCAGATATGCAGATGGATATAGAATCTATTATGACGAGAATACAGAGATGTTTGGGCTTGCCATACAATCAAATAAAGATGTTCTAATTGATATAGGGAGTTATGGAACTTTTTTAAAAGCGCTTTATTCCATGTAAATGGTAGTCAAATGTACTTTATAAGAAGATTGATATCCATCTTCATTCTTCTTACTACAGCTTACACTGGCTGGGCCCAGATTTCAATTACGGGAAAAGTAGTTGAACATCTACTCATAGGACACTTAAAAAAAAATAAGACTAACAAAAGCACACCCTTTAAAATGATTTAGCCATTAAAGTTTAACCAGATCAAAATACTCACGAACTTAGTAGCATGTCATATACCTAATAGATCTGTTAAAAAAATAAAGAACTCTTCTCTATCACACCATAAAATTTAGCACCATGAACAACGATCAAAAAGAATTGTCGGCCGAACAATGTGAAGAACTAATTAAACTTTTAAAGATGCGTTTTGCAACAAACATGAACCGTCATGAAGGAATGGAATGGACCAAAGTACAAGCCAAGTTAGAGGCCAATCCAACAAAACTATGGTCGCTAGATGAAATGGAAAGCACAGGTGGCGAACCTGATGTTATCGGTTATGATCAAAAGACCAACGAATACCTTTTTTATGATTGCTCGGCAGAAAGTCCCAAAGGCCGTAGAAGTGTTTGTTACGACCGAGAAGCATGGGAAGCAAGAAAAGAGCACAAGCCAGAAAATACGGCACTCGACATGGCTGCAGAAATGGGCATAGAAATTTTAACAGAAGAACAGTATAGGGAACTCCAAAAAGTAGGGGAATTTGACCTAAAAACCTCGAGCTGGCTGGCTACACCTTCTGACATCAGAAAACTGGGAGGTGCTATTTTTGGCGATCGTCGTTATGATACCGTTTTTGTGTACCATAACGGGGCACAATCTTATTATGCCGCAAGGGCTTTCAGAGGCTCACTAAGGGTATAATTTCATTTCACCGGAAATTTTATTAATTTGGAAAGTTTAGATTTTGGTTGGAATTCGAGGCTATTGATCTTTTTTCGTGGGACAAGGATAATGATTTTGTCAAGATCCAAGTATATGACCTCAAATGCCACCTGCACATGATTTCAAGATTAAGCCAATTGGACAATATAACTTTCCATAAAACAAAACTTCTTGAATAAGTTTTGTTGGAAGATAAAATTAACGATATTTACCTAGAACAAACTAACTTTATTTCAAGACGCCATCCACTCGTTTAAGGTAAAAAATGCATAGGCAAACCATTTAAACGATAAAGCCTAAAAAAATGATAGACAACCTGCTAAGCTACGATTTTGCATGGAAACCTTACACCACCGGACAATCGATAGCCACAGACAAAACGCATATTTTCCGTATCGCAGTAAACGACCATTTTCAACGAATAAAAAAGCAACTTACCGAAGTGCTATCTGAACGTGAGCAGGAAAAGGCCAGCCGTATGTTTATCCCCAAAGACAAGGAACGCTATGTAGTCAGTAAATTTTGTCTGCGTACCCTCCTTTCCCTATGCCTAAATGTGCCCTCACACGAAATTGATTTTATTGCCCATGAACACAAGAAACCAACGGTTAAGGGTTTAGAATTTAATATTAGCCATACCGGCGATTATATTCTGATTGCCATTAGTCCAAAAG
>NZ_JAELTN010000121.1 GCF_016428855.1 Pedobacter sp. ASV28
CGGTCGGTGGCGTTGAATCAAAAAAGCCCCGACCATTTCTGGAGGGGGCGTTTAGGTATAGGCACCGACCTACTCTCCCACGTGTTACCGCAGTACCATCGGCTCAGGCGGGCTTAACTTCTCTGTTCGGAATGGGAAGAGGTGGACACCGCCGATATAGGCACCTGAATATTTTAAATGTTTTCCAGTCATGGGAAGGTTCGCCGGTCGGCCGTCCGGATACCAGACAACTAACAAACTAGAAACCCAACAACTATCAAACAATGACATATTATTGAAAGAAGTCAATGGGAAGAACAAACAACGGTGTGCAGCTTTTGAAAGCTTCGGGTTATTAGTACTACTCGACTGTGCTGTCGCCAGCTTTACATCTGTAGCCTATCAACGTAGTAGTCTTCTACGGCCCTATATGGAATTCTCATCTCGTGGCTAGTTTCGCACTTAGATGCTTTCAGCGCTTATCTATTCCCAGCGTAGCTACTCTGCAGTGCCCCTGGCGGGACAACAGATTCACTAGAGGCTAGTCCAACCCGGTCCTCTCGTACTAAGGTCAGCCCCACTCAAAATTCCTACGCCCACAACAGATAGGGACCGAACTGTCTCGCGACGTTCTGAACCCAGCTCGCGTGCCACTTTAATCGGCGAACAGCCGAACCCTTGGGACCTTCTCCAGCCCCAGGATGTGACGAGCCGACATCGAGGTGCCAAACCTCCCCGTCGATATGAGCTCTTGGGGGAGATCAGCCTGTTATCCCCAGCGTACCTTTTATCCTTTGAGCGATGGCCCTTCCATGCAGAACCACCGGATCACTATATCCGTCTTTCGACCCTGATCGGCCTGTATGCCTCACAGTCAAGCAAGCTTATGCTATTGCACTCCCCGTACGGTTACCAAGCGTACTGAGCTTACCTTTGAAAGCCTCCGTTACCTTTTTGGAGGCGACCACCCCAGTCAAACTACCCATCAAACAATGTCCTCCGCTGGGCGGAGTTAGACACCGAATACAGAAAGGGTGGTATTTCAACGTTGGCTCCACGACACCTGGCGATGCCGCTTCAAAGCCTCCCACCTATCCTACACATCCTGTACCCAATGTCAATGTTAAACTGTAGTGAAGGTGCATGGGGTCTTTCCGTCCCGTTGCGGGTACCCGGCGTCTTCACCGGGACCACAATTTCACCGAGCTCATGGCTGAGACAGCGCCCAGATCGTTACACCATTCGTGCAGGTCGGAACTTACCCGACAAGGAATTTCGCTACCTTAGGACCGTTATAGTTACGGCCGCCGTTTACTGGGGCTTCGATTCAATGCTTCGCCTTGCGGCTGACATCCCCTCTTAACCTTCCAGCACCGGGCAGGTGTCAGGCCTTATACCTCATCTTTCGATTTTGCAAAGCCATGTGTTTTTGTTAAACAGTCGCCTGGGCCTTTTCACTGCGGCTGCCATTGCTGACAGCGCCCCTTCTCCCGAAGTTACAGGGCCATTTTGCCGAGTTCCTTAGCCATGATTCACTCGAGCACCTTAGAATTCTCTTCCCGGATACCTGTGTCGGTTTGCGGTACGGGTTTTTATAGCCTGGAGCTTAGCGGTTTTTCTTGGAAGTCTGATTACCTGCGCTATCCACTTGCCCGAAGGCTCGCGGTACTATCAGCTTTCAGCATCGATCACGGATTTGCCTGTGTTCGATATACCTACGGCCTTCAACGATCTATTCCGTCAGATCGCGGCAGTGTCACTACTCCGTCCCCACATCGCAGCTATAAAAAGTACTGGAATATTAACCAGTTGTCCATCGAATATCCCCTTCGGGTTCTCCTTAGGACCCGACTAACCCTGATCCGATTAGCGTTGATCAGGAAACCTTATCCTTTCGGTGGGCGGGTTTCTCTCCCGCCTTATCGTTACTTATGCCTACATTTGCTTTTCCGGAAGCTCCACCACAGCTCACGCTGCAACTTCGCCGCCGCCGGAATGCTCCCCTACCGATATATTTCAATCCCATAGCTTCGGTATACCGCTTAATGCCCGTTTATTATCCATGCACGATCGCTCGACTAGTGAGCTGTTACGCACTCTTTAAATGAATGGCTGCTTCCAAGCCAACATCCTAGCTGTCTATGCAATCGCACCTCGTTAGTTCAACTTAGCGGTAATTTGGGGACCTTAGCTGATGGTCTGGGTTCTTTCCCTCTCGGCGCGTGACCTTAGCACCCCGCGCCTCACTGCAGGCCATATTTCATAGCATTCGGAGTTTGTCTGGATTTGGTAGGATTTGACTCCCCCGCACCCAATCAGTAGCTCTACCTCTATGAAACTAAATGCCCACGCTGTTCCTAAAAACATTTCGGGGAGTACGAGCTATTTCCCAGTTTGATTAGCCTTTCACCCCTACCCACAGATCATCCGGAAACTTTTCAACGTTTATCGGTTCGGTCCTCCAGTACGTGTTACCGCACCTTCAACCTGTCCATGGGTAGATCACAAGGTTTCGCGTCTACCTCCACTGACTATGCGCCCTATTCAGACTCGCTTTCGCTTCGGATCCGTGCCTGAAGCACTTAACCTTGCCAGTGAAGAGTAACTCGTAGGCTCATTATGCAAAAGGCACGCCGTCACGCCACCT
>NZ_JAELTN010000122.1 GCF_016428855.1 Pedobacter sp. ASV28
AGCAATTCAAGCTTATAAATTAAGTGTAGAAATTTAGTGTTAATATTTTGTATTTTTGTGGCAAAACACACATAAATGAAATTAAAAAAGATTTTATTATACCTTGTTTGCTTTACCTTTTTGCTTTCTTTCCCAAGCCCAACAAAAAAGCGTCTGGCTTTATACTTCCTACACCTGGTGAAGACGCAACAAGAGGTTTCTCCCTAATTGGGGGAGGTTATTATCTGGCCTTTAATGATTACCTTGATGCCAGGCTACTTGGTAATATTTTCACCAATGGTTCTTATGATCTTAATCTGGTAAGCAACTATACCAAAAGATATAAATATAACGGGAATTTAAACTTGGCCTATTCCAGTTCACGTAATGGATTAGAAGGAACCCCACAATATGAGCCACAGAAAAATTTCCACATTGGTTGGACCCATAGCCAGAATGCAAATGCTAGGCCTGGTACAACTTTCAGTGCTTCGGTAAATGCCGGTACCAGTAATTACTTTACCGTAAGTGCTGCAAACGGAACTTATGATACGCAGGCCATGCTTCAAAATACCATGAGTTCCAGTATTTCCTATGGAAAGGTTTTTGGCGATGGACTTTTTAACTTGACCTCTGCCTTAACACATTCGCAGGAAACCCAAAACAAGACCATTAGCTTAACTTTACCGCAAATAAGCTTAAACATGAGTACCATCAGTCCATTTGTTTCCAAAAATAGCGTTGGTGAATTAAAATGGTACCAAAGACTAACGGTAGGCTATAGTATGCAGGCCAGTAATAGTGTAAGCACTAAGGAAAATCTTTTATTTGCCAGTGATGGTTTAAGGCGTTTCAAAAATGGATTTCAACACTCTGTGCCAGTAAGCTTACCTTTTACCGTATTAAAGTATCTGAATTTTAGTTCCAGCGTGAACTATAACGAAAGGTGGTATATGCAAACCATCAATAAACGTTATATTAGAAGATCTAGTTCCGATAGTATTGCCATAGATACCTTAGATGGGTTTAAAAGGGCAGGAGAGTACAGTTTAAGTACAGGTTTCTCTACCAAACTATACGCCACAAAACAATTCAAGAACTTGGGTGGAATTAAGGCCATTAGGCATATTATAACGCCAACTATTGGTTTTTCCTATAAGCCAGACTTTTCGAAATCTAGTTATGGCTATTACAAGGATCAGCAGTATTATGTGGACGACATTAGGCCAGGAAAAAGTGTGCCTACGGGAGAATACGTAAAAGACTATCTGGGAAGGATACAAAAGTATTCCATATTTGAACAAGGGATTTATGGTGGGCCATCTTCAGGAGAACAGGCCAGTATGAATTTCTCGGTAGACAATAACGTAGAACTCAAGGTAAAGTCCAGTAAAGATACAACAGGCACTGGAGAAAGAAAAATCCCAATTATACAAGGTTTAACTTTTTCAAGTTCCTATAATTTTGTAGCCTTGGAAAAGAAACTGGCGCCTATTAGTTTTAGTGGCCGTTCACAATTTACCGATAAATTGGGCATCAATTTTAGTGGGGTATTTAGCCCGTATGCGGTTGATTATATTGCCACCACAACAGGTACGGGAGTAAATGAGATTACTACTTACGCTTATCAGGAGGTTGACCGCTATGTATGGAAAGATGGAAAATTGCCAAGATTGACAAATTTTACCTTTTCATTTGATTACAGTTTGAATCCAGAAGCACTGAAAAGTAGGAATAAAAACATGAACAATCTGAAAGATCAGACCAATACCCAAAATAGAACACAGGAACAAATTGATCAATTAGCTGCCATTAGTAGGGATCCAAATGCTTTTGTTGACTTCAATATTCCATGGAATTTTGCTTTTTCTTACAGTTTTAACTATAGCAACCCATTAGGCGTAGCATCCACCAGGTCATTGACGAATACCTTGAACTTTAACGGTGATTTTAACCTTACGCCAAAATGGAAAGTGCAATTTACCTCTGGTTACGATTTTAAGGCCAAAAATATATCACAAACTTCTTTTTCTATTTATAGAGACCTGCATTGTTGGGATTTAAGTGCCAGTTGGGTACCTTTCGGACTTTACCAGAGTTACTCTATAGATATCAAAGTTAAGGCATCGGTTTTACAAGACCTAAAACTGAGCAAACGTAAAGGCTATTATACCAGATATTAATATCGATAAGTTTATGCAGGCAGAAATTATAACCATTGGAGATGAGATTCTAATTGGTCAGATAGTGGATACCAATTCCGCTTGGATGGCCACAGAATTAAATAAAATTGGAATGGGGGTTAAACAGATCAGCTCCATTTCTGATGAAGCTGGGCACATTAGCAAAGCACTTGACGAAGCTAAAAAACGTGCCGACGTTATATTGATCACCGGCGGATTGGGACCTACCAAAGATGATGTCACCAAAATCACCTTGGCCAAATATTTCAATATGCCCCTAAGGCTAGATGAAACTACCCTGGCCCATGTAAAATTATTTTTCGAAAAGCTCAACCGACCAACTGTCTCTTATACACATCTGACGCTGCCGACGATCGAGCCATAGTGTAGATC
>NZ_JAELTN010000123.1 GCF_016428855.1 Pedobacter sp. ASV28
CAAACCTATCTTAAACTTAAATACAACATATAATGCACGGAATGATAAGTAAAGGTTGGCTACACCAGACCTATGATAAGGAAACTGAGAATTTTATAGATGCAGCAGGTTTGAACAATGATGCTAATCTAAATGTAGATGGTTTATATATTGCTTTTCAAGCTAGACAAGCTATACAGCATTTAGTAGCAGGCTTGAAAGCTATTAAGGATGTGGGTCAAATTACCAGTGCTTGGGATGCTAACGTATGTTTGTTCCCATGTATTGGAGGTACTATATCAACAGTTGAGAGTTGTTTAAAAAATCCATCAAATAAACTAACTAATGTATCGGGTGTAACAGCATTTAGTGCTACAACAAAAGGTATAATTGGTGCAGCAACTAACAATATTAGTTTTAGTAGTGGTTATATTGAAGGTAGTACGTTCAGCTCTTATTTATATTATGGCTTCGATAATAGTATCAAGACAGTTGTTGGTTGGGGTAATATTGATAATACCTTACATAAATGGTATACAACATCAGATAACTGGAGATTTGGTACATCAACAAATTCTACCCAAGCACCTTTTAAAGGTGCTTTGAATACAATACATTCAAGTGGAAGAACTGTTTTGAATCAGGAATATTCTGTTGGTGTTGGTGGTCTATTACAACCATTTCCATCAAATACAGTTCCAACACAATTATATTTTTCATATTATTTTAATGGTTTTCATTTTAATACAAATACAGAACAGAATTGTATGGGATTGTTTAATAGGATATTAACCATTTCAGAAAGAAGGAAATTAAATAACCTACTGGAATTTGTTAATGCCTATTTGGGTAGAAGTACAATAAGATGATATTTATAAAAGAGTATGGTAGTATTAGATTTTAGTAATAGGGTATCGAATTTCATAGATGCAGCAGATGTAAGTGGGAATATCAAAAATTCTCCTGATAATTTACTGTATTTAAACCATATTGATAGTGCCTGTAAGGAAGCAGGTATGACTAGTGGTGCGGTATACCCTTTTGTAGGAGCAAACGCAACAAGTCATAGTTTTAATTTTTTAAATCCTGCTCAATTTAGAATTGATTGGCTTGGAGAAGTTACGCATAATAATTTGGGAGTACAGGGAGATGGGAGTACAGGATATGGTGATACTAATTTAAAACCAAATGCAATTGGAAATAACGTGTTTCTAGGTACATATATAAATACAAATAATGCAAGTGCTTCTTGGGATATTGGTACTTTAGGCTTTGGTTTAGTAACTAGATGGTCTGATAATTCTATAATAGTAAATAATAGTAACATAGGAAATACTGTGATTTCATCAACGTTGAATAACATCGGCTTTACAGCATTCAATGCCAATAACAGTATAATAGATTTATATAAAAATACAGCGTTGATAGCTACTATAAATAGAACTTTTACTAATCAATCTTCATTAAATATAGCTTTGTTAGGATTAAATGATGGAGGGTTAATAAATAGGTGGTCTAACAACAGGCAGTCCTTAACATTAATAGTTAATTCTATTAATAAAGATAGAATAGCTACTTTTTCACATAACATTTACACTGCACAGCGAATTTTAGGGAGGGCGTAATGAACGATTTACAGAAGATAATTAAGAATTTAAATCCATCATGTTGGTTGGATAGTACTTGTGTAAATGGTATGGGTATTGCACAGCCTTCTAATGAAACAGTAGGGGTTATTCCAGTAAATATTGGAACTAAGTCAGATATTACACTTATTAATGTTGGTGTAGGAGGTACTTTTTATACAGATGGAGGTTTTTCTAATTTCCCATATTTAAGAATAAATAAAGATATTTTACCTAATATGGAAGGTACAGTAACATCTAGACAAAGTAATATTGTAATAGGTAGAGATGAGAATAATGGATTTAACCCTAATGTAGATAGAGATTTCATTGGGTTTAATCCTATAGGGATTGTTAGATTTCATCCTACAATACATCCATCAGGTATTAATACAACATTTACTCATTCAAAGATGATAAAAGGCGGTAATATGAGTTCTATTACTACTAATGCTACATCATTGATGAATATCAATTTTGGTGCAGGTATAAATAGTCAGAATCTTACATCTTTAACAGATTATAGACTTTATGAATATATGTATTGGAATAGAGCATTATTAGATGATGAAATAAGAAAAGTCCAATCTTACATCAAACAAAAATACAATATCTAATGGCGAATATATATTTAGACGGAGCAAACTATTTGGTAGACTTTGATAAGGATGCGGAAAACTTTATCTATGCCAGTGGTATTAATAATCCAGCAAATTTAAATGTGGATGGCCTATATACTTCCGAACAGGCAATGTATGCCGTAAATTATTTAGTTAGTGG
>NZ_JAELTN010000124.1 GCF_016428855.1 Pedobacter sp. ASV28
CCCCCCCCCCCCCCCCCCCCCCCCCCCCCCCCCCCCCCCCCCCCCCCCCCCCCCCCCCCCCCCCCCCCCCCCCACTTTTCAAGCACAAGCCGGCATACGAGATGGTAACGCAGGTCTCGTGGGCTCGGAAGATGTGTATAAGAGACAGATTCCAAAGGATCTTCATTAATCTTTGAGATTCTAGTCAGATCATCAAGCAAATTTCTGGAAAAGTACACGGTCTCTGGAGCAAAGAAAGCCACAACGAAAGCTGTGGCTTTTTTGACGAAAAGTTGACCTAGATAATAATCATAAAAATTAGCTAAATTCGGGGCTTAAGATGAATGGATAAGGCGTGTGTATTAAAATTACAAACCTTTATGTGTAAACTCAACAAACAACTTTCCTGAAAATGAACAATGATTAATGGATAAAATTAATTTATTAGATACAATTGCTGTAATCACCATATTAATCTCCTTATTTCTATCATTGTTTTTGCTTACAGTCAAAACAGAGCATAAATTAAGTAACCGGCTTTTTACCCTTTTTCTAATTTTAACGGCCATTGATATTAGCGGAAATTTAGACTACCTGTTTGAAATTCCGTTGAATGGAAGAATTTTTCTAAGCTCAATTTTTTTCTTACAACTTCCCACTTTTTATCTATACATTTTGTCTGTTTGTTATGCCGATTTTAAGCTAAAACCAAAACATTTAATTCATCTTCTTCCCTTTTTAATAGCGAATTTAATCTTATTGCCTCGCTTTTATACGGTTGACCTGGCCGCTAAAGTTAGCTTTCTTGAAAATGTAAGCGGGATGTTGGAAATAAAGGTCAATCATATTCTCATGCATATCCAAATTGTATTATACCTCATTGCTGCTTTTATGATATTAAGAAAAGCAAAAAAAATATATCTTGAAAATTATGCGGGAGCAAGTATTGAATCGCTAACTTGGTTGGTTCAGTTTACTGTGGCACTATCGGTCTTTTATTTTATTGCCCTATTAAAAAACATCTTTAAATTCTCCACATATCCCCACATTTCCGAAGGCTTGAAAATTGGACTTTTCTTATTTGAACTGATCATCATTTTTTGGTACTTATATAAAGCATTAAACCATCCAAACTTATTTAGAAATATTAATTCGAAACTAAAACTGGTGCAGCAGATCGTTTCCGAAGAAAAAAATAAAGGGCAATTAGCCGCAGATGAAAAAGTATACGATGAGGAGTTATGGAAATTAAAGAAGTATATGCTCGAAGAAAAACCATTTCTGAATGCTTCCTTAACTATTCAAGATATATCTGTCGCCATTGGAATTCCGGTTAGAGACTTATCTATTTTAATTAATCATAAACTAGAACAGCATTTTTATGATTTTGTTAATGCCTATCGTATAGAGAGGGCCATGGATCTTTTAAAGGATGCTACAAAAAGCAAGGTAACCGTTTTGGAAATTCTATACGAGGTAGGTTTTAATTCAAAATCTTCTTTCAATACGGCTTTTAAAAAACATACCGGTAGTACACCAACTTCTTATCGTAAAGGTTTGTAAGACAGTTTTTTGTAATTACTCGTACCTGTCTTTTTTAATATTCGTACTTATTTATTGAAACAAATGCGTTCGACTACTTTTATTCGGTCGCACAGCATTGATTTCTTCTACATGTTTGTATCGAAATAATTTTTAATCTAAAATTCGTTACAATGAAAACTTCATTAAAACTTTTAGCAATGCTGTTATTATTCAGCAACCTTTCTTTTGGACAAGAAACCTTCAAGAAGATTGATTCGATCATAAGAGACAATTATCAAAAAAATCCTGATGTGGGGATTAGTGTTGGATTTGTCAGAAACAATGAAGAATATTATACGGCTTATGGTAAGTTGAATGCAGAAAGCAAGATTGAGATCAATAAAAATTCCATATTCGAAATTGCATCCATCACTAAAATTATAACTTCAAATCTAATTGCACAGGCAGTAATTGAACGTAAAATAAAAATAGATGATTATATCGACGACTTCCTTCCCAAAGGATATGTGTTGTCTAAAAACCTTAAGAACAAAATAAAAATTTCAGATCTGGCCTCTCATCAATCTGGT
>NZ_JAELTN010000125.1 GCF_016428855.1 Pedobacter sp. ASV28
ACGCAGGTCTCGTGGGCTCGGAGATGTGTATAAGAGACAGATACAGGGTATGCCAATCTTTTTCGAAGAATTTGTCGGGCCATTTATTGGCATTGAATTGATTTACCCATGATGGTAATTCGTTCATGTAATGTGTACTGCTAATAAAATTTCCAGATTTTCCATCGTACCAGAAGGTGCCGTTGGCCGTATGGCCACCAGGTAAAATGGCGCCTCTATCTTTTAAAGAAATACTGATTACCTTGCTTTTAAAATTGGTAGCCAATCTTAGTTCATCTGTTACGGTAGTTACCAGTAGGTTTTTGGGCGACATTAAACCTGCATCGCTTGTACTTCCTATGGTCTTCACATTTTTATCTTCTACACAATAAATATCCCTGCCAATCTGTGGATCAAACCAGTTATTGCCAATAATGCCATTTATAGCAGGAACAGAGCCTGTATAGATGGAAGCATGACCACATGCGGTGTAGGTAGGTGTATAAGGAATTAATGTGTTTTCGGCAGAAAAGCCATCATTGATCAAACGTTTAAATCCTCCTTCGCCATAACGGCTATAAAAACGATAAAGGTAATCCCAGCGCATCTGATCGACTACCATGCCTATGACCAGTTTTGGTCTGTTAACTGTTTTGGGATAAGCTGAATAATAAGGTGCGACCGCTTTAGCTGGTTTTTGTGCATAAAGATTATGACAGAGCATTGTGGCTATGGATAAGCACAATAGTTTTAATTTCATTTACGGTGTGATTTTTTGATAAAGGTATTAATTGTACATTAAGAAAAAAATGCCCTAATGTAAAGTTCTTATATAATTTCGGCTACTACGAAAGTGCTTCCTCCAACAAAAATCAAATCTTCTTTCTTTGCCTTTTCCTTAGCGGCATTTAATGCTGCTGCTACGGTAGCATAAGCGCTACCTTTTAAATGATATAATGCGGCTTGTTCAGCTAGCTCTTTTGAAGGGAGCGCCCGTTCTAATTGGGGAGTGCAAAAATAATAATGGGCATTTTTTGGCAACAATTGCAGTACACCATTAATATCCTTATCCTTAACCATGCCGATAACCATGTGCAATGTTTGGTATTTGGTCTGCTCTATGTTATGTAAGACTTCATTAATCCCTGCTTTATTATGCCCTGTATCACATATAATTAGTGGAGCTTTAGCTAAAGTTTGCCATCTGCCTTGCAAGCCCGTAAGTTTTTTTACGTTTTTTAGTGCTTGGTAAATGGCATCTTCTGGGATATGATAACCATTTTTTCTTAAAGATTCAACGGTTTCTAATACAGTAATAATGTTCTTTAACTGATAAGAACCGCTAAGGTCTAGCTTTAGGTTTTTTAGCAATGTTTCTTTCTGCTGGTAAATATCTACTTGGAGAAAGTTTGATTTTTTTATGATGTTGGACGTTTGGAGTAGATCTTCCGCAAATACTAAAGGGGCTTTCTGCTCCTTTGCCTTTTTTATAAATACAGGATCGGTTTCGGGCTGACGTTCGCCAATAATGACCGGTGTATTAGGCTTAATAATACCCGCTTTCTCAAAGGCAATTTCGGCCAAAGTATTACCTAGCAGATTGGTATGGTCAAGGCTAATGTTCGTTATTACCGATAAATCTGGCCGAATGATATCTGTCTCTTATACACATCTCCGAGCCCACGAGACCTGCGTTACCATCGCGTATGCCGTCTTCTGCTTGAAAAGGGGGGGGGGGGGGGGGGGGGGGGGGGGGGGGGGGGGGGGGGGGGGGGGGGGGGGGGGGGGGGGGGGGGGGGGGGGGGGGGGGGGGGGGGGGGGGGGGGGGGGGGGGGGGGGGGGGGGGG
>NZ_JAELTN010000126.1 GCF_016428855.1 Pedobacter sp. ASV28
AACATGGACAAGTAACAGGGCTACTTTAACTCCTGCGAACGGTAAGATTATGCTAAAAGGTCAGTTACATGATGACGGTGTTTTTACTTACCTAGCTGTAGATGATAATAAGATAAGGAGATGGTAATATGATACAACTAAGTTATTCACCAAGAGTTTCAAATTTTGTAGATGCAGCAGATGTAAGTGGGAATATTAGAAATGTTCCGCTCTATTTGCAGTATCTTCATCAGATAGATGTCGCTTGTAAGAAAGCGGATATTACAACAGGAGCAGTATATCCTATTGTTGGAGGTACAGCAACTAGTCACAGTTTTAATTTTTTAAACCCTGCTCAATATCAGGTTAATTGGTTTGGCGTAGTTACACATTCATCTAATGGAATGCAGAGCGATGGGACTACAGGTTATGGTAATACAGGTATAAAAACTACACAATTTAATTTATCTAGTGGATTGATGATGGGTATATATGCTTATAATACAGGGACTAGCGGTCAGAGAGCTTCTATAGGGGCTTATAGTTCATCAGGAGGTGATACAAATAGTTTTCAATTAAGACCTTTTTATAATTTTACAAGTTCACAGACTTTTTCTTTTGGGCAATTCATAACATTAGTTACATCTCCAATAAAAGGCTCACAAATAGCAAATAAGATACCAAATGTTAACATAAGAAGTTTAGCAAGAAATGGGATAGAATTAATTTCAGATAATACCTCTCTAAGCAATATTAGTATAAATGCAGATATTTATATATTATGCTATAATAATAACAATCCCTCGTTAGGAACTAATACTCCTTCCTTTTTTTCAAATAATACCCACGGATTATTTGCAATAACTAATGGAATAAGTAGTGTATTGAATACTAAGATTTTCTCACATGATATTTACACAGCAAATAGGAGTATAGGAAGATAATGAACGCACTAGAAGAGTATATAAGTGATTTAAATCCAAGTTGTTGGTTAAATGCTGACCATGTGAATGGTTATGGCGTTACCCAACCATCAATAAATGCAGATGTAAATACTTGGGTAGATATTAGCAGTAACGGTAGAAATGCTACTAAACCAACTAATATAAATCCAACACCAATTGTTACTACACCTAAATTTCAAACAAATACTTATGGTAATTGCATAAGGTTTACAGCTACTGATTTTACTTCTTTAGCTATAGAAAATTTAAGAACACCAAGTTTTAATTTGTTTGGAGGTACTGGAAGAACAATGATATTTGTGACGCTATCTTCTCAATTTGGGACAGTACAACAAGGGAATACAGGAAATAGTGGAGGTGCTTTTCAAACAGCGCAAAATCTAGGAATTATGATAATCCCTGATACAACAACACTTAGGCCGCTACTACTTAGTGATAATAGATTTAGAAATCCTTTAGTGAATATTGTTACACAAGTTTTCAATGGCAATGATTTAAAAGTCTATTCACAAAGTAGTTTGTCGGTATTATCTATAACATATAATGGTCTTACTCCTATATCAGTTGCGGTAGATTATCGTTTACCTTATGGTAATAACGCTGTTAGTTTAGGAAGTAGAGTTTACGCTTATTCAGGTGGGGGGCATATTGTAGATAGTTTTATAAGTGGCGATTGTATGGAAATTATTTTATTTGACAGAGTTACTTCAAGGGGAGAAATATCACAAGTTCAAACCTATCTTAAACTTAAATACAACATATAATGCACGGAATGATAAGTAAAGGTTGGCTACACCAGACCTATGATAAGGAAACTGAGAATTTTATAGATGCAGCAGGTTTGAACAATGATGCTAA
>NZ_JAELTN010000127.1 GCF_016428855.1 Pedobacter sp. ASV28
AACATGGACAAGTAACAGGGCTACTTTAACTCCTGCGAACGGTAAGATTATGCTAAAAGGTCAGTTACATGATGACGGTGTTTTTACTTACCTAGCTGTAGATGATAATAAGATAAGGAGATGGTAACATGATACAACTAAGTTATTCACCAAGGGTTTCAAATTTTGTAGATGCAGCAGATGTAAGTGGGAATATTAGAAATGTTCCACTCTATTTGCAGTATCTTCATCAGATAGATGTTGCTTGTAAGAAAGCGGATATTACAACAGGAGCAGTATATCCTATTGTTGGAGGTAATGCAACTAGTCACAGTTTTAATTTTTTAGACCCAAGAGACTTGGATGCTGCTTTTAGGTTAACATTTAAAGGTACATGGACTCACGATAATCAAGGGGCTTTCAGTATAAATACAGCTTATGCTAATACATTTATAACTCCCTTTGTAGATTTAAGTCCTACAGATTGTCATATTTCATTAATGGGTTCTATTAATAATAGAAATTCAATGGGGGCTACTACTACTGTGACAAATAGAATCAGTTTACAGATAGCAGGCAATTTAAATAATTTTTATATTGGAGCATTTGGACCTGAAATAAGAGCTATAACTGCTAGCAATCTTTGTATTGGAAGTCAATTAGGTTCTACTGCTTATATATCTATTAATAGAATGATATCTTCAACCGCGAATGTTACTACAATACTTCCTAATTTTCCTATTTATATAGGGGCTATAAATAATGGGAATACTCCTGGTACCCCCTCTTCTCAAAATCATCAATTTTGTTCAGTAGGAAAAAATATAGATATGATTAAATCCAAAGCCTTCTCACATGGTATTTACACAGCGCAACGTAGCATAGGAAGATAATGAACGCACTAGAACAATATATAGGAGATTTAAACCCAAGTTGTTGGTTAAACTCTGACCATGTGAATGGTTATGGCGTTACCCAGCCATCAATAAATGCAGATGTAAATACTTGGGTAGATATTAGCGGTAATGGTAATAATTTTGTTCACGAAGTTATACCTACATACAATCCTCCTAAGTTCAACAACACTACAATGTTTAACGCTACTTATCCATCATTAGAGTTTGTTGTAGCTAATAAAAATACTTTAACAACAGTCAGTGAAACTCCTACGGTATGGACAGATACAGCTACTATTGTTATTGTCTGTAGTAATCATTTAATAAATAATACTGAAATATTCTCTTTTGCAAATACTGGTGTGGTAAATGGCAGTTTATCTTTTAGTGGCTTTATAAACAGAACAACAATAGGTACTTATAATTTAAATATTCCTTATGAATTTAGTCTTTTTATTAGCACCGTAAGAACACCATATTTAGCAATAATAAAAATAAGTGGTGAAAGCTCTTTGGGTTTGAGTAATGGTAGATTTACATCACAATTAATTAACTCAAGTTATAGTTATGGCACAAATAATCTCACTAATCCACTACAAACCCCTGGTTATACAAGAAGGATAGCATTAGGAGGTAGACGATTAAATAGCAGTTTATACGATAGGTTATCATCTACAAACATACACGAAGTGATTATTTTTCCTAGAATACTACCTGATGCAGAAACTTCACAAGTCCAAACCTATCTTAAACTTAAATACAACATATAATGCACGGAATGATAAGTAAAGGTTGGCTACACCAGACCTATGATAAGGAAACTGAGAATTTTATAGATGCAGCAGGTTTGAACAATGATGCTAA
>NZ_JAELTN010000128.1 GCF_016428855.1 Pedobacter sp. ASV28
TCGATCGTCGGCAGCGTCAGATGTGTATAAGAGACAGCCTTTAGCCAAGTGAGTGCATATCGCATAAATATCCATACCCTTTATGTACTTACTTCTGCCGCAACGGCCTCATCGGCCGAGCTGATCATTAATAACCTTAGGCCTTATCTTCCTGTTGTACAAATAGGAAATAAGACCCTTGGAAAGGATATGTCTAGTTTTGAAATATTTGACCAAAGAAAACCTAAGAAGATAGCTTATATTTTGCATCCATTGATTTTTAAATTGTACAATGCCAACCATCAGGGCGATTATAGTGAGGGATTGCAGCCAGATTACGAAGTAGATGAATTTAGTGTACTTCCACTGAAAGCCTTTGGCGATACCAATGATCCGCTGCTGAAGAAGGCCCTGGAAATATCGCTTGGTGCTGTGGCTGTTTCTACCCTGTCGAAAACAAGCTCAACGCTTATACAAACTACTGAAAGTACGAAGGGAAAGGCCGTGTTCCAATCTTCAGTCATACGTAGTGGTGCCATACCAACTGTAATAATGGAGAAAGCTAAAAGCCTATATCGGTTTAATCAAATAAAAAAATAAAAACGTATAGTAAAAAAGTGGACACTGTTCGTATTACTATTAAAGCAGGGTAATAATGGCCCGAAGAATAATCAAATGACAAAAGAACTAATATACAGATACTTTCATGATAGGTGCACAGATGAAGAGTATGCTTTGGTGAGTGAATACCTCAAAGGCGATGATTTGAGCCTGCTCCATGAATACATGGATGAGGTTTCTTCAAAAGCTACTGCAAAAAACACCATTAGTGAAGTAGAATCTGTTCAATTACTGAACAATATCCATAAGAATATAAGTATAGAAAAAATAATAAAACAGATCGAAAAAGAAGTAAATATTGAGCATTCGCAGAAATTGGTAGTGTTAGGGCATCACCTAAAAAATACCGAAAGAAAATCTCTTTGGACTTTCCCGTTGCGTATAGCGGCCAGCATTACTTTGATGTTTGCCGTTGGTCTTGGCGCTTTTCAGCTTTGGAAAGAGAAGCAAGATGGTCATAAATCCGTTCAAATGGCTATGGCCTGGACAACGGTTGATAATCCGTCAATAAATATTAAGCGGTTAAAAATGCCAGATGGTACGAGCATATGGTTAAATTCTTATTCTTCTTTGGCCTATAGACCTTTGGTTTATAATCGTAACCAAAGAGAGGTAAGGGTTAATGGAGAAGCTTTTTTTGATGTAGCGCATAATGCCTGTCTCTTATACACATCTCCGAGCCCACGAGACCTGCGTTACCATCTCGTATTCCGTCTTCTGCTTGAAAAGGGGGGGGGGGGGGGGGGGGGGGGGGGGGGGGGGGGGGGGGGGGGGGGGGGGGGGGGGGGGGGGGGGGGGGGGGGGGGGGGGGGGGGGGGGGGGGGGGGGGGGGGGGGG
>NZ_JAELTN010000129.1 GCF_016428855.1 Pedobacter sp. ASV28
AATGGATCAAGCGGAAAAGTTGGGGGGAATGAAATAATTTGTTTCTTTTGTAGTTTACAACAGTTACGATTCCCTTGAACCAAGCCGAACAAACCCTTATCAGTTTTTTATTGCCAGATGGTATTCTGGATTATTTCGCAATACTCAAAGTAGAAAAAGAGTCAAAAGAGCTTCAGATCTATCTGGAAGAAAAGAATATAGCCCCCTCTGGCTATCAGATAGCTGAGCTTGAATCAAAGGGCTTTCTTCCGGAAGTTGCCATTCAGGATTTTCCTATTCGTGGACAAAAAGTTGCCTTATGCATCAAGAGACGCAGATGGACCGTTAAAAAGGCTGGAGATATTATCAGTAGAGATTGGGATTTAGTAAGAAAGGGGGCTCGAATGACTACGGAATTCGGTCTTTTTTTAAAAGGAATATTTGGATAACCATCCCATTAGCTGTTATCATTTAGGGCATTATTTCCAAATAGACGGCAAACAGCTCCAGGAGCAGTATAAAGAGCACATTAGTGATTACAGTAATTGGAACCAGAAAGCGCATGCGGATGATTGGATGCTTTTTGTGAAGAATGTAAGCCCTAGGCTCAGTATTGATGAAACAGCTTTATCCAATGGGGAGCTTTATACTATTGTGACCAATAAGGAAGCCAAAGGTAGAAAGGGTGCTATTGTAGCCATTATCAGGGGTACAGTCGCCGAAAACATTATTTCCGTACTGAAAAAGATCCCGGAACGACTGAGGAAACGGGTGCGGGAAGTAACCATGGATATGGCTGCCAATATGCAGCTGGCCATAAAACGGTGTTTTACAAATGCACATCGGGTAATTGATCGTTTCCATGTTCAGAAATTGGCTTATGATGCAGTCCAGGAAGTTAGGATAAAGTATCGCTGGGAGGCTATCGATGCAGAAAATGATGGTGTTATGAGAGCGAAAAAGGACAAGACCGCTTACCAGCCAGAAATATTGGCCAATGGAGATACATTAAAGCAATTGCTGGCACGGAGCAGATATCTTTTGTTTAAGCATCCTTCAAAATGGACTCCGAATCAGGGACTTAGGGCAGAGCTACTCTTTGAAAGGTATCCAAAATTAAAGAATGCATACAATATCGCCCAAAGATTGGGAGATATATTTAGGCTGTGCAAAAGTAAGGAGCAGGCCTTTAAAAAATTGGCAATATGGTATAATGAGGTTGAAGTATGTGGTATTGATTCTTTTAGGACTGCTGCCAGATCAATTCAGTCACATTATCTGTATATCCTTAACTTCTTTATTAACAGGGCTACAAATGCTTCTGCAGAATCTTTCAATGCAAAGATAAAAGCCTTTAGGGCAACATCGAGAGGCGTAAGGGATATTAAGTTTTTCTTATTCAGATTATCGAAAATATATGCCTAGAGTTTAACTCCCCCAACTTTTCCGCTTGATCC
>NZ_JAELTN010000012.1 GCF_016428855.1 Pedobacter sp. ASV28
GAGACAGGAACTGGATCCTTTGGACAAGGAGATCATAAAGCTGATCAACGCCCATCCGGGAATAAGATGGATAGATTTCCAAAAGGATGTAAGACCTTTTCTCGCCATTAGTGACGTCTTTGTTTTTCCAAGTTATAGGGAAGGATTTCCAAATGTAGTGATGCAGGCAGGAGCAATGAACCTGCCCTGCATTGTAAGCGATATAAATGGATGCAATGAAATCATCGAAGAAAATATAAATGGAGTTATTATTCCTATAAAAAATGTGCAGGCCTTACAACAGGCTATGAATTCCTTATTTGTTGACCACAAAACCTGCAAAGCCATGGCTTCGGTCAGCAGACAGTTGATTGTGCGTCGCTTTGAAAGCAATGCCCTGATCGAAGAGATACTCAAGGAGTACCACCTGCAAATTGCAAAACAAACTATGGTGTAACGCACTATTTAGTTTCCCTATTTAACCTTTTTAACCCAAGCTTATGTACCTGCGCTTTGCCAAGCGGCTAATGGATATATCATTGGCCACTGTTCTTTTAATCATATTCTTGCCTCTGGCACTGCTCATTTTGCTCATCCTTTTATTGAGCACCTGGAGAAATCCCATTTATACGCAGCAAAGGGTTGGAAGAAAAGAGAAATTATTTCTTCTGTTCAAGTTTAAGACCATGACTGACCTGAAGGACAAGTATGGGCATCTGGCTGAAGACTATTTAAGAATAACAAGAGTGGGCAGGTTGCTTCGAAAATCTTCGCTAGATGAACTACCACAGCTTGTTAACGTAATTATGGGACAAATGAGCTTAATTGGTCCGAGGCCATTATTGGTCAAGTATCTGGACTATTATCGGCCTATAGAAAAAAAAAGGCATCACATACGGCCAGGCCTATCAGGTTGGGCCCAGGTAAATGGCAGAAACAAAACCAATTGGGACCAACGCTTAGCACTCGATGTGTTCTATGTAGAGCATGTTTCACTTAAGCTAGACCTATTGATTATCTATAAAACCATTATACACATTATTCAGGCAAAGGATGTTGTGGTGGAGCAGCATATGCTATTGATCGATTTAAATGAGGAAAGAAAACCTATGCACAATGAAGATTGAAATAAGAAGGTTTTATCATGACAATGATGCAATCTTTAGTGAGATTATATTATTGCTGAGGGGGATCTACGCCAATAAGGTTTCCAAATTCTTTATCTATCAAGATGAAAATTACCCCACCTATTTAGCAAGTATCGCACGTGATGAAAAGAACTTTTGGATATATTATGGTATCAATATCGACCATGGCGATCTCATAGGTTTTGCCCTATTCACCAGTTATCACAATAATATTTTTTTGAACCAAATTATCATTAAACCAGCATTTCAGTTTAAAGGCTTAGGTACCTATTTGCTCTATAATGTTTTGGGCATACTTAACATGGAGTTTGGTGCAGACTATTTTAAAAAATTGGAGCTAGATGCTTTTTACAGCAATACCCATGCCCGTAAGGTTTATGACCATATGGGTATGAAAGCAGTTCCAGGTTTAAATTGGTATAGTTCAAGAATAACTTCTCCAAGTGAACATAAAGAGGAAATCTTCGACCACAGCTATCGCATAGAAGTTGATGATAATGGTTTTACACAATTGCTGGCTGATCGGAGACATATTGGTACCATAATTAATGGTAACCGTGCAAAAATAAATAGAGAAGAAATTGAGGATCTGGATGAAGCACTTAGGTTTTTACGAAAACATACAAAAGTTAGGCAGGTGTGCATTACCTCGAAAGATAAAATCGATTTACCCCTGGTGGATAGATCAATTACCTATACGATCAAATTCTCAGAAATTATAAATCAAATAAAAAATAAATAAACTATGGGCTACATCGTTGTTACAATTCAAGAAAGGGATAAATGGATGAGCTATGTGAAAAAGGCTCTTATTTATGATTTTTATCATTCCTGGCAATATCACTCTAAAATAAAGGTAGGAGAAGCCTTCTTATTCGTATATGAAGAAGGAGATAATAGCGTAATTATTCCCTTGGTAAAGCGTGCTATTGCAGATAGCGATTTTTTTGATCTTACTTCAGCTTATGGGTATGTTGGACCCATAGCTAATGTACCAATTCCCGAAATGGGCAAAGCATTTTTAGTTCGTTTTAAACAGGCTTTTTTACGTTATCTAAAGCAAGAAAAAATTGTTTGCGTATTTAGTCGCTTACACCCTATTATTGAACAAAGCCGTTTGTTGGAAAACATAGGAGGATTATATGAAAATGGAGCTACGGTATACATAGATTTATTTGCAACGGCCGAAGACCAAAAATCGCACTATCGAAAATCGGTCAAGAATTCCATCAATGCACTTATAGCCAAAAATCCAGAGGTGAGGGAAGTAAAATCAGATGATGATATAAAAACATTTGCGATGATATATGCCGAAAACATGCGCAGGTTAAATGCAAATGAATATTATAATTTTGATGAAGAATATTTTCGCGATCTTATCGGGGCCGAAGAATTTTGTTCAAAGCCCTTAATATTGTGTCTTAATAATGAGGCCATTGCCGCGGGATTTTTTGTTTATACAAATGATATCATAGAAGTACACCTCTTGGCTACAAAAACCAATTACCTGCATCTTTCCCCTACCAAACTTTTAATACATGAGGCTAGTGTGATGGGTAAAAGTCTAGGAATGAAATATCTACACCTTGGAGGTGGGGTTGGCGGAAGGGAAGATTCACTATTTTTCTGGAAATCTGGATTTTCTGATAAATCCTTTAAGTTTCAAACTTGGAGATATATCAGTAATAGAAAGGCCTATGATCAACTTGCCCAGCAAGCAAATGGTAAAAACTATCAAAAAGACTTCTTTCCTAGTTATCGCTCTTTGGAAAATTCATGATACAACAAATAACCCTCTGTTGTTCGGATATAATTAAAAAATAAAGTTTATGAATAAAAGAATTTATTTATCCTCTCCTCATATGAGTGGACAGGAGATGCTTTATGTGAAAAATGCATTTGATACAAATTGGATTGCCCCTTTGGGGCCCAATGTAAATGGTTTTGAAGAAGACTTGTCAACTTTTCTTGGAGGAAAAACTGCAGTTGCAGCATTGAATTCAGGTACAGCTGCTATACACCTTGCCTTGATATTGTTAGGGGTAAAGGCCGGTGACGAGGTAATTTGTCAATCGCTCACTTTTTCTGCTTCTGCTAATCCTATTTTATATTTAGGAGCCATACCCATTTTTGTAGACAGCGAGATAACCACTTGGAATATGTCGCCTGTTTTTTTGGAAATAGCCATTATTGAGCGTTTGAGGGCAGGAATTAAACCAAAGGCCATTATAGTGGTGCATATTTATGGAATGCCCGCAGAAATGGAAGATATTATGAACCTGTCCAAAAAGTATGATATTCCAATAATTGAAGATGCCGCAGAAGCATTGGGATCCCAGTTTAATGGAAAAAAACTGGGAACATTAGGAACAATAGGTATTTTTTCGTTTAATGGAAATAAAATTATTACTACTTCAGGTGGCGGGGCCATGATCTCTAATAGTAAAGAACTGGTAGCAAAGGCACGTTTTCTGGCCTGCCAGGCAAAAGATACTGCTCCATATTTTCAGCATTCTGAAATTGGTTATAATTATAGGATGAGCAATATTGCGGCGGGGATAGGTAGGGGACAAATGGAAATTCTCTCCTTACGCGTTTACCAACGACGTAGGATATTTTTAAAATACAAAAAACTCTTGTCACATATTCCAGGCATTACCTTTCAGGAAGAGCCAGACAGCCTCTACTATTCAAATAGGTGGCTTACGGCTTTAACCGTTGAAAAATCTATATCTTTTGATGTAGAAAGCTTCAGAAAGTTTTTGGAAGAAGATAATATCGAAGTTCGGCACATCTGGAAACCCATGCATTTACAGCCACTGTTCCAAAAGTATCCATATTATGGCGATGGGGTAAGCGAAGATATTTTTAGCCATGGAATCTGCCTGCCATCAGGTTCAAACATGAGTGATCTTGACATGAACAGAGTGATAAAAGGGTTTAAAAAATATTTTTCGGGAAAGTATATGTATAGTTTTTCATTTAAATAAGATCATGATAAGAAAAATATTTAAGGAGAAACGGGCACGCTCTAAATGGCTCATATTTGTAATTGATCAAATGATCGTTTGTTCATCTCTTGCCTTATCACTTTTTGTAGTAATGCAATTTAATTTTTCAGAGGTACAGAGAGGGTACTTTTTTATCTACTCTTTAAGCTATCTGGTAGTTGCCTCCTGTGTATTCCTTTCTATGAGGATACATACAGGAATTGTTAGATATGCAAATCTTGAAGATGTATATCGTATTTTTTGGGCATCGTTAATCAGTGGCATTTCATATTGGATTCTTATAGAAGTCATCGTAGTCCCTTATCTGAAAATAACCTGGGATAGGTTTAATCTGGCCGTTATTCTCAATTTCTTCATATCCAGTTCAATGTTGATTTTACTTAGGATCTATGTGAAGAAAATGTACAGTTATATGCATCCGGTGACTGAACATACCGCAGAAGTTATCTTAATTTATAGTTGTAACGAATCCGCCATCATATTAAAACAGGCACTAGAGGGGCAAACGGATAATCATTATAAAATACTGGGCTATATCAATAATAATACCGATAAAGTAGGGAAATATATCCAACAGAAAAAAATCTATCATTCCTCTTCCCTAAAATTTTTAAAAGCCAAATTTAATTTGGAAAAAGTATTGATCTGTAACGATGATTTTGATGATGCAGCTAAAAAAATCATATTGGAAGAATGTATAAACGAAGGTATTAAGGTTTCTTTACTTCCTCCCCCACATCAATGGGTCTCAGGTAAGCTTGCTTTGAACCAGATCAAAGACCTTAATATCAACGATCTTTTGCAACGAGAACCAATTGTGCTAAAGAAGAAGGATATCATACAGGAAATTATGGGTAAACGTGTCTTGGTTACGGGAGCTGCGGGATCTATAGGGTCAGAGATTGTGAGGCAGTTAATTGGCTATAACCCAGAATTCATTATTCTTTGTGATCAGGCAGAATCTCCACTCCATGAATTTCAGCTGGAGCTGCTCGACAAATATCCTCAGGCTAAGGCAATTGTTTTTATGGCCAATGTACAGGATCAGCAACGTATGGGACAATTGTTCGAACAATATCATCCTCAACTCGTTTTTCATGCTGCGGCCTATAAGCATGTGCCTTTGATGGAGAGCAATCCTGCAGAAGCCATTATGGGCAATGTATTTGGGACCAAGAATTTGGCAGAAATTTCAAAACATTTTGAAGTGGAGAAATTTATCATGATTTCTACCGATAAAGCCGTAAATCCAACAAATGTGATGGGGGCAACTAAACGATTGGCAGAAATTTACATCCAATCGTTGCAAGAATTAGATAAAAAGGATTTGGAGAAATGTGGCACACGTTTTATTACCACAAGATTTGGGAATGTTTTGGGGTCTAACGGATCGGTTGTTCCCCGTTTTAGGGCGCAGATAGATTTGGGTGGGCCAATAACGGTTACACATCCCGATATCACCCGATATTTTATGACCATTCCAGAAGCTGTTGAACTGGTACTAGAAGCGGTATCTATGGGTAATGGGGGAGAAATATTTGTATTTGATATGGGCAAGGCCATAAAAATTGTAGACTTGGCAATAAATATGATCAAGCTTGCTGGCCTAATACCGTTAAAGGATATTGACATTGTCTATACAGGGTTACGTCCTGGAGAAAAATTATATGAAGAGTTATTGAACAAAGAAGAAACAACCATGCCAACCCATCATGGCAAGATCAAGATTGCACAAGTAAGATCTTATGCCCTTATAGAGGTTGAAGAACTGCTGAAAAAATTATGGAAAGCAAAGTGCAGTGGGAATGAATTTGATATGGTCAGCCTCATGAAAAAAATAATGCCCGAATACAAAAGCAATAATTCTGTTTTCGAAAAGTTGGATCGACCTATTGCTGTATAAATAAAATATGCTCATGTTTTATTTATATTTGATTACCTTCTAATTTGATTAAATTATGTTAAGTACGCCTCATGATGATGGTGATTTAGATTTACCCGAGAAAAAGAATGAGAACAACATTTATATTTTTTTCGTCATTGATAATATCACCATTCTATTATCTTATTGGGATAAAGATAAGATATGTAAATTCGCCAATAAATCTTATCGCAATTGGTTTGGTTTGGGCAGCCCAGAAGAAATAGACAAGTTAAGCTTGAAAAAGCTGATAGGCTCCTCAAATAGTGCAGGAATTTCACTCATCAATGAAGTGCTTAAAGGAGCTACTTCTACTTTCAAGCAAAATTACCTATCACCAATTGGAGTAATGACCCCTTGTTTGGTTACACTTAAACCTCATTGGCTAAATAACGTAGTACAGGGTTTTACTGCCCAAATTGTGCAGATCAATAAAAATAACTATCAAGATGACAATTTTAAGGGCTGGGAGCTATTGCTAGATAAGGATATGGTGATGGAAAAGGTGGCCGAATATATTCGACAACATATTTTTAGGCCTTTTCCAGGTATTTCCGAACTATCAAGCATGCATTTTGTATCATCGGCAAAGTTAAAAAGAGATTTCAAAAAATGGTTTGCTACTACTCCTTTTGCCTATTATAGGCATCAACAAATGCAATATGCCGACGAGCAGATCCAAAATCATTTGTCAAGTAAAAAAGAACTAGCAGGGATGTTAAACTTTTCCAATACTTCTAATTTCTATAAATGTTACAAAGATTACAAGCTAAATTATAAACAATAAAAGTTATTGTATTTGGTTTCCTGATCAGCAATTTGATCTGATTTTTTTGGTAGAAGTATCTCATTATTACCGTAATATGTTGAGCTTATGGATGTATTTATTGAGCTTGAAAAGGTGAATATCATGAAGATAACATTTTTATCTTTATGATATTCACTTAAAAATGTTTGACTTTATCTACCTATCCTAATTTAAGTTATTATGAATTTACACCACGGTTCAATTATTGAGCTTGCTGTAAGGAGAAAATCAGTGAGCATTAGTGAGATCTCAAGACGAATGCACGTAAACAGGCGTTCGATTTATAATTGGTTTCAACAAAGTTCTTTAAGGATAGAGTTGATCTGCGAAATTGGATATATCATTGGATATGATTTTTCCCAAGACTTTCCAGATGAATTTGATTCTAATGGTTTTGCCATACTGGAAAATCTCGTCCATAATAGTAAAAGAGGTGCTGAAGAATCTACAAATTCCGCTCATTTTTGGATGACTAAATACATTACTCTTTTAGAAAGGTATAATGATCTTCTCCTTCACAAGGATGATGAAGATCAACAAGCCTATATAGAATAGCTTTCTAATCGATATATCTTATTACGATATATGTGCCATTCAATAAGATGACACATACTACTCTATTTATCTGCTGATATTTGGGGTACAGGCCTTTTATTAATCTTTTTTATCTAAAAACTATGTGTGGAATAATTGGTTACATAGGATGTAGGGATGCTTTCCCTATCCTAATTAGTGGGTTGCGCAGGTTGGAATACCGGGGGTACGATAGTGCAGGTATAGCCGTTTTGGAACATGGACTTACCGTGATCAAAAAATCAGGCAAGGTAGAGGCTCTCGAATTGGCATGCAAGGCACATTGCTTAACTGCTACAGTAGGCATAGGTCATACCCGTTGGGCTACACATGGTGTACCTAGCGACGTAAATGCACATCCACATCTATCGTCAAATAAAAAATTAGCTATCGTACACAACGGTATTATAGAGAACTATGTGGCCTTAAAAGAATCCTTGATGTTAAAGGGGCACAGGTTTGTGAGTGAAACAGATACAGAAGTTTTGATCCATCTCATTGAAGAAGTGCAGCGAAGAACTAATTTTGACCTGGCCGAAGTGGTAAGGATTGCACTTTCTCAGGTAACGGGTGCCTATGCTATATTGATCATTGATGAAGATAGCCCCAACAGATTAATTGCAGCACGTAAAGGTAGTCCTTTGGTTATAGGTGTTGGTCAACAAGAATATTTTATTGCTTCAGATGCCGCTCCTTTAATCGCTTATACCAAGAATATGATTTATCTGAAAGATAATGAAGTGGCCAGTATTACCTATGATGGGTTAAATATTTTTAACCTGAATAATATTCCTCAATTTCCTTATATCCAAGAACTGGAGTTGGAAATAGAAGTTTTGGAAAAAGGAGGCTACGAGCATTTTATGCTGAAAGAGATCTACGAACAGCCCAGGTCAATCTATGATTGTATGCGGGGAAGGTTATACCCTGAACAGGGACGCATTGCATTAGGGGGAATAGCTACCTATGACGAAATGCTGAAAACTATAGACCGAATAGTCATCATATCCTGTGGTACCTCATGGCATGCAGGATTAATAGGGGAATATCTGATCGAGAAATATGGACGAATACCTGTAGAGGTGGAATATGCATCCGAATTTAGGTATAGAGAATCCATTATTAGAAAAAATGATTTGGTCATCGCCATCTCTCAGTCTGGAGAAACAGCAGATACACTGGCCGCAATAGATTTGGCAAAAGAAATGGGGGGAATTATTTTTGGCATATGTAATGTTGTCGGCTCTTCTGTAGCTAGACATACGGATGCTGGAATTTATACACATGTTGGGCCAGAGGTAGGAGTAGCTTCTACAAAGGCATTTTCTGGACAGGTAACAGTACTTACAATGTTTGCACTTTATTTGGCACAATTAAGAGGCACAATGGCCAAAGAGGAGCTTGCCAAGTATATTAGAGAATTGAGCCTACTCCCCAATTATGTTGATGAATGTTTAAAATGTGATTCTCAGGTTAGACAAATAGCAGAGAGATTTAAATATGTGAGCGATTGTATTTTTCTTGGAAGAGGAAGTGCTTTTCCGGTAGCCTTGGAAGGGGCGTTAAAATTAAAAGAGATCTCTTATATTCATGCCGAAGGCTATCCTGCCGCAGAAATGAAACATGGACCCATTGCACTCATTGATGAAGATATGCCTATTGTATTTATCGCAACTAACCACTCATACCTAGAAAAGATTGTCAATAATATTCAAGAGGTAAAGGCTAGGAAAGGAAAGGTCATTGCTGTGGTTTCCGATACTTTCACTGAAGTTAAAAATCTGGCCGATGAAATTATCGAAATCCCACATTCGGGTGAGTTCCTGTTACCTATATTGGCCACCATTCCATTACAGTTATTGGCTTATCATGTGGCATTGCTTCGAGGTTGCAATGTAGACCAGCCTAGAAATTTGGCAAAGTCGGTTACGGTAGAGTAGATGTTAAAAATAATCGTCATCCTAGTTTTGGACTACGGGCAAAAAGCATCGATTATGCTGGCCTTTTGTTTAGTTGTAGCCAATTAAACTCCCTCAAATCGTTTTATACGTATAAAAAGCTAAAATAAACGCTCAAAATAAGTTTTTTTAACATTTCGATAATGGGCAGATTATCAAATTCCTCCTTTCCTTGCTCTTTGATAACTAAAAGCTTTCAATTTCTTCAGTATATGGGCAGGGTATGATCTGCTCCTATGCTGTGAAGATTAATTTTTAACAAATGCTAAAAATCCTTATTGCAGAATCGCAACTTATCGTTCGTGAAAGATTGAAACTATTGTTAGCTGGACAAAGTACCATCAAAATAGTATTGGAAACCTCAATTGGACAAGAGTTGTTAGATCAACTGCTGACAGGTGTTGCGCTTGATCTGGTCCTTTCTGGTTGGCATAATGGGGATAAGGGCGAGCTGCAGTGGCTCAGGGACGCCAAAAAATATAGGCCAGCGCTACCCGTTTTACTTTTAACCATGAAAACCAATGATGAAAATATCCGTCAGGCATTTTTAGCGGGTGCATCTGGTTATTTATTGAGCAATATCTGTTTAGATGAACTGCTTTTTGCAATTAGGCATGTGGCCAGGGGAGGTGTATATCTATCAAGTCAGTTGTCACTCGAATTGATCAATCGGCTTCCGGGTAAACTTGGCGATAATGTAGCTGTTAAGCCAGGGTTGTATACGGAAGAGGAAATTCGCTTACTACAGGCCCTGGCTGATGGTGATAGCAATCAGGTAATTGCAGAAAAGTTCTTTTTGAGTAAACGTAGCATAGAAGGCCAACGTGCATTACTGATCAAAAAGGCTGGAGTAGCCAATACTGCAGCCCTCATTAGGTTTGCCTGTATGAACGGTTTGGTGGTATAAGTCCATTTAGAGTTTTTTTTAAAAAAAACTTACCAATAGGATAACCTAATCTTCACCATCTATTTATAAGCTGTCTATTTTTTGTTTGTTTGGGCCCCGACGAGAGTTGGGGCCTTTTTTGTTCGGTTTTTTCCTAAACTTTAGAAGGGTTGATTGCATTTTATAGCTTTTTTTATAACTTAGATCACCTATGAAATTCAAAAATAAAATTCTTAATGTACTACTGCTTTTATCGATTTGTAGTTCTATTTACGCACAGCAGCCCAAAAGAAAACCTAATATTATCTTTATTCTAACAGATGATTTGGGCTATGGTGATGTAGGTATATTCTTTCAAAACTATAGGGCAAAGCTTTCAAAGCCTTTCCAGCTTACGCCGAACCTTAATCAAATGGCAGCAAATGGGGCCATGTTGCTCAATAGCTATGCAGCAGCGCCAGTTTGTGCACCTTCAAGAGCTTCCTTGCTATTGGGACAAAGTCAAGGTCACGCCAATATTAGGGATAATCAGTTTGATAAGGCATTGGCAGATAATTATACCTTGGGAAATGTGTTGCAAAAGGCGGGCTACAAAACAGCTGTTATTGGTAAGTGGGGCTTACAGGGAGAAGGAAAGCCAGAAAACTGGATAGCACATCCATTAAATAGGGGCTTCGATTATTTTTATGGCTACATGCGTCATGAAGACGGTCATGAGCATTACCCCAAAGAAGGAATTTATCGGGGCAAAAAAGAGGTGTATGAAAATAGGACAGAGTTAGCCGGCCATCTGGATAAATGCTATACTGGAGATTTATGGACAGCCGTAGCTAAACGTTGGATTGTAGAACATCGGCAAAAAAATAATGACCAGCCATTTTTTATATACTTGTCTTACGACACCCCACATGCGGTTTTAGAATTGCCTACTCAGGCTTATCCTGATGGAGGTGGTTTGAATGGTGGTATACAATGGCTGGGCAAATCAGGACAGATGATCAATACGGCAAAGGGCTTACCAGATTCATGGATGGACCCAGACTACGCCAGTGCTACTTACGATCATGACCAAAATCCATTGACCCCTCAAATACCTTGGCCAGATACCTATAAACGTTATGCAACCTCCACTAAAAGGATAGATGCACAGGTAGGGGATCTATTGAAACTGTTGTCAGACCTTAAAATTGATGAACAGACCATAGTAGTGTTTACTTCAGATAACGGTCCTTCCAACGAGGCCTATCTACCTAAGCCTCATGTACCATTTGCCGCTAATTTTTTCGAAAGCTTTGGCCCATTTAATGGCATAAAGAGAGATGTGCTGGAAGGAGGTTTAAGAACACCAACCATTGTACAGTGGGCAAAGCACATTGCTCCAAATTCAATAGTCGGCCATCCCAATATTTCCTATGATTGGATGCCAACTTTTACACATGCGGCTGGACTGTCTGCACCCAGCGTAGCAGATGGCGTGTCTTTACTGCCATCTCTACTAAAGAAAAATAAACAAAGAGAAAGCCTTATTTATGTTGAATACGAGCAAAATGGTAAAACACCAAACTATCCTGAATTTGCATTGAACAATAGAAATAGGACAAGAAATCAGATGCAAATGTTAAGAGTTGGTAATACGGTTGGGATAAGATATGATATCAAATCGGGACAGGAAGATTTTGAACTTTATGATATTGTTAATGACCAGGGGCAGGCAAAAAAGATGGCTTCTTCTAAGAAAAATATAGCCTTGCAAGAACAACTTAAAGAAAAGGCCATGCAAGTTAGGATGGTAAATAAGAGTGCACCCAGACCATATGACGAAGATTTTGTTCCTGGGAATAAAGTAGCTAAATTGAAAAGCGGTTTAGAGTTGAAAACTTATAGAGATCTGGCGAGCTGGGTGCCAAATACAACAGATTTGAAAGAGTTGGCCAGTCAAAAGGTCGAAAATATGAATTTGGTTGCCAATCAGATGAATGCAAATGTCTATGAATTTAAAGGCTATCTTAAAATAGATCAAGCAGCTAGCTATACTTTTTTCCTGAAAACTTCAGGTAAAGCTTTTTTTAGAATACACGAAGCCGCAGTAATTGACGCAGATTATAACTATGTTAAAAATACAGAACTCTATCATAGCATAAAGCTAAAAAAAGGATACCATCAGGTGAAATTAACCATAAAGTTAGACCACCCATCCGATCAGTTTGAGCTGATGTGGTCAGCTGCAGATCTAAAGAAACAAGTTATTGATCCTCGCCTTTGGTATTATTAATGGAAAGCCTAGAGGTTTGATTGCGCCATTGGTATAAAGTATTTCGGTCTTTAAGTGTTGTTAATCGATTTCAGGTTAAAAAATAAAGCCTTCAAGGTTAGTTGAAGGCTTTTGATGACCCATTGATTCGAGACAATAAGGGCAATCATGGAGAGCTATGATTTTAGTAAGGTATGGCTATGGTTTAAAGTATGGCTAGTAAATTAATGTTGGCTTCTTTTCTTCTGTACAACTCATTGATCATATCATTTTCCCTCATTCTTACCGCCCATGCAGGTCTAAGTTCAAAATAACGTAAGCGGGTAAACATTTTGTTGCCGCCCCAAGTCAGCCCAATAGATTCGCCTAATTTGGCCACTTTATCATATAATATAGGGTGATCACGATATTTTAATTCTCCAAGTGCATTGCTTTCGTAGATGCCTACGCCAAATGCAAGGCCGAAGTTGTGGTAATTTAAATTGATATCACCTTGTTCAAAATCTTGTCTTACTATGGTGCTGTTGACCTCATTTTGATGTACATGGACTACTGTAGACCTGTTGGTCAGTCTGATATAAATACCATTTTCTGAACAAATATTGATCAACTCTTTGGCGAAAGGAATCAATTCCAAAGGCATAAGATCGAGCACTTCTTCATTATATGAATCGATGAACATCGTCCTTCCAATAGATTTTTTATCCTCTGCTATTAATAATTGATGTAAACCATCCCATGTTTTAAAGCCCGCTTGGCCTGTAGGTCTGATATTCAGCTTTTGTTGTATGGCCTTAATAATAGCCTTAACGCTGGTTTGGTGAGGCTGGGAAGCGAATACAAGACTATAGATACCAACCCATGTTTTTACCCCAGCAACTCCGTCAACTGTTAATCCCGCTTTGCGTTGTAATGTTTTTATTTTGCTGGTATAGTTCATCTCGTTTTACTTTTGTTGTTAAAATCTTGTAGTTGGGCCTTGTCATGAAATAGGTCGCATGCATGACGTCAGCAAGAGCTAAATGACGAAAAAAGATCCAATTAAGATAGCGTGGTTTTGCCTGTAATGTCAATCAGGTGTTTTCGCTTAGTGGTATAGGTAAAAATACCTGGTTGGAAAAATATCGGAAAGGAAAGATGGGGTAATGAAAGTTATGGGATTTCCGAAATTATACAAATAATTAAGTATATAAACTAAAAAATCTCATATTCTAGATATGAGGTAGTTGTTTTCAATATGCTTCCAGATAGGTCCTTATGTTATCAGAATGGCAAGGTTTCTTAACTTAACGATGTGGATAGCTAGTTAGCTTGGGCTTGGCGTCTTCGCCAAACATTCTTTAATGAGAAAAAGTATCCAGGTCGATGAGTTTATGTTTTAAGGCATATAGTACAAGCCCTGCCGTATTCCGATTTCCCGTTTTTAAAAGCAGATTGTTTCGATGCCCTTCCACAGTACGGTTACTTAGAAATAGTTTTTCGGCAATTTCGTTACTGTTATACTGCTTGCAAATTAACTCGAGTACTTCTTTTTCTCTCGGTGTTAAATTATGGCTTTCAAATACCATGGGTAGGCTTTTTTTTACCAGGCCTTTTCGCATCACCTCTAACATGGGCAGGGTAAAGTAGAAATCGTTATTGAAAACTTCGATAATAGCCTTTTCTACTTCCTCTGGTTCTGCATTTTTGGCCAAGTAACCATTTGCACCCGCTTGGATAGTGGCCAATATATAGTTTTCGGCTTCGTGTATGGTTAAGATGATGACCTTGATAGCCTCATGATTTTCTTTCAGGATCTTTAATGTTTCCAAACCATTTAAATTTGGCATGGAGAGGTCAAGAAGAATAACATCCGGCGGCTCTTGTACATTACCTAGCAGATCTAATAAATGCTGTCCGTCTTCGGCCTCAAAAATGAGATGCATATTTTCAAATGAATTGACAAGAGCTGCCATTCCTTTTCTGAAAAGCTTTTGATCATCGGCTATGGCAACATTAATATGCATATTTTAAAAATAATAGGTTGAAAATATAAAAAATGTACGCCAAATATACATAATGTTGATTTTTTCTTAGATTCGACAAAAAATAACCTAATCAACAATTTTAAAAAAAAAGCAATGAAATCAACAATTAATGTTCCTACCGTTCCGCTCCAAGAAGCCATTGATAGGGTAGCACGTTTTAGAAAGCAAATACAGACAGCTGCTCAAGTGCCTGAAGAAAATATCCCGAGAGCTATTTTTATTCCCATAGCAGATATTATGGCTATCATTGATAAGTTTCAGACTATAGATGCAGAAGGAAACATCCATAGTGCCATAAGAGGTGTACGTGCATATTTTGCTGTAAAAGAAGGGGACGAAGATTTGCCAGATGATATTACAGCGCTTATTGTTCCTGTAGATGTAAAAGGAAATGATATTATTGCTACAAATAATGGCTTGAAAGATGATGTAGATGATAGCGATATCTATGATTTTACGAAGCCTTGCCCATCTTATTGTGATCCAAACAGTCCATTATTTATTCAATAATGCCGCATGATATTATTTCAGGATACATTGTTCCCTTAAGTATCCTTTTACCCATTGGCATGTTTATATTCCGGTATAGGCATGCCAATATGGAAAGTAAGTTATTGTTTTACTATCTTATTGTGGCGGGTTTGATCAATCTGACTGCAATTGGGCTGGTAAAATTTCGAATGAGCAATCTTCCGTTACTACATATTTATACCATTGTAGAAACTACCTTTTTTATGGCGTATTTTAGGCTGATTTTTGAAAGTAAGAAAATAAAGAGGTTCTTGACAGTGGTAATGATCGGTTTTCCTATTCTTTGTATCTTGAATTTCCTATTTATCCAAGATCTTTTTACTTACAATACGTATACCAGGCCATTAGAGGCGGTGATTATTACCTTTGTATGTTTATTGTATTTTTATAAGAGTGGTTTTACAGAAAACTGGTTAAATAACCCTATAAATTGGTTGAATATGGGGATTATGATATACTTTCCTGCGGCCAGTATCATTTTTATTCTTTCTAATTATTTTGTTTTTGTACTGCATAACTATAAAATGGCCAATGTCATTTGGGATGTTCATTCCATTTTGGTCTTGTTAATGTATCTGCTTTGGGCAAAGGGCTTTAGCTTGATCAGAAAGTCGGCCATTGGGAAGTAACTTATATGTGCCCGTAAGTATATATTATAACTCGAGCTACTTCTTTACTGGCTTTGTTGCATTTATACTTTTCAATTACCTATTTTGGTCGATGGAAATAGGAGGCAATTTAATGGCTTAAAAAGTTCATGTTATTTTGTCACTGTTAACGCATTTATTTTGGACAAAAGTTTTTAGTAAAAAAGATGATCGATAACGTTTATTTGCTAATCTTCTATGGAGTGGTCTTACTGCTCATACTTGTAGCCTCATTTTTGTTGTTTTATATCAGGAACCAAAATATGGTGTGGCAGCAAAAAAAACTCTTGCAGGAAACTCAGATTACACAGCAAAAGGAATTGTTAAATGCGGTCATCGATTCCCAGGAAGTAGAACGGAAAAGAATTGGACAAGATCTGCATGACGAAATTGGCGGCACGCTGTCCGCCATTAAGTTAATGCTTAATGTAGTTAAAAAACAGAAGCCCGAAGATCAGGAAGATACCCTGCTGTCTGCAAAACAGCTTATAGATAAAATGATCATAGATGTACGGCATATATCACATGATCTTTCCCCACCTGGTCTTGCAGTTTTTGGACTATATACTACCATAGAAGCATTCGTTAACCTAATCAAGAATACGGGCGAGATTAAGATTGTGCTAGACCATCAGGAAAATGCCGATGAAGTATCATTACCAGAGAGAAAATCTTTGGCCTTGTTTAGGGTATTGACCCAATTGGTAGATAATACCATAAAGCATGCCCAAGCAACGGAAATTAAGATCTACTTCAGACTCGATGAGCATCAATTGCTGATAGATTATGCCGATAATGGTAAAGGTTTCGATATGGCTGCTACCTTGAACAAAAGGGCAGGAATAGGTATGCAGAATATTCAAAGCAGGTTGCAGATGGTTAACGCCGATTATAGGATAGAGACAAACCCAAATGCCGGCTTCAGATTATTTATCAGTTGCCCCATCCAAAACGAAGAGATTTTGGATCCTTCGCTTTAACCCTTCCTAAGCTTATTATCTTTCTAACTTCTTGATTAGTATCTTGTTTGGGCTGCTCTAAATTTTTGTATACTAAAATAGTGTACTGTTTATTTTGACTTAATCTAAATAACGTTATCTTTGCGGGAACTTGCTAGCTAGCTATTTGCTCTTAAGTCAGCTAAACAATAGGCGATTTTACCGTAATGAGTTTATTTTCGATACTTTTTAGTGATTTTAATAGCGCTAGTCATAAATGGCTAATGCTTGTTTTTGCAGTTTTTTTTAATCCCATTAATGTATTATATGCTCAGAATTACCAGATAAAAGGTAATGTAGAAAGTGTTTTCGGAGAAGATAAGGCCGCTTTTATAAATGTGGTATTTCAAGGAAAGAAAAATTATAGTGTTAGTACAAACGAGCGTGGCGAATATATTCTAAGATCTATTGCAGCAGATAAATATACCGTCAGTTTCTCCTCAATTAATTTTAAGCCGAAAACAATAGAGATCAATATCGTATCTGATACTGTGCTAAATGTTAAGCTAGAGCCTCTTCAACGATTGTTGGAGGAGGTTTATGTAACGGCATCTCAAGTTAAAGGCAAGCCAAGTACTTCTGTAATTGATAGAAAAGCAATGGAATTACTGCAGCCATCGAGTTGTACCGATCTATTGGAATTATTGCCTGGTGGTAGAACCTATAGTCCTAATCTTACCCAAATGAACCAAATTCGTTTGAGGGAACCTTCAAACGCACCCTCTGGTTACAATACAGGGTCTTTGGGTACGGCTTTTTATGTTGATGGTGCGCCAATTAATACTACCGCTAACATGCAAACAACTAGTGGTTATACCTCTACAGACCCAAATAGCTCCAGGAATTCTGTGAACAAAGGTGTTGACATGCGTTCAATTCCAACAGATCAGATAGCTAAAGTTGAAATAGTTAGGGGAATTCCTTCAGTAGAGTTTGGTGATTTGACCAGCGGACTGGTAAATATTGAACGCAGAAAAGGTAATACACCATATACGGCTAGAATGAAAGCAGATGGGTTTAGTAAATTGTATGCTATAGGCAAAGGCGTCAGCATTCTTGAAAAAAATCTTTTTATCAATAGTAATGTAGATTTTCTAGACTCTAAAGCTGATCCACGCGATAGTTACGAAAATTATAAACGTATTACGGCATCAGTACGTACAGAGAAATTTTGGGAAAATGACAATAGTAGGTTTACTTGGAACAGTGCTTTAGATTATGCAACCACAATTGATAACGAACGTGTTGATCCGGATAACTCTTATGCATTAACCGATAGTTATACATCAACTTTTAAAAGTTATTCCTTAAACAATGCTTTTAAATTCAAGTTTAACGATAACCGCTTGCTTAAGTCTTTAGATTTTTCTACTAAAATTAGCTATCAGGAAGATATTATCGATTTAACTAAATGGGTACAGGCCAGGTCTGCAACCGTGTTGATCAATTCATTAGAAGAAGGAGCCCACTATGCAAACTATATAACTCCCAGTTACGCCGCTGATTTAGATGTGGAGGGAAAACCTTTGTATGTATTTCTAAAAGGTGTTTCTACACTGGGGTTTTCGCAAGGGATGATCAAGCACCAAATTAAACTGGGCACTGAGTATAACTATAGTAAGAACTTTGGTAGGGGACAAGTTTACGATTTGGATTTTCCCTTAGCGCTAAACTCAGTGTCTTCTGTTAGGCCGAGGTCATATAGTGATATTCCAGCATTACAGAATCTGTCTTTTTTTGCAGAAGACGGTGCGAAAATTTTAGCCGGAGCACATCATATTGATCTTACTGCTGGAATAAGGGCAATGGCAATGGTGGGTATGGATACCAAGTATGATATGGCTAACAAATTTCATTTCGATCCTCGTATCAACGCCGTATGGCACCTGCCAAATACTACTTTAGCAGGTAAAAAAATAGAAATAAGTTTTGGAAGCGGATTTGGGATACATCATAAACTTCCTACCATGGATATGCTTTATCCTAACAAAACCTACATTGATAATATACAATTAAACTATTATCATAATAACCCAGATTTTATTAGGGCCAATGCTAAAACGACTATTATTAATACAGAAAATTATGCTTTGAAAGCAGCAAGAAACTTGAAATGGGAATTTAATGCTGATTTTAACTATGATGACAATCGTTTATCGGTAACCTATTATAGAGAAAGCATGGCTAGTGGTTTTAGGGCGATGTCTAGATATCGGGCTATTGATTACAGACTGTATGATAATACTTCTATCGATGCTTCGACTATTACATCGAGACCAAATGTGGAAGATTTTGCCTATAAGGAAATGAAAGAATATTATGCTTATTCCATTAATGGTAATGGTAGCGGCATGTTTAAGGAGGGGATAGAATTTCAGTTTACCACCAAGAGGTTTTCAGCGATTAACACACGCTTTACTATCAATGGTGCTTGGTTCAATAATCGTTATAAAAGCAGCGTAATCAATTATGGTATCATTAGTACATCCGTAATTACAGATAATAAGGTAAGGCAATATATTGGTATTTACAATGAAGATGAAGGTACAGACTACCGACAATTTAATACTAACTTAACAGTTGATAGCTATTTGCCGAAATTGGGTTTAATATTTTCTGCATCTGCGCAAAGTCTTTGGTTTACCGCTTCAAAAGAAAATTATAAAACAGGCGTGCCGATTGCCTATATGGATATTAATGGAAATATGTTGCCATATACCGAAGCAAGCAAATCGGATGCTAATTTGAGATGGCTGTTGCAAAATTACAGTGCTACCAGATTTAGAGGAAACCGGGTACCAATTAATTTACAAGTTAACATCAAGGCATCTAAAGATTTTAAGAATAAGGCCCGCATATCAATGTTCGTAAGTAGGTTTTTAACGTATTTGCCTTCTTATACTCAGTATGATGTAAGATTTGTTCGGCAGGGTGCCTCGCCTTATTTTGGAATGGAATTAAACTTTAATCTTTAAATATAAATATATCAAAAAATGAAGAATGTAAAAATCCTCATGAGCACACTACTTGTATTAACAGTGTTGTTTAATGCCTGTAAAAAAACGGATAGTGCAAGAACTACCCTTACTGCTTCTATCACTATACCTGTTACTTTGGAAGGTTTCGCGTTGAAGTCTGGTACGGTGACTTTTAAGGAAGCTAATAGCGGTAGAGTTAGTACTTCAAATGCCATCAGCAATGGTACGGTAACTGTTGCTTTACCAGCGGGTTCTTATAATATCGTTTTTGAAGGCGAAATTGAAACGATTACTGGAGAAAAAACAGTGAGTAAGGTACGTGCGGTAAAAGACGGTGTAATCGTAAATGGTCCTAGTGTTAGTACTGAACTTACCTTGTTCTTATACAAGCCTCAAGAGAATTTTGTAATTAAAGAGGTATTCTTTACCGGAACGGTTACTAAAGAAGGTAAAACTTATAATGGTGATAAGTATTTTATAATTTATAATAACTCAGATAAGGTATTGTATGCCGATAGTCTAATGATTGCAGAGTCTCACTTCCTTACCACTACGAAAAGAACTTATACGCCAGATGTAATGTCAACTGATTTTACAAGTAGTTCAATCGTGATGATTCCAGGAACAGGAAAAACTTATCCGGTACAACCAGGCGCTTCAATTACCATTGCCAATAACGCGATGAACCACTTATTATATAATGATCTATCTGTGGATTTAAGAAATGCTGATTTCGAATTGACTTTGTTAAGCTCAATTAACGTCGATAATCCTCAAGTACAAGATTTAGAGAATATTACTGGTTATATGACCATGCACAACAGAGGATTTAAAAGCTATGTAATTGCGAAAATGCAAGGTACAAAAGCAGATTTCTTAACTAAACAGGCTTATGTAACGGGTTATGTAAATGCTGCTGGAAATGTTACAAATGCAAATGTTTATAAAATTCCTAATTCTTGGATTTTGGATGCTGTGAACTTAAGTGTTGCCCCAGAGTTTAACTGGATTGTAACTAGCCCGGTGCTTGATATGGGTTGGACCTATTGCGGGAAAGTGGACAGCGATGCCACCCGTTATGGAAAAAGCGTAATCCGTAAAGTTTCTAAAACCGAAGCTAATGGTAGGGTAGTTTTACAGGATACTAATAATTCTACTGAGGACTTTACACCTGAAGCAAAACCTTCATTGTTCAAATAATTTAATGAACGTTAAAAAGTTAATGTTTTTAAGTGTTTTCTTGAGCGTAGCTAATGTCTACGCTCAAGATACTACTGTGCATGTAAACCAGGTTACAGAGCAGATATCGCCTGTGGTAGCATGGCGAGATGAGATTTATTCAAGTCCATCTTTACATCCCTTTTACAGAATGTATAATTATTCGCTCTTGGGCGCCCATCTCGAAGACTCGAAAAAAGATCTTTACTTGAGGCAGGAGGGTCGTGGAAATACCACACTTAAAATTAACTCAGAATCGTTTTTTAAAAATCTGAAGGGCATTTCACTGTGGGGTAAGGCCTATTACACCAATGATAAAATTAAACAGGTTAATTTTAGTGAAACCCTAGACTATCATTATGTTTATCCTTATGTGATGGCTGATACCGTTGGAGGAAACCTGAATGCAGAAAGCTATTATTTTGGTGGAGGACTATCCAAGGAAATTGGCAGACTTAGGTATGCCATACAAGGTAGCTTTAAGGGTATACAATCTTTTAGGAACAGAGATCCAAGGCCAAAAAATATTTCTTCAGATATTAATTTTTCGTTATCGGTAGCTAAGCAATTAGCCACAGAGAAAGCGTTTTCACTAGATTTAAACCTGCAGAAATATAACCAGAACAATGGGCTGGAATTTGTAAATGAGCTAGGTTTCCCATTGGTTTATCATGATGCTGGTTTGGGTGTTTATAATGAATTACTTGCAGGTTCTAGAATGCAGGCCTATTACAAGGGACTTAGGTTGGGTGCGCAGCTTAATTTTGTACCCACCAATTTAAATGGGTTTTCTGCCCAAATAGGTTTTGATAATTTTAACCTGTCTAAAGAGCTTTCTAGCATTAATGATAAGATAGCTGAGGTGAATGATAATAATATCCACCTTTTGTTGGCTTATCACCATCATACGCAGGTGAATAGCTTTATTGTAAAGCTAAAAGGATATTTCACTAAAAGAGAAGGTATAGAAGCCACTTTTTCAAATACGGGTGGAGCAAGTTTGTATAAAGTTTCCAATGAATTGCGATATAATAATGAGAAACTTGGTATACAGCTCCATGCGGCCTATGGCAAAACTACTAAGAACTTAAATTGGTATTTCGGATTTGAAGGTATATTCAGTACCGATAAGGAAAGCTATCTTTTGCCAGATAGGTTTGTGGATTATCAAACCGCAAGTGCTGGGGTGTTTGCTTCGCTAACAAAGCCATTGGGCAAAACGTTGTTAACTTTCGATGTTAAAGCAACGCAACTAACAGTGTTGAATAGTAATTTCGATTGGGATAATGTCAATCCAAGAACAGGTATTTATCAAATGTTGAATGCTAATTACGCTTATCTAACATCAGATATATTGACTATTACATCTGCATTGCGATGTGATTTTCCATTGAATAATAAATTGGGGGCGTTTGCTAAAGCGAAAGGTGCTTATGCAAATTATAATGAAAATAATAATGCCCAAGAATTTGTTTTTTCTATTGGAGTGATTTTTTAGATATCAATGTTAATTTATGCTTAGTATCATATTTCCAATTTATTATTTCTAACTACTTTTGAGAAGATGAAAAAAATGAAATTTTTTGTGGCAACCGGGCTATTGGCAGCATTTAGTTTGCTACATTTTTCGTTTAGAGAAATAGGCTATACCTCTGGCGGGATCAAGATAGACAGCTTGCGCAGTTTGTATGAACGTCCAGTAGCCCAATGGCCAAAACCCAATTTAGATAGTGGTGTAAAATGGCAGGAGTTTAAAGCATTGCCCGACGTCGATAAAAGTTATTTTGCAATTATGGACCAACCAGAAGTAGTGTTGGGTAAAAACCTTTTCTTCGATCCCATATTATCAGGTTCCAATCAAATCTCTTGTAGTAGCTGTCACAATCCGCAAACTTCTTGGGCCGATAAGCTATCGGTTTCCATTGGTCACGATCACGCTTCGGGCAATAGAAATACGCCATCTTTGTTAAATGTAAGGGAACGTAAGACTTTCTTTTGGGACGGCAGGGCCACTACCTTGGAAGACCAAGTGAAAAGCCCTATCGAGGCACATAACGAAATGGCCATGAACTTGAAGGACTTGCCTAAAAAGCTGAATGGTATCAAAGCTTATAAGGAATTGGTGAAGAAAGCTTATGGCACCGATAAAATAGTTTTCGACCATGTGGCTAAAGCCTTGGCCAGTTTTCAACGTACCTTAACGAGCAGAAGAAGTCGTTTTGATCGTTTTTTGGATGGAGAGTACAAACAATTAAGCGATAAAGAATTGGAAGGACTGCATTTGTTCCGTACCAAAGCAAGATGTATCAATTGTCATAATGGTCAGTACCTTACCGATGAAAGCTTTCACAATATTGGTTTAACTTATTACAAACGTAAATACGAAGACTTGGGCCGTTACAATGTAACCAAAGATCCTAACGATGTGGGTAAATTCCGTACACCATCTTTAAGAGATGTAATGAATACCAATCCTTGGATGCACAATGGCTTATTCGATAACATTACCGGGCTCTTGAACATATATAATAGCGGTATGCAGATGAATACCGCCACGGCAGCACAAAAAGCGGCAGATCCCCTGCATCCCATAACAGATCCCTTAATGAAAAAATTGAACCTTAGTAAGGAAGAAATCCAATCGATAGCTGCATTTTTGGAATCCATTACGGCCACCCAGTACAAAATGCAGCGACCAGAGAAATTACCAAGAGATTAGGCTTTTTGATACTCATATAGCAGTACTCATTTTAATTATGCTTATCTTTTGCTACATTTGTAATGTATGCTTTCTAAAAAGACCAAATATGCCATTAAGGCACTCGTTGCACTAGGTAAAAACTTAGATCTTCCGCCTATGCAAATTTCTAAGATTGCAGAGGAAGAACAGATCCCCAAAAAATTTTTAGAACAGATTTTACTGGACTTGAGAAATGCAGGCTTTCTATACAGCAAGAAGGGGGCAGGAGGAGGCTATAGCCTAAATAAAAAACCGGAAGATATTTATTTGGTGCAGATTTTGCGCCTTACCGATGGTCCAGTAGCCATGCTGCCCTGCGCAAGTTTAAATTTTTACCACAAATGTGACGAATGCAAGGATGAAGTGACCTGTGGTATTAGAAGTGCCTTTATCGATGTAAGGGATGCAACCCTTAAAATTTTGGGAGAAACCAGTATAGCAGATATCATCTCTAGGGAGAACAACCTGAAATTGGAAATTTAAAAATATTCTAAATAAGTCTTTTAGGCTATTTTCTGTAACGATTTTTTTGTTATATCTTTTTGTAAATTAGTCTTTTAACTGTTTTAGTTGTGCTTTGTTTTTATAATGGAAACAGTACCTGAACTGTCATGAAAAAACTTTTTTTTACTTATAATTACGACTATTCCTATATACTTTATATATTTGGCAGATGAAATTTATTTTTATACTTCAGGAAATGCCAGTGCAAACCATGTCGTGTTGTGTAATAACACCTAGATAGGAGCGTATATTGATTATTTATTAAAGTATAAGATATAGGTGCTTCTCCATAAAGAGAGGCATTTTTTGAATAAAATAACAACCAAACATGCAGAGTTTTAGAACAGAGCTTGAAAATCCGATAATAGAGAAAGACATTATTGATTTAGAGCGAAAGATAAAGGCCTTCAGGGACGGAACCATCCATGAAGAAAAATTTAGGAGCCTACGATTGGCAAGGGGAGTATACGGACAACGCCAACCTGGTGTGCAAATGGTGCGGATCAAACTGCCCTTTGGTAAGGTCACTTTTAAGCAGTTGCTGCGCATAGCTGATATAGCCGATGAATATGGAAGTGGAAATCTGCATTTGACCACCCGTCAGGATATTCAGATCCATTATGTAAGCCTAGATAGAACACCAGAGCTTTGGGCAAAGCTGGAACAGGATGATATTACCCTGCGTGAAGCCTGTGGCAATACCGTTCGTAATGTTACTTCCTCGCCAAATGCAGGGATTGACCCAGACGAACCATTTGATGTTTCTCCTTATGCACAGGCCGTATTTGCTTATTTTCTACGCAATCCCATCTGTCAGGAAATGGGCAGGAAGATCAAAATTTCCTTTTCTTCAAGTGATAAAGATACCGCCTATAGCTATATACATGATTTGGGCTTTATTCCCAAGATAAATGATAAGGGAGAACGTGGGTTTAAGGTGATGTTTGCCGGAGGATTGGGTGCGCAGCCATTTTTGGCCAATGCAGTACATGAATTTTTGCAAGAAGACCAGCTTATTCCATTTACCGAATCGGTACTACGTGTTTTCGATCGTTATGGCGAACGCAACAATAGGAACAAGGCCCGTTTAAAATATTTGGTGCAGAAACTAGGCTTGGAAGAAGTATTGCGTTTGGTTGAAGAAGAACGTATGGCCAATAAAGTAAAGACCTATAAAATAGATCTAAATACCGTTCCACAGCCGCAACCACAGCCAGAACAGGCTTTTGGGAAGGTGGTTGTTGAAAATGAGGAGCATTACCAACATTGGTTGGCTACCAACGTAATCGAACAAAAACAAACTGGTTTTTATGGGGTGTACATCAAAGTGCAGATTGGAGATATCAAAACCGATAAGGCACGAGCTTTTGTAGAAGCTGTTAGACCTTATGTGGCAGATGAAATAAGAATTACACAAAACCAAGGTCTATTATTAAAGTTTGTAAGGAAAGAAGCTTTGCCTTCATTATATATAGCCTTAAATAAGATTGGATTCACGGCTTTGGGTTTTGATAGTCTGGCAGATATTACCACTTGTCCGGGAACAGACACCTGTAATTTGGGCATCTCCAATAGCATGACCTTAGCAGAAGTGTTAGAGGAGGTGGTATACAACGATTTTCCAGAGTTGATCTACGAAAAGAATATCAATATTAAGATCAGCGGCTGTATGAATTCTTGCGGACAACATGGTTTGGCAGAAATTGGTTTTCATGGTAGTTCGGTAAAGGCTGAAAATAAGGTAGTTCCTGCTGTACAGGTGATGTTGGGAGGAGGCACGGTAGGTAATGGTATAGGGAGAGTTGCCGAAAGAGTCATTAAAGTGCCCTCTAAACGAGCTACCAATGTGCTGCACTACCTCTTGAACGATTTTAAGGAAAACAATCTTTCTCAAGAAAATTTTCATCAATATTACGATAGAAAGGGTAAAGACCACTTTTATCAATTGCTGAAACCATTGGCTGATCTTACTAACCTGCTGGCAGAGGAATTTGTTGATTGGGGCCACGAGGAAACTTTTGTAACCGCTATTGGCGTGGGCGAATGTGCTGGGGTAGTGATTGATCTGGTAGCTACCTTATTATTGGAGGCCGATGAAAAATTTGGTTGGGCTACCGCTTCATTAAACAATAACGCTTATGCTGATGCCATTTATCATACCTACGCTTCGATGGTGAGTGCAGCAAAATCACTACTACTTGATAAGAGTGTAAACAGCAGCACCCAAGTAGGGGTAATTAGAGAATTTGATAATCATTATGTAGAAACTGGCGAGTTCAATTTTGGACAAAGCTTTTCGGACTTAGTATTGCAAATCAACAAGAACGAACCTTCGGAAGCATTTGCAAGAGCCTACCATGAGAAAGCTGCAAAGTTTTTAAATGATATTAAAGCGAAGAGAACTGCGGAATTAGCTAATTAGATGATTAGCTAATGAGCGATATCATCGGACCTCCGACTTTCGGACTAAAAATAAAAAAATGATAGAACAACATAAACATATTGAACCTAGGGTGACCCTTTTGGGAGCGGGTCCTGGCGATCCAGACTTGTTGACCTTAAAAGGGGTAAAAGCATTACAGGCCGCTGATGTGGTATTGTACGATGCCCTAACCAATGAAGCCTTATTGGAACATGCGCCAAAAGATGCCATTAAAGTGTATGTGGGCAAACGCTCGGGAGAGCATTCGCATTCGCAAGATGCGATCAACAGGTTGATGATTGACTATGCGCTTAACTACGGACATGTAGTGAGACTAAAAGGAGGTGATCCATTTGTGTTTGGTCGTGGTTACGAAGAACTGGACTTCGCTGCTTCCTATAATATTCCGGTAACGGTAATACCTGGTATTTCCAGCTCCATTGGCGTACCGGGCCTGCAACAAATTCCCGTTACGCACAGAGGGCTTAGCGAAAGCTTTTGGGTAATCACCGGAACCACTACCAACGGTAAGATTTCAGATGACATCTATCAGGCAGCTCGTGCTAATGCAACGGTGGTGATTTTAATGGGCTTGAAAAAACTTTCGCAAATTGTCGAGATCTTTAAAGCTGCTGGAAAAAGTCAATTGCCAGCTGCGGTGGTACAAAATGGTTCGGAAGAGAATGAAAAACTGGTCATCAGTACCGTGCAAAATATTGTGGCAAAAGTTAGCGAAGAGAAAATTGAGGCGCCTGCCTTGTTGATTTTCGGAGAGGTTGTGTCCTTACATCCATCCTTTAAAAACATCATACAGCAATATGCAACCATCTCCTAATCCACAAAATGATGTACAGCTATTATCGCCAAGCGATAATGGTAATGAATTATTCCCAGTTTTTGTAAAACTGAATAACCTACGTACATTATTAATTGGAGCAGGAAATGTAGGCTTGGAGAAAATAACAGCCATTACCAAAAATAGTGCAAGTGCAAAAATAAAAGTAGTAGCCTCGGCCATACAGCCTTCGTTTTATGAATTGGCTGCTGTTAATCCTCACATAGTATTGCATGAAAAGCTTTTTGATGCGACTGATCTTGAGGGGGTAGATATTGTTTTTGCTGCAACCAATAATAATGAACTGAACCAACAGATCGTAGCGTTGGCACATGAAAGGGGCCTATTGGTAAATGTGGCCGATAAACCGGAACTATGTGATTTCTATTTGGGATCTATTGTACAAAAAGGTAACCTTAAGATTGCTATTTCCACCAATGGTAAATCGCCAACCATAGCCAAGCGCTTAAAAGAAATCCTGAATGAAGGTCTGCCGGCCGAGCTGGACGAAACACTTCAGCATATGAGCGCCCTGCGTCAAAATCTAAATGGCGATTTTACAGCTAAAGTTAAAAAGTTAAATAAGGTAACCCAAAGACTGGTTAATCCGAAAAAGAGTTTTGCAGAGCGGAACATGAAGTGGTTAATTTGGGTAGTAGCAGTAGCATTTATCGCTGCAGTGGCCATTACTCTATGGAATACGGAACCTGAATTTCAGCAGTTTTTTACCCATATTAACCCTTTGTTCTACTGGTTTTTAGGTGCCGGATTTATTTTTGCTATGGTTGATGGGGCCATAGGCATGTCCTATGGGGTAACATCGGCTTCTTTTTCCTTGGCCATGGGTCTGCCGCCAGCTTCTGCAAGTATGGCCATACACATTTCGGAGGTATTGAGTAATGGCATTGCCGGATGGATGCATTATAAGATGGGCAATGTTAACTGGAAACTTTTCAAAATTTTGATCATTCCGGCCATTATTGGAGCGGTATTGGGTGCCTATATATTATCGTCTTTAGAACATTATAGCGCTTATGTAAAACCTATTGTGGGGGTATATACTTTGTTCTTGGGGGCTATTATTCTCATGAAAGCCTTTAACATCAAAAGAAAAAGAGGAAAGGAAAAAATAAAAAATATTGGCCCTTTGGGCTTTGTAGGCGGGTTTATCGATGCTGCTTTTGGAGGTGGATGGGGCTCTATTGTGTTGTCTACGTTAATTGCAGGGGGCAGACACCCGCTTTTCTCGCTAGGTACGGTAAAGATCAGTCGATTTTTTATAGCTACGTTAAGTTCCCTAACCTTTTTTACCATGTTGGGCGGTAAATATTGGGAAGCTGTATTGGGTCTGATCATTGGAAGTGCATTGGCTTCGCCCATAGCGGCCAGGGTTTCCAATAAAATTTCTGCAAAAACCATTATGGTGGCCGTAGGTATTATTGTAATGCTGGTTAGCTTGCGTAGTGTAATTATGTTTATTTTAAAATTGATTTAGGAGGCAGAAGGATGAAAGAATTATTAGCTCAGGTCAATACAGAGCTGGCTGGTTTGAATATCGTAGATAAACTCGAATATCTGGCCCGAAAATATAAAGGTAAAATTGTGTTTTCTACCAGCTTTGGTTGGGAAGACCAAGTGGTTGCGCACCTGATATTCGCCAATAAAATTCCGATTAAGGTATTTACCCTGGAAACAGGAAGGTTATTTCCAGAAACCTACTATGTTTGGAACAGGACACAAGAAATATACAAACAGCCCATTTATGCCTATTTCCCTAAAAGTGAGCTCTTGCAGGATATGGTAACGGCAAAAGGCCCGAATAGTTTTTACGAATCGGTAGAGAACAGGAAAGAATGCTGTTATATACGTAAGATAGAACCCCTAAAAAGAGCTTTGGAAGGAAATGAACTGTGGATTACGGGCATTAGGGCAGAGCAGAGTGTTAACCGTGAAGATATGCATGACCTGGAATGGGATGAAGACAATCAGCTGATCAAATTCCATCCCCTATTTCATTGGACACTGGCCGAAGTCAAACAATATATTAAAGACAACAATATTGTGTACAATACTTTACATGATAAGGGGTTTCCGAGTATTGGTTGTGCACCTTGTACGCGTGCGGTTAGAGAAGGTGAAGATTTTAGGGCTGGCCGTTGGTGGTGGGAAGACCAAAGCAAGAAGGAATGTGGTTTGCATGCTAGTTAGGGATTAGCTATGGTTGAAAAGTTCGAAGGTTGAAAGTTTTACTGCCATTCTAAATTACTTTTTCTTCCCTTTTGTTGCCAAAGGGGAAATACCAGCACAGCCCCAACCAGAATAAACCCGATTGACAGCGATAGGTTTTGAAGCTGAAAGCAAAAAGCCTAAAGCAAAAAGCGGGACTAAAGAGACCGAAGGGCGATTAGCATTGCTTTTCAAAAAAATGAAGGCTTATATCCTTAATAACAACGACACAAACAAAAAATGAGTAATAAATATAATTTTGATTATCTAGATGAACTTGAAGCCGAAGCGATCCATATTTTACGTGAAGTAGCTGGGCAGTTCGAGAAACCAGCATTGCTGTTTTCTGGAGGCAAGGATTCGATAACCTTGGTGAGGTTGGCCGAAAAAGCATTTAGGCCTGGAAAATTCCCTTTTCCATTGGTGCATATCGACACAGGCCATAATTTCGAAGAGACCATTGACTATAGGGACAGGATGATAGCCAGATTGGGCGAAAAACTGATTGTGGGTTCTGTACAACAATCTATAGACGAAGGCAAAGTGGTAGAACAGACCGGTAAAAATGCAAGCCGTAATGCTTTGCAAACAATAACCCTGCTTGATACGATTGAGCAATATCAATTTGATGCTTGTATTGGTGGTGCCCGTAGGGATGAGGAAAAAGCAAGGGCAAAAGAGCGTATTTTTTCGGTAAGGGATGAGTTTGGACAGTGGGACCCAAAACGCCAACGTCCAGAACTGTGGAATATCTATAACGGAAAAATTCACAAAGGCGAGAATGTGCGTGTATTTCCTATTAGTAATTGGACAGAACTAGATGTTTGGAATTATATTAGGCGTGAAAATATCGAATTGCCGAGCATTTATTTTGCCCACGATCGTGATGTGATTACGCGTAACGGACAGTTGATGGCGGCTTCTCCGTTTTTAAATATGGATGACGAAGATGTTGTGGTCAACAAGAAGGTGCGTTTCCGTACCGTGGGAGATATGTCCTGTACAGCCGCGGTAGAATCTAATGCAGATCTTATTGATGATATCATTGCAGAGATCAGTCAGTCTAAGATTTCTGAACGTGGAGCCCGCATGGACGACAAGGTTTCGGAAGCGGCTATGGAAGACCGGAAAAAGGGAGGATATTTTTAATCTAGTGGGTTAGTTGTTTTGTTTTGTTGGGATCGATGCCCCTGCAAACTACCAAGCAGCCAGCCACCTAAACAACCAAAAAATGAACATATTAAAATTTTTTACAGCGGGCAGTGTAGATGATGGGAAGAGTACCTTGATTGGCCGTTTGCTATATGATACCGACTCTATTTTGGCCGACCAACTGGAGGCCATACAAAACTCAAATCGTAAAAATGACGATGGTACTATAGATTTGGCCATTTTAACGGATGGTTTAAGGGCAGAACGTGAACAGGGAATTACCATAGATGTGGCCTATAAATACTTTCAGACCGATAAACGGAAATTTATTATTGCCGATACACCTGGACATATTCAATACACCAGAAATATGGTGACAGGCGCTTCAACAGCTAACCTGGCCATTATCTTGATCGACGCCCGTAATGGCGTAGTGGAACAAACCATTCGCCATTCTTATTTGGTATCGTTGTTGGGCATTAAACATATTGTTGTGGCCGTTAACAAAATGGATATGGTGGATTATAGCGAAACGGTATTCGAAGCCATTAAGACAAAATATGAAAATCTGGCTGGTGAACTTAAGTTGAACGATGTAACCTACATTCCGGTAAGTGCCTTAAAAGGAGACCATATTGTAAATCGTTCCGAACGCATGAACTGGTACCAGGGCGAAAGCTTACTGCATTTTTTAGAACAGGTAGATACCGGTACGCAAGAAAATTCGCCCTTGGCCCGTATGCCAGTACAATGGGTAATCAGGCCGCAAACAGATGAACTGCATGATTATAGAGGCTATGCTGGTCGTGTAGTGAGTGGTACTTTTAAAGTGAACGACAAGATTACTGTTTTGCCATCGGGGGCAAGCTCTACAATCAGTAAAATCGAATTTTTTGATAAAGAGTTAGAGGTGGCTTCTTCCGGTCAATCGGTAACAATACATTTGGCTACTGATGTTGATATCAGCAGGGGAGATACGATTGTAAATTCATCGGCTTTGCCGCAAGAAAGCAAATTGATCGAAGCTGATTTATGTTGGATGGATACCAAGGCATTGGATACTTCAATTACTTATTTGTTGCAGCATAATAGCAAAGTAACCAAGGTTAAAATAACGGATGTAGTATACAAAGTAGATATCAATACTTTGGAAAAACATGCAGCAGATGATTTTAGGTTAAATGATATTGGTAGGGTTGTATTAAAAACCGCTGAAGCTTTGGCCTTTGATTTATATGGAGAGAATAAGGCAAATGGATCGGCTATTTTGGTAGACAGCAGGACCAACCTTACCGTAGGGGCGGCCATGTTTAGAGCATTAGCTGATTAAGCCTAATGAAAATCAGGGTTTTGTAGCCTGGTAAAACAACCTTATTTGGCATAAAAATCTTAAAACTTCCCAATCCTGTCTACTACAGATAGGATTGGGTTTTATAGGGCTATTTGGCTTTAGGAATGCTTCTTTCTGGTTCATAATGCAATCCGGGGGATAGCCAATAGAGTAGGATCATTCTGGAATACCTATAGTTGAAAGGTGAACAAACTACGGTGGTTACAAATAACAAACCTACATAATACCAAAGGTTATCGTACTCTAGGGATAATCCAAAAATATAGGCCGCAACACTGGCCGTAATCATCTCGGCAACGTTCATGGCATAACTCACAAACATGGCTACATAAAAATACCCAGGTTCACGTTCAAATTTCAGACCACAGTGCGGACAATGCTCATTCATCTTCTGAATTTTTAGGCCATAGGTTTTTCCTATGAAAACTTCGCCAACCCTACACCTTGGACATTTGGCATTAGAAAAGCCATGCCATTGGGAAATATAATTCGGATGTTCTTTATGTGCTTTCATCTGTATGTAATTGTTGTGATGTATATAATTTTCTAAATTTATCGGGAGTAGTGCCCTCATACTTCTTAAAAAACTTGACAAAGTATGATTGATCCTCAAAATTAAGCTTTTCAGCTATTTCAGCTACCCTTAAGTCTAAGTTGATCAATAGACGTTTGGCCTCTAAAATAACCCTATCCCTAATTAGTTTTCCGGCGGGTATACCCAAACAGTCATTGCAAAGTGCATTCAGATGGTTTGGGGTAATATATAATAAGGCTGCATATTGTTTTGGCAACCTTAAATTGGCATAATTCTCTTCGATGAGATTTTGAAAATTTTTAAGGAGCGTATAATTGTATGGATTTAGGGACTGCTGCTGTAGGGCATTGGCAGCACGACCTACCTCCGTAAAAAGCCTCAACAGCAAAATTCTGACCAAGTCATCGTTAATGGTTGTTTCATTTTGCCCCTCTCTTAGAATATCCTCGAAAATAAGGGTGATTTTTTCGGCAGTAGGTTCGTCAAGTACCAGTACTTGGTTCTCTGGTTTGCCATTAAAAAAACTAAAATGACTAAGATAATCCTGTTTTAATAAGAAGGAGCTAAAGTAATTGACCGCAAAGTTAATGATATAGCCATCAGGATCACTTTCGAAATTCCAGCTATGTACTTGGCCGGGTATCATAAAATAGATAAGTCCTGGTTTAACGTCAAAATTTTTAAAATCAATTTGTTGTTTGCCATTTCCCTTGGTGAAAAATACCAAGTGGTAAAAGCTATGTCGGTGGGCCTGGTGTAGGTGCTGGTGTTGGCTGGCATAATAACCAAACCTGCTTACCAAGATCCCATCTTCTTTGTAGGCCTTGAAATTTTGTATGTCGTAAACAGGAATGTTAAACTTCATTATATACAAAATTAGGCAATACTTATAGATATAAGATGGTGTTTTCTGTTTATTAAATGGTACTATTTACTTATTTATATGATTTGTGTGTGTTTTTTTAAGGAAAAAATGGTGAAAAATACTTTTGGATAAATTGTTTTTTAAGTTATTGGCAATTAGTGTGTTCTCTATAAAATAGAGAATAATTCCTGAAAGGTTTAAAAATAATTAAAAAAAAAATAAATATTTTTCTTGTTTTTTAAAATAGAGATGTATCTTTACCTCGAGAGCGTTAATTTAGATGATGGGGGTAAGGTTTCGGCCTTATCTCCATTTCTTTTTTTATAGCAATAGCAAAGTACATATAAGTACAGTAATCCCATTAAAAATCCACCTAAAATATCGGTAAACCAATGCGCTCCCAGATAGATTCTGGAAATAGGTATGGACATGATCAAGAGATAGGAAATAATGGATAATATTCTTCTCCATAAGCGTGGTAGAGATGTCAATTCCCTCATCAGGAAAATAATAAAGCCAAAGAAAACTACATAAGACAAGGTGTGCCCGCTTGGAAAGCTGTTGAAACGGTAACTCTCTACCAATCTTACAAATTCGGTGGTAGGCCTGGGTCTATTGAATAAATTCTTAAGTAATAAGATAACCAACCCTGTTAAGCTAACAGAAGCTACAAACCAGGCTTCCCTCTTATATTTAAAAAGGTAGAAAAACAAAGCTATGGTCAGTACAGAAATTATAGAAAAAGGCAGTTCTCCAAAAATGCTCACCCATAACATAATATGATCCAATGTAGGGTTATGGTATTGTTGTATGTAATGCGATATGGAAATATCGAAATCATTGATGGGATGGCGATAGACCATAAAGGCCAGTAGGCTAAAAGAACATAAGAGCATACCTGCATAGGCAAAATTAAATTTCATTTCAGTTGATTAGGATACCAAAACAGCTAAGATAAGGATTTAGGTAAATGAAAAATAAGATAAGGGGGGGACTTGTTAAGAAATAGATGGCGCAACCATACCCTAAGCAATAAGATGATATTTAATATTGGGCAGTTATAATATAGGCATGGTGCGCTATGAATGTACCGTTTTTTATCATTCAGTATGCGCAAATTACCTTAACTTTGAATACGAAGTATAATAAATGACAAAAAGTAGTACACTAGATTTAAGTTTAAGAACCGTTAATGTAACCCGTTATGTTACGCCCTTGCGTGAAGGAGGTTCTATGCCCGCCATTGCAGAGGCTGACGATGGCTTTTTGTATGTGTTGAAATTTAGGGGAGCAGGACAAGGACATAAGGCGCTCATTTCTGAAATTATTGGAGGAGAAATGGCTAGGGCCATAGGTCTGAAGATGCCCGAATTGGTATTTGCCAATCTGGATGAAGCTTTTGGTCGTACCGAACCCGATGAGGAGATCCAAGATCTGCTTAAGGCCAGTGTAGGTTTAAACCTGGCACTACATTATTTGTCGGGCGCCATTACCTATGATCCAACCCTCACCAAAATAGATCCTATACTGGCATCAAAAATTGTTTGGTTAGATTGCTTGTTGACCAATATGGATCGGACAGCCAGAAATACGAATATGTTGTATTGGCATAAAGAGTTATGGCTTATAGACCATGGCGCCTCCTTGTATTTTCACCACGCCTGGCAAAATTGGGAAGAACAGGCCTTACGCCCTTTTGTGCTGGTAAAAGACCATGTACTATTGCCACAGGCCAGCGAGATTGACAAGGTAGATGAAGAATTAAGGGCCATACTCACGCCCGATTTAATTCGATCTATTTTAGCTATTGTACCAGATGCCTGGTTGGACGAGCCAATATTTGAGAACAGTAAGGCACAACGAGAAGCCTATGGCCTATTTTTGAATAAGCGAATTGAGCACTCTTCGATTTTTGTAAAGGAAGCACAGCATGCAAGAGAAACACTTATTTGAGTATGCCGTAATTCGAGTGATGCCCAGGGTAGAACGCGAAGAATTTATTAATGTAGGCGTGATTCTTTATTGTGCCAAACAAAAATACCTTAATGCGCTATTTCAGGTTGACACCAGTAAGCTTAAAGCGCTAAACTGTGAGCTGGAAAGTGAATGGATTGCCGCCAACCTCAATGCCATCCTGAATATTTGTAAGGGCGGTAGAGAAGCTGGTCCCATTGGTCTATTGGATATGCCCTCCCGTTTCCGTTGGCTAACGGCCACGCGAAGTACCGTGGTGCAGACTTCCAAGGTACACCCTGGATTTTGTATAAATGCGGGCGAAACTTTACACGATTTATTTGAAAAACTGGTTTTATAAGACCATAAGTTAAATAGAATTGCTAAAAAGAAGGATATAAAGAGATTTAGATCGCTGTGTTTTACAATTTAGAAGTCAAGAGGAATCTATACATAGTAGTTGTATGTATAGATTCTTCACCCTAAATTACGTAGGAAACTTTTTATGCCCTTCTTTTGATCTTGATAAGATACTGTGAGCTAAATGATAACTTTGTTGAGCTTTGTTAAGCTTCTTCGTTTAAAGAAGCCATATCGACTACAAATCGGTAGCGTACATCGCTTTTTAGCATGCGCTCATAAGCCTCGTTAATTTCCTGCATCTTGATCACCTCTATTTCTGAAACAATATTGTGTTCCCCACAGAAATCAAGTAGTTCCTGGGTCTCGGCAATACCGCCAATTACAGAGCCTGCCACAGATTTTCTGCCCATGATCATGGGTACGGAATTTAACATGGGATCAAGCGGTCCTAAATAACCCACCAATACCAGTGTGCCGTTAATGTTTAAGGTAGGAATATAGACATTTACATCGTGTACATAGGGTACGGTGTCAATAATCAGGTCGAATTGCCCTTTTACTTCAGACATCTGTATTTTATTGGTAGAGATGACGACTTGGTTTGCACCCAGTTCTAAAGCATCTTTTTCTTTTTCTGGTGATCTGGAGAAAAGAGTGACATCGGCACCTAGTCCCTTGGCCAATTTGATAGCCATGTGTCCGAGGCCGCCCAGTCCAATAACGGCTACTTTACTACCCCTGCCTACTTTCCAGTGTTTTAATGGTGACCAGGTAGTTACGCCAGCGCATAGCAATGGAGCAGCAGCTGCAAGATCGAGGTTTTTAGGTACGCGGAGCACAAAATGTTCATCTACCACTACTTTTTGGGAATAACCACCGAAAGTCTGTGTGCCCAGGTGTTTGTCTTTTCCATTGTAGGTACCTGTAAAACCTGGAATACAATATTGTTCTAAGTCTTGTTGGCAACTGGCACATACCCTGCATGAATCGACTAGGCAGCCTACAGCAGCCAGGTCACCTACCTTAAATTTGCTGACTTCACTGCCTACCTTGCTTACCCTGCCTACAATTTCGTGACCGGGAACGGCGGGATAAATGGAACCTCCCCAGTCATTACGGGCCGTATGAAGATCCGAATGGCAAACTCCGCAATACATAATGTCTATCTCTACATCTTTAGGCGTAGCTGTTCTGCGTTGGATGTTGAGTGGCTTTAAGGGTGCATCAGCAGCTATGGTGCCGTATGCTTTTACTAATGTTGTATTCATTTTTTTTATATGGATTTTATTTTTGGGTTTCTGCTTGTACTTTACTTAAACAAACCTTAGGGTTTAAAGTTCTGGAATGGTTCGCATAAGGCAATAAGGGTGTCGTTAAGTTATGGGGGCTTGCCTGTTGTTACCTTAGTTGGTATTAACCCATCTCTTTTGAAGCAAAAGAAGATTTGAACTAGGATATACTAAGGTTTACTGATTCCCAAGTTTTCATTTTTATATAGATCTGGATTTTTGATGATACTGGCAATGAAAGCAGCAATGCTCTTTCTGGAGATGGGCCTACCTTTTTCTGTTTCAACTTTATGGCTAAGCACATAATCTATCTCATTGGCGTCGGTAAACCAATCGGGTCGCAAAATGGTGTAGGTTAATCCCGAACTTTCTATGATGTCGGCCAACTTTCTGTAAGGTACCAAAACAGGTTTTAAAGGAGTTTCATAAATGCCAATGGAACTAATGGCAATTATTCGTTCTACCCCTGTTTCGATCATGGCTTTTGTAATGTTTTTGGTCATAGGCTCTAATTGGCCTGCAAGGTTTACATATACAATATCATGTCCTGTAACGGCTTCTTTTACGGTTTGGTAATGCATTACATCACCCTCTATAATATGATAATCTTGGATATAGGACAGTGGCAATCTTTTTTTGTGCCTTACCAATAAACTAAGCGTTACATCGGTTTGTTGTTGCAGCGCTTCGACGACCTTTATGGCCAAGCGTCCGCTGGCGCCAATAATGATTACTTTTTTCATGGATTGGGTAGGCTATGTTTAATATTCTTGTTCTTTTCTCCACTTCTTCTGGAGAACATTCTCCGGCAGTCTTTAGTTTTATGTGCTAAGATGAGCTTCATCAGCAACGTCTGTTTTAACGCCAAACTTGTTGGTCTTTATAATTTGGCGACGAAAGGGTATCGATACCAATGCAAAGTTCTGAACAATTTTATGATATATAGTTATACCGATTACGGTATTGTATACCCATTTTACTGATTCGGTATGCTTAAGCCTTATTTTTGAGCTGTATAAATTTTATAGAACGATGGATGATATACTACATTTTAGCAAATTCTTTCAATAACATATTTTTAAGTTAAGATGATCAATTGCTAAGCCTTAATGAAATATTTGATATACAATTAGGTTATGTTTTGATATATGGTAAGATTTGGGGCTATTTTTTATGGAAATGATACAACGAAATATAAGAGGGTATAAATTCTTTACCATTTAGTAGAAAAATAAAGAGTTAAATGTATATTTGGAACTGATTAAATGCATTTAATTAGCTCTTATGAATGATTTGGATAAAACCTATACCATTAATCTCAGTTTTGAAGAAATAAAACTTCCCCCATTTCAAGACATTCTTGTCCTTGCAAAAAATTCAGTCCAAGGTAAGATTGGTCTTTCCAAATCTTTCGAACTATTGGTTCCTAATGGTTTTGTAACTATTGATATTAACGAAGCGAATATAGAAACCGTTTTTGTAAATAAGCATATACTGACTAAGATTACAAAAGAAAAGGTTTTACATATATTAGAAGAAAACGTTTTTCCCTTCATTTCGGAAGGTGAACTGGTCAGTGTAGATTTTAAGGTAAATATATCAATAAAGAACATTGTAATAAAGGAAAACGCATAAGTTTATGAGGATTGCTTCTTTTGTGAGGTATGATTACGCAACCCTTGATGCTTATCAGAGTGTCCATTTGGCCAGAGAATCAGGTTGCCTAGATCGAGGAATAGTTGTGACGGAGAACAACGAGCCTATTGGTGTATTATCTTCAGAAGATTTGGTCAGAAAACGACATTTGATTGTGATCGACTGCTTGAGTGAAAAACCTAAAGCAGATATTTCTGATAAGATTGCAATGGTATTGCCCTTAATGGAAAAGAGTGGCCATACGGTGTTGCCCGTTTATGACAAAGAGGTTTTTGTGGGCATTGTTTCACAAAAAGATATGCTGCATCACCTTAGCACTAAAATGAAGCATCAACAAGTTATGCTGCAGTCGGTTGCCCATGATCTTAAAAACCCAATTGCTTCTATTAAGAAACTCGCAGAGTTGTTGCAAGACAACCTACAGCTTTCTGAAAATAAGGAGCTGGTGGCTTTTTTAAATAAGAGCTGTGATTTCGCTGGTAAAATCATTGAAGATATTCTATTTACCGAGCAATCAATAGAGGAGCCTCTTATTCTTAAAGAAGAATATTTTGACGATCTGATAGAAGAATGTGTAAGTAGTTTTTCCAAAGATTTGGAACAAAAGCAAATCGTATTGTCCAAAGAACTTGAGTTTCAGCAAATGATCAAGTTGGACCGTACCAAATTTAAAAGAGCGGTACATAACCTTTTGTCAAATAGTATAAAATTTACACCTAGAAAGGGTAAGATTAATCTATTAACCACCCTTTGGGATGATCAGTTGAAGTTTATAATTCAAGATTATGGCATAGGCATACCCAAAAAACTGCAGGGCCAAATCTTTGATAAATTTACACGTGCCAAGCGTACGGGTACAGATGGTGAACCCACTACTGGATTGGGAATGTACCTTACCAAACAGATTGTAGAGTTACATGGAGGGAGTATTAGTTTGGAAAGCGATGGCAAAACAGGGACTTCCTTCTGCATTTTCTTGAATTTGAATTAGATTTCTTTAGTAAATGGATCCAAAAGAGGCTTGTCAAAAGCACCTTCGGTATTTCCTTTCCCCCGGTAACACCGAAAGGCTCGTTTAGCCAAAACAGCATTTTCGTTCTTGAAAAAGAATATAAAATCTTAATGTTCCTTGTGCTTCCTGAATTCAGAAGGGGCTATTCCCATGTGTTTTTTGAATTGTCTGCTCAAGTGGCTTTCATCTGTAAAACCAAATTCGGCTGCAACTTGTGCAAGTGAATATTCACTGTAGATTAGTCTTTGCGAAATGAGATTCATTTTGTACTTGGTAATATAGCAATGTAAGCTATCGTTAGTCAGTTTTTTAAAGTATTCGCTAACATAATTTGGCGACAAATTGAATTGATCAGCAAGATTTTTTATACGTAGCTTTTCAGGACAATAAATGTGCTGATGAAGATACACCAGTATTTTATTGACTAAAGGTTCGGTAAACTTTGTATTTAATACCGTAATTTCCTTGCGGGATACATTACGGGATATAATGTTCAAGACAAGGGTAACCAGGTGCTGTAGGTTTTCATCATAATATGATTGTTTGTCATTATACTCGTTAATGATGTTCCCTATCAGTGAAGAAATCATCTGACAATCTGCATCACGTTTTATCATTACCTGCTCAAAATTATTATGATGGATAAAAATATTCTCGAGCTGTTTCAGTCGCTGTATTACTTTTTCTTTTTCTTCCTTGCTTTTATACTGCTCGAGAAATACCGTAGAGAAACGGATGGAGCAGAAACGTGTAGGTGTACTGCTTTCAAATCCACGACAATCTAGAGGAGTAAACAAAAATAAATTATCTTTTTTATAAGGGAATTTATGCTCGTTCACTATCCGTATTCCTTCTCCTTCTATGATCTGTACAATTTCAAAAAATTGGTAGATGAGTGGACGCTCGTTCCAATGTTCCATTTCTGAAACACATAATTCAAACTGTTGGTATAAGTGTTTTCTTTTCAAATAATTAAGTATTGCATTTAATCATTAGCTTATAAGCCACTTTATAACTTATTTTCTAGAGACCTGAAAAATCTTGAGGTTTATATACCTTCAAATTTACACAAATAACCTCTTATTGTACATGTTTTAATAGGGTATGTAAGTATAGTTTTGCATAAGAATAGATTTAAGAAAATGAAAAAAATACTTAGCCCACTTATAAACGAACAGATCAAACTTCATAACAGAATAGTTATGGCACCGATGAACAGACGCAGAGCCAGTAATGGCATACCCAGCGAATCCATGGTCACTTATTATAAACAACGATCTAGTGCTGGATTGATCATTACGGATAATTTAGCCATATCATCCAATGGAGGCGCCTATATGGATACACCAGGAATCTATAATGATGATCAAAAACGGGCTTGGAAAAAAATTGTAAAAGAGGTACATGGGAAAGGGGGAAAGATATTCGCCCAATTGGTTCATTCAGGGCGTATTGGCCACCCATCCATCCAAAACGGTGAGCCGTTGATTGCTCCCTCCGCAATAAGTGTAAATGAAACCATTCTTACTCCAGATCAAACTTACCAGCCCATGGCAAAACCTTTGGAAATTCCTATTGAGCAGATTCATATTTGGATAAATGCCTTTAAGGAAGCAGCACTTAATGCTGTGGAGGTCGGTTTTGATGGTGTTGAAATACATGCCGCCCATGGATTTTTAATTGATCAGTTTATCAATCCTCTTAGCAATATCCGAACAGACAAATACGGGGGAAGCATTGAAAATAGAAGCCGATTTTTGTTTGAAGTAATGCAGGAAGTTGTCGCTAAAGTTGGAAAAAACAAGGTAGGTATCAGACTTTCGCCTTTTCGTGAAATTTATGATTTGACCTCTTATGCTGAAGAGTTAGCCACACATGAATATATTCTTGAACAGCTGCAGAAGTTAGGTGTTTTATACATCCACTTTTCTAATGCAATTTCAAATGGAAAACCTTCAATTCCAATAAGTTTTATACATAACGCACGGCAATATTTTAAAAATATCATTATGATAGCTGGTGGCTTTACCGTACAAACTGCCGAAGAAATTTTGCAAGCTCAACATGTAGACTTAGTAGCTTTTGGTAAGCTTTATATATCTAATCCTGATCTTGTAGAGCGAATTGAACATAATGCCCCCTTGGCCAAATGGAACGAAGATACTTTTTATCACGGTAGTGAAGAGGGGTATATCGATTATCCCAGGGCTTTCTAATTTGTTCAATGATGACCAACAGGTTTAATAATTATTTTGATTTCTAAAATTTATAGTATACCTGATTATAATCGTTTGCGTGCACGAAAAAAAGAAATTGAATTACTACCATGATTATAAATATAATGTTATTACGGCTATAGAGGCCAAGAACAAGTACGCCGCACAATATATCAAAGGGGTAATGATCTGGGAACTTTCACAAGACGTAACCGGAACCTATAGCTTGGTATGGGCAGTGGGCGGGAAGATCAATACACCCGCTCTTGATATGCTTTAAGTTGACCAAAGAACACTAACAATGGTTTTTGGTCTTTGTGAATAAATATTGATTGATGCCATCAAAGATGGTATCAATCATAGAAAAAATGAAGTGAAATGCCTATCAATTAAAAAAGGAATGATTTTTTAATCATTCCTTTCTACAGGTCTGGCTAAGCTCAAACCCACGGCCAAAAGCTCCTTATAACCTAAAAACGATTGGGTGAAAAATTCTTATTTATGGCCAATCTGAAGAACTTGCTTGTTCTATTATTAATATTTTGTTTGTAATTGTTTACCTGCTATGTCTTCCCATCTGTAGTAATGAAAGGTTTTGTCATCGCTCATCACTACAAAAAGTCCGTGTTTAAAAGTATTATTTAATGGCAGGTTTACCACATCAGATCCATCACTTTGTGTGGCTGCAACTGGAACAATTTTTAAAAGCTTATGCTCATGAGGGTTTTCTTTTGTGCCTTCTCTGCTAAATATTTGAAAACGATTTGAACCTTGATCAGAAACCAAAATATATCCTGTAGTATCGGTTAGTTTGTAAATGGAGATCCCTTCATGATCTGCAGAAAAACCTTCTGTAGCAAATAAGGCCAATTGTTTATTGCCTTTTTCAGGATCGGCATAATATTGTTTTACCCCAACTTGTTCGTCGGCGTAATAAATGTAGCCCAGTTCATTATCTACGGCAATTGCTTCAATTTCCTTTTTCCCGCTGTAGCTTCCAAATTTTCTAACCAGTTTGGCTTTAATCTGTCCTTTTCCGTTGTCTGACAATAGATATTGCCATAAATAACCTTCTTTAGGCCCATTTTTTCTGCCCACAATGGCATAGATATTGCCTTTTTTGGAAGTATATAAGGCAATCCCCATTAAATCACGGTAGTCAGTTTCGGTTTCTCCTTCAAACATATCTAAACCACCATTATCTATAGCTTGCATGTTGGGTAAAGAAAATATTCTCAGCTTATGGGTAAAACGCTCTGTTGTTACCGCAATGTCTGTTGGCTTTCCGTTTAGTATCAAACCATAAGCAATATCAACGTTGTTAGGTCTTTTTAAACCACTAACCACTTTATCTTTAACAATCTTTCCGTTCAGGTCGAATACAAACAAGGCACCATTAATGTCTTTGTCAGTTCCAATAATCAAACTTTTAGAGGGATCTTCTTTATTGATCCAGATGGCTGGATCATCCGAATCGTGATTTACGGCTTCTGTAATGATAACAGGTTTCACGGTATCGGCAATAATGTCCTTTTGTGCATTGCCTTTACAGGCTGCACCTAATAATAAGCCCGTAAATAAGATCAGGGTATTTTGCTTTAGAAAACTCATGTGATAAAATATCTTTGTTTTTTAAAAGCAAACGCCTGTCCAGTATATCCGGAAGGCGTCCGCTATATTTTTAATGTGGATTTATTTCAAAAATTATTTTGTTCCAAATGCACCGAAACGTGCTGCAGGAGCCAATGATTTATAATTAACACTATTTACCGTAATTCCAGTTGCTGTAAAGTGTGGTGTAAGGATAGCATTACCAGTACCACTGTAAGCTCCTGTAAGAACAGGTGAACCGGCCTGTACAGAGAAATCCCAGTTGCTGTCATAAATATAGCTCGTTAATGCATTGGTGTTGAAGGTGAAATTTACAAATTTTGGATCTTTAGCTGCATCTCCGGCAGATGTGCTTACCAGGCTATGCTGATCTACATTAGCAGGATACACATTGGCATTAGCTAAAGTATAACCTAAATAAGCCGTTGTGGTACCTCCCGAAACATCTTGTGCAAGCGTACTTGTTTGTGAGCCCGACGCGTAAAAATTATAATCAATTATCGATTTATCATCACATCCGTCTTTTACGCTTACAGTGCCCCATTTAGGGGTCATTGCCTTAAATTTGCTATTTACCATCAGGTTATTGAAAACACCCACCAAAGCAGCTTTTTCTACGTAAATACTCCCCCCTTTAACACCATCACGACGCCAGCCTGCATTGATAATGGTATTATTATAAGCTTTAATGCTCGCCTGAAATCTTCCTGCTGCATCGTCCTGTCCAGAGCTTGATAGTTTTAGTCCATTTGTATTAGGACTGTAAATAATATTCTGTGCAACATCAACCTTACATCCGGCTTTTACATTAATGCCCTCTCCGCCTGTTTTACCATTGGCATAAAGAATATTGTTCTGAACAATGGCACTTCCACCGATAAAATATATGGCGTCTGAAGCACCATTACGTAGTGTAGAGTTGATGATCACATATTTCCCATTTACGTTATTTGTGGTGATCTGTGGATCGGCATCGCCACCAGCGGTGTAAATACCTGCTATGGCCGAAGGAGAATCTGAAACAACTTCTCCACCTGTGTATTCGATAATAACATTGTCAAATAACATTTCAGGGCATTTAGCTGAGGCTATAATACCGCCCCACAAACCTGCAAACGTATTGGCAGAAGTACGTTTGCTCTCTGTAACAGTAAACATAATGGGATTTGCCTTGGTTCCTTTGCAATACAGGCTTCCATTAACCATCACTTCAATCCTGGTATGGCTGGCACCTACGCCGTTATCATCAAAAATGACCTTTACACCTTCTTGTATGGTCAATGTTTTACCTTCGGGTATGGTAAGATGGCCCGATACAAAAACAGTTGTGTTTTTCTCCCAAACTCCACTTACCTCACCACTTACTTTATCCATTTGTGTCCAAGAAATAGTGACGTCGCACTTTGCCGAAATACCCGGATTTTGAGATGAGGTAGCAGTTATGATGGCCGATCCTTCTTTTAGTGCAGTTACTTTACCCTCATTGTCTACGGTAGCAACAGATTCATTAGATGATTTCCATACCATGCTTTTGTTGGTTACGTTCTCTGGAAAAAAGGTGACGCTCAATTTCTTGGTTTCCTCTGGTTTTAAAGAGATAGAGGTTGGAGACATGGTGATCCCTGCAATGGGTGTTTCGGAATCCGTTTTTTTACAACTGTTAAAAGTCAATAAAGCCGTGAGCATTAACAGTAAAGAAAGTAGTTTATTTTTCATCTTATTATATAATTTTAAGTTTTCTAAGAAAATTTATATCTGATCCCAATCATGATATTTTGTCCATAATAGTTATAGCGTTCTACCACTCCGCCTTTGTAACGCTTTACATGCTGTTGTGATTCATTTTGCCGGTTTAGCTTAATGTATTGAATGGTAGGGGAGTTGAGCAGATTTGAGGCCTTGATAAACGTTCCCATATGTCGGCTTAACTTTTTTTCGATCGAAGCATCGAATTGAGAAAATCCTGCAAGCCAGCTGTCGCGATTATAATAGGGAGATACGATAAGTAGTCGCTCTCCTGTATAGGAATAGGCTAACTGTCCGTCCCAACCATGTCGCACATCTTTAAAGAGGAGAGAAAAATTAACCACATGCGCGGCTTGTCCGTATAAGGGTCTGCTTTGGTCAACATTTACGGTAATATATTTGTTGGATGCTCCCTCATCGGGATTAGGCATTTCATCTTTTTTGGTAGTTGTAATACGGGAGTGGGTATAGGTATAGTTGGCTTTAATACCAAACCAGTTAAAGTATTTCAATAGATCTAACTCTGCCCCCAAGTTATAGGCATTCCCAAAATTCATGGGCATATAATAGGTATCCTGTCCAAAACCGGTAACCATGCTAAATTCAATGGGATTAATTATTTTCTTGTAGAATAGGCCTAGCATAAACTGCTCTGCCTGACGCGGATAATATTCGTAACGCAGGTCATAGTTATGTGCTACGGTATGTTGAATATCCGGATTACCGCGTTCTTTATAATCTTCGCTAATGATCTGATAAGGTACTATTTCAAAAAAACTTGGCCTATTGATGGCTTTTGCATATGATGCACGTAAATTGGTGTGCTTGTTCAGTTCATATTTGAGATGTGCCGATGGTAGCATATCTGTATAATTTTGTTCACCTGCATTACGGGCCCCCTCGGTAGGGAATTTTAAAAGATAACCTTGTCTTGTGTTTTCGGCCCTTATGCCGGCAAGTAATTGCAGATGATGATATACATATTTGGATTGAAGGTAACCTGCGGCAATTTTTTCCGATGCATCGTAATTAAGGGGGTCACTAATGTTTCCAAACTCTTTTACTTCAAATTTGATTTCGTCATAATTATTCCAGTCACGACCTTTTATGAGCTCACGCTGAGCTTCCTCTGGCTTATTTTCATCAAAAGGGCGGAAAAGGTATTCATTAAAATAACTATTACGTATTTTATCGCGATATAAGCCTCCGGTAGAGAGCTCTATCTGACTTTTTCCTGTATTGATGAAATATTTCATATTCAGGTATCCGGCTTTGTCTTCATCTGAATTATGTTCCCATCTGCGCAATGCTCCAACGTCCTGAGCAATGCGATATAGGCCATTTACAATGGTTACATTGATCTGTGTATTATCAGGTGTTTCATTTAAGGCTTTAGCGTATACGGCCGACCAATCCAATTGCAAGCGGTTATTGGCCAATTTATGCAAACCTTTAAGTGTACTGTTCAGGATCTGCTGCTGGTTCCAGAGCATACGTGTGGTTTGTGAAGTGCGGCTTTCGGCATCTCTTACCTGTGCTTCGCTAAAATTCATGTAAGCGTTATACCAAACCAGTTTATTGTTCTTATCTAAGTTATAATCAAATTTGGCATGAAAACCCATCCTGCTTTGCTGTTCAGAAAAATAACGATGGGTGATGGTCTGTGTAAAGTCAGAACCAACGCCACCATATAAGTCGTTAGTATTGCCCCGATAATTATTTTGAACGCTTCCGGCCAGCATAATACCTAATTGTTGCTTAAAGAACCTATCTCCGTAAGAAAAGCCAGCATTTAGTCCTGGAAGTGCTGTTTGTGCCTTTAATGCCAAATTGGCATTTGTAAAGTCTTTCATTTTCACCGGGTAAGCCAAACCATATTTCTCGGTAGGCGATTTAGGGTTGATGATTGAATGATCAAAATATTGGAAATCTCTTTTGAAGTACTGAAAGTTGTATCCTGTAGACAGGTTGGCTGAAATGGAACGATGAGATGGCGCATCTTTCATGACCATATCAATGGCGCCACCAATACCATCGGCTTCCATATTGGCGGTCAGTGATTTGGTCACTTCAAGCCTGTCCAATAATTCGGCGGGAAAAATATCCAGTGGAACAAACCGGTTCTTATTATCGGGGCTTGGTATTTTTATTCCATTTACTAAGGTATAATTAAAGCGTTTATCCATGCCGCGAAGTATGGCATAACGTCCCTCTCCATTGGCACTTCTTTCCACTACTGCTCCCGACATGCGCTGCAGCACATTGGCGACGGTGATATCGGGCGATAGCTCTATGGCTTTAGCACTCATGACGTTCATGACGTTCATGGCCTGCCTTTCCACGCTGCGAGCCTTATTTTCAGTTTCGTCGCCATGACTTGACAATACGGCCACTTCTTTAAGTGATACATTAGACGAACTTAATTTGATCTCGATCTCTTTTTCCGGTGGTATGGTAAGGCTAATGTGTTTTTCTATATAGCCCACATAAGTGCAGGTAATTGTAACAGGGAAGGTGATATGCTCCATAGAAAAATGACCGTTAAGACCGGTAATGGCTTTTCGGGAAGGCTGACCGTTGCTAGAAATGCTGACCCCTGTCAGTGCTTCACCCGATTGCGAATCGGTTACCACTCCTCTGATGGTTTGGGCATTTGTAACTCCGGCAAACACAAAAAGGCCTATGGTAACAAGTGTTAGCAGACGTTTAAATAAAATGCATAAAGTTTTGCTCATAACTTTTGGTCAAGTTTGATTTTTGTTTGACGAAGCAAAGATGATATGCACAAAACAGATAGAATAATTTCTACCGTTACATTAAGGCAACACGGTAGTTTTTAGCGTATATTTTGTGTGAACATTATGTTTTAAATTATTGATAATCATTTATTTGTGTTGTTTTTTGACCTCCATTATGCTTTGGTTATGTATAGGTAAACTAATTGTTAAGTGCCATGGATTAGATAGATTGGATATAGGAGGTTAGATTTTCTCCTGTTGGAAGATTTAACTTTTTTCTTAATCGATAACGGGCAACACGCAAACTATCGTTTGAAATTCCCAATAAAGTGGATATATCTGTTGAATTCAGGTTGATTTTCAGTAAGGTAATTAACCGTATATCAGAAGCGGTGAGGTCTTGGCTAATCTCTTTAAGTCTTTCAAAAAAACTTTGGTGTACCTGTTCAAAGGCAAAGGTAAACTCTTTCCAATGCTGCTCCTGCGTAATACTGTCGTTAATCTCGTGGATTAGTTTTTGCATTTGTCTTTTCTGGTCCCTTTTTTCATCCTTTACCATAAGCTGTAAAGAACTTCTCATGCGCTCAAGAAATTGATTGTTGCGAATAAGGTTTAAAGTATGATTAGATAGCTCTTTGCTTTTTAAATCTAATTGCTCTTTTAGTTTGTCTTCTTCCAGCTGCTGATTTTTTAACTGAGAGGCAAGTAGCTCACTTTCTATTTGCTTTTGTCTTGCATCTGCTTGTTGTTCCTTGATTTTTAACCTTTGCCTGCTATAAAGGGTAACAGAAAGTGCGATAAGCAATGCCAAGACAATTAAAGTGGCTATAATGATGGTTTGGTTTACTTTTCGGTTAGCCTGTAATTCTCTTATTTCGTCACTTTTCTTGTCCATATCATATAAGGCATGTAGAAAAGAGGTTTGCTTTATACCATCAAGCGAGTAGATATCCAAAGTGTGTTTTCTGCTTAATTCAGAATAATGATAGGCACTATCCATTTTCCCCATTAACCCAAAGGTTTTTCCCAAATCTTTTGTTGTTGCCGCTAATTGATAGTTATTGCCCAAATCTAAAGCCATTTGATAAGCTTCTTTGGTTTTGGCTATACTTTGAGCATACTTCCCCGTCTTGCGTAAAAGGTCTCCTAAATTATTGACAACTTCTACACTACCAATTTCATTTTTTGCCTCTTCATAAAGTACCAAGGATTTTTTGAAATAAACCGCCGCGGAATCATATTTTTCCAAATCTTCATAAACACTTCCTAAATTTTCATAGATTTTTGCTACACCGTTTTTATCCTTGGTGGAAGAGAAATTTTGCAAGGCTAGCCTTTGATAAAAGAGGGCACTATCATACTGTTGTTTCTTTTCATAAATATGTCCGATATTGCCAAAGGTTTCTGCTATTCCCTTTTTGTTTTTAGTCTTCTGTAATAACACCAAAGCCTTGTCGTAATGCTCTTTGGCCAGATCTATTTGTTTATTGTAATAGTAGAACAGACCGATATCATTAAGATTAGAGGCTTTCAGATCCAGGTTGCTTAAGGTATTGAAGATTTTATCTGCATCCAGATAATAGGCTAAAGCCAATTTATAGTGCCCTTGCGAGAAACATATCCATCCCATTTGTTGCAGACATAAAGCTTCTTGCTCTTTTCTGTTTTCAGTTAAAGCCCGACTATAATTTTTTTTAAGGAGTACCATGGCCGAATCGGGCTGGTGCTGGCTTAATTGTTTCAATTGCTCAACAGAATAGCGTTGTGCATTGGAAAAAAGGGAATAAAAAGTAAGAATAAATATAAGTGCAATATTGATTTGAATTCTTTCTGCTGACATTTTTTCTTTTTTGCATGATTTATTTTTTAGACCATAATTGATCTAAAAATGGGTTGATATGAGTTAAAAGGTATCTGCGAACGTAAACAGAAGAGCCTAATTCCATACAAAGAAAGGAGCTTTATTGGGTGGTTTTTAATTAATTAATTGTTATTAAATTGTTAATTAAGGAGGGCTAACTGTTAAGGCTTGAAAGAGCCTATAGGTTTTAACTTGTGGCGTTCGAATATCAGGTATGTACTCATAGTACTTTTATCAAAACCTGCTGTTATTGTTATTTTTTGATTATATTTAATATAGATCTGGTATTAAAAATGTAAAGTAGTATGATGCTGAGTTCGTTTAGTCCGAACTTAGGTTAATTAATAATTTCCTTCATGCATTTAAGAGAAGTCAGGCCAAATGAATTGCTTGCCCCTTTTGTGAGGTGTTACAGGATAATTGATTTTGAATTTCCAAATGGCGAATCCATACCACCTAAAATTTATACGCCAAGACCAGAACAGTGCCTTCAGTTTTTTCCTAGCTTAACAAAAATAACGTATGAGGGCATGGCAAAGAGCATTGTCCCAAAAAACGCGTTATTGTTTGGACAACATACCATTATTAATATGCGTACGGTTTATTCAAAGTTTCTTTCTGTTCAGGTTGTATTTGAACCTGGTGCACTATATCGATTGCTTGGAATACCGGCAAGCTTGCTTACCAACGAAGCAGTAGACGCAAGTGATGTTCTCGGATTTGGAATCGAACAGGTAAACGATCAGCTTTTTCATGCAAAGAGCCATGCAGAAATGATAACAATAGTGGAGGCTTATGTCATGAGTAAGATAAAAATGATAAAAAAAGAAGCACATCAAGTTGATTATACAGCTTTACTTATGATGAGACCTGATTTAAGCTATTCATTAGATGATTTTGTGGGTAGAAGCTTTCTTTCCCATCGCCAATTTAACCGAAAATTTATAGAAAGAATAGGCATCAGTCCAAAAGCATTTTTGAAAATTAAGAGATTTGACCAGGCCTATAGAATGAAGAACAATGCTACTGACATGAGTTGGTTTAAGATTGCTATTGATTGTGGTTATGAGGATTATCAACACCTGAGTAAAGACTATAAAATGCTTACAGGCCTTACTCCCTCTGCCTTTTTTGCTATGGAATCTCCCGAGCGCTTACTCGGTTTGGAAGAAACTTATTAATGTCTGTTTTTTACCACTATGGTTTTTAAGCTACTGCCGATATTTGGAATAAAAATCAGCAGATGGAAAGAAAAGAATTTTTAAAGGGTAGCCTTGGTGCCATTGCATTGATGGGGCTAAGCGGTCATGCACAGACACAGGAACATAAAAAAGAAGCTTTTGTTGTTCCCTCTGGAAAGGGGCGCTTTGGCGAATCATTTCTGTATAAAGGTAAAAATCCCAATGATATCAAAATATCAAAAAAAGATACGGGTGGAATGTTGGCCGTATTCGAATATATTGGATATGAAAAAACAGGTCCCTCTATGCATATTCATTTTTATCAGGATGAAATTTTTTATGTAGTAGAAGGTAGGTATCGGTTTTCGGTGGGGGGAAAATTAATGGAACTAAGCGCAGGCGATACGATCTTTCTGCCAAAAAATATTCCACATACCTGGATTCAGCTTACAGACAAAGGTAAATTGATCTACTTGGTTCAGCCTGCTGGGAAGGCGGAAGAATTCTTTAGAACGATGAACAACCTTGATCATCAACCAAGTAAAGAGGAGATAGCTCAAATCCATAAAGAATGTGGAATGAAGGTTGTTGGGCCAGGTCTAACTATTTAAGCAAGATTGACATATACAATTTAATATAAATGGTATAAATAAATAAGGCCTGGACAATTGCCAGACCTTGATCGTGGAGTGGACGGGGTCACAGTCGAACACTTGATGCCTATTTTAACCTTTTTTGAAAGTCTGAATGAAGTATAATCTTTAGCTAACTATTTCTTATTAGATTTAAGTTCAAAAATGTTTTTCAAATATTCTGGATAATTTGCTAAATCTCCACCAATATCTCCATCTTTGAAAATATCAAAGCAATTGTAATCTGGCATGATTTCTACTCCACAAAAACGATAATTGCTGGTAATCGGTAATAGTAGATCAGCAGTTGTTGCGCCACGGAACAGTTGTTGGTCAACATCGCCAAATCCTGACTTTGGTGCATTCCATGTTGCACAAACCATGAATTTTTTTCCAGCCATTTTTCCCCCTGATCCATATTGTCTGGTAGCATCTTCTCTTGTCCTGCCGTCGCCCGATAAAAACTTCGTGCTATGCAAACCACTGTTGAAAACCTCATCTACATACTTTTTATAGATCCAAGGGGCTCCGAACCAGTTAATGGGTGTTTGCAGAACGATGATATCAGCCTGAAGATGCTTTTCAACTTCCTCGTCTGCAATATAACCATTCTCAACTTTAGTTTCCAGGACTTCAAAATCATAGGATTCAAACAATTCTTTTGCCTTTCTATTAAATGCGTCATTTAATTTTCCTTCTGACCAATTGGGATAGGTTAAATGGGTATTGATCAATAGTACTTTTTTCATTGTGTATTTTTATTTATATATTTAATTGCCAAAGTATAAAGGGTCAATTCATATTATTCTTAAATCGTATAATCGATTGAACTCATGTGGTCCTTTCCCATTCTATCGCCGAAAACAGGGAACTTGGAAAGAGAAGTTTCTATATCTTGAATGTCTTCTATTGTCAAACGGACATCCTGTGCTCCAAGATTCTCCAGTAGATGCGTTTGGAAACGGGTGCCTGGTATCGGAACGATTGTAGGGCTTTTGGCGAGCAGCCATGCAAGAGATATCTGTGCGGGTGTAGCATTCTTTGTGGCTGCATAGCTTCTTAACCATTCTATTATTGGCATATTTAATGGTAAAAACTCCTTCGAGAAACGAGGGAACCCAGCCCTGAAATCTGATTTTTCATCAAATTCAGTATTTGTGTCGTACTTGCCAGTTAAAAATCCTGCACCTACAGGTGACCATGGTACAAACCCAATGCCCAATTCTTCACAAGTGTTTAGCACGCCGTTTAATTCTACATTACGTGTCCACAAAGAATATTCAGATTGTACTGCTGAAACTTCCTGCACGGCATGGGCACGACGGATTGTCTTTGCACTGGCTTCCGATAGCCCAAAATGTAAAACTTTTCCTTGTTTAATGAGATCTTTTATAGTTCCAGCAACATCTTCAATTGGAACATTTGGGTCGACTCGGTGTTGATAGTATAGATCGATATGGTCTGTACGAAGACGTTTTAGTGACTCCTCAACAACTCTTTTAATTCTTTCTGGTCGGCTATCTAGCCCAACTGTTCCATCAATCGCAAATCCGAATTTGGTGGCGATCTTTACCTGATCGCGAAAGGGTTGTAATGCTTCTCCAACTAATTTTTCGTCTGTGTAAGGACCATAAACCTCTGCCGTATCAAAAAATGTTACTCCATTTTCGAATGCTTTACGAATAGTCGCAATAGACTTTTGGTGGTCTGCTGGCGGATTGTAATTTCCCGTCATATTCATACATCCAAGTCCTATTTCCGAAACCTCCATTTTTCCCAGTTTTCTTGTTTTCATGTTGTTTTCTCCATTTTTATGATTTTCGGATGAGTTGCCTGCTCCGAGCGAATAAAGAGGAGCAGCAATCAAACCTGTTGTCGCTAATGTCGTCATCGTCAAAAAGTCGCGACGCTTAATGAGGTGCATATCATTATCCATGCTACAAAGGTCAAAACAACTTTAGTTTTAAAATAAAGAAAAACAAATGAAAAAGTATAAAAATCAAATATTATCTTTTCTGATGGATTTGGGGACACAACCTGTTTTTTTCTTGAAGAAATTATTGAAGTACGTTGGGTATTCAAATCCTAGGGCGTAAGCAATCTCAGAAATATTCCAGTCCGTATGAAGCAACAGTGCTTTTGCTTCACTAATGATCCTATCTGTAATGTGGCTTGTGGTAGGTTTTCCGGTGATTTCTTTTACAGAGCTGTTCAGGTAGTTAACGTGTACCGAAAGCTGTTTTGCGTAATCCTGTGCGGTTCTAAGTTCTAACGGGTGATCAGTGCTTTCAATTGGGAACTGTCTTTCTAAAAGCTCAAGAAATACAGAGGTGATCCTTTTTGCAGCATTGTTTTGTGTGGCACTGTTTTCTGTAGGCTGCATCTTTAATGCCTCATGAATGATCAAGCTAATGTAATTCCGTATAAGCTCATCTTTAAAGCTGTACGTCGATTGTTGTTCGTCTACCATCTTTCTGAACAAATCACTAATAATTTCTCTCTGACTGTTATTGAGGTTAAAAATTGGTGTTCCGCCTAGTTTAAAGAGTGGGGATTGTTGGAGGCTTTCGGAACGGTCAATCTGCTTTAAAAAATCTTCCGTGAATAAACAGGTATAACCATGAAACTCCTTTGATACAGGATCGCAGGAATAGGGAATATGAGGATTTCCAAAAAACAGATATGTTTCTTCTGTTTCTATGGTACGATCTGCGTAATGGAATAGGAATTTGCCATTAGTGATATTTATCTTGTAAAAATCCTTGCGGCTATAGTTGTGTCCTCCTGATTTACTATCGGTCTTATAGATTTTAAATCCTTGAAGTTTCAACTCGGAATTAAATTCAGAAGTTTCTGTTTGTCGCTTTTTATTCATTTTTCAAAATTAATAAATTCAAAGGTGATGAAGCAATAGCATATAATCAATTGGGTCATTATTTTATAAATAAAATACTTTTCTCCCATTTGAGGTGATATGTGTTTTCTTGAATCAGAGATTCCAGTAACCATTCATTTTTTTATTGTATTTCAGGGATCTTTAGAATAAAAACATGAAAAAGAGAAAAGCAAATCGTATCAGTCGTCACAACGATATTAACAGTAGAATAATCAAGGCGAACGTTGAGAGCGAGCAGGAGAAAGAAGATAAGATCATCAAGTTAATCACGGAAATGATTGTAGGAATAACATTAAAGCAACTTTATTCACGGGAACCTTAACAGTAGGTTGCTTAATGATAATCAACTGATTATCGTTTATAGGAGGGTAGTGTCTTAGTGGTCGAACACGGTAATTAATTGATTATCAAATGTTTTTGTTTTTTGTACAGAAAAAACAAACCTCTAGTTTATTGTGTAACTATTTGTTATTCAATAAAATAGAGGTTTCTTGGTGGAGCCGAAGGGGTTCGAACCCTTGTCCAGTTGTGTGATAAATTATGCTTTCTTCATGCTTATTTTCCAATTGATTGTAGGGATGAGGCGGGCTGGAAACCGACCTTGCCATAGTCCTTAGGTACTTTGTTTCGCTCTTGTAGCGTACCTTACAAAAGCTAGCATGGTTATATCGATGCCTCTGATGCTAACCTAACTATGCAGCAGTTAGCGAGACAAAAGCTTACGTAATTCTAAATTAGGCAGCTAAGGCGTAGTTATTTTCGCCAATTATTGTTTTGAACGTTCTCTTTAAAGTGCTCACCGTACAACGCACTGCATGCTTACATACTCAGCGCCACCCTGTCAAATCCAAAACGGCCCCATTTTAGTTAAAAGTTAAAAGTCAATTGAAGATTAAAAGCTTAAATCCTTAATCTTTGCTCTTTGCTCTTTGCTCTTTGCTCTTTGCTCTTTGCTCTTTGCTCTTTGCTCTTTGCTCTTTGCTCTTTGCTCTTTGCTCTTTGCTCTTTGCTCTTTGCTCTTTGCTCTTTGCTCTTTGCTCTTTTATCCTTTTTCCAATTACAAATGTACAAAATTTTTGATCGTATTCCTATATCATCAGTGTGTAACTTGCCAATAAAGGCTCATATTTAGCTGATTTTACGTCCTGTATTAATCACGTTTATACCATTAAAGCGGGTAGTGGGGCTTCCGTGTGATACGGCACTGGCCTGTCCTGGTTGTCCCTTACCATCTGAAAAAGTTCCGCCCAATCGATAGTCGGTCTTATCACAACGTTGCACACAAGCATTCCAAAACTCTTGTGTATTGGCCTGATAAGCGGCATCTTTAAACATGCCCACAATTTTTCCTTCTTTAATTTCGTAGGCAAGTTGTGCGCTGAACTGGAAATTATACCGCTGTTGGTCTATGGAATAAGAATTTCTACCAAACATATAAATGCCCTTTTCTACATTTTTTACCATTTCGGCGGCCGACAATGGGACCTTGCCAGGTGAAAGTGAAACATTTGGCATGCGCTGAAACTGTATGCTGTCCCAACTATCGGCATAGCAGCAGCCCTGCGATTCTTTGAGTCCCAAAATATGTGCCTGATCTCTGATGGTTTGGTAATTTACCAAAATCCCATCTTTAATAATGTCCCATTTACCGCATTTTACCCCTTCATCATCATATCCTACCGAACCTAAAGATCCTGCCTCCAGTTTGTCGGCTACAATGTTGACCTCTTTACTGCCAAAGTTGAACTTTTTGCTTTCCCATTTATCTAACGTTAAAAAGCTGGTGCCAGCATAGTTGGCTTCATAGCCCAAAACACGATCTAATTCGGTAGGGTGGCCCACCGATTCATGTATGGTCAGGAACAAGTGGGAGGGATCCAGTACCAGATCATATTTTCCTGGAGCAATAGGCTTGGCTTTAAGTTTTTCATCCACATGAACAGCGGCTTCGCGAACATCCTCTAGAATATCATACCGTTTTTTATATAAGGTTACCGGACCTCCTTTTATTTTTTCACTTTCTAGAGGCTTGAGGTATTCGAAGCCCATGCCCATTGGGGCACTTAAAGCATTACGGGTTTCAAACTTTCCGGCAGCAGCATCAATTTTGGTAAGTGTAAAGGTAGGCCAAATGCGGTGGATATCCTGATCGATATAAGAACCATCGGTAGAAGCAAAATATTTTTGTTCATTGACCATGAACAAATTGGAGTTGATGTATTTGGCACCCCCCTTAATGGCTTCGTTGTTCACGTTAAGCAGTAAATCTACTTTGTCGGCAATAGGTACTTCGAAAGCATTAATTTCTATTGGTGTTTTCCAACTGACCTCTCCAAAGCCTTTTTGCGGAGCCAATTGAACAGGTTCACTCATCAGCTTGGCATTGCCCTTTGCAATAGCTACCGCTATTTTGGCGGCTTTGGCAATACTGTCATTGTCCAAATTGTTGGTGGCGGCAAACCCCCAACTGCCATTGGCCAGTACACGAATGCCCATGCCATAAGATTCGGCATTGGAAATATTGTCTACCCTTTTTTCGCGTGTAGCAATTACCTGGTTAAGGTAACGACCAATCCGAACATCGGCATAACTGGCACCACCCGATTTTGCAGCATTAAGGGCTACATCTGCCATTTTTTTCTTTAGGGCAATATCAACAGGGGTTAGGGCCTCTTCAACGGATATGATTTTACCAAAAACAGGTAGGCTTTGGAGCATGCTTGCACCTGCTCCCATACCTGTCATATATAAAAAGTCTCTTCTTTTCAAAGTCTTGAATTTAGTTGTAAAAGAAGAGGGTGTTTAAAATCTATTTGTCTTCCTTAACTTGTTTCATGATCTAATTAGTATAGATTCTTTATGGAGTACGGAATGACAATAGGGTAATAACACCCTCTTCTATATTGTTTTAAATGGCATCAGATAATGAGGAGAAGGTAAAGTCGCGTATTTTCATTGGAGGAATTAATCCACTTCCCGTACGTACTGGTTTACCTAACGCTTCTACATTATTCAGCATAATTACCGGACTTTCGTTAAACCTAAAGTTTTTGATGGGGAATTTGATTTCTCCGTTTTCAATATAGAAAGTACCATCACGGGTAAGGCCTGTTAAGAGTAGGGTTTGTGGGTCAACCATGCGGATATACCAGAAACGGGTCACCAATATGCCTTTTTCTGTACTCTTGATTAAATCCTCCAATGATTGTGTGCCACCTTCCATAACCAAACTTCTGCTGAATGGTAGCGGCTGCACATTTTTTTGGGAAGCCCAATATCTAGAATAGGATAAGTTTTTCACCACGCCATTTTGTACCCATTGGGTTTTGGTCACTGGTAATCCGTCGCCATTCCAGGTAGAACCCGGTACTTCTGGATTAAGCGGATCGCTATAGATATTTACATTTTCCGAGAACAGCTGCTCGCCTAAACGGGTACCACCGCCTTTTTTGCTCATAAAACTACGGCCTTCGTCGGCACTTCGGGCGTCAAAACCCCTGAACATATTGCCCAGCATATCACTTGCCGCTAAAGGCTCTAAAATTACGGTGTATTTTCCCGGCTCAATGGCCTTGGCACCTGCCGAGCCATTAGCTTTGCTTGCCGCAATCTTGCTCAATGCAAGGGTATCCATTTTGTCAAGGTTATTAAAATCCTGATCTACATAACCAGAACCGGTTCCCTGTTTATTACGCATGGTAACAGAAAAGGAAACATTGGTACTTTTGTTATAGGCAAATAAACCCTTTGAGTTCATAATGGAATTGAAACGGGTGGTGTTTTCTAAAAAACCAGCGGCTTCTAGGTCTGCGGCTTTAGATACACTTAAGCTTTTGGCCACCATGTCTGCCCTGGTATCGGGGCTCATAGCAGCAGTTTTGGCATTAAATGTTAACGATTCGGCAAAGGTTTGCGGGCCCAATGGAGGCATGTACTCCGGATTTTCTGGAGCTAACATGGCCAGTTCCTCGGCTCTCTTTACCACTTTTTGAAGGGAAGCATCATCAAATTCGTTGATGGTGGCTGTTCCAGTTTTCTTTCCAAATGTGGCGCTTACACCAAGACTCATTACATCGATCTGCCCTGCGGTAGAAACGGCATTTCTAGCATAGCGGATATTGCCGCCATCTGAGCCATTTAAACTTACTTCGCAAGCATCAGCTTTAGCGTAGCTAAGAACTTTTTTTAATATTGCTTGTGCTTCTTCTTTACTTAGTATGGCCATAATTATATTTTTCTTGCTGTATTAATTACATTAACTCCATTAAAACGGGCTGTTGAGCTGCCGTGGGAAACGGCGCTGCTTTGCGATGGTTGCCCTTTTCCATCGTTGAATGAACCACCTAGGCGGTAATCGCTCTCATCGCATATAGCTGCACATGAGTTCCAGAATTCTTGCGTATTGGCCTGATAGGCTACATCATTCAGCATTCCAACGATTTTACCTTCCTTGATCTCGTAAAAGATCTGTCCGCCAAATTGGAAATTGTAACGCTGCTGATCGATAGAGAAACTGCCATCTCCTATAATATAGATACCTTTCTCTACATTTTTGATCATGTCATCTACACTCAATTTCTCCTTTCCAGGCTGTAAGGATACATTTGGCATGCGTTGAAACTGTACATCATCCCAACCTTGTGCATAGCAGCATCCGTTCGATTCGGTCAACCCTATAATATGTGCTTGGTCTCTAATGGCTTGATAGCTGACCAAAATACCATCTTTGATGAGATCCCACTTCTTACATTTTACACCTTCGTCGTCATAACCAACGGCACCTAAGGAGCCTACCTGAGTTTTATCGGCAATGATATTGACTTTATCGCTACCGAACTTGAATTTTTTCGATTGCCATTTATCCAAGGTAAGGAAACTTGTACCGGCGAAATTGGCTTCATAGCCCAGGACACGATCTAATTCTGTGGGGTGTCCCACCGATTCGTGTATGGTAAGCCATAAATGCGACGGATCCAAGACCAAGTCGTATTTTCCGGGCTCTACAGATTTGGCAGTCACTTTTTCTGAAGCTACTTTCGCAGCAGATTTTACATCTTCCAGCATATCATAACGGCCTTTGTAACGGGTAACGATGCCCGAAACCTTATCTTCTGGTCGTGCATGCATATATTCGTAGCCCATGCCCATAGGCGAGCTTAAGGCATTGCGTGTTTTGAATTGTCCAGAGGCACGATCTATTCGGGTAACATTGAAAGTGGGATAGATGCGGTGTACATCCTGATCAATATAAGAACCATCTGTAGAAGCGAAATATTTTTGTTCATTAACAGCGAAGAGTGCCGAATTCACAAAATTCGCTCCATTTTGCAGGGCAATATCATTTACATTCAACAAAAGATCTACCTTTTCTTTTACGGGAACCTCAAAGGCATTGATTTCGATCGGTGTTTTCCAGCTCACCTCACCATAGCCTTTTTGTGGAGCAAGCTGTACGGATTCTCCTTGTATTTTGGCATTGGCTTTTGCTACAGCAACAGCTTGTTCGGCAGCTTTGGCAATGCCTTCTTTAGTGACTTTGTTGGTAGCGGCAAATCCCCAGCAACCGTTTACAATCACACGAATGCCTACACCATAAGATTCGGTATTGGCTACGCCTTGTACACGCTTTTCCCTAGTGGCCACAAATTGATTAAGGTAACGACCAATACGAACGTCGGTATAACTGGCCCCTTTTGATCTGGCTGTGTTCAATGCCACATCAGCAAGTTCTTTCTTAATTTTTGGATCTACACGGTCAAGTGCCTGTAAAGGATCTATAGGCGTGGCATAAGCCGATAGATCAGGTAAGAGCAAGGCACCCATTCCCATTCCGGATAGATAAAGGAAATCTTTTCTTTTCAAAGTGGTTCGTTTAAGTTAATTAATAATACAAAGTAGTTAAAGGTTTAAATAAATGCCATACGATCTGTATAACAATTTAGTTTCAAAGTTAATTTTGGGCATAAATCCGGTTTTCGAGCCATAAAAAACCAGCAGACAGTATAAAAGCAATGAGAAACCACCATATTGAAAGTTCTTTTTTAATGGTGTTGCTTATTTCTTGGCCGTTTTGCGTATTGGTAGGATTGGTTTTGCTGTATTTGATGTTGTTTTGTATAGTTTCAATTGCGTTGATCGATTTCCAATCTTCCTTTCCGAATACAAAAAAATCAATGTTAAACCGATCGATATTCAAAACATTCCATCCTGTAGACAAGGGCCAGCTTTGGGCTTGCCAACGGTTGGGGAACAATAGATGTTGCTTGACAGCCAAATGCTTTTGATCGTACTTTACAGTAGGTATGGCTGCGGTCGGCATTTCGATGGTGAAAGTGAGCTGCTGTGCAACGCTAGGGAAAGCATTGTTGGTTTGGAAAAGCAAAGATGGATTTTGCTTTCTGGCTGCTGCATTTATGAGTTCAGACCAATAGCTGGCATAATCTTTTTGGTGCCCGGATAAAAGCCATTGATAACTGCTTTGTAGGGTAGTTACTATAATTTTACCCCTGCCATATAATTGTTGAGCAGAAATAATCTGCTGTTGTTTATGGTTGATCAATTCTTGTTGATCGGGTAAGTTACCTATATATATTGCTTGGTTTATGGCTAGGCTCGATAGTTTCGATTGGCTATTGAAAAGAGATAGGTCTAGGCTTTTCTCTTCCTTTAGAGGCTGGTTTAGTTTGAATTTTTTGAGCAATGGATCGGCTGAAGTAGTATGGTCTGCCCATATCACTAAGCCCAAACCCTTTGTAACCGCTTGTGTAATGGCCTGCTTTTCGGTGCTAGAAAGAGATTCCAATGTTTGTTGGTCCAGCAATAAAACATCTTCTTTTTCAAGTATAGTAGATCGTATTTGATCTAGCTTCATGCCTTTTCGGTTCAGAAAATCTATACTGTATTTGTTTTTGCTGATTTGGCTTCTCAATGCCAAAGGATATTGGTTTTCATATAACCAATTCTTCAGAAATTTGTATTCAAAACCAGGAAAAGAAGTGAGCATGAGTAGGTTCAATGGAGTTTTAGGGAAAGTTTGTACGGGAATAGTTTCCTTGGCAAGGGTATCTTTTCCATGTAGGGCTACAAGTTGAAGTAGCGCTTTTCCTTTTTGTCTCACTTGATGCTTAAGGTCAAATTTCTCTAATGAGTGTGCGGGGATTTTGATAGAATCCAATGAAGAGCCAAACCCAATGAGTTTTAGCTGTATGGCAGTAGAAAGTAGATTGTTATAAGTGCCTTGTACGTTTAGGGTTTCTTCTTCTTTAAGTCTTCCATTCCAGTTGCAGGCTACAATACCTTGTGGTTTTTCGGCAGGATAGAACGTTAGTTGAAGGTTTTTTAATTTTCTTAAATCATCCTGCCCCAAACCATTTCCGTAGATTTTGATTTTCTTTATATCGGGATGGTCCAATAGATAATAGGCCAGGTCGGGAATAAAAGTGGCCTTTTGTCTTAAGTTTCGATGTAATGAAGGATCCGTATAATATGGATGGTCTTTTATAGCCGCTAAGCTGTCTTTTATAAAACCATTGGTCAATAGGTTTAAAGTTCCCTTTTTTTGCTGTTTTTTTGTTGACAAGGTAATGGGAATGGCCATAAAAGTTAGACAAAGCACCAATATCACACTGGCTACCAAACGCCATACTAGCCAATGACGATTTTTTCTCTTGGTTTCTTGGTAGATCAAAAAAGCAAGCAGGGGGGAGCAAATTACGATAACCCATATGTTAAATTCCATGCGACCTGATCAATATTTTTTAAGATAGTTAAAGTAATGGTTAGACAGTTTTTGATTTGAGCCTGTGGTACCTGCTTGAGGCTTGGCGGCGCTTTTGCCTATAATTGTATAAATGGCTCGAGATACGATGTTAAGGTCTTTGGCGGCAGGAAATGTTTGGTTATTCAGCTTTCTTAAACTTTTAAGTGCTGCCAAATAACTTTCGGGATGGCTTACTGCGGCTGCGATGACCTGTTTTTCTCCAATTTGTAAAAGTGCTTTTTCATTAGCGGAAAATGGTTTTCCATTTTGGTGATTGTTGAGCAGGGTAAGAAGAAGTCTTAGTTCATCTTTAACCTGGTCTTTTACTTCGAATTGGAGATTTTGACGAGGGTCGGTGATTTTGTCAAGTTCCCCGGTTAGTCTTTTTTCGGCTTTTAGGGCAGTGGTTTTAACGGTGGTTTTGGCCACATAGGCCCTTGACTTTTGTTGTAGGTCTTTTAGCAATCGTAAGGCTTTATAGGCAAAGGGCAATGCGTCCTGAGGTTTATAAGTTCTTAAGTTAAGCTCGGCCTTCCACATTTCGTTAAGTACGGCCTTAAGCTGTGTCTTGATGGCTGGCTCAAAGAAAGTGGCATCTTCCGCTATGTCATGTTTATGGGCATATTTGTCCATAATAGCCTGTACATCGCCGAATTTTTGATTAGGCTCCTCATGTCCATCATGATCATGTTCGTCATGATCTCCACCAATTTGGGTTTCATTCTCCTCTCCTAAAAATTGTCCATATCTTAAACGTAATAGTTTTTGATCTACTCCCAAGTCATTACTGCGGGTTTTGAATGCAGCTATAGATAACTTGTCTTTTTCGGCAAGAAGCTTCTCGGCGTCTAAAATAATTTGGCGTTCGCTACGGAAGTATTCCGGAACCAGGTTAACACCAGAAGTCATTCCCGCCATACTCATCAGTTCTGCGGTATCTACAATGGAAACTGAATAAACATCAGAACGGCTTTGTTGGCCTTTGTTGTCTTTGGCATGGATAAAGAAGTATAGTTCATCGCCAGGCTTCATGCCCAGATTTTTTAAATCGATATGTTTATTCAGCGTGAGGTTTCTTTGACGGTTAAAAATGGCATTAAAATGGAGTTTCTTTTCGGTAAAGCTTACACTTTCTCCCTTGCCACTGGCCATGGTGGCAGAGATAAAAGCCTCAGCTATTCCATAATCATCAGTTAGGATAGCACTCAGGTCAATTTGTTGGGCTTGGCCAATATCAATGGTAGTTTGTGATTTGGGCCTGATTATTTTTATACTGACAGGTAAGTCGGGAATGATGTCAATTGGGTAGAGATCCGATTTTACACCATCCAGTTCTAGCTGATAAAAACCTTGTTTTTCAATTTTACGGGAAAAAGCCCATTGGGTAGAATCACCTTTTACGGCATTTAGTTTTAACTTTTCTGTATCATTGAAAATTACATAAAATGCCCCGATGCTTTTATTCGTCTTTAAATTCCACTTTACCTTTGCACCAACCTCTGCCTTAACATAAAATTGTTTTTGAGACCTGGAAACTTTTGAAGTGTAGACCGGCGGAATAATGGTAAGGGTATAATTGGCAACCTGAGGTAAAACATTTTCAATCTGCTGTTGATGGGAAGACTTTGCCTGTCTAGGACTGGAAATAGGTAAACTTCTAGCTGGAATGTTGTAGAAGGCGAGAAGAGAGGATATGCCCACGACCAGACAACCTAAGCCTATAGCTAATTTTTTTCCTGAGCCTATAATGACTTGGTTTTTGGGTAGTTGAGGAAAGATTTTGGAAACCTGAAGACTTTCGAGTACACTTAAGCCATCACTTGATCTTAAAAGCAGTGCACAACTGTCTTCAAGTTGGGGAAAATGATTGTCGAGGTAACGAACCACCTCTGTTTCGTTTATCTTCCATAGTGGACGGAAATACAGAAATATAAATGCAGACAGGATAAATACAGTAAAGTAAATCCAGTTGGCCAACATAAAGAAATAATGAAACACACTACCTACAAGTAAAGCTAAACCAAGGCTTATGCATATACCTTGGACCAGTAAAATGGTGATCCATCTCATCTTAAGGTACTGTATGTATTTTCGGCCTCCCATCTTTATGATTTTTTCAAATTTGATTGATTTCTAAAGGTTAAGATGCGTTCGGCCAATAAAATTAAAAAAGCCATTACCCAAATTATTTTACCTAAATTTTGATTGGAAGCAGGGAATGCCTTTACCTCAGTGGTATCATCAAAAGTACTTATGGCTTCATGGTCTGGCATATTTTGCGCCTGGTTTTGTGCAAAACCAAACTGTTTAGTATTTTCATGGTAAATCAAGGGCATGATGGCTTCTACAAATGTATCCTGCCATACTAAATCAGTCCATTTTGGGTTTAACTGGCTGTAAAAAGTATAAGTATGGAGGTTAACTGAATCTTGGTAGGTCAATAATGGATCACCAAAGCCATCTTTCCATAAAATGGATGTATTTGTTACATTTGCTATAATCGTTTTGAATACTTTAATTGGCGGTAACAGGTGTACATCCCGATCATGCATTACCAAAAAGCTGGAATTGGAGCCAATTTTGCCATCGGCATATTTAAATAGTACAGCATCTTTCTTTAAACTGCGGTAAATTTCATTTGGGATTTCTTTTGTACTCAACCAAAATACGATATCGGTGTGCTGGTCAGGTTTTGATGTATTGCCATAAAAGTTTATCTGTTGGTTGAGATAAAGTCCAATTGCTGCTAAAGCTGCTTTAACATATTTCGCATCCTCACTGTTAAAAGGATGTATCACCACGTTTATAGGCGTTAGCTTGTTGTAGTTTGCTGGTGTATAAGTGATGGTATTTGCTAAGGATTGTGCTTTGTATGTGCGATTTAAAAAATTGGTATAGTAGGTAAGCAAGGTGTCTTTTTGGTTCAAGGTTTTCCAATGCAGTTGGAAATGCAGTTTAGGGAGTACTTCGTCAAACTGAGATATATTTTTATTGGCAAATACCCATACAGGATAACTATTCGGAAGTTGGTTGTTCACCTGTTTTAAAAGCGAAGAATAATTTAAGAGCATGCTACTTTTGGTGGTGTCTACTGTTGTATTTGCCGTATCTTTTAAAGAGAGCTGTCTAAATCCATGGCCAAAATGATGTATTTGATAGCCTTTGGTTAATAGGGAATCGATCGTTTTTGACTGAGATTGATAGCTATTCTTAAATTCATGTTCATTTAATAAAATCCAGCCTGCCTGATCCTTTTGCACTGCTTTGCCTTTTAGGAAGGGCTTTGCCAACAATAGCGTAACGAGTATAAGTAACAGGCAGCGTAAAAAGAGTAACAGCCAATCACTAATGCGCAAACTCCTGGCATTCGAGGCCGAACTCTCGCCCAATAGGGAAATGCTCCCAATTTTTAGGGTCTTTCCCTTTCTTACCTGCCAAAGATGAATCATGATGGGTAAGATCAGGCTTGCAAGGGCTCCTAAGCCTATAGGATATAAAAACTGCACAGCTAACTATTTACTTTATTTCGTTGTTTCAAAAAATCTCTCAGGGCTTGATCTAAAGGTTCGTCGGTAACCATGGTGCGGTAATAAATTTTTCTGTCGAGCATGTCCATTCTTGTTTTTTCTAAGTAGGTCACCATTTTTTCTTTATAAACCATCCTTGTCTTTGTTTGGTCTATTTGAATGGTTTGACCTGTTTCCATATCCTCAAAAGTGCTATAGCCTTTAAAATCTAGTTCCAGTTCATTTCTGGAAAGCACATGGAAAACAATGATTTCATGCCTTAATGCCAAAAGTGTATCCAATAGTTTGATGATGTCATGGTCTGTTTGATAAAAATCTGTAATGAATACCAATAGTTCCCTTTTGTATCCGCTAGAAAAAATCTCTTTATATGATATGGGGCGTGTAAAGGTTCCTTCTGCTTCAATATGCTCTAGTTGATAAAATAATCTGGATAAGTGTTGGAAGTCTTGACGAGGAGCCATGGAAAAGACACCTGAATTTTTGAAAACATAGAGACCAACCGCGTCGCCCTGTAAATTGGCGAGGTAAGCTAAGGCTGCCGCAGCATATCTCGCATATTGCATTTTTGTGAAATCTCCATCGCTATGGTTCATTGAAGCACTGGCGTCAATTAAGAGCCGAACAGAAATGTTGGTTTCTATTTCAGATTCACGGATATAATAACGGTCAGATCTGGCAAACATTTTCCAGTCTAATGACCGAAGATCGTCACCAGGTTGGTAACTTCTATATTGGCTAAACTCCATTCCACTACCCTTTATGGTACTTTTATTAAATCCATTCATAAAACCATCTATCGTAGTTTTTGCCGATAACGATAATTGCTTTATGGCCATTAATATTTTAGGGTCAAGGAGCTTACTCATTGTAGATGGCCTTTAGGTCTTGAGATGGCTTTTAGTAATGCCGTTGTGGTATCATCGGCAGAAACATTTTCGGCATCTGCCTTAAAGTTCATTAATATCCTATGTCGTAATACGGGATAGGCCATGGTCTGTAAATCTTCCATGACAACAGCATATCTACCCTTAAAAAGAGCCCTTGCCTTGGCTGTAAGAATTAGGGCCTGGCCAGCACGCGGCCCAGCTCCCCAACGTACCCATTCCTTAACAAAAGCAATGGGGCTGGTATCAGGTCTTGTAGCTCTAATGAGTTCACTGGTGTAGGTAATGAGGTCTTCACTTATGCTAACTTCACGGGTTAGTTGTTGTAGTTGTTTAATTTCTTCTGCACCTATTATAGCCTTAACTGCCATTTTTGTTGCCCCGGTGGTGCTACTTAAAATTTGTACTTCTTCTGCCGCACTAGGGTAGCCTATCTTGATATAGAGTAAAAAACGGTCTAGTTGTGCTTCGGGCAAGGGATAAGTTCCAGCTTGTTCTATTGGATTTTGGGTAGCCAAAATAAAAAAGGGTCGGTCTAAAGGGTAGGTTTGGCCAGCATAGGTGACCTCGAATTCCTGCATCGCTTCCAACAAAGCAGATTGGGTTTTTGGTGGAGTACGATTAATTTCGTCGGCAAGGATAATGTTGGCAAACAATGGGCCCTTATTAAATTTGAAGAAACGTTTACCAGTGGCATGGTCTTCTTCTAAAATTTCTGTACCAATAATATCGGTAGGCATTAAATCGGGTGTAAACTGTATTCTTCTGAAAGATAAATCCAAAGCCTGCGACATGGTTCTTACCATTAATGTTTTGGCAAGTCCAGGTACACCTTCCAGCAAACAATGACCTCCGGCCATAAGTGCAATGAGCATCTCTTCTATGATGTGGTCTTGACCTACAATAACTTTTTGTATTTCGCTTTTTAAGGAAGAAATTTTTTGTATCAGGTGATTTAATTTACTTTCTGAAGTTTCCAAGGTGTGAAATCTTTTAGTTTAACTGAATTAATGTTTCAATATAGGAGATATGAGCCTGAAAAATAAAAGGTGCTTAAAGAATATCAAAAAAATTACAACATAAATGCACCTATAAATGGTTTTTAAGGAAAATGAGCGTAATTTAGGTCGATGCAAAGCGCTAAGTTTACATTTGCTAGAATAAAATATACATCGGGAGATTGGGACACTGATCAGCGTATGCCAGCTAATGTCTTAAATTCTCTCTTGGAGTATACTACTATTCCATTGGAAACGGAAGAGAAAATCATAGAGTTAAGCAGTGCCGATATTTTTAAATATCCATTCTGTTACCTGAGTGGACATAAATTGGTGCAGTTTAACCAACAGGAAGCCGCTAACTTTAAGGCTTATGTAAATAATGGAGGCTTTGTATTTGTTGATGATTGCAACCATGATATAGATGGCTTGTTTGCTCGATCCTTTGAGCGTCAGATGAGTAGCCTTTTCGGGCAGGAGGCCTTAAAGAAAATTCCAAACAACCATCCTATATACCATTCTTTTTTCAAGTTTGAGAAAGGACCACCTCCAACTTCTTTTGAACTGAATGGTTGGGGAGATGATCTGGTACATGATTACCTTAAAGCCATTACCATTAACCATAGGATAGGGGTGTTGTACAGCAATAAGGACTATGGGTGCGAATGGGACTACGATTTTAGAAACAAACGCTTTCTGGCAGAAGATAATACCAAGTTTGCGGTAAATATTATATTGTATGCCATGGGCGTTAACAGTTAGCATGAACTATACTCTTGTCAGGCTGAGGCCCAATTGACGTTTTTACCAAAATTTCAACTACTTTATCGGAATGCTCAAAGTGATAAGGTTATAAAAAAGACTTACGAAGTTTGTTATTTAGTATATCATTAAACTCCGTAAGCCCGTTAATTCCAAACGGATTAAACCGTTCTTCCCGGATATTGTTGTAATGCAATTTCCAAACAGTCCATGGCAGCATTTAGGTCATCAACATTAAGTACATAGGCCATACGTACTTCGTTTTTACCAGCACCTTTGGAAGAATAAAATCCAGTGGCTGGAGCCATCATTACCGTAGCATTATTATGATCAAATTTTTCTAATATCCATTGGCAAAAAGCATCGGCATCATCGATGGGAAATTTGGCCACTACATAGAAAGCGCCACCCGGATTTGGGCAGAAAACGCCATCAATTTGATTTAATCTGTTAACTAATGTATCCCTGCGTAGGGTATATTCTTTGTTGACTTCTTCAAAGTAGCTATCTGGAGTATCTACAGCGGCAGCTCCTGCAATCTGTTCCACCATGCCTGGGCTCAAACGCGCTTGTGCAAATTTTAGTCCCGATGCAATTACTTCCTTGTTTTTGGTGATTAAACAGCCTAAGCGGGCACCACAGGCACTGTAGCGTTTGGAAACGGTATCCATAATCACTACATTCTGTTCTAGACCATCCAAATGCATAGGAGAGATAAACTCACGTCCATCATAACAGAACTCGCGGTAAGCCTCATCAGAGAATAGGAACAAATCGTATTTTAAGCAAAGTGCTTTTAAAGCTTCTAGTTCTTCGCGAGAATATAAATATCCTGTTGGGTTGTTCGGATTGCAGATAATGATCGCCTTGGTTTTTTTGGTAATCAATTTTTCGAATTCGGCAATAGGTGGAAGGGCAAAACCATTCTCTATATAGGATAAGATGGGTTTAACGACCACATTGCTCATACAGGCAAAACCATTATAGTTGGCATAAAAAGGTTCTGGGATAATAATTTCATCTCCCTCATTAACGCAGGTCTGCATGGCAATGGTAATGGCTTCTGAACCACCAACCGTTACTAAAATGTTCTCTGGGGCAATGTTATAGCCTAATTTATTATAATATTCGGTCAGCTTTTTTCGGTAAGCCAATGTCCCTTCTGACGGGGTATAGGCCCAAACATCAAAATCTATATTTTTAACCGCATTTAACATGCCCTCTGGTGTAGCAATGTCTGGCTGTCCAATATTTAAATGGTATACTTTTTTTCCGGCTGCTTTTGCCTGATCGGCAAATGGCGTAAGTTTTCTAATGGGAGAAGCGGGCATGTGTAACCCTTTTTCTGAGATCTTTGGCATGGCCCAAAATTATAAAAACCCCGTTGGATTAACGAGGTTTTTATAAAAAATCTTAAGTGGACAACAAGCCTACTTGCTTGCGTCTGCAACGGTTTCACCTTTCAGGTACAGTACCTTAGTAGCGGTCCTTGCATTGGAAGTAACAGTTACTGCCGTATTGAAAGGTAGTGGTGAACCTGATTTCTTTACTGTAACTTTTATGAAACCTTTTTCGCCTTTTTTCACGGGTGTTTGGGTATATTCTCCCACGGTACAACCACAAGTTGGTTCTACCTTTGTAATGATCAGTGGAGTATCTCCTTCGTTGGTAAAATTGAAGGTATAGCTCACTGGTTTATCTAGGGCAATCTTACCAAAATCATGTGTTTCGGCTTCAAATTTAAATTCTGCTGGCTTTGTTTGAGCGTTAGCTGCAAACCCTAATCCAATTACTACGGTAAATAACAAAAATAGCTTTTTCATAATCTTTAGTGTTTGAACAAATTTAGTCTTTTGTAACTTAAAACAAAAAGTATTCCAAATATTATTTGCCCTGAACCTTAAGTCATAATTAGAAAGAATTGTATCTTTGTGCCTTAACCAATGTTGCTTATGATATCAGCCGGGAATGTGATAACCAATCAGATTGATGCTTCAGAGCTAAGTTTCGACGACTTTAAAGCCATTGTGATAAATGACTACAAAATTGCTGTAGAGAGCCGACAGGCAAGCTTATTGGGGCGAAAGGAAGTATTGACCGGAAAGGCCAAATTCGGTATTTTCGGAGATGGTAAGGAAGTGCCACAGTTGGCCATGGCCAAGGTTTTCAAAAATGGAGATTGGCGTGCGGGATATTACAGAGACCAGACTTTTGCTTTTGCAACCGGAATTTCTACACTCAAAGAATTTTTTGCCCAATTATATGCCAATCCAGATGTTAATGCCGATCCCGCTTCTGCAGGAAGGCAGATGAACTGTCACTTTGCTACGCGCTCTTTAAATGATGATGGAAGCTGGAAAAATCTAATGGAGCTAAAGAATTCTTCTGCAGATATTTCAACTACCGGTGGTCAAATGGCTCGTTTAGTGGGATTAGCTTATGCCTCAAAGCTGTTTAAGCAAAATAAGGAGTTGGACTATCTTAAAAATTTCTCCCTGAATGGGAATGAGGTTGCCTTTGGTACTATTGGTAACGGCTCTACTTCTGAAGGGGTGTTTTTTGAAGCTTTTAATGCCGCTGGAGTGTTGCAGATCCCTATGGCCATTTCGGTATGGGACGATGGATATGGTATTTCTGTACCCGCGAAATACCAAACGACAAAAGAAGATATTTCTGAGGTACTCAAAGGGTTTCAGCGTGAACCGGGTACCAATGGTTATGAGATATTTAAGGTCAGGGGTTGGGATTATCCCGCTTTATGCGAGACTTATCTTAAAGCTATTGAGGTCTGTAGGAATGAGCATGTGCCCGTATTGATACATGTGACTGAAGTGACCCAACCGCAAGGGCACTCTACTTCTGGATCTCATGAAAGATACAAAGATAAATCACGCTTGGATTGGGAAAAGGAGCACGATTGTATCTTAAAGATGCGTGAATGGATGATCGAATCTGCCATTGCTACAAAAGAAGAATTGGACGAACTGGAAAATGAGGCCAAACGATATGTAAAGGAAGTGCAGAAAGAAGCTTGGAACGAATTTCTGGACTCTATTAAGCAGGAACAGGCCGATGTAGTAAGAATGGTAAACAACTTGGCCAATGGTAACGCCGGCCTAACAAAAATTGCGGCTCAGTTAGCTTCTACCCATGATGCGCTGCGCAAAGAAGTTATGTCTGCAGCTAGAAAGGCTATTAGACAAAGTATAAATATGCCTTCGGCAGATCGCAGTACACTGATCAAGTGGTATGAAGAAAAATTAGTTATACATAGTGAAGTATATAACTCCAAACTTTTTACCGATGGTATTGAAAGTCCTTTCAATGTAACACAGGTTGCACCGGTATATAGCGACCATGGCAAAATGCTGGATGGTAGAGAATTGCTTAATGCCTGTTTCGATTCGAATTTTTCGAGAGATCCAAGGCTACTGGCCTTTGGTGAAGATTTAGGAAGTATTGGAGATGTAAATCAAGGGTTTGCCGGCCTGCAGGCTAAGTATGGCGAACTTAGGGTCAGTGATACCGGGATTAGGGAAATGACTATTGTTGGTCAGGGGATAGGTTTAGCCATGAGAGGTTTGCGACCTATTGCCGAAATACAGTATTTAGATTATTTATTATATGCACTAAATGTGCTAAGTGACGATTTGGCCACTTTGTCATATCGTACCAAAGCTGGGCAAAAGGCACCGTTAATTATAAGGAGCAGAGGGCATAGACTAGAAGGTATTTGGCATTCTGGATCGCCAATGGGAATGATTTTGGGCTCATTAAGAGGTATGCACATCTGTGTGCCCCGTAACATGACCCAGGCTGCAGGTATGTATAATACTTTGTTCAGGTCTGATGAACCTGCGTTGGTGATAGAATGCTTAAATGGCTATCGCTTAAAAGAAAAATTACCAGATAATGTAGGTGAGTTCACTGTGCCGTTAGGCAAAGCGGAAGTGATTAGAGAAGGAAGAGACATAACGGTGGTAAGCTATGGATCTACCTTAAGATTGGTAGAGGAAGCTGCCGAAGAGCTGGAAAGCTTTGGCATTTCGATCGAAATAATAGATGTGCAAACGCTGTTGCCTTTCGATTTGGATCATGCATGTGCCCAGTCATTGCAAAAAACAAATAAATTGTTGGTGGTTGATGAAGATGTTCCAGGGGGGGCAAGTGCTTTTATTTTGCAGCAGATCTTAGAAGAGCAGAAAGGTTATTACCTGTTAGATGGTAAGCCTCAAACCTTGGCGGCAAAAGCACATCGACCTCCTTATGGTTCGGATGGTGATTATTTTGCCAAACCTTCTGTAGATGATGTAATTGAAGTTGTTTATGGAATGATGAATGAGACAAATCCAGATAGGTATCCAAAGCTATATTAATGAATAGCGAGGAAACGATTTTAATTAAAAGGCGATATTTTATCGCCTTTTTTGTTTCTAAATGTCTTTCTTTCTTTATCTTGGGCTATAAATTTAGCCTTTTCCCTTCTAGATGAAAATTCTCTTATCTCTGATGTTTTTCCTTTGTGCTTACGCTAATTTTGTTTGGTCTCAAGGAAGCCATCCTCAAAAAAAGATTGATAGTTTATTGGAATTAAACAATAAGTATAAACTAGAAGATTCCTTGAAATTAACACGTTATTATCAATTGTATAGAAACTATATGAAATTGACAAATACCCCAGAGGTAGATCAATATGTCGATAAAACTATACAGTTGGCCAAAAAGCTGAATAAACCCAGTTTTATTGCTGAGGCATATTATAGAATGGGCTTTTATCATCATATCCATAGTAGGTATTTCTTAGCAGAGGAATATTATGGAAAATCGTTGGATAAATATACTGAACTGAATGACAAGGAATGGTTGGGCGGCATTTACCAAAACCTAAGTGCAATGTATGTCAACATTCCAGATTATTCAAAAGCACTCGATGCTAATTTTAAAGCAGTAGATATCTTTAGCAAAATTAAAGATGTGGAAAGTGTGGCAGGTTGTTATGTAAACATATCGAGTATTTATAGTGGCTTGGAGCAACATTATGATGCCATTCAATACTTGGATAAGGCATTGAAAATTTTTCTTAATAGCAAGGGGAATGAATATGGTATTGCTTTATGCTACGCTAATTTAGGCGATGTTTATTTTGAGGCACGAGAAGGAGAATTAAATAAAATACCATTAAGTAAAACAGAAAAATATAAGAAGTCATTAGGGTACCTTGAACAGTCTTTAAAGTATGCTGAAAAAATAGAAGATAATTTCTCTTTACTGGCCAGCATTAACCAAACCAAAGGGAATATCTATAAGGCTACCGGAAAAAAAGACTTGGCAGAGGAGTGCTATCAAAAGTCAATTGAGTATTATGCCAAAACTTCTGTAAAAAAAGAGTATGCGGTAAGTTTGTTGGCATTGGCAAATTTTTACATTGGTGAAGTTCAATACGCTAAAGCTGAACCATTGCTATCGGAAGTTATTGAAATTGGCAATCAGAATAAAATACTAAGCCTACAACGAGATGGCTATATGGCCTTGACCTTGTTGAGTGAACAACAGGGCAAGTATAATGATGCTCTAAAGTACTTTAAAGCTTACATTCAATTTAAAGAGCAAATATTTAACGAGGAAAAAGAAAAGGAGATTACCCGCAAGCAAATGCAGCTAGATTTTTCTATCAAAGAAAGAGATTATCAGAATAAGCAACAACTCACAGATTTGGCTTTAGAAAAACAAGTTTTGTTGGTAAAAAAACGCCAGCAAGAATTGCTTTTAAACCAACAACAGTTGGCACTTAGCGATAAGGAAAAGAACATTCAACGCTTAAATTTTCTACAGCAGCAGGCAAACTTAGAGAAGGAGAAGCTTCAAAAAGAAAGCCAGTTAAAGCAGCAAAAGCTAATTTCGTCCTTAGAAAAGGAACAAGCGAACCAGCAGATTTTGCAGCAAGAGAATAAGATTAAGCTTAATAGGAATTTCTCAATATTTTTTGGGGTCTTGGCAGTAGTATTATTGGCTGCTGCGATTGTGGTTTACAAAGCGCAACGTAAAACGGCAAAATTGAATGAGCTGGTTTTGGCCCAAAAGGAGCAATTAGAGAATCTGGGGAAAGTGAAAGATCGTATTTTTAGCGTAGTGAGCCACGATATGAGAGCTCCAGTCAATTCATTGCTGTCATTTATGCAACTGTTGGAAATGGGTAATGTATCATCAGAAAAACTGAAAAAATATGCTACAGATTTAAAATCCTCATTAGGTTATACCTCTTCAATGCTCGAAAACCTTTTGAACTGGGCCTACAGCCAAATGCAGGGGTTTAAGCCAACTTTACAGCCAACCCAAATTAACCAATTATTGGAAGAGCTGCTGGGTTCTGCACGAGTAGTGGCAACGAAAAAGAGCATCGATATTTCATGTCATGCCGAATCTGGTATGGTGGTAATGGCCGATGAGGACATGCTGTCGTTAATTATACGGAATGTGCTAAGCAATGCCATTAAATTTACAGAAGACTGTGGTGCCATAATGATCTATGTAGAAGAGCATGAAAAAAACGTATCCATTCAAATTGCAGACAATGGTGTTGGAATGGATATTGAACAAATACAGTCGTTCAATAAAACTGCTGGTTATCAATTAGGGGAGACTACGTTGGGCACGCAAAAAGAAAAGGGCACAGGTCTTGGCCTAACACTTTGTAAAACATTTGCTAAGATGATGAATGCTACTTTAACCGTAAAGCCTAATGTTGATAAGGGAACTGTTTTTATGCTTGTCTTGCCCAAAAGCTAAGCGCATTTCTTTGCCCCTCAAGCATGATCAATAAGTTAGAAATCGTGCTGTGGTCTAAACCTCGCAGCTTTTCAAAAGATGAAGCCCTCAACTTTACTATTGGAGGATAATAACAAAAAACAAAGGGAAACCTGCGAGTTTTTTATTTAACGCTCGTCTACTCATAAAGCTGTCTTATCAACTTTTCAAGAGGTTTCATATATCTTTTTTTGTTTCATTTAATAGATAGATGACATTTATGTATTTAACTGTTAATCTGGTTTGTTATGAAACTAAAACTTTACGCCTTATTGCTGTTTATTTTAACGGCCCCAAATCTAAAGGCACAAAACTGGCAACCTTTAGGTCCTGATGATTTTCTTAAAGTGGCCAATACTCATTACGGAGAGGCTAATATTGCCATGTCTGCCAGTGGTACACCTTATATAGCTTATACAGATAACAATAGTGCGGGTCGGGCTACGGTAAAGAAATACAATGGTACTACTTGGGAAATAGTAGGGACTGCGGGCTTTTCTGATGGGGGGAGCTACGGTACAAAAGTTGTGATCTCACCCAATGGCATTCCCTATGTGGTTTATATGGATGGTGCCAATAATGATAAGGCCACTGTGCAAAAATTTAATGGTACTATTTGGGAAACGGTGGGCACGGCAGGCTTTTCTGTTGGGGCAGCTTGGAACATACGTATTGCTATCTCCCCTGATGGTACACCTTATGTGGTTTATATGGATGGGGCAGAAGCTTTTAAGGCTACAATACAGCGATATAATGGAAACAATTGGGAATTGGTAGATTCTGCAGGTCTTTCTGCTGAAGCAGCATGGGTCCCTAATATAGCCATTTCTGCCGATAATATACCCTATATTGTTTATTCAGATGTAGATAATGACTATCGTGCCACGGTAAAGAAATACAATGGTACTGTTTGGGAAACGGTGGGTTTGGCAGGTTTTTCTGATGGAATGGCTTGGGAAATAAAGATAATCCTCTCTACCAATGATACACCTTATGTAATTTATCAAGATGCAGCCAATGGTAATAAGGCCACGGTACAGCGATATAATGGTAGTGCTTGGGAGGTGGTGGGTAATATGGGCTTTTCTGCTGGAGAAGTTCATACGCCAGATATAACGCTCTTTGCTGACGGTGTACCCTATGTAATTTATGTGGATGGAACCAATAGTAATAAAGCCACGGTGCAAAGATATAATGGTACCACTTGGGAAACTGTTGGAATGGCAGGTTTTTCTGATGGAGCTGTTTCGGTAACATATATTACTTTCTCTGCCAGTGGTACCCCCTATGTGGTTTATCGGGATAATAATGGCAGGGGCGTAATACAGCAATATAATGGTTTTGCTTGGGAAGTAGTTGGTCCCAATTCCAATTCTATTTCAAACGAATTTTCATATGATGCAAGGTTAGTTTTATCTGCCAATGGTACACCTTACGTAGCTTATGCAGATGCCAATATAACCGTAAAAAAATATAATGGTACAACTTGGGAGGCAGTGGGTTCTCCAGTTGGATCTGGCTATAATTGGGATATTGTCCTCTCTGCCAATGGCATGCCATATGTAGTCTATCTTGATGCCGATAATGATGGTAAAGCCACAGTACAAAGATATAATGGTACCGCTTGGGAAACTGTTGGAGCGGCAGGATTTTCAGGAGGGAATATTTTTTTTCTACGTATTGTCCTCTCTGCCAATGGCATGCCTTATGTGATTTATCAGGATGGAGATAATGGCTATAAGGCTACTGTACAAAAATTTAACGGTACTGTTTGGGAAACAGTTGGCACAGCATTTTCATCAGGAATAGCACGGGAAACCCATATAACAATAGCCAATGATGGCATTCCCTATGTTGTTTATTCGGACGCTAATAATAGCGGCAAAGCCACTGTGAAGAAGTACAATGGTACCAATTGGGAAACGGTGGGTGTTGAGGGTTTTACTTTAGAAACTTCAAGTTATAATAAAATAGCCCTTTCGGCCAATGGTATACCTTATGTATTAACCTATGATTCAAGTACAGGTAAAGATAAAATCACTGTACAGAAGTATAATGGTGCTGCATGGGAAGCGTTGGATCCTGATGGTCTTCCCTCAGAGAACACCATAATCGGAGATATTGTGATCTCGGCAGATGGTACATTATATATGGTCTATGCAGACCAGGCATATGGCAATAAAGCTGTGGTACAGAAATATAATGGTAGCAATTGGGAATTGATAGGGACGATTGGTTTTTCTGCAGGAGAAGCAGAATATATGAATATAGCTATACATGGAGATCAGCTGATAGTTGTATATAATACTTATGGGGAGACCTATGCCAAACAGTTTATTTTGCCCCCAGTTACCCTTCCGGTTAATTTAATCTCTTTTACGGCCAAAGCACAGGGCGGTGTGGCAAAACTGGAGTGGCAAACGGCAAGCGAGCAGCATAATGAGAGCTTTGTCGTTAGCCGTAGTACAAACGGAGAAGATTTTATCTTTTTAACCAAGGTAAGAGGTAAAGGCACCGTGAATACGACCAATAGCTATACCTATACAGATAATAGGCCTTTAAATGGTGCCAATTACTATCAGCTTACACAGGTAGATCTAGACGGCAAGAGCAGTGAATTGGGGGTCAGGGCGGTAAATTTCTCTTTACATAATAATGTTCGGGCTGTCTTATACCCCAATCCTGTTATTGCAAGCATAGGTTTTGAGGTAGAGTATTATCTGGGCAAACAATTTACAGCAAGCCTTATAGATATGAACGGTAGGGTACTATATACCCAGCAGTTTCAGCATAATGGGAGCAAATATCAATTGGAAATGTCAAAGCCAGCTGGAGGCCTATATTTATTAAAGTTAATGGGTAAGGATTGGAACCAAAGTATAAAAGTTGTGGTAAGGTAAGTTTAAAATCCTAAAATAATAATTAACTGAACAAGGAGATGTTGTGATGGGTGATAAAATTACGAAGTTTGACAAAGTTGAGGACTTTGCTTTTTAAACTCCGTAAGTTTTTAGCAAAATTTTTAGTTTGGTTTTGCCTGCTTCAGATAATGAGCTATAGCTCATTATCCGCTTGTCGATCTAAAATCCTGGCTCATCTACTTATTGGCTAGCGTCATCTACTTTTGTTCTTATAAGTGGAAAATACTGCCGAAATTTAACGACAGTTAATCCGGTCAAACTATTGGTCGGGTAATGAACTATCTAAATTATCGGATAAAAGGATACTAACTAAAGTATCCTTTTATTTTTTAGTTCAAAAAGACTTTAGCCAAAAAATGGTTGATTGAAAGATGTGGAATATGCTGGTTTTTGTTTCATCATTTAGATTTACCACCTAAGAGACCTAAGGAGCTAGAGGGTTGAATTTTTGTAACTGTTCTTTTGTTTAGAAAATAAGCTGTTTTAGGTGGTTGAAAAATAGGAACATGCTGTTTTATTTTTGCGACCTAAAAAACAGACATTGGGAAGACGTAGGCAATTGAACCTATGGGCAATGACCATTTTGCTTTTACTGAATTACGCTTTATGAACAATAAAAAAGTATGGAACTTTATACTATCATTTCTGGTTTTTCTTTTTAAAGAAGGAATAAATAAAAATAAGCTAATTAAGAAACGGAGATTTTAAGATTTACTATAGCGACTTAATGTTTTTTTATGGATTAGATCAATTAAATTGTCTTTGTAGGCAATACCCATCGGTATTTTGATGTTGTTTGCCAAGACAATTTCGTTACCGATAATTTCTGATAGAAAATCAAGGTTGATGATAAATTGACGGTGTACCCTCATAAAAATACTTTGTGGTAGCTGTTTTTCGATGTTCTTTAAATTAACAAGTGCCATATGTTGTCGTGTGTTTAACGTATGGAATCTAGAGAAATCGGCTAAACTTTCTATGTATAATACTTCGTTATAATTGATACGTATATAGCCTTTAGTATCTTTGATAAAAAAGAAGTTCTCGTCTTTTTTATCCAGGTTATACTCCGCGTGATTTGATACATTTTTGAGATCGAGATACTCGATGGCCTTTTCAGAGGCTTTAATGATCCTTTCTATAGATAAAGGTTTCACAATAAAATCTAAAGCATCTAAATTTATACTTTCTATGGCATATTCGGGAAATGAGGTAACAAAAATGAAGATAGGTGGGTTTTTGATGGTCTTTAGCAGTTCGATTCCAGAAATATCGGGCATGTCTATGTCAGAAAAAACAATGTCTATTTGCTCTTTTGCCAATATCTTTAAAGCTTCAAAGGCATTTGCACAAATAGCCTTGATTGCCAAATTCCCAATCTTGCCGAGATAAACTTCTAATAAATCCCTTTCTATTTCATTATCATCAATAATTATGCAGCTATAACTCATTTCTGTTAAATATAGTGTATTTGTGTTAAAAATAAATAACCGATTTTATGGATATCTATATAAGTAGGTTGTATAATAGAAATAATCCGCTAAATCCTATCATTTAATGAATATGAGCAAATCTTTGCTTTTAGTAAATGTTGTTTTTAAGTCTAAACTAGAGATTTGTGAAGTTTAAGGTGTGTTAAACCTTTTAATATCAGTTTCTTGTTTTATTTTTTAGTAACTGTAGCTTTAGCCATGTAAAATTAATATAACCTTTATGTGAAAATTAAGTTTGGGTGTTGATATTAGTTTGAAATTCCTATTTTAGGAGCCGTGAAATGAGATATTTTAGGTGCTCTGCTCTCATTTATAGGCTTTTTCGGTCTATGTCGGTTAATTTTATCTCTATTGTAATAGTTGAAGCTAAAAAAGATATTAATTAGGTGTGAACTTTAGTAACTTAAGTCATCAGGAAATTTTAGAACACCTTCTAAATGGAGATGAGAATGCTTTTGACCAACTTTTTACACATTTTTATCCTGGCTTGTTGCGTTATGCCAAATCTTTGCTTCCTTATCCCACCGATGCAGCCGAAGATATTGTTTCTGATGTGTTTTGCTCTTTGTGGGTAAATCGTGAAAAAATAGTAGTTAGAGATTCAATAGCATCTTATTTATATAGAGCGGTTAAAAATAGAATCATTAATTCTTATAAGAAAAGTAAGCTAAATGTAATTGACGTGGCAGATTCTGTAAATGAGATCGTAGGAAAAAAGCATGAATTGCCTGATCAGTTGATGTCTTTTAAAGAGTTTAACGAACGTATCAGTTATTTGATCAATAGGCTACCGGAAAAAACAAGACTGGTATTTTTAATGAGTAGGGAGGAGGGCCTTACTTATGAACAGATAGCCGAAGTGATGGAGGTGAGCATTAACACGATTAAAACTCATATGTTTAGGGCCATCCGTTTTCTAAAAGAAGCCTTTAATGCCAATGATTATATTCATTTGCTCATTATTGGCATCATTTCCGCCCTGTCTTAAATTTTTTTTCAGTTTTTGTCACGAGATGCTTCCCTGTAATTGTCTTCTACCTAAATGCTTAAGTAGAAACATAAAAACAAAAGACTTTTGATAAGCTTAAAGCTTAAGTGTTTTAAAGAACCAAAACTAAACACTAAAACTAAAAACATGAAGAAAATTTACTTACTGTTACTTTTCGTTATTACTACATCTGTAGGGTTAAGGGGCCAAATAAGGTATGTTGTTGAAGGAGGTGCCGGACTAAAAGATGGAAGCTCATGGGTAAATGCCTCTGATGATCTGCAGGCTGTTATTAATAATGCTGCCGTTGGCGATCAGGTATGGGTAGCCAAGGGAACGTATAAACCAACGCAAAACCTCACTGGGTCTGATAATATGGACAAATCTTTTATCCTTAAAACAGGTGTGAAGATATATGGAGGCTTTGCCGGAGGAGAGCTCACCACTTATGATTTAAATACCAGAAATTTCATAACCAATGAAACCATATTAAGTGGTGATTTTGGAGGAGGTGTGAATGCTCATCATGTAGTGGTAAATACCAATACCATAAGTGACGTAGTGCTAGATGGCTTGACCATTACGGGAGGCAACGCTAATGGAACAGGTTCCGTTACGCCAGGCACATTTGCTATAGGAAGAAATTTTGGAGCTGGTATTTTTATTAATACCAGTGGCAGTGTTGATTTTAAAAATCTGATTATCCGTAATAACTCATCTACATCAACTGGAGGAGGTGTTTACTTTAGTATTCCTACTGGAGCCGCTTCAATAACTAATTTTATAGCAGTTAAATTTATCGAAAATACGGGTACAAGGGGCGGGGCATTATATCTGGTGGCAGGAACTTCAACTACACCTGCTATTGTAAATATCACTGATGGCGTTTTTTTTAATAATGTAGGAACCACTGGTGGAGCTTTGTCTATTCTTCGTTGCCAAACAAATATTACAAGTACGACTTTTGAAAATAATACAGGCTCCAGTGGTGGAGCAGTAAACATTGAGGCGGGAATTACTCGTGTCAACTCCTCAAAATTCTCTAATAATACTTCATCTACTTCGGGTGGAGCCATAAATCTATATTCAGGTACAGTTTATCTAAGTAATAGTATTTTGCATCACAACCAAGCAACAACAGGATCAGGTATCATTGCTGGTAATACTGGCTCCGGGGGAAACTTATATGCTACCAATAATACCTTTTATGGAAATAAGGCGACCAATTCCAGCAGTGCATTTGCCATCGCAATCACCAATAGCAGCTTAATCAATGTAAAACTCTATAACAACATATTTAGGGGAAATATATTTGATGCGAATAATACACAACAACTTTCAGATATTAGCAGGGTAACCAGTACAAACCAAGATATACAGCATAATTTATTGGAAACTGAGATTTTGGCTTCGGGTAACAGAACTGTAGCGAATAACTACATCTATGATTCTTCAAGGCGGTTATTTGCCAGTATTATCGAAACCGATGTAAATTTTCTAACCTTGGTAGAAGGTCAGGCCACCGAAAAAGGCAATAATGCTTTAGCTATCGATGCGGGAATATTAACTGGCCTAGATTTGGCGGGAAGCATTCGTTTACAACATGGTAACATCGATCTGGGCGCTTATGAATATCAAGGTGTATTGCCAGTACATTTCGATTATTTCAAGGTAACAAAGAATGGAAATGGTGCAGTTCTAAATTGGAGAACACTTTCCGAGACCAATAGCAGCCACTTTATTATAGAACGTGGTTCTTCGTATGCTAACCTTAAGATGTTAATAAGGAAAGAAGCTAATGGTACCACTTCTTTACCTATTAATTATAGCTATACTGATCAAAGTCCTTTGGTGGGTACCAATTATTATAGGCTGGTACAATATGATATCAATGGAACTCGTGAGGTATTGGGAGAGCAGGTACTAACTTTTTCTTTGGAAAAATCAAAAAATTCTATGTATCCTAATCCGGCAAAAGGAAAGGTGCTGATTAAATTAATAGACTTACAGAGATTGGTAACAATAGACCTTATATCACTTACAGGACAATCGCTTCTTTCTAAGGAGTATGGTATTTCGGCAAGTGGAGAAATAACAATAGATTTATCAGGAGTACCAGCAGGATCGTATATATTATGGATCAACAAAGGGAAAATCAATAGCGACAAGAAAAAGTTACTAGTAGTCCAATAAATATCGGTTGGGAAAGTAGTTGAAAAGCTGCTTTCCCTTAATTACAGCGCCAACTTTAGATGAAATGCTTAGCAAACAAAAAAATATTTTAAAATTTGTCACGAGTTGATGAACAAAAATTGTCTTTTCTTTTATAGGGCATGCGTTAAAGATTAAAAACTTAAATGGAAGTACAAGATATACATTTATTAATGGTTGATTACTTTGCTGGCAGGGCGGGGAAGCAAGATACTGAGAGGCTAATGAGCTGGGTAAGTCTTTCGGCAGAAAATGGGCAGGAGTTTGCTAGAATGAAGGCAATTTGGGAAGCGTCTGCTGACCCGATGGAAGCTCATGAAGTGGCAAAAGCTTTGACCAAAACAAAATATAAGATAGCAGTATTGGAAGAAGAAGTCCTTAGTTCGGATGGCTATAGTTTAAAACCTCTATTTAAATGGGCCAGAAACATTGCGGCTATTTTAGTGCTGGGTTTTTCTAGCTACCTAATTTATCATCAGCTCACCAAAGAAGTGTATATCACTAAAACCACTGGAGATCACATAGACTCCTTGCTTTTGGCCGACGGTTCTAAGATATATTTGGCTGCTAATACTAGATTTTCATATCCTACTAAAATGAAGGAGAAAATAAGACAGGTTAGCTTGTTAAATGGTGAAGCATTTTTTAAAATAGCCAAAGATGCGTCACGCCCATTTACGGTAGTGCTCAACAATTCCAAGGTCACGGTGCTAGGTACCTCATTTAATATTCGTAATACCCCACGTTCGGTCGATTTAAGCGTTAACTCTGGAAAGGTCGCTTTTGAGGCGATCTCTGGTAACGATAAAGCCATATTGACTGCTGGAATGGGGTTAAATTATAACATCAGCAGTAATAACATTATTCGCTTCTCTAGCGTAAATCATAATAATGCGTATTGGTTAAATAAAGAACTGGTATTTGTGAATGCATCGCTGGAGCAGGTTTTCGAAAGCCTCGAAAACTGTTATGGCATAAATATAAAAGTAAAGGATACGATCAAAACCAGACATAAATTTAATGCAGAGTTCAAGAATACCAGTATAGAAGAAGTACTGGAAGTATTAAAGGCTACTTATCCAATTAGATTTAAGTTAAAAGAAAAGGAAATTATAGTTAATCATAAATAGTAAACCTACTATAACTGAAATAAACACAGACTAAACACAAACTACAAGCTATTAAAATGAGTAAAAACTACATTAGGAAAATGCAGTTTACTAGATGGCTATTGCCATTATTTTTCCCCTTTATTTTGCTCCATCAGGTGCAAGCTCATCAGGGAATAGTAACCGCACAACAAAGTAAGGGAGAAAAACTAGAGCTGGTCTTGAACAAGTTGAAGAAAAAATACAATAAAACATTTGTATTTGATGCTTTTGCTGTAAACATTAATAAAATTGTTGAAATTAATGATACTGGACGTTTAGAAGATATACTTAATCAATTGGCCGCCGAAGGTATTGGTTATAAGATTGTGGGCGATAGGGTAATTCTAAACAAAATAGAGGAAAAAAAGTCTGTTTTTAAACAACATGTAGTCACCGGCAGGGTATTGTCTGATAATGGTGGAATGGTGGATGGTACGCCAGGCGTTTCTGTAAGGGAAAAAGGTACACAAAATTATACGGTAACAAGTGAAAAGGGTGATTTTAAGATTACCGTAAAAGACAATGCGATACTTGTTTTTGCCATGATGGGCTTTAAGACTACAGAAGTTCTGGTAGGGGAAAAAAACAATATCACAGTTACCCTGGAAGCTGAAATTAGCAATCTTTCTGAAGTAGTGGTAAACGGTTATCAAAACATAGAACGTAAACTTTATACGGGAGCGGCTACAAATATCAAAGGATCTGAAGTTAAACAGGAGGGAATTACCGACATCAGCCGTATGTTAGAAGGAAAAGTACCTGGTTTAAGTATACAGAACGTTTCGGGTACCTACGGCTCTGCTCCTAAAATAAGGGTGAGGGGCGTAACCTCTATTTCTGGAGAAAATAAGCCATTATGGGTAATTGATGGGATTATACTAGAAGACATTGTAAATGTAACCAACGATCAATTGGCTAGCGGTAATGCCCTTACTCTGTTGGGTTCTTCGGTTGCAGGGATCAATACAGAAGATATAGAAAGCATTACCATATTGCAAGATGCATCGGCCACAGCGCTATATGGAGCTAGGGCAATGAATGGAGTAATTGTGGTCAAAACAAAAAAGGGAAAGGTTGGAAAACCTTCCATTTCTATCAATAGTAATTTTTCAACCTATTTAAAACCAAATTACGACTCTTTTGATATGCTGAACTCAAGAGAGCAAATGACCATTTACCAGAATATGTACGATAAGTATTATCTGGATTATGGTTCTTCTGTGAACAGGAGAATTGGAGGGGTTTTTACCAAAATGGCCAAGTTGATTAGTACGCCAGATGCCAATGGTAATTTTGCCTTGGAAAATACACCGGAAGGAAGGGCTGCTTTTTTGCAGCGCTATGCGCAAGCCAATACCGATTGGTTTGATGTGCTCTTCAGGAACTCGCTTTTACAGCAACATAATATTGTACTGCAGTCTGGAACGGAAAATGCAACCAACTATTTATCCCTAGGTTTTACCAAAGATAGTGGTTGGACCATTGGCGATAATTATAAATTGTACAATGCCAATAATAGGTCTACTTTCAATCTTTCAAATAAAATTTCGGTAGACGTAACCGTAAATGGTTCGTTACGTAGGCAAAGAAGCCCTGGTACCGTAAATAGGATTACCAATCTGGTACTAGGAGCCTATTCCAGAAGTTTTGATATCAATCCATTCAGTTATGCATTAAGTACCAGTAGAACCATTACCCCTTATGACGAGAATGGAAATTTGGAGTTTTTTACCAAAGATTATGCTCCATTTAATATCCTACATGAACTGGAAAATAATTTTATTGATATTAATCTACTTGATGTGAGTACTAGGGGCGAATTGACCTATAAGATTTCTAAAGCTTTTGAATATAAGGTGCTTGGAGCGGCCAGATATGTAAAAACCGTAAGAGAACATCAGATTAGGGACAATGCAAATGCTGCTGAAGCCTACCGTGCCGATTATAACGGAACCATTCGTGGGGCAAACCCTCTGCTATATAGAGATCCAGATAATCCAGAGGAAGTTGAAAAGAGTACTGTATTGCCTCAAGGAGGTCTTTACAATCGTACGGACGATTATTTGGTAAATTATAATGCAAGGCACCAGGTAAACTTTAATAAAACGTTCAGCAATAGGCATATTGTAAATGTGATTCTTGGTCAGGAAATCAAGTATACCGACAGAAAAAATTCCTACAGTAATGGCTATGGTTATCAGTATGACAAGGGCGGCATCCCTTTTATAGACTACAGATTGATCAAGAAAAACCTGGAATCAAATGATTATTACTATGGCATGAGCATTGACTTGGATAGATATGTAGCTTTCTATTCCAGTTTAACCTATTCATATAAAGGGAAATACATTTTCAATGGCTCAGGGAGGTATGACGGATCCAATCGAATGGGAGCATCTAAAACTGCTCGTTGGTTGCCCACTTGGACAGCTAGTGCGGCATGGAATGTAGATGAGGAAGACTTTATGAAAAGAATATCTAGTATAGACTTCCTGAAGTTGAGGGCATCATATGGACTAACAGCTAGCATAGGTAATGCCAGAAATTCGGTAGTGAGATTGGGCTATACCAACGTACCAAGACGATATGCGGATGTAGAATCTAGTATTTTTATTGCAGGCCTGGAAAATTCAGAACTTACTTGGGAAAAACAGCATGAGGCTAATGTAGGTTTTGATATGGGGCTGTTTAAAAACAAGCTTACACTAACTCTTGATTTTTATAACCGCAATTCTTTTGACCTGATCAGTTCGGTACAAACTTCGGGTATAGGTGGCGAGAGCAGTAAGCAGGCCAACTATGCAGATTTAAAATCGCATGGTGTAGCTGCAGCCATTGGTACCGAGGTACTAAAACATAATAATCTTAATTGGTCGCTAAATGTATCATTTGCCTATAACACCAATAAAATTGTGAACATGCAATACCGGCCACGTATTATAGATTTGGTAAGGCCAGAGGGTGGTCCACAAAATGGTTATCCTGTAAACGGCCTATATTCTATTGTATTTAATGGCCTAAATCATGAAACGGGTTTACCCTATTTTGTAGGTACTGATGGAAATACTACCTTAAACGTTAATCCACAAAGCTTAACTACCGCTTACTTGAAATATGAAGGTAATGCAGAGCCTACCATTACTGGGGGGCTTTCAAATAGCTTTACGTACAAGAACTTTTCGCTGGCTTTTTTAATTTCTTATCAGGCGGGAAATAAAATAAGACTGAATAGTGCATATAGTCAGGGATATAATGATTTCAGTGCCATGCCACGAGAATTTCTAAATAGTTGGCAAATGCCTGGAGACGAACGCTATACCAATGTGCCTGTAATTGTAGATGATAGGCTGGCCAATACCATATCTGGCTATCCTTATTCGAGCTATAATTATGCCGATATAAGAACGGTAAGAGGCGATTTTGTACGCCTTAAAAATATCTCATTACAATATAGGTTAAGTGAGAAAGTGGCTAAAAATTTGGGTGTTAAAAGCCTTTCGCTTGGTCTTAACTCCACCAATTTATGGTTAATCTATGCTGATAAGCGATTAAATGGGCAAGATCCCGAATTTTATAATTCAGGTGGTGTGGCCTCTCCATTGGCAAAACAATTTACATTTTCATTTAAGGTTAGTATTTAATTTATATATATAATGATTGTAAAATATAAAGTAATAAAGTTAATGCTGTTGGTAGCCACAGTATTCATCTTTCAATCGTGTGAAAAATATTTGTCTACCGTACCTGACCAGAGGGCAGTTTTAGATAAGCCCGAAGCAGTTTCAGAACTATTGGTCAATGCCTATCCCAAGGCTAACTATATGCCATTTTGTGAAGCAATGTCAGACAACATGGTCGAAAATATCCATGTACCTCCAATATTGTCCAATTTGCAGGCCTATAAATGGGAAGATGTAGAAGCCACGGGAGTTGATTGGCCTATTAATTATTGGAACCATTGTTATAAGGCTATTGCTGTGGCCAATCAAGCACTTAAGGCCATCTCTGAGGCGTCAAATCCTTCAATCTATCGTGCACAGATGGGCGAGGCCTTAGTGGCTAGGGCTTATGCCCATTTTATGTTGGTTACATTGTGGGCCAAGCCTTATGATGCTGCCAGTTCAAATTCAGATCCAGGAATCCCTTATGTATTAGAACCTGAAAATGTAGTACACAAGCAATATGAACGTAAAACGGTAGCCTATGTTTATCAGCAGATAGAAAAAGACCTGTTGGAAGGAATGCCGCTCATTAGTGACGATGTTTATAAAAAACCAGCTTTCCATTTTACCAAGAGAGCCGCTGCCGCATTCGCTACACGTTATTACCTATTTAAAAAGGACTATGCCAAGGTTATACAATATGCCGATCAAGCTTTTCCTAATAACAGTACGGTAGATTATCTGAGAGACTGGAATGCTTATGCCCTAATGGGCAGTAGCGTACGTACCCAAACCTATAATAAACCATCTGAAAAGGCTAATTTATTGCTAACTGAAGGAATCAGTGGTTGGACATTTAGTTATGGTAGCACTTATAGATTCAGTGTTTCTACAAGTATTGTATATCCTCTAACCCTTAAATCATACAATAATCTGGTCAATGCAGATTTGGCTTATGTGACTGTGGCCAACAGTGACAACAATATATATATACAAAAATTGTATGCGCATTTTGTCAGCCCCCTTAATTCAAACCTAGGTAACTACTATTTATATGTGCCCTTGTTTACTGCAGAAGAAGTATTATTTAATAAAGCAGAAGCATTGGCAATGTTAGATAGGCCAAATGAAGCTTTAAGTATGCTAAATGTATTGTTGCCAAAACGTGTAAAAGGCACTTATAATGCCGCAAGTCATGACTTGACATCATCAAAGGTACTCAATCATTATGCAGGTTCGGATATTAAAACAGCTGTGGTAAATGCAGTATTGGATTTAAAGCGAATTGAGTTCCTACATGAAGGTTTACGCTGGCTTGATGTACTGAGGAAAGGCATAAGGGTAGCACATCCCGTAGCAGATAAAACAATAACGGGGGAATTTAATACAGTTTTAGAAGCGAATGATCCACGTAGGCAAATACAATTGCCACCAACTACTGTAATGGCCGGATTAGAACCTAATAAACGATAAAAAAATGAAAAAGAATATGAAAAAATATTTATTGCTGGCATTTGTGGTAACCACTTTGATTTCCTTCAACTCTTGCTCAAAAAAAGATAATGACTTAAATACGCCAATTGAGGGATTGGGAGGTGTGAGGTATCAGAAAACAGCACTCGATATCGCATTATATGAAAATTTTACCAAGCCTTATAATATAGAAGTCATTTACAGATGGGATGCGGGCCTGATGGGATATACCACTGTTTTGGTTCCTGCAGAGGAAAATAAGGTATTACCTGTAATGAACATTTTAAAAAAGGGTTGGATAGCGCCATTCGAAGAAATTGCAGGCCTTCTTTTTGTCAAAAAGTATATTCCTAAACAATATGTGTTAATTGGAAGCTATGCCTATGCCACTAATGGAAATATTGTATTGGGTTCTGCCGATCAGGGATTAAAAGTGAACATATTTGGAATCAACCAGATCAATTTGAAAAGTGCTGGAGGCATTTCCCAGATTTTAGGTACGGTACACCATGAATTGGCACACATGCTTCACCAGAATATCATGTACCCGAGCGATTTTGAGTTGGTATCGGCAGGTTCTTATGATTCAAATGGTTTGAGTATTTCGCAGGCAAACGCCCGTAAAGCAGGGTTTATTACAGGCTATGGCATGACAAGCCCAAATGAAGATTTTGCCACATTGGTGGCAACCATGCTAAGTAATAGCAAGGCAGAGTTTGATGCCATGTTAGATGCTATTCCGGAAGATTCTCCAGGAGTAAACATTGGAAGAACTAGGCTTAAAGAAAAAGAAAATATCATTATAACCTACTTCTTACAGGCTTGGAACATAGATTTTAGAGCACTCCAAAGAAAAACAGCCGAAGCAAGAGCAGCATTAATTAACTAGCCATAAAACTATATGAAAAAGATTTTATTGTATTGTATGCTACTCGGGCTTGTACTGGTAGCTTGTAAAAAAGGGGGTACCGACACCTGGTATGAAACCACTTTGGACAAAAGACTTGCAGACACGATTGCTGCCCGGCAAAAAACACTGACCAGTTCTCCCTATGGCTGGAAAACAGTTTTTGCCCCAAAAGGTGGAGGCGCCTATCTATTCTATATGAAATTTTCTAATGATAATAGAGTAGATATGGTTTCGGATATCAATATAGAGGCTGCTTCCAATATTGCGAATAGTTCCTATATCTTCAGACAAGTAGGAGAGCCATGTTTAATTTTTGATACCTATAGCGTACTGCATATTCTTTCTCATCCCTATAACCCCATTAGCGGTGGGGGTAGTGGAAAGGGCAAAGAATCAGACTACGAATTTTATTTTAAATCCATAACGGTAGATAGTGTAGTGTTGGAAGGAGTCAAAAATAAAAATATAATGGTACTGAAAAAAGCAACGCAAGAAGAAGAAGCATTCTATAAAAGTGGGGGAATCAAAACAGTTATCGATGAGGCCTCAAATGCATTTAAAAGGGCTAAACTTCACATCGTTGAAAATGGGGCACAAACAAAAGTGGAGTTAAGCTTTGTAAGCAAAACGCTTAGTCTGATCAGGAAAGATGCCAATAATATAGAAGTGACCACTACAGCGGCTTTTACTTTCGCAGCAGATGGACTGGATTTGGTGACATCACTTACTTATGAAGGAATTTCATTCAAGAAAGTGTACTGGGATTCTGTAGCGAAGGCATTTTATATCTTGATTAATGGGAACAAAATACCAATTGTTGCAGTATCGCCACCTCCTTTGCAAACCCTTATTGGTACAACGGGTTATCGATATTTGGCCGTAGATCCGCCTGGCATGCCTCAAACAGCCGCGTTTAATGCCATCTTACAGAAAGATATAGCCAATACGCAGCTGCTCAATAGGAGTTATAACCACTTTTATTTTGATTTTAATCCACCTGCGAGCCAAATAAAAGAGGGCTCTAATGTAACTTTTGGTGTAACTACGGCAAGCTCTAGCTATTGGATAGAGTATAATTCTTATAAGATGGAATGGGTAAACCAAAGCCAAGGTATTTTTAAATTTTCTTATAAGGGAAATAATGGCTCTAATGCTTCTACACTTACCTATTCGGTGAATTTAAGGGCGTTTTTTGAGAATCATACCTTTAAAATAGATTATAGTGACGAACCTGCTCCAGCAGGAAAGGTAATGGGAAGCTTCATTTGTATGGAAGACCCTACGATCTTTTTCTATGGTAGGTTTGAAACTGCATGGAGCAATTGGTAAAATAATAGCTTGCTTATAAAGCTCTAAACCCATAAATATGAAAAAATACTCTTTAAATGCTGCTAAAATGGTATTTGCGTGGACTTTCCTGCTCTATTTCTGCATGGTCTCCTGTAAAAAATCTAAGGTACAAGCTGGAAATGATGACAAAACAATCGTTCCTTCGACGCAACCAGAAGAAGGACCGTCTAAAGAAACTGATACCAGAAAGGTGCAATTCAAGATAGGTAGCTTTTCCTCGGTGATAGCCGATTTTAAGCCTACTGCTGAAGCTGCAATGGACTTGTTGTCCAAAGTTTTATCATCAAAAGAGTTTAAGGATTCTATCTATAAATATCATTATGCCCCTAGTAATCAGATGAAGAGTCCTTCACAATGTGCTAAGGCCAAAGAACTGAATTTGATCAAGGTAAATCCCTTAACGGGTAGGGTTGATGGGTCAATGGTATATGAAGATTTATTAAAATATAAGGACGTAGCTTTAAACTTAACCATCCGACAGCCCAGTGAACCTACCAATGTGCTGGGGAGTTCATCGTATTGCAGCTACACCATTACTTCTAATAGCCATTGGTTGGTTGATAATATGGCCATGACACTTCCCGAAGAATATGCTATCCATTTGGGACATGAATTTTGTCACGTAGTAGGTTATTACCATGGCGACCATCCAGATACCAAAACAGAAGATGTCTCTTATGGAATAGGATCGCTTATCGCTAATATTCTTTGGGATTGGTCATTGAAAGAAATTAAAAAGAAAGAACTGCACAGTTACCTGTTGGACAATTCCAACTGGAGGTTGAGATGCTTGGCCGTTCAACCTGCTGATATGCCACAATCGGGAAAATTTAATGATATCCTGCAATTGGACTTGGCTAACGCCAAATCGGCAAATCGATCTTATAATCATTTCTATTTCGATTTTAATCCTCCGGAAGAACAGCGGAAAAGCGGATCTAATGTAGTTTTTGGTGTGACTACGGCCAGTGGTTCCTATTGGGTAGAACACAATTATTACCGAATGGATTGGCTAGACCGAAATGCGGGTACTTTTAAATTTACCTATATCGCGAATAATGGGTCAAGCAGTGCGACCCTTAACTATTCCAAAAATTTAAGAGCGCTGTTTGAGCGTAAAACTTTTAAGATGATTTACAGCAGCCAGAAAGGGCCATCGGGAAGGGTAATGGCAAATTTCATCTGTGTGGAAGATCCGGAGATATTTTTTTATGGGCGATTTGAGCGGAAATGGATCAATTGGTTTTAATAATTAACCCTAATCATATCACTAAAAAAAATCTAAATCATGAAAAAAAATCAGTATGAAAAAAGAGGCATATTTGCTATCTGTATCTTACTTACGCTCATTTTTGCATGTAAAAGAGCCGAATTTAACAACATTTTAGGATCCTCTGGAAGCGAAGTCGAGCAAAGAAAGGCCGAAGCACCATTCCAATTGCTGGGTGCTAAGCAAGTTGCTTTTAAAATCAAAACCTATGCAAGTGTGCTGCCTAACTTTAGGCCCACTGCCGATAGTGCTTTTCAAATCCTTTCTACAGTTATCTCTTCAAAAGAATTTCAGGACTCTATTGCCAAGTATAGTTTCCCTTGCTCAAATGGAGAATCAGGCAGTCCATGCATTGTCCCCAGTAGATTTACAATCAATAAATGTATAGGTGGAAGTATTGCCGGAACCACTGTTTATGATGATTTTCTTGTTGATGATACGGTGAAGTTGGATGTCAAAATTATCGAAAATACAAGTCCTACACCTAGTAGCTATGGTTTTGCGTCGAAATGTTTCAACACTATTAATACTTATTCATACTGGTTAACAAATAACCGAACTTTACCGCTTTCAGAAGAGTATGCTATCCATTTGGCGCATGAATATGCCCATATAGTTGGCTATGTCCACCCATCGGTGGCAAGTGGTTTGGATGTGCCCAATCGTGTGGGGTCTATTGTAAGGAATATTCTTTGGAAATGGCATTTGGAAGCCTTGCAAACTACTGCTTTGCATACGGTTTTACTTACGGAACCAAAATATAGATTTTTAGCGGTTAATCCACCAGCAATGCCCCAAACCGCTGGATTTAATGCGATTTTACAAAGTGATATCACGACGACCAATACCGCAGGAAGATCTTATAATCACTTCTATCTGGATTTTAATCCACCAAGTACACAAAGAAAAAGTGGATCCAACATAGTAGTAGGTGTAACTACCGCTGCAAGCAGCTATTGGATAGAATATAATTATTATGAAATGCAGTGGGTGAATTCCACCACCGGTATTGTGAGTTTTACTTATAAAGATAATAATGGCTCTACACCCACTACGGCAAGCTTTTCGCAAAACCTCAGAACCTTTTTGGAAAGTCACACTTTTAAAATTGATTATAGCGAAAATGTGCTGAATGTAGGCAAGGTAATGGGTAAGCTTACCTGTGTGGAAGATCCTAGTAAAGTATTTTATGGCCAGTTTGAATCCAGTTGGAGTAATTGGTAAGACCAAGTTCAATTTTAAATTGTAAATGAAAAAAATATCATTAAATATCTTATTGTCGGCATTGGTGTTGCTAATGTCCAGCTATATTGTTCAGGAAGAGGTGAAAAAAACTCTTCCTGAAACTCAAGGAAAACAAAAAAAAGTAGTGTTTAGGTTAGGGAATTATACCAGTGAACTGGATGAATTTCGAGATACTGCTTTGAAAGCCTTAGATTTAATGTCTAAGGTTTTCTCCTCCAAAGAGTTCAAAGACTCGATTTCAAAATATAATTTTCCCTGCTCAAATGCTTGGTTCAAGGAGAATATCTGTAAAAAACCAGGCAATATCATGATCTACAAATGCGATTCTGCTGCTAATATAGTACATGGCTCAACAGTTTATGAAGACTTATTGATAGATAAACAGGTAACACTAGACCTTAATATTATTCATGCTAAAGGAACGACCAATAGCTATGGTTTTTCTGCAGCCTGTGTTTATAAGATCAATACTTATTCCTGGTGGTTGAAAAATAATCGAAAACAACCCCTTTCTGAGGAATATGCCATTCATTTAGCCCACGAGTATTGTCATGTGGTGGGGTATTACCATAGCTCCTACCATAAAATTCAGGATGATGTTTCTTATCGGATGGGAGGTATTGTTAGGAATATTCTATGGAGATGGTCGCACGAGAATGTAAAAAATTAAGAGGATATCATGCATAAATTAAGTTTATTATACACGACATCAATTCTATTGTTTTTGATTGTTGGCTGTTCTAGTCAAAAAACAAAAAATACCTATTTTAAAAGAGGGGTAGTGGTTTCGGCGCATCCAGAAGCATCGAGAGTGGGATTAGATATTTTAAAACAAGGGGGAAATGCCATAGATGCTGCAATTGCAGTGCAATTCGCCCTAGCGGTGGTATATCCAAATGCTGGAAATATTGGCGGGGGCGGATTTTTGGTTTATCGAGATGCCAAAGGAAATTCCACTACTTTAGATTATAGGGAAAAAGCTCCGAATACCGCAAGTAGGGATATGTATTTAGATGTAGAAGGAAATGTTGTTCCCAAAAAAAGTGTTCAGGGACATTTGGCTGCTGGCGTACCCGGTACGGTTGACGGTATGGTGCAGGCCCATCAGAAATTTGGAAAACTACCATGGAGTACATTATTGGAACCTGCCATTCAATTGGCAAAAAAAGGTTTTGTCATTACCGCAAATCAGGCAAAAGAGTTTAATGATATGAAGAGCCTGTTTAGGCAGTTCAATCCAGATGGTGCAGCACTTCTTAAAGCAAAAGGTGATTGGAGAAAGGGAGAAAAATTGGTGCAGACAGAATTGGCCAATACCCTGACGCTTATCCGTGATAAAGGTAGGGCCGGATTTTATGAGGGAGAGGTAGCAGAACAGATCATAAAGGAAATGAATAGGGGAAATGGTATCATGAGCAAAAATGATTTAGCTACTTATAAAGCCCTATGGCGTAAACCCATTATAAGCAAGTATAAAGTGTATAAAGTGATTACCATGCCTCCACCATCTAGTGGTGGCATTGCCTTGACGCAACTTTTAAATGCTATAGAGAAAGAACCATTGGCAAAATGGGGGCACAATCAAGATTCTACAGTAAGATTGATTGTGGAAGCCGAGAGAAGAGTTTATGCAGACAGGGCCACCTACCTAGGCGATCCAGATTTTTATAAGGTGCCACAAGAGAAGTTGCTAGAAAAAAAATATCAGGAGCATAGAATGCACTCTATGAATTGGGATAGGGCAACTCCAAGCGGCGAAATTAAGGCAGGTGTATTTTCAGGTAAGGAAAGTGAGGAAACCACCCATTATTCTATTGCAGATAAAGATGGAAATGCTGTAGCAGTAACCACTACCCTTAATAACTCTTATGGCTCATTGGTCTTTGTAAAAGGAGCAGGCTTTTTGCTCAATAATGAAATGGATGATTTTTCGGTAAAACCAGGTACGCCGAATAGTTACGGACTGGTTGGAGGGGAGGCTAATGCCATTGCACCGGGAAAACGTATGCTGAGTTCGATGACACCAACCATCATTGAAAAAGATGGAAAGTTATTTATGGTTGTAGGTACACCGGGAGGATCGACCATCATTACTTCTGTTTTTCAAACTATTCTTAATGTTATTGAATTTAAACAAGGTATACAGGAAGCCGTTACGGCCAAACGATTTCACCATCAGTGGCTTCCAGATGAAGTCTATATAGAACCAAAAACTTTTGATGAGAAGAACACTTCGATTTTAAAGGCAAAAGGTTACAAATTGGTAGAACGTCCCTATATAGGTTTAGTTGATGCCGTATTGGTAACCCCAAGAGGATACCAGGGTGGAGCAGACCCTAGAGGTGATGATACCACCGCAGGTTGGTAATAAATTTTAAATCGATCAATAAAAAAGAGATAGGTAATTTACTTGTCTTTTTTCTTTTTTTCGCCAGTATATTTTTTTTCTCCCGCCTTAATTTCAAGACTAAGGTCATTTTCTTCTGGTGGAATTGGGCATCTATACCCATCACTATAGGCACAGTAAGGATTGTAGGCTTTGTTGAAATCTATTTCTATTTTGTGGTCTACAATAGCTGTTGTTTCCAGGTCAAGATACCTGCCGCCACCATAGGTATCTTGACCATTGGTTTGGTCTGTAAAAGGTAGAAAAAGATGGTTTTTATAAATTGGATTAGCTGCCAATGCAAGATTTCTGTACAAGGTTAATTGTACGGTTTCACCATTTAACTGAAATTTAAGCTGGGCATAACGAATATAATCTGCTGTTGTTCCTGCATAGGTGGGCATTTTAAAAGGTTGCTGATCTTTTAAGGGGATAACCTCAGCCATAATACGATAATTGCTATCTGCTTCATAAAAATGAAGATTTTTTAAATCAGCTTTTTTTAATGGAGAATGCTCATTGCTTATAAAATCAGCTTTGTAGGCCGATCTATGTTCCGTAATTTTTTCCTTATAGGTTTGTGCAAATACGACTGACTGTGTTAAAAAAACTAAGGAAAATAAATATTTATGCATGATATCTATAATTTTGCTGATTTATTCCTTAACAATTGATCGGCTAAAACCAAGGCGGTCATGGCTTCAACAATAACTACCGCCCTTGGTACCACACAAGGATCATGACGTCCTTTACCTTTAATTTCGGCTGCTTGTCCAGCTGCATTAATGGTCTGTTGGTTATGCATGATGGTAGCCACTGGTTTAAAGCCCACTTTAAAAGTAATGTCCATGCCATTTGAAATACCTCCTAAGATACCTCCGGCATGATTGGTTATGGTTTTAAACTTATTTTCTTCATTTACCTTTGGTAAGGGGATATCGTTATGTTCAGAGCCGCGTAGTTCGGTACCGTCAAAGCCAGAGCCATATTCGAAACCGTGAACAGCATTGATGCTCAGCATCGCCTTGCCCAGATCGGCATGTAGCTTATCAAAAACAGGTTCACCTAAACCTGCAGGACAACCTTTGACAATACAGGCTATTTTGCCGCCCACAGTATCGCCATCTTTACGAATATGATCAATAAAATTGATCATTTCGTTTGCTGTGGCAGGGTCGGCACAGCGCACCATATTTTCTTCCCTAATTTTAAGTAGTTCATCCAGGTTGTTGCTTTCCAGGTTTGGGGCATTTATTTTGCCTACTGCTGTTACATGCGCAAAAATTTCTATTCCTGCTTGTTTCAACAGTAATTTGGCAATAGCCCCGGCAGCTACTCGTGCTGCAGTTTCTCGTGCCGAGGAACGCCCCCCGCCACGATGGTCACGAATGCCATATTTGGCATCATAAACGTAATCTGCATGACTTGGACGGTAAATATCTATGTTGTGCCCATAATCTTTACTGCGCTGGTCTTCATTGGGAATAAGCATGGCAATGGGAGTACCTGTACTTTTTCCTTCAAAAACTCCAGAAAGAATTTGTACGGCATCACTCTCTTTACGTTGGGTCGTGATCTTTGATTGTCCGGGTTTTCGCTTATCCAGTTCAGCTTGTATAAAGTCTAAGCTGATGGTTAAGCCTGCTGGGCAACCATCAACAATTACACCTATGGCCAAACCATGTGATTCGCCAAAGGTAGTGATACGGAAAAGTTGTCCGAATGAATTTCCTGCCATTTTTTGAGTATATAGTAGTAAGATATTTAATAATTGGGTGAGGGTTAAAATTGGTTTTACAAATTGTTAGCGCTATAGCAGTCTAAATACTGTGTACTAAGTATTAACTACTTCAAAGCCTGCTTTCTTCAAGTCTTCCCAAAAATAAGGATAAGATTTTTCAACAACATGATATTCTTCAATTTCCACTTCTTCAATCAGTAAGGCTAATGGGGCAAAGGCCATGGCCATTCTATGATCTTCGTAAGTTGCAAAGGTTACTTTTTGCGGAAAGTGGAGTTGACTACAGTCTAGGGTATAGATAAAATGATCTTCAATAAGTTTTACCCCAATCTTGGCCAGTTCATTTTGTAGTGCCGCAACTCGATCAGTTTCTTTGATTTTTAGGGTTTCTAGACCGGTGAAAGACATATTAAGACCTAATGCGGCAGCTACTACTACAATAGTTTGCGCCAAATCTGGACAAGTTTTCAAGTCTAAAACTTTGTCTGTGTTTTTTATGGTTTGGTCTTTTTTTAATGCAATTCCATGAGCTGTTTTAGAGGTGCTTAGTCCGAATATTTCCATTATAGATTGGATTTGACTATCTCCCTGCAAGCTTCGCTCCCTAAGGTAGGGAAGGCTGATCTCGGCATTTTTCGCAAGGGCGACAATACTATACCAATAAGAAGCTGCACTCCAGTCTGGTTCTATAATTAATGTAGAAGGCTTGAATGATTGATGTTTTATGGTAATCAGGTTGTTGTTCCATGTGTGTGAAATGCCGCATTCGGCCAACATGGCCAAGGTCATTTCTACATAAGGTTTAGAAGTCAATTCGCCCTCAATTTCCAAAACTAAGCCTTGTGGAAGGGTTGGTGCCAACATGAGCAAAGCTGAAATATACTGGCTGCTAATGTCTCCTTTAATTTTAATATGAGCAGAGCTTTGTTGTAAAGGGCCTTTTATGGCCAATGGCGGAAAACCTTCCTTTTCAGTGTAAGAGATATTGGCCCCAATTTTTTTTAATGCTTCTGCCAAAATACCAATAGGACGTTGTTTCATCCGTTCTGTACCCGTAAGCAGAAAATTTCCATTTTTGGCTGCCAAATAAGCAGATAAAAAACGCATGGCCGTACCCGCAGGCCCTACATCAACGGTTTTAACTTCGTTTTTTGTGGCATCGTTTACAGATAGATCTACTAAAATTGAATGCAAGGTAACAGTATCGGCAGCGTTGGAAAGATTTTCTACCTTAACCAAGTTTTTACTTAAGGAATTGATAATTAAGGCCCTGTTACATTCGCTCTTCGAGCCGGTTAAACCTATTTCTGCTTTGATATTTTGTGCTCCCTTAAAAGAGACGATGGCATTTTTGTACATTTATTTGGTTTTCTATGATATGTCATCCCAAGTGGGGAAGATTCTATTTAGATTCTCCATTTTCTCGGGATGACATAGTATATCCTAAAAAATATAGTGGTTAAGCTTTTGCTTCGGCATGTTGCTCGGCAGCAATTCCTTTTTCAACTGCTTTACCAGCATTCATAATCTCAGTTTGCTTGCGGATGGATTCACTGTGTACCAACTCAAGAAATTTTTCGGTAAAATTAAGGTCCAGCTTTAAGGCTTTTGAAAATGCTGCACCTTTTTTGCTGATCTCATCCCAACGGTTTACCTGTAGAATGGTAACCTGATTGTCACGTTTAAATTCACCAATTTTTTCTACGATAGACATGCGTTCGCCCAATTTTTGTAATAATAGATCATCAATTTTGTCTATTTGTTTACGTAGATCGGCCAATTGATCTACAAATGCTTCATTATTAGACTCGGGTTCACGTACGGTTAAACGATCTACCAGCTCTGAAACAGCGGCAGGTGTTAATTGTTGTTTGGCATCTGTCCAAGCTACGGAAGGATCCAGGTGCGATTCGATCATTAAACCCTGCATATCTAAATCTAGTGCTTTTTGTGAAATGTAGGGGATCAGCTCACGGTTACCACAAATATGACTAGGGTCATTGATGATAGGCAAATCTGGGCAAAGGGTTTTCAACTGTATGGCAAGTTCCCACATTGGCTCGTTACGGAAAGAGCTTTTTTCGAAAGAAGAAAAACCACGGTGAATGGCACCTAATTTAGTGATTCCGGCTTTGTTGATACGCTCTAAAGCACCGATCCATAATTGTAGATCTGGATTTACCGGGTTTTTAACCAAAACTGGAATGTCGTGTCCTTTTAGGGCATCTGCAATTTCCTGTACGGTAAATGGGTTTACGGTAGAACGTGCACCAATCCAAAGGATATCCACGCCAGCCGCCAAAGCTTCCTCAACGTGTTTTGCATTGGCTACTTCAACTGCTGTTGGCAAACCAGTTTCAGCTTTTGCTCTTTTCAACCACTCTAGGCCAATACTGCCAATGCCCTCAAATTCTCCCGGACGGGTACGTGGTTTCCAGATACCAGCTCTTAATACGCTCACTTTTCCGGTTGCAGCTAACAGATGTGCCGTAGTTAATAATTGATCTTCAGTTTCTGCACTGCATGGTCCAGAAATTAATAGGGGCTCATTCTTTACGCTGATCCAGCTGTCCAAAGGTTGGATGTTTAATTGTAGTTTCATTTTTTAGGATATTTAACTTTGTTGTTTAATCGTTTAATTGGGTAAATCGGTTATTTGTTTGAATTGTTTAATAGTCAGTTAACCACTTTATACTTTATCATTCTTAAGGTACTCGCCCATAATATTAAAGTTTACAGTGTATTTTAAAGCTTTCCTGATAGCCGTATCATAATTTTCCATGTCTTTCCATTCCATATCTACATAGAAGTAGTATTCGTTTCTACGGCCAAGGACCGGCATAGATTGTATTTTGGTCAAGTTTACATTGAGTTCTGCAAATAATTGTAGTACTTTGCTTAGGGCACCTACATGGTTGCCTACCTGAAAACAAATAGAAGCTTTGTTGATTTCTTTATGATCTTCTGTTTTATCCTTTCTAAGAATTAAAAACCGGGTGAAATTCTTTTTGTTGGACTCTATTCTGCGCTCTATGATATTCAGACCGTATAGCTCTGCAGCTAAAGTATTGGCAATGGCCACTGTGTCTTTTAACTGCTCATCTCTTATTTTCTTGGCACATGCTGCAGTATCACTGCTTTCCATCACCTGTATTTGAGGGAAATCTTCAAAGAAATCTACACACTGCCTAATTGCGATGGGGTGGGAGGTCGCAAACTTTATATCCTCAAACTTCACGCCGGGTAGTGCCATTAGATGTAATTGTATAGGAAGGTAAACCTCTCCAACAACTGCAAAGTTATATTCCCTAATTAAAGTATAATTGGGCAAAAGGCTTCCAGCTATAGAGTTTTCAATAGCCATGACCACATAGTCTGCCTTATTGCTCTCTAGCAAATCACAGGTCTGCTTAAAAGAATTGCATTCTAAGGTTTCGATATCCCTGCCAAAAAATTTGAATGCAGCTTCTTCGTGGAACGATGCTTTTATACCTTGTATGGCTACTTTAGTTTTTGTTTTCATATGGTTATAAACAAAAAAAGTCCTGGCTTTTTGCCAGGACTTTTTATATACAAATATTTTTCGTGCTATATTCTGCATATTAGTCCTGGCTCTTACTGAAGTAGTAAAAGTAACCAAACCAATATGTAGTGTTAAAATTCATTTTTTGCTTTATGGTGTCAAATGTACACCAACAAATTTAATTTGTCAATAGTTAATTGAAAATATTTTTATCGGAATATAATTTTGAGGTTTTTGAACTGAATAACATATCGGTATTTTTTATAAAGCCTATTTTAAGCTACTTCCAATCGTTCTGCTTTCGGCTTCTTGTTGTTTAAGCTCTTGCTGCATCAATTTGGCAATTTTAGTACTGCCATCGTGGCTCCATCCAGGAGGATTAATTATATATTTAACCTTGCCCCAAAAGGTAGGTGCCTTTTTGACATCCTTACCTAAGGCAATAAATTCATGGAAAATGATATTGACGGCTCCGGTATCTTCCGGCTGGGTGGTAAGGCCATATTTAATTTCGTCTTCGGGCAACTCTTCCTGAAAAGTACCAAACCATCTATCCCATAAAATGAGGACCATGCCCATGTTTTTGTCCAAGTACCTAACGTTGCAGGCATGGTGCACACGATGGTGTGATGGCGTTACAAAAATGTATTCGAATAAAGGGTGTAGCTTGCCCACGGTTTGGGTATGTACTAAATTTCCATAAATCTGTGTTACAAGATAGGCAAATAGAATATCCATTGCCGTAAAACCCATAAATGCCAAGGGCAAATAAAAGAATACACGATATAAAGGTTCAAAAACCGTAGAACGAAAACCTGTGGTCAGGTTAAAGTGTTCTGAGGAATGATGGGTAACATGCATGGCCCAAAAAAAACGCACATAATGTCCTACAGTATGCAAGAACCAATATAAAAAATCTTGGGCCAATACCAATACGATCCAGTATAGCCAAATGTTCTGTATTTGAAACCATCTGAATTGATAGCAATAGTCAAGCAGGAAAAATGTGGCAAATTTCATGCTCAGGTTAATTGCTATAGCGCATAACATCAGGTAAATGTTGGTCCAGGTATCTTTTTTGGTATAGAGTTTTTTACCATGTACATAGCTGAAATACATTTCAACCAAGGTAAGCACAATCACAAAACCAAATAATGTGCCTACAGAAATATCACTTCCGGTAAACGTCATTCCTTTATAAGTTATTATAGTACATTAAACTGTTAAAAATATCTTCCTTGGTAACGCGACAATTGAAAGTACATTTACCAATTTGTTCCAACAAAGAAAAAAGAATATGTCCATCTTCATTTTTCTTGTCGCTTTGCATCAGGCCAACCAGATTTTCAAAACTTTTGGGCTGGATATGGTATTTTGGATAGACAGATTTTATATAGCTGCTGATTTCGTCAAGTTCATCTGGAGTAAGGTTACAGTATTTAGCAGACAGATAAGCCTCGCATATCATACCTATAGCAATAGCTTCTCCGTGGGTTAGCGGCATTTTATCATGAACCAGTGCATAACCTTCTATAGCATGGCCAATGGTATGTCCGAAATTCAGGATTTTTCTCAACCCTTTTTCAAAAGGATCCTCCAGCACTACATTGTTCTTGATTTGAACCGAGTGATAAATGGCCTCGGCATTAGCCGTAATGCCATCGGCATTTTTTAACTGATAATAATAATCGGCATCGGCAATCAGGCCATGTTTAATCATTTCGGCAAAGCCAGATAATAACTCTCTTTGGGGCAGGGTCTGTAAAAAAGCATTCTCAATGAATACGGCCTGTGGCAGGCTAAAAGTACCTACCATATTTTTCACATGATCAATATCTATTCCCGTTTTTCCACCAACCGAGGCATCGACCTGAGATAGGAGGGTAGTAGGGATATTGATGAAATCAATTCCTCTTTTATAGGTAGAAGCGACAAAACCTCCCATGTCTGTAATTACACCACCACCCAAATTGATCATCAAGCATTTTCTGTCAGCTTCAAAATCCAATAAAGTTTTCCAAATTCCAATACAGAAATCAATATTTTTATTTTCTTCACCGGGATCGGTTTCTATAATGTCGAAATGGTCTATTTCTGGTAAAAAATCCTTAAATACAGGAAGGCATAATTCCGAGGTCGTAGAATCTGCAAATACAAATATTTTGCTGTATTTTTTTTGTGCAAGTATCTCTTTTAAAGGGTTTAGTCCGCTTTCGAAATAAATAAAATGATCATTGTTTTTTAGCGCTTCCATTAAATGACCTCAACTATTTTACCCATAAAATCTATTTTATCGCCTATGCGGACCTTTAAACGTTTTCTATAGTCTACATTGCCATTGTATTTGACTAAGCCTTCTTCCACAACGGCTTGGGCTTCTCCTCCACTTTGCACTAATGCTGTGGCCTTAAGTAGAGCTATTAAGGGAATAAATTCTCCCTCTAATTTGAATTTTATCATTGTGGCGCAAATTTACAATTATTTAAAAGTGTTTGGTGCTTACAACCGCAGTTATTTATATTTTTGCAGAGATTTGACCTATTAAAAAACACCTAATGGAATATTCCCCCCTAAAAAAAATCAATTTTGATAACACAGAAATAGCATTTCGAAGTAAATCTAATGCCGAATTGAAACAGGCCTATTGGCTTTTTAAAATGATTGGCAGTAATTTTTTAACTAAGGTAGGTCCACCTATTGCCAATTTTATGCTTAACATAGGCTTACCCATACAAGGAGCTATTAAAGCAACCATTTTTAAGCAGTTCTGCGGAGGGGAGACCATAACCGAATGTGAGCATACCATTGAGCAGCTGCACTCTGGTAAGGTAGGCACTATTTTAGATTACTCTGTTGAAGGAGAAGAGGAAGAACATGTTTTTGACTTTACCCGCGATGAAATTATTAGGACAATTGAGAGGGCAGACGGCGATGAAAGGATACCGATTACGGTCTTTAAGGTTACTGGTATTGGAAGGTTTGCCCTACTGGAAAAATTAGATGCCAAACAGAAGTTAAGTGCCAAAGAAAAAGAAGAATTTGAAAGGGTAAAACAGCGCTGTGAAAAGATTTGTCAAGTTGCTTTTGAACGGGAAGTACCTGTTATGATCGATGCGGAGGAAACTTGGATACAAGATACGATTGATTTACTGGCACTGGAAATGATGACCAAGTTTAACCGTGAAAGGTTGATAGTCTATAATAC
>NZ_JAELTN010000130.1 GCF_016428855.1 Pedobacter sp. ASV28
ATGAGGGAAGATTGAAGGCGGAAGTAGCTTTATATACCCGTCAAATTGTAGAACGGATTGAAAAGTATGTAATATTGACGGAAGATATTCCTTTCGAGCGTGCCATCCTAAATGTAATGAAAGCGCACGGGCTTAAACTTTCTACAGCAGAAAGTTGCACAGGTGGATATATTGCCCATTTATTTACGCAACACTCGGGTTCTTCTGCGGTGTTTGAAGGTGGCGGTGTTACGTACTCCAATGCCTTAAAACAGGCTATATTGGGCGTAAAACCAGAAACATTAGAGCTGTTTGGTGCTGTTAGCGAAGAAACGGTAAAAGAGATGGCCTTAGGTGCCATAAATCATTTTAATACAGATTATGCCATTGCTGTAAGTGGTATTGCCGGACCCGATGGAGGCACACCCGAAAAACCTATAGGTACTGTGTGGGTAGCGGTGGCTAACAGGAAAGAGGTTAAGACAAAATTATTTAGCTTTTCCAACCAGCGCATGCAAAACATAGAGCGTTCAGCTATGGCCGCTTTAATGCTACTTTTTATTCAGTTGAAACAAGATTTGAATATAAAGCATTAAAAAGTGTAATTTTGTAGCCGAAACCAGATGATAAACATGATGATAATAAGGCTAACTAGAATTAAAGCAAACAACCTTTAGGGCTGAAATGCTTTGCTCTTTTAGTCTTCAATTTAGACTTTATATAAAATATGGCTCAATACGAATTGTTGTTACCAAAAATGGGAGAGAGTGTTGCCGAAGCAACCATTATTAAATGGATAAAGCAGCCTGGTGACCAAATTAGCCTTGATGATACCATCTTGGAAATTGCTACCGATAAGGTTGACTCTGAAGTACCGTCACCAGTAGAAGGTAAATTGGTAAAGCAATTATTTGCAGCCGATGAGGTGGTGCAGGTAGGTGCTGTAATTGCTATCATTGAAATAGCAGGCGAAGTTGCTACTATAGATACACCCATCAAAGAAATTGAACCTGCCTTGGAAAATGTACAAGTCGAATCTATTCCAGGCATTAGTCAATTGCCTATAGAAAGTAAGGTAGAGGCAGCAGATCTAGAGGTTAAGGGTTCAGACCGCTTCTATTCGCCATTAGTGAAAAATATAGCAAAGGAAGAAAATATCTCTTTTTCCGAATTGGATCAAATTCAAGGCACTGGATCTGAAGGACGTTTGACCAAAGACGATCTTTTAAATTATATCAGTACAAGGGAAAACAAGGGGAAAGTGACAAACAGTAACGAACCCGTTGTGGAAACCTACAATCCGCAACCTATAA
>NZ_JAELTN010000131.1 GCF_016428855.1 Pedobacter sp. ASV28
CGGTTAAACCAAATCTACAGCCCTATAGTTTCCAACATTCCTGTCAAAATCTAAAATCGTAAACTGTAAATCATAAATCAATTATATATTTGCGCCATGCAATTAACAGCGCAGGTAAAACATTTGGTCAAAAAGGAAATCTTATTGGAATGGCGTTCCAAATATGCGCTGAATGGTGTTTTATTATATGTTGTTTCCACTGTATTCGTCTGTTTCCTATCATTTATCAGCATTGAGAAACTTACCTGGAACACCTTATTTTGGATCATCATGCTATTCGCATCCATCAATGCCATTGCCAAAAGCTTCCTACAGGAAAGCAAGGGACATCATTTGTATATTTATACTCTGGTTAGCCCAGCAGCACTCATCATAGCGAAAACCATTTACAATAGCCTATTAATGACCATCCTTACCTTAATTGCGCTAATATTTTATTCATTGGTATTCGACTTCCCCGAAGGCACAGATATTCTGATGTATTTTATAGCAGCCACATTGGGAAGCCTCAGCTTTTCTACCATTTTCACCATGGTTGCAGCCATTGCCTCTAAAACCAGCAATGGTGGTATGTTGATGGCCATTTTAAGCTTTCCCATTATTATACCTGTACTCATTGTTTTGATCAAATTCACCAAAAACGCCATTGATGGACTGGACAGGAGTGTAAGCTTAGATGAAATAGGTTTACTCGCCCTGATCAATGTAATGGTTATGACCGTAGCCCTACTGCTATTCCCCTATCTTTGGCGAGATTGATTTTTGGCACCTGTCTTTCTGTATTTGTCAACAATTAAAGACATACATTCCTTTAACACTTTGTTAATTGCATCTCTCAAACCACTTGGATACCTACCTTTCACCTTATAAGCTAGACAATCCACGTAACCACCCTTCATATTTTCAGAGAGTAGCTTAACTTTATTATACCGTAGAAACGAAGCTTGAACTGCTTTAAGCTTCAATGTAGTAATTATTCGGTCATTTTTAAGGCAATGGGACCGTTCAGAAAGCCAATTTCAATCCATAGTACATAAATTCGCCATCATTGCATTATTAAAAATCAATTTTCTAACTACCTTTGACAAGGTTAAAGGCCAATATGAATAGGCGTAAACACTAACCCTCCCATAACCTGTCTCTTATACACATCTCCGAGCCCACGAGACCTGCGT
>NZ_JAELTN010000132.1 GCF_016428855.1 Pedobacter sp. ASV28
GTTGTTGGGCGTAGCATAGCTCGCAGTGTTCGATGCCACTAGCGTACCGTTGGAATCGTACCAGTTGTAGCTCAGGCCCGAAACCTGCACCACGCCCAGCGTGGCCGGAGTACCCACGCAGGTGCTCGCCGGATTGCCAGGTGACGGAACCGGAGGGGCCGGGATCGGAGATACCGTAACCACCACCTGCTTAACATCAGCTGCCGTATTCTCACATTTGTTGTCGCCCTTTACCGTCACATAATAGGTCGTAGTGGTATTGACCACCGTAGGGAAGCTGCTGCCCACATAGGCCACAACGCTAAGGTCGGGCGTACTGTACCAGGTGAACACCGGATTGGTGACCGTGCTGCTGCTGGCCGTAAGGGTTACATTGGCCGTTCCGCAAGATACAGGCGGATTGGCCGCCATAATGTCGGCACCGGTAGAGATGGGCCTTACCGTAACATCAACCAACCTGGCGTCGGCCGCACGGTTCTCGCACTTGTTATCGCCCTTTACGGTTACGTAATAGGTCTTGTTGGCCGTAAGGGCAGGAGTGGTGAACACCGATCCGATACGCTCCACAACGGTCAGCGAAGCATCGCTGTACCAGGTAAAGACCGGATTGGAAACAGTGGTGCTGCTGGCCGTAAGGACAAAGGTGCCCGTACCGCAGGCACTGGCGTTGCCGGAAACCTGGATATCGGAGGCCAACGAAAGCCCGCCAACGGAGATCGTGATCCTGGTACGAGAGGCCG
>NZ_JAELTN010000133.1 GCF_016428855.1 Pedobacter sp. ASV28
GAGATACTCACCACAGGTCCCGTATTAAAGAAAGGACCTGATAAATATACCACACGTTGCGCCATCTACCTGCCCGAAAGTAGGGAAGTGCTTGTGGCGCATGGTTTACTTCCCGCATCAGAAGGTGAGTTTTTAAAGCTTAATCTTGACGAATTGCTCCACAACAGAAAGCTATTAACCCATATTCCATTCACATCCAAAAAGGTAGATTTGGAAAATATTAAGACTCCTGCTCCATTTCAGGAATTGAATTGGGACATCAAAAAAACACAATCACTGGGCAACTGTATATTTGATACTTGGATTGAATACCTTACTGCTTTGCCTCATCTTGCTGTACTAAATCTGTCATCGACAACGGAAGTAAAAGAGTCATTGACTTTTGATATTCCCGAAAAGGGATTAGCTGAAGAAGAATTGGTTGAATATTCAAAAAAGCTGTTTTTCAATCATGCAACACATATAGGGCATCCTGGTTTTTTGACTTATATTATGGTGGCAGAAACCCTACCTGGTGTTATTGCCGATTTTATTGCCTTGGCCATGAATCAAAATGTTGGCGGTTGGAATCTTGGAC
>NZ_JAELTN010000134.1 GCF_016428855.1 Pedobacter sp. ASV28
ACTTTTCCTTCAAAACTTAATACTACTTTTTCACTTCACCTTTCATATAGTTGCGCAGTAACTGCTTGGTAGCTAACCCCCGCATGGCTTCCAAATTTTAGGGCGAAACTCATTTTTTGATAAAATACCGTTCCGAAAATTCATTTAATGACATAGCTTCTCCTTTATCTTCATAAGAACGGATGCTTTTCACAGCCATTTCCTTTATTTCTTGAGGAAGTGGGGTGTCTTTGCTGGTTTCGAACTGTATTTTTAAAGCCTTTAATACCGCTTTAATAACGGTCAACTGTTCGTTGTTTTCGGGGTGTATCAATACACTTTCCATACAAACAAATTTAACGAAATTTATTTTAAAGCAAATGTAGGATCTATTAGATTCCTCCTATCGTCGGAATGAACAAATGAAAATGCCAAGAAATCGTATTACTTAGAAGTCGTTCTGAACTTTCCAAACACACCCAAAGGCAATTTCTGTCTCTTATACACATCTGACGCTGCCGACGATCGAGCCATAGTGTAGAGCTCGGTGGGGGAGGGATGGTTAGT
>NZ_JAELTN010000135.1 GCF_016428855.1 Pedobacter sp. ASV28
AATTTAACTGGTACAGGTAGATTAGATACTGGTTTAGGACTTGGTGTTGCACCCAATACGACAACCTGGGAAACAATATTAGCGAATACCACAACCAAATCCCAATTAAGGCTAAACCCGTCTACCGTAGATGTTTCTGCTCCAGCGAATGGTGATATCTGGAACAATGCAGGTGAATTGAAGTTCATGGAAAATGCTATTGTGAATAGAATATTAAAATCTTACAATAATGAGCTATTTAAATCAGATGGTAACTACTTTGCTATGTTTAATCAATATGGTGATATGTCAGCTACTGTTAAGGCAGGAGAACTCTGGGTTTATGATACAGATGTATTAGCAGCTATAACATCAGCAACATGGACAAGTAACAGGGCTACTTTAACTCCTGCGAACGGTAAGATTATGCTAAAAGGTCAGTTACATGATGACGGTGTTTTTACTTACCTAGCTGTAGATGATAATAAGATAAGGAGATGGTAA
>NZ_JAELTN010000136.1 GCF_016428855.1 Pedobacter sp. ASV28
GTCGACCGCCGGGTAGATGCCGAGCGAGGCGATGTCGCGCGACAGCACCACGGTGGAGTCCAGGTGGGCGAAGGTGGTGGCAGGTGACGGGTCGGTCAAGTCATCGGCCGGCACGTACACGGCCTGGATCGAGGTGATCGATCCGACCTTGGTCGAGGTGATGCGCTCTTGCAGGCGGCCCATTTCCTCAGCCAGCGTCGGCTGGTAGCCCACGGCCGAAGGCATGCGGCCCAGCAGCGCCGACACTTCGGTACCGGCCAGCGTGTAGCGGTAGATGTTGTCCACGAAGAACAGCACGTCACGGCCCTCGTCGCGGAACGACTCGGCGATGGTCAGGCCGGTCAGCGCCACGCGCAGACGGTTGCCCGGGGGCTCGTTCATCTGGCCGTAGACCATGGCCACCTTGGACTCGGACAGGTTCTCCAGATTCACCACGCCGGAGT
>NZ_JAELTN010000013.1 GCF_016428855.1 Pedobacter sp. ASV28
AATGAGCAGGATGTCAAAGGAGTAGGCGTAGATAAAATAGACCAGCTTTGCAGAAATAAAGATAAAAAAGATCTTTATCAGAGCAGAAATGATATTACCTATAATCTGTACTTGCATGATATATTTTTCCTGGCTTCCGTGATGGACACGATGATTAGAAGGTGTTCCAAAATATTTTTCCAAAAAAGGATGAAGCTTACCTATCGTTTCGGTATGTACCCAAAACTGATATAAAGTACTCAATTGGCTGGCAACTAAAAAAACAATGGGATGGAAGCCACATAAGGCCACAGGTATAAAAAACACCACTTTAACATGCTGCACCCAGCTCTGCCTGAAGGCCACCGTTAAATTATAATGTTCAGCAGAATGATGTACCACATGCGATGCCCAAAAAAACCGGTTAAAATGTGAAATTCGATGCGACCAATAACTACAAAAATCGTAGACCAAAAAACACAATGGCAAGCTTAGCCAGCTGAAATACATACGCCAAGGCAACAGATTATACAGCCAAACCGCCAAAAAAACCAAAACCGACTTCAACAGCAAGTTGACCAATAAATTCCCAAGACCTATAAGCAATGAACCTTTAAGCTCGCTATAATGATCATCCTCGTGTTTAAAGATTTTGCCCAACACAAATTCCAGCACCGTGAAAACCAAAACAATGGGCAATGCGTAAAAAATAAGATTTGGCGTATTGTTTTGCATGAGATATACTTCTTCCAGGGCAAGTTTTTCCGCACCAAAAAAAGAGCTGAAAAACTGCCAATTATATTGGCTGGTCATGATATTTTGAGTTTAAAATTTAATGATCCTACCAGAACCGCTAATATCTTGCTGAACAATTGGGTTACCTCTATAGTATACTTTGCCACTTCCACTAATACTGGCCTTTAATCGATCTTGAACTTGTAGCCTAGTATTCCCACTCCCCGATATATCTACTTTGGCATGTTTAATTAGTAATTTTTCAAGGTCGACTTTTCCAGACCCTGAAAGATCAATACCTACCTCATCTGCCTCCGCCTCACTTTGCATTTCAACATCTCCAGAACCGCTTACAGAAACATTTAAGGTTGGAAGTAGTGGGAAGCCTCCTCTAATTTCAACTTTCCCGCTTCCGCTTAAAGCAATGTCCTTAATGGTTGGCATAGTAATCATTACTTGTATATCATCACGATGTACACTCACCTGCTCAAAAATGAGCTGCAACTTTCTATCTACTACCCGTGTAGTAAAATAAGGCACAATGTTGCTTGATCCTTTTACCACCACTCGATATTCGCTTCCATAATTCACATACACCGGTGTTGAACCGCTCGAACTTAGCCCAGTAAACTGCCCAACATCCCTAATTTCAGAAACTACATTGCCATTTGCGGTAAGATGCGCTTTCTTACAGGCCGAAAAGCCTAAAAAAACAATAAAAACCAATCCTAAAACCATCAATTTGTTCATCATCTTTCTTATTTGTGTGAATATTTTTCTCGAACAGAAAGTCCTTCAGAAAATAAATTGTACACCACCTTGATAGCCTATCAATAAACTCTGCCTAAAATCGGACGAGCGGTTTTGCCAAGTGTGGATCACATTTTTATCGTCTTTTGAATGTAATGCCAAGCCTTCAACTGTATTTGTAGTTACAAAACTCATGGATGGACCAACAAAAAATTCAAGTGTCTTTGTAATTTTCAGGGCGGGTAACAACCTTAAGGTACTTTTAAAATATTCTCCATCTTCAAAATTCTCTAGCATACTTTGGGTCAGTTCAAGGTTCAATCTAAAATATCTAGATGAAAAAAAGTGTGCCCCAAACCCCGCTTCGAAAGCATAAACTTCATCCTTATTTTTAAAGTTGTAGCCCGCACCTATAATCCCGTAAAGCGATCTTCCTCCAGACCTGAATGTTAACATAGACGTTTGGCTTTCATCAATGGTTGCACCAACACTTTTCTCCCCCTTCTTAATGATATTGATGATCCCAATTGGACAGTCGCTACTTTCGGCAATGTTGATAAAACCTGCCACTTGCGTACCCCTTACTTTTTTAGCAATATTAATAAAGCCTGCAAACTGTGAGCCCTTCACCTCTTTAGCTATATTGATGAAACCAGCGAACTGCGAAGCAGAAATATCTTTAGCTATATTGGAAAAACCAGCAAATTGTACTCCATCTACATCTGAAGCCGTATTTAGAAATCCGGCAAACTGAGCTCCCTTTACCTTATCTTGTGCAAGATTAGCAAAACCGGCGAACTGAGCGCCTTGTGCAGAACGATAGGTGTTTGCAAAACCAGCAAACAAGCCCCCATTTGACTCTTTGCCTATATGATTGGAAAAACCAGCAAATTGTGCTCCAACCGCTTCATTACGTACTACATTAGACAAACCAGCAAATGAGCTCCCTTTTTCTACAGAAGACACACTCACCAGCAAATGGATTGATAAATTATTGGTATCAAGTGGTGCATGTACACCATTCGTACTTAAAGGGTAAGTCACCCCAAAGTTGGCCCTTAAGGTTTTTATTTCTTGGGCATTGGCCGCTATTAGACTAAGTAAAAAGAAGCAAAGTGTTGTGATTTTTTTTAACCTATACAAATTTTTGCCGTAGTAAATATATTTCATTTTTCGTCTTATTTTAAAATGAGACAACGAAAAATAAACCTACCCCTATGCCATTTTTATATTTTTTTCAAAAAAAAACCACAACACCTTAATCAGCAAAAACTTAAACCAAAAAAAATGCAAAAAATATTATTTCATTATTCCCCCCATAAAAGGGTCTGTAGTAGTCTCTTTATAGGTCTCTACGTGCCCAGAATAATATTTTTTATATACTGGACAGCCTTTTACCTTAATGGAAAAATTATACCAGCAGCTACTTTTTTGTAAATTTAAAACTATTATTTTTTTACTTTTCGCGGCGACTATTATCGTTTTATGGTTGATCCCGTAAGCTTCATCAACAATGTTTATTTCTAGCGCTTTGTGATCACTATTCTCTAACAACAACTGTATATTCCCTGTATTTCTTTTCGCTAGGCCACTTTTTTCATTGACACAAGCTAACTCCAATAGTGGATCATTTACATTTCCAGTAAACCTCCGGTAAAAACCATTGGGCCCATGTACAGACAAATCATATCTTCCTTCATTAAAAGAAGCTAATTCCCATTTGTCGGAAATACGATCATCTGCTTTAACGGCATAATTCCAATTTCTTCCTTCCTCTCCACTATATTTATTTAATGCAACTACATTAAATGGCGCACCAACACTATGTTTATCTGTAGCAAAATGCAAAACAACGCTCGTTTTGGCGCTATTCAACTCTGCATCTACCGCCAATTGATAGGGCAGTGAACATGCTGGCTTAACTCCTTTTTCCTGTTTTGCCATAAAAATCGAGGCTTCCTTCTCAAATGGATGATACTGGTTTATTTTTTCAATATCTACAGCGGTTAAAGGAGCAGGATTATTTTGGCGAGGTTTGGTCTTAGCCTGTTGAATATGATTAATGACTTGCTCTTTTATCAGAGATTTCGGCACATTTAATTTTTCTCCATGATAAGGTCTAAAAACAGAAGTCAAATCTCCACAAACTGCCCTTCTCCAAGTACTGATCTGTTCGCTATGTAATTGCTTGCCCGTTTTTTTGTTCAATAATTTTTCCAGGAACATCAATGTACTGGTATGATCAAAAATCTGCGAATTGACGTAACCTCCCCTACTCCAAGGCGAAGCGACAACCATAGGCACACGATAACCCAAACCAATGGGACTTCCCTCATTAGCTTCGTAATCAGAAGCTGTATCAACACCCACGGAAACTTTCCCTCTAGCTAACGTGTTAGGCTTTGGTGCTACAAAAGGTGGAATATGATCATAATAGCCATCATTTTCATCATAGTTGATAATAAAAATCGTTTTTTTCCATACCTCTGGATTTTTGGTCAAAATATCTAAGGCCTCCGAAACATACCACGTACCATATAATGGGGAGCTGGTATGATCTGAAAAACGTTGGGGAGCCACCAACCAAGATACCGTTGGTAATTTACCTTCATCTACATCTTTTCTGAACTGGTAAAAAATATCCCCTTTTGGGATACGGATGGTCTGCTCTTTTCCTTCCTCGTCTTTATAAACATAAGGTTGCAGATCTAAATAATCTGGTGCTTCAATGTTCGTTGTAAAGGCTTTGTCAATTAGATTTTTCTCTCTTTGACTTAATTGGTTGTATTTTTCGGTTACTTCAGCTGCACTTAGCGCAGGGGTAACCGTTTGATCTCCATTTTTTCTAAAATATGCCGAAAGTTTTACCCGATGCCGTTTTACATATTCCAAAGCATTATCTCCATAGTTACCCAACCAATCATCTGTTTCACCTTTAAGCTTGGCGCTCCAAATTTCATTTTGGTAAATCCTCCAATCAATATTATGATCTTCCAATAATTCTGGGAAAGTGGGCCAGTCTACAAAAACATTGTTATGTGATTCGGCCTGCGAGTTACTAATCACTGCCTTTTGACTGGCATCATTCGGGTGTGGCCTTACGTTACCTGTCCAATAAAACAACCGATTTGGCGTGGTGCCTGTTAATGACGAACAAAAATGATGGTCACAAACGGTAAAGGCATCTGCCAAGGCATAATAGAAAGGAATATCTTCTCGTTGATAGTGGGCTAAAGACATTACAGATTTTACAGGAACCCATTTGTTATACTTCCCCTCGTTTCTTGCCGCAATCTGATCTGGCCAGGAATGTGCCAAGCCTCCCTGCCACGTCACCTTGGTTTTATGGAGATCGATATGGAAAGGTGCGTAGGTATTCCCTTTATTATCGGTTTGTAGCCATACCTTATTTTGATTGGGCAAAATATGTGGATGAGGGTCATTATACCCCCTAACGCCTTTCAGTTTACCGAACATATGATCAAAAGAGCGATTTTCCTGCATCAGAAAAACAACATGTTCTGCATCATAAAATGTAGTCCCTGGATTTGGACTAATGGCCATTGCCCGCTGAATTGATGCGGGCAGAATGTTGGGCAAGGCCATGGCCCCGGAAAGCAAGCTTGCCTTTTTGATAAAATCTCTTCTTGTATTCATAGTGTATAATGTGGTAATAAAGTTAGTTTCTTAAATCACTTTAGCCAACATTGCAACTAGTTTTTTATACAGACCTTAGAAACAGCATACTTTCCAGCTTCTCTTCCAAGTAGAACCCCCATCCAAATGCACAACACCTTCCTTAGCTGAGAATTGCTGATTATGATGAATGCCATCGGCAATGCCACACCAAGGTTCCAGGCAAACAAAATCAGCATCTTTGGCTGCCCATATACCAAAATAAGGAAAACCATCAAAGCTAAACTCTATGCCATTGTAATTCTTTTTATTCAATAATCTGATGTTATTACTTTTCAGTTTTTTAAAGACCAAGGCATCATTATAAAAAAGCTCATGATTTAATGGCAGTTCTTTATTTGTCAAACTAATGGTAGCCGTTTGATCTGATATCAGGTTATCTATAATATGGTTATAGGTAAGTTCTTCATCTGCATTAAATTGAAGATAATAATCGGTATATATCCCTTCGTTGTGTAAGGGTGCCGCAAATGCAGGATGTCCTCCAATTGAAAACAACAAGACTTCCGTTGCAGGATTATGCACCTCATAAGTACAACTTAAACTTGCTCCCTTTAATTCATATCTAATGATCAATTCGAACTCAAAAGGATAAATACCTAGTGTTTCTTTATTATGCACCAATTTGAACATTATTTCTGTATCGCTTAAATAATGATGTTCGAATGCTAGATCCCGGGCAAAGCCATGTCTAGACATACTAAATTTTTTATCCTTATAATAATAAATGTTTTCTTTAAGCGCACCTACTATTGGAAATAATATCGGACTAAACTTACCCCAAAAAGCACTATCTCCCCTCCACATATAATTGATATTGCTGTCCGTACCTTTAATGCTTTGTAGCTCGGCACCTTTAGTAGAAAAGTCAATAACGAGGTGCTCATTCTTTATAGAAACATTCATCTATTTATTTTTTATGATTTGAGATCGTACGAATACCAATGATCAAAATAATCATTTAATGCCATAGCATTCACGAAATAAAAATAAAACTTTAGGCATAAAATTTTAAAAAATTAACAACTTATAACAATTAGACGATAAGTTTTCTCCTATGCAGTGCTCTTGCAGCGCAAACCTAGTTTTAGTACATCATGGGATCTCTAAAAATAACGTTATGATCCCGCATATTCGCTTGGGGTTTGCCCAAATTCTTTTTTGAACTCTCTGCTAAAATATTTTCTATCTACAAAACCTACCTGATAGGCTACTTCATAAACCGTATATTTTTTTTGCTTAAGCAACTGTGCGGCTCTTTTTAGACGAATGGATTTAGAGAAATCATTAACGGACATATTGGTGAGACTTTTTAGTTTCTTGTTAAGCACCGAATAACTCATATCCATATTTTCTGCAAGTACTTCCACGCCAAAAATTTCACCTCCCATATTTTTTTCTATCATGGCGATGAGTTTAGACAAAAACTGCTCATCCTTCGACTCCAACAGCATCTCATTCGGTTCTAAAAGAAATTTCTTACTAAACTTTTCCCGCATCGCCGCTTGGGCATGAAGCAGATTTTGTACATTAAGCAACAGTATTTTTTCGCTGAAGGGTTTGGTCACATAAGCATCAGCTCCATATACCAGACCTTTGATATGATCCTCTTCGGTACTCTTGGCCGTCAGCAATATCACTGGAATATGGCGAGTACGTTCATCTCTTTTCAAGGCGCTGCATAAATCCAAACCATTTATTTCAGGCATCATAATATCGCTTATAATCAAATCAGGTATTTGATCAAAAGCAAGTTCAAGGCCCATTTTACCATTTACCGCAGTAAGTACAGCATACCTTTCTTGAAGCATCTCTTCTACAATGTTTCTGAGGGTTTCATTATCTTCAATCAATAAAACCTTACAGTGCGCATTACGTTCTTCCAAATCATACGAGAGCCTTGCTATCTCGTGTTCTGTATGATGGGGTTCGTTATATTGGTAAGTCTTTAACTGATCCTGTTGAGTCAATGGATCTTTTTCCATGATCATATCATTCGACAGGTGTGCCTTACCTAATGGCAACCTTACACTGAACACGGTTAGCCCCATTTGTTGCCCTTCTTTCGGCAAGCTTTTCACGGTAATAAATCCTTTGTGCAACTCTACTATACGTTTGGACAATGCCAAACCTATACCATATCCTGTATTCTGAATATTATAGTCATCAACTTGAAAAAAGTTATTAAAAAGCTGATCGATATGTTCAGGTGAAATGCCCCTGCCCGTATCTTCAACGGTAATTTCTACCTGATCTTCTTTTTCCCTAATACTTACCTTTATCTTTCCGCCGGTAGGGGTAAACTTAAAAGCGTTGCTGATTAAGTTAAACAATACTTTCTCTAACTGTAATTTATCAAAGTAAACATGGATATGTTCCGTATCATGCCAAAATTTGAAATCAATGCCATTCTTGCCAGCCAATGCCTCAAAAGTTTCCACTATTTCCATCACAAACTCAACCATGTCATATTTTTGAATATGTAATTTTAAGTGATCCGTTTCGGCTTTCCTGAAGTCCATGAGCTCACTTACCAGATTCAGCAACCTGGTAGCATATCCTTTAATATCGTTGAGTTGCTTATGCACCACAAAATTATCCCTACTGCTTTCAATCAATCGCTCAATAGGTATCATGACCAGTGTAATATGCGTTCTTATTTCATGTGATACATTGGTAAAGAAATTTAACTTCTTTTGATGTAGCTCTTCATCTTTGACCAATAATGTCCTGAGATAGAAAAATCTCGTAATCAGAAATATGATAAAGAAGATAATGACCGCATAAATACAAAATGCCCACCACGTTTTATAAAACGGTGGTAATATGGTAATATGTATTGAAATCGTATTGCTCCACACGCCATCATTATTAGCTCCTTTTACCAATAACTTATAGTCGCCTGCAGGCAAATTGGTGTAAGATGCCTGAGGAGTAGTGGTCATGATCCAATCGTTATTAATTCCCTCTAACCTATAGGCGTACTTATTCTTATCCGACTTGATATAATTTAATAATGCAAATTGTATGGTAAAAAGATTCTGGCCATTGGTAAATATTAATTTATCCGTATACGGCATATCCTCACGGAGGATACCATCTTTACCTCCAATTTGCACAGGCGTATTAAAAAGCAATAGTTTAGTAAATGTAATTGGGCTATGCTGGTTGTTTTTCTCTATTTCACTGGGCAAAAAATAGGTAAGGCCTTTGTAACCGCCAAAAAACACCTCTCCTTTTTTGTTGATAAAAGCTGAATTGTAATTGAACTCATCTGCTGCCAGGCCATCGGCATGTGTATAATTTTGGAACTGCTTGCTAATAGGGTCATATTTCGAAAGACCATTTGAAGTACTAATCCATAGGTTTTTGTTAAGGTCAAGGATAATTCCCACTACATTATTGTTGGGAAGCCCATCTTGTGTGGTATAGGTTACAAAAAAATCTTTGTTTTTTAGGCTATAACCAGCCATGCCGCCATAATATAAGCCTATCCAAACATTACCATTTCCATCTTCCTGTATACAATTAAAGTAATTGGCATTTTCACTCACGCTATTACTTGCTCGAGGGGGAGTGAATTTCTGCAGCTTTTCGGGAATCTTACTATATAGATAAAGTGCCGTTGTTGTAGCTATCCAAATCTGAGACTGGCTATCTTGGTACAGCACTTTAATGTTCTTATTTTTAAGCACATCCAATTTTTTGGGCAGTTGTGCGGGTGAAATGTATTTCCCTTTTTTGTTAAAAACGGCAAGACCTGTTTGGCTGCCTACCCAAAACATTCCTTCTTGGTCTTCTAATAATGTTACGATTTCTGAGCGTGTAGCACTAACCTGAGCAGTTTCTATCCAAAAGCGCTTAAATTTTCCACTTTCTATATCCAGCAGGTTTAATCCCCCTCCATGCGTACCTACCCATATATTGCTTTCTTTGTCCTTATAAACAATTTTTACCAGATCTGAGCCAAGACTATTCTGATCATTGGCAGCATAGGTATATCTGGCAATTTTTTGCCCCTTGCTATCAACATAGCTCAACCCTCCACCTTCGGTACCAATCCATAGATTGTTTTTCTTGTCCTGTAGAATTGAACTGACCACATTATGTCCTATACCATCCTTAATGCCACGATAAGTCCATGTTTTAAAATAAGTTGGGTAAGCATAAACGACATTTACTCCCCCATAATAAGTGCCGATCCACATGGATCCACTACGATCTTCATAAATGCTATAAATAGAATTTTGATTTAAGCTCTTTTCATTAGCTGTATCGTGTTTAAATGACCTAAATGTTTTGTTTGATGGTCGAAGAATAGTCAATCCCTCTTGTGTGCCTATCCAAATTTCACCATTATTTTTTTTCACCATTTTTCTAATGGCATAATGAGACAAGCCCTTACTATTATCTTCTCCATAAAGATATCTTGTAAAAGTTTCGGTCTTTGAATTCAGAAGATTAAGTCCTGCATTTTCAGTACTCACCCAAATTTGATGGTGGTTATCTTCTATAATACCTGTAATTACGTTATCGCTTAAACTGTTGATGTTCGACGAAGTGCGATAGGTCTTCAATGCTTCGATCTTAGCTGTTGCTAAAGTAAAACTGATCAGCCCTTGGTTTGTACCAATCCAAAAATTAGCATTACTATCCTGATTGATGCACAGAATCTCTCCATTTTTCACATAATTGGGCAAAAGCAAGTTATCCACCGTGGTAAACTCCCTTGTCAAGGCAGATTTTCTGTATAGGCCATGATTAGTGGCCAGCCACAAGTTTCCCTTTTTATCTTGATAAATTTGTCTGATATAACTATTTACTTTCGAAGATTTCTGTAAAGAGATTCGAATAAAGGAATTGGACTTCGGATCAAACTTATTTAATCCGTTAACTGTCCCTACCCAAAGTACCCCCTCTCTATCACTAAATAATGCAGTAATGTAGTCATCTGTTAATGTTGCTGTATCATCTTTCTTGCTTTTATATAGATCAAATTGATAGCCATCATATCTATTTAGCCCAAATCTTGAACCATACCACATGAACCCCTTGCTATCCTGTGCAATAGCAAAAATAGAATTCTGTGATAGTCCATTTTCTGTCATCAGGTGATTAAAGACAAGATCTTGTCCCATGCAAAAGCTACTCCAACATAGCCATGAAATAAGCAGAAGGTAGGGTCTCATGTTTCGATCAGCAGGTAGGTGATTAAGAATAAGTAGTTGTTTGTTGGTGCTTTAAAATTAACATTAAAGCCTATAAAAAATGCTATTGATACTTAAAAATATCAAAAAATCAGATTTTCATCCCATATCAACCAAAAAACCACCCCTTGATTTATCTGGTATATGCCATTTTTATCAACAGAAAAATAACATTATAAACATCAACCAATCAATCACATGAAAAAACTTTTACTCACTATTTTATTGGCCATCCCTTTTTTGGCAAATGCCCAAAATCAAACCGTAGTCTTTTATCAGCCTTTTAGTGCATCTACCACGCTAAAGGATTATATATTATCTTCGAATACCACTGCTGGTGGGACTAGCGGAGGCCCGATAATAGATAATAACAGTGCCCGCTTTGATAGCTTTGGACAATTTTATGGCAACCTGCCTGTAAATACCACGTATTCAGTGGATGGCGATGGGCTAAAAATCACAAAATCTACTGGTTCAGTGTCGCAGGCTACCGCACAAATTAAGGGATTAAACTATGGTACCGATGTGGTGTTTGCCCAATTTGACATCAATACATCCATATCTAGTGCCATATCAAGTGGTACGCCCATATTTTTTTACTTTGGCCAAGGCTATACTTCGAACAACAACTCTGACCAGAATACCATACTTTACCAATCTTTGGCCATTTTCTTTCCAACAGCTGGTAACGTAACGCCAAATTCAGATTTTAACATCAGGATAAATGGCAACAACAGCATTACATTTCAAGGCAAACAAAGAATTACCTGGATAATAAACCGTACTGGAAATGCAGTAAATTATACTGGTTTAGACAATTCTTCACAGACCCTGAATGGCAATGGAGATTATCATGTATGGGTTGGGAGTACCAAAATTAATATAGCTGCTCCTGCTCCCTCAAATTCGGGAACACCGACCATGACCGATTTTCGCATTCGAACTGCCGGCACATGGACTGGTTTCTTAACGTTAGACAATCTGGCCATAGGATATATCCCTACTGATGGAAGTGGAAAAGTACTTCCCGTAGAACTTACCCAGTTCAAAGCTAAGACCAATGCCAGCTCAGTTAACCTCAATTGGTCAACTGCCAATGAGCTCAATGCTTCGCATTTCAATGTAACCAGATCTTCAGATGGCAAAACATTTGGGAAAATTGGAGAGGTGAAAGCTGCCGGAAAAGCCAACAATTATACTTACACCGATTTCTCTCCTGCAAAAGGAACCAACTACTATCAATTGCTAGAAGAAGACTTTGATGGAAAAATCCAAAAATCAGAGGTTGTTTCTGCTAAAATTGCCACTTCAGCATTAGAGGTAACTGTTGAAGGAACCTCTTCAGAAGGAGTTATCCTAAATATTTTTTCTCCTAAGGCAACTACCGCCAAAATTACTTTGACCAATTTAAATGGGCAAAAAATAGCAGAAAGAGAAACGGTAATTACCGATGGTTACAACAAAACAACCGTACCTACAGGTACCTATAAAGGCCTACTAATTGCAACCGTAAACACCCCAGAAACAACAATAAGCAAAAAGACCATCAAATAAGTTGGCCTTTAAAGAACCGTTCGGTATAAGCATTGGTTCAATGATTAACATTTATATTATGATTTTAATCGCTTTATAATATACTTTGTACAACCAGCTTATACCAGAACGGTTTCTTATTTAATTAAATGATAATGGCAATGATCAAACTCAGGCAGATTTCTATACTTATACTTTTATTTTCTTTGATTATTAGTGCAGAAAATTCCTTTTCGGCGAGTTATGAAAAATATTATATAGATAGCCATAATGGAAATGATCAATACACCGGCACTTCAAAATCTAGGGCGTGGAAAAGCTTGTCGAAAGTAAATCAAACCAGGTTTAAGCCGGGAGATCAGATTTTTTTCATTAGAGGAGGTGAATGGGAAGGGCAGCTTGTGCCACAGGGCTCGGGCAATGATAAATTAAAGATAACCTACGGAGCCTACGGCAAAGGGTTACTACCAAAAATTGCCGCCAACGGAAAATTTAAAGATGCCATATTGCTTAAAAACCTAAGCAATATCATTTTAGAGAACTTAGATGTATCAAATCTAGATCCAACGCTTAAAGAGCAAAAAAATGGGCCAACCGGGATAAGAATTTTAGCAGAAGACATCGGTACAATCGCCAATATTACCATCAGGAATCTATACGTTCATGACATTAATGGAGATAACAAGAAAGGTAGCAAGGAAGGCCACGGCATTTTCTGGGATTGCCAAGGGCCTAAGCCCAGCAACATAGAAAACCTTCTTATTGAAAACTGTAAAGTAGTACGTGTGGATAGAAATGGAATAAGGGGGAATGGAACATTTTCATTTCGAGACCTGTGGTTCCCCAATAAAAACCTGGTCATTAGGGGCTGTACATTAGAAGATATAGGTGGGGATGGCATTGTGGTAAAAGCGTTTGACGGTGCCTTGGTAGAATACAACAAACTGTTCCATATCAGGACCAGGGCAAGGGATAATGCTGTAGGTATCTGGCCACATAGTAGTGATAACACTATTATCCAATATAATGAAGTGGCCTATACCAAAAACCAGGACTGGTCTAACGATGGTCAGTCATTTGACATAGACGGCAATTGCAACCATACCATTATACAGCATAATTACAGCCATGATAATGAAGGTGGTTTTATGTTGATTATTTCCGATGCCATTAATGCCAAAAGCATAATGACCAAAAATAATATCATTAGAAACAACCTTAGCGTTAACGATGGCAATAACCGGAAAAGGCTCTTCAATTTCGCACTCATGACAGACAGTACCCATATTTACGGAAACCTGTTTTACAACAGTTCAGAAAAACCCATAAATATTGAGCTGGTAGATATAGAACATGCTATTCCCAAAAACATCTTATTTGAGGACAATAGGTTCATTTATAAAAACGCAGCAATGGCAGTCTTCACCAAATCTTCGAAACAATATGCCGCAATTACTTGGAATAACAACGGGTTTACAGGAAACTTTAATGGGGCAGACAAACGCCTAAATGTAGGTAAGGAAAATACTCCTACAAAAATAGATCGAAGCAAATACCCTTTTAACCTATTAAGAATATTAAAAATACCTATCGAATAAGATGCAAAAAAAAATTGTATGCATACTTAGTTTAACTTTTTACCTATGGTTGAACATTAATCATGCTATTGCCAATGTGGGAAGGAAAACAATTCCCCTGAATGACAACTGGAGCTTTTATTTCGCTTATAACTTTGAAAAGAACATACAAAAAGAAAGTATAAGCGTACCCCATACCTGGAATGCACAAGAAACCTTAAAGGGAATTGCAGCATATAACAGAACAGCCGCCATTTATGAACGGTCCCTTGATATACCTGCATATTGGCAAGGGAAAAGGTTATTTCTTTTTTTTGAAGGCGTAAACAGTGTAGCTTCAATATTTGTAAACAATAAATTTGTGTCAGAACACAAGGGCGGTTATACTGCCTTTAGCATGGAAGTGACCAACTATGTTAAGCCCGGAAAGAACAACCTGACCGTACAGGTAAGTAATGCCTATAGATTGGATGTATTACCTCTACATGGCGATTTTAACATTTACGGAGGTATACATCGCCCGGTTTCCCTAATTGTAACCGAACAAAACTGCATCAGTCCATTAGACTATGCTTCTTCAGGTGTTTATTTAACACAAAATGTGAATGAAAAACAGGCTCAAATAGAAGTATTAACCAAATTGTCCATTCAAAACGCTACAAAATTAAAGCTAAGAACCTCCATCTTTGATAAAGACAAAAGAGAAATTGTAAGTACGATCGATGAAATTAACGATAAACCAACAGCACTGACCCAAAAATATTCCATAAACAATCCCATTTTATGGAATGGCAAATCCAATCCTTATCTATATACTGTTGAGGTAAGCTTATTGGAAAATGGTGTCCCAATAGATAAAGTTAGCCAACCATTAGGCTTAAGATATTTTCATGTAGATCCAGAAAATGGTTTTTTTTTAAATGGAAGGTACCTGAATCTATACGGAGTAGGTCGTCATGAAGATGTGGCCGGAAAAGGTTCTGCATTGCAACATACCGACCATGAAAGGGACATGAACCTCATTCAAGAAATTGGAGCGACTGCCGCACGTTTAACCCATTACCCACAGAACAGTTACTTTTATGACCTGGCAGATCAGAAAGGGATTGTACTTTGGTCTGAAATTCCATTTGTGGGGCCAGGCGGTTATACAGGTACCGGGTTTGTTAACAATGAAAATCTAAAGAATCAAGCCAGGGAAAACCTCATCGAACTAATCAGACAAAACTATAACCATCCGGCTATCTTTTTTTGGGGGATTTTTAATGAACTAAAACTTAATTACGACGACCCCGAACCTTTTTTAAAGGAACTGCACAACCTGGCCAAAAAGGAAGACCCCAATAGATTGACTACTTTGGCATCGAATCTTGGCGATGATAAATTTACCACGTTAACCGATCTAATGGGCTGGAATCAATACTTTGGCTGGTATGGAAATCGTTTTTCCGAAGTAGCTGACTGGGCAGACAAAACCCATCGTAATTTGCCTAATAAGCCTATATCCATCAGTGAATATGGTGCAGGAGCAAGTCCTTTTAAACATACAGAAGAACTAAAACAACCTATACCTAGCGGGAAGTTCCATCCAGAAGAATGGCAAACTGCATTCCACGAAGCACATTGGAAGCTATTAAAAGAAAGAAGCTTTTTATGGGGGAAATTTATCTGGGTATTGGCTGATTTTGGTTCTTCTATCCGTACCGAAGGTGATCAGAATGGCATTAACGATAAAGGACTGGTTACCTATGACAGGAGTACCAAAAAGGATGCCTTCTACTTCTACAAGGCCAATTGGAATCCCGAGCCCATGATCTATATTGCCGAGCGTAGAAACAATGTACGTCATAATGCTACAACCAGCATAAAGGTATATGCCAACACAAAAGAAGTAGAGCTTTGGGTAAATGGCATTAAACAGGAAAAAAAAGCCAAAAACGACATCAATATCGTAAAATGGGACAATGTGAAGCTTACCCAAGGCAGAAATATCATCATAGCAAAAACAAAAGTCAATGGAAAAATAATAAAGGACAGTTGCGAATGGCAACTCCAACCTGCACAGACAGAAAATAATTAACCAACACTACCTACAAATCAACCATGAAAATCTTGAAACTGACCTTTTTATCAGTACTGTTCTTATTGGGCATCATACTGGCATTCGCTTCCAAGCAAAAAAGCTTATCTATTAGTAGGCCTATTATATCCCAATTTAATGCCAATAACATTTTACGAGCCCACTCAAAATCAGCAGTACAGACCCAAACGATCATTCCGGTAATCGCTGACACTTATTTAGATGGGCCAAACGGCAGCAACAACAATGGCAGCAACAACCAGATGACCGTAAAATATACCAATTCGACCAGCAATACCTATAATCGCATTTCATTGCTTAAATTTAATTTACAAGACATAGACCAGAGTAAGGGTAGAATTGTAAAAGCCGAACTTCAGCTCTTTATTAAATCTACCGATGCCATGAATTCGGCTACAAAAAGACAGAATTTTGATGATACCCCCTACATCATTTCCTATTCAAAAGAAGACTCTTGGAATGAAACCGCTGTTACATGGAACAATTATGCGGGTTATGCCCAATCTGCTGCCGAAACAGATAGGATATTGGGCAATACCATTCCATACACACAGGTAAACGCCACCAATTGGGCCATAGTAGCCAATAGTCAGGTGACTTGGAACATTACCGATGCCCTAAGAAAGGATTATCTCAACGATTCTGGACAATTGCTATCCTTAACTCTTTCTTCTACAGCCGTGGCAGCAAATATGGGTGCTACCTTCCATACCCGTGAAAATGGTAATTTGGCCTACGTTCCGCGTATTATCATTTACCAAGATTCGGATATCCCTTTTACCCTCCCTTCTGATACAGAACCAACCGTATATACCAAGATCATGGACAATATCAGTAAGGTACTATATGATGAGGTAAGCAATTATAATGCTATTTCATCGCAGGCTCAAGGCCACCTCAACAGCATTAACCCGAATGGATCATGGAGCGATCTAACCTACACAGGAGATGTCCCAACAAATCATTTAGACAGGCTAAAAACCATGGTTCTAGCCTATACCAATAATCAGAGTTCTTTATATGCCGATGTTACATTATACAGCGCCATCGTAAATGGATTGCAATATTGGTATAACCAAAACCCCGATCACAGCAATTGGTTTTATGATCAAATCGCTTACCCACAAAGAATTGGCCAGATCTTAATTTTAATGCGTAATGGCGCACAAAAAACACCTATAATGCTCGAACTTAATACACTTTCGAGAATGAAAAGTAATGGTGGTGCACCAGATCAAGGAGGCTCGCAGGGTACAGGTGCCAACAAGATGAACATTGCCATGCATTGGATCTACAGAGCTTGCTTGGCCGAAGATAAAAACGTATTGGATAAGGGGGTAGAACAAGCCTTTTACCCTTTATTTTTAACCAATGGCGAAGGTTTGCAGCATGACTACTCGTACCTGCAGCATGGCCTACAGCTATACATTGGAGGCTATGGTTGGGATATTGTAAACGGCATGACAGGCGTTGCGCTTTACACCGTGGGTACTCCATACTCATTAGCTAACGAGAAGTTGGATTATTTAAGTGGTTTTGTACGTCAGGCCTACCTAAGGGCGATCAGGGGGCAAAACTTTATGTTCAATGCTTTTGGCAGGGGCATTAGCAGAGAAAATGGTGCTAACCAGTCTGGCTTTTCCACACTACTTAACAGAATGAAAGTGGTAGACCCTACTTTCGCGACCACATACGATATGGCCATTGAAAGGCTAACCAATAACCAACCTGCCAGTTATGGCATTGAGGTAGCACATACCCATTTTTACAGTAGCGACTATACTTTACTTACCAAACCCAAATATACTTTCGAGCTCCGTTCTGTATCTACTCGAACTTTAAGAAATGAAAATGGTAATGGGGAAAATATAAAAGGCTATTTTCTGGCTGATGGTGCAACATCAATTGCCATAACAGGAACGGAATATGTTAACATTTATCCTACGTGGAACTGGTCTATGATACCAGGTACAACAGCCCGTAACGGAACGATGGTAACTCCTGCACAATGGGGTACGGCTGGCACCACCACTTTTGTAGGCGGTGTTTCCGACACCACCCGTGGAGTTAGCGTTTACGATCTTAACAACAATAGCACACAAGCTAAAAAAGCTTGGTTCTTTTTTGATGATGAAGTAGTTTGCCTAGGTGCAGGTATTAAGGCTACAGGCACACAGGAAGTGAATACAACCCTTAACCAATGTTTATTACAAAGTGAGGTGACTACTTCTACTACCGACGGTGTAGTCAATACCTACAACGGCAATAGTACAACTTTAAACTATACCGATAATTTAGAATGGGCCATACAGGGCAATGTTGGTTATGTATTGCCAAATGGTGGTAATATTGGACTTACTGCGCAACCTAGAACTGGTACATGGCGTAGTATTAATGGCGATGGTTCAACAGCAAATGTTACCAAGGATGTATTTACCCTTTGGGTGAAGCACGGCATAAATCCGAACAATGGCAATTATGCCTACATAGTCGTTCCAAATATCAGTACCACCATACAAATGCAGAATTATACCGCACAAAACAACATTCAGATTTTACAGAACACCCATCTAATCCAGGCAGTAAGGCATAAAACCTCGAATCTGCACAGCTTTGTTTTTCATGCACAAAACCAAACTTTTGCCAATGACACCATTTCTGTAAGTACAGATCAGCCCTGCTTGCTTATGGTTCAGCCATTGGCCAATGGCAAGATAAAGCTCAACATTTCAGATCCTACAAAAACATTGTCGACCATAACCGTAAATATAAAATGGCCATCCTTAAATAGTCCCAAACAGATGAACATTAGCTTACCCGACGGAGTGTATAAAGGGAAATCTGCAGTGGCCATGATTGCTTCAGATGTTACGGCCTTACCATTGAAAATACTAAGTTTTAGTGCCAAGAGAATCCTAAATGCCGTTGATTTAAAATGGACCTCCACCAACGAAATAAACACATCGTCCATAGAAATCCTAAGACGTGAGAAAGAAAACGGCTTTACAAGTATTGGAAAAATAAGGGCAGTTAATCATCCAACTACTATTAACCACTATGCTTTGGTAGATGACAAGGCAGGACCCAATGAGTTATATTACCAATTGAAAATAATTGATAAGGATGGAGAGGTTACCTTTTCAGATATGGTATCCATTTCAAGATCTGCTATGACAGCTATTTCTATTTATCCTAATCCGGTAGCTACAAAATTATACATCAAAAATGCCACTAAATTACTTAAGGTATACAATAGTATTGGAGCATTAATGACGAAAAAAGAAATTATTGACGGGAATGACCATGTGCTCGACGTCACCGGATACCCCAATGGAGTCTATTACCTAAAAACCATTGACAGGACGATCAAATTTATGGTGGTTAAATAATCAAGGGGTTAAGGGAAAAACAATTGATTTGTTTTTCCCTTAACCCCTATACTATGAATAGCTTTTAATTTCGGATTTAAGAGCATGGTAAACTTCAGGGTTAATTACCTGAGGCATATGCTCCCCCTTTAAGGCCTTGACTATATTTCGTGCGGCCATCAATGCCATTTTCTCTCTTGTTTCTTCTGTGGCCGATCCAATATGAGGCAATATGCATACATTTTCCATTTGTAGTAAAGGGTTGTCCTTAGCCATAGGCTCCGGATTGGTCACATCTAGGCCCGCACCCCATATCGTACGGTTTTGTAAAGCGGTTAATAAATGTGCTTCATTATGTATGGCACCACGAGCCGTATTGATAAAGATCGCATTCGGTTTCATTCTTTTAAATGCCTCCTCATTAAACAAGCCTCGGGTTTCATCGGTTAGGTTTACATGAACAGACAGTACATCACTTTTCATCAACAGTTCATCGAAAGTTACGTAAGCTGCGCCTAAATCCGCTTCCGCTTTTGTGTTTCTGCTTCTGTTATGATAGATGATAGACATTCCGTATGCTGCTTTTGCCTTTTTGGCCATTTCCATACCTATCCTACCTAGACCTAATATACCCAACGTTTTACCATATAGCTCTTGTCCCAAATTCTTGGTGGGCTCAAAAAAGCCCCATTCTCCACGTTCAATTGTTTTGTGCATATAAAATGCTTTTCTCGCTACCGATAACATCAATAAAAACGCTACATCGGCAGCTGCCTCACTCAATACATCAGGTGTATTGCTAATCGGAATTTTATACCGATTAGCGGCTCCAATATCTACCCTATCATAACCAACACTCATTAAAGCAATCCCCTTTAGATGTGAACAAGCAGACAAAAATTGCTCATCAATTTTATTTGGGCCAACACTGAGTAAGGCTACGTGATTCTGACATAAGGATATCAACTCATGCTGACTTAAGTCCCTTTGCTCAGTATAAACGGTAACCTCACAATCCTGATCACGTATTAATGTCAATGCATTTTCGCTTATTTTACGCGTTACTAAAACTCTATCCATATTTATTTGTGCTTATAAATGTAACGCTTTTTAACACTTTATTGTTTAATTGAAGCTTTCACATTTTGGGGAAGTACTATATGTTGTCATTTATTTATACTTCTTTAAACTTTAGTCTATTTTTCCAATCTATTAGAACATATAGACTAAATCTCATTTTATGAAATTCAAATTATTGATACTTGTTATTCTTTTTTTTCATCAAGCTTTTGGTCAGAATGTTGCCCCAAAAACAATGGAGTGGTCTATTAATGGGGATATCCGAAAGGCTTTGGTATATATTCCTTCATCGGCAAAGACAAAAGCAACACCTATTATATTCGCCTATCATGGACACGGTGGTACTATGGAAAACATGTTTAAGACCAGGAGCTTTGATAAAATTTGGCCCGAAGCCATTTTCATTTGTCCGCAGGGATTGAACACGCCTGGTATACTCACCGATCCCGAAGGTAACAAAGCTGGATGGGTGATGACTGATCAAAGCAACAACAACAGAGATTTGCTTTTTTTTGACGCAATGCTAAAAACTTTGCGAGCCGATTACAAAATCGATAACAGCAGGATATATGTTACCGGTCATTCTAATGGAGGTGGGTTTACCTACCTACTTTGGGCCACCAGAGGTGACGAATTTGCAGCATTTGCTCCTACAGCCACCGCGGCTATGAAACTCGTCAATAAAATGAAACCAAAACCGGCATTTCATTTAATGGGAGAAACCGATCCACTGGTAAAACCATGGCTACAGAAGCTTACCTACAATGCGGTCTTAAAAATGAATGGCTGTAGTCAGGAAGGCCTAAAGTTAGATAGCAATATGACATTATACAAAGGAAAAGACGGTAATGATGTCATTATTTTCATCCATTCAGGCGGGCATCAATACCCCAAAAACGCAAACGAACCTATTGTCAATTTTTTCAAAAGCCACGCTAAAAAATAAGGCTTCAATTATTGATTAAAAACTAAAAAATTTAATGAAGCGGTCATTACAAACCAAATTCCTAATTTAGGGTTTAGTTAATATGACAAAAAATATTCTCATTGCAGGCGCAACTGGCTTAGTTGGAAATAGATTGATAGCAGAGCTAAAGAGTCATGGCCATCAGGTCGCTATCTTATCCCGCCGACCTGTACACATTCAACATGTTAAGGTCTTTCTTTGGGATATTGATCGACAAACCATAGACCAGAATGCCCTTGAACATATCGACACCATAATTAATCTTACCGGAGAAGGCATTGCCGACGAGAAATGGACAGCAGAACGTAAACAAAAAATTATAGACAGCAGGATAAAATCTGCTGAACTGCTTTATAAGGCCGTTGCCGAAACCAATGCCAAGGTACGAACCTATATTTCTGCATCAGCTGTTGGCCTTTACGGAGATAGAGGAGACGAAATCCTAGAGGAAGAGAGTGCGCCCGGCCAAGGTTTTTTAGCAGATTGCTGCATTAAATGGGAAAATGCTGCAGATAAGGGCCTAACCCTCGGCATAAGGGTAGTTAAAATAAGGATAGGTATTGTCTTAAGTAAGGAAGGAGGCGCATTAGCGGCTATAGAAAAGCCCATCAAATATTTTGTAGGCGCTCCTTTGGGTTCAGGCAAGCAATGGATACCATGGATACATCTTGATGACATTGCCGGCATTTTCAGGAAAGCTGTTGAAGATACGGAAATGGCAGGTGCTTATCATGCTGTAGCCCCCTCTATTGTAACCAACAAAACCTTAACCCAAACCTTAGCTAAAGTATTGCACCGACCTGTTTGGCCATTTTCAGTACCTAAATCTGTGTTAAAAATTCTTTTAGGAGAGCAGTATATCCTACCTTTGATGAGCACAAATGCTTCAGCACAAAAAATATTGGATACAGGCTATTCATTTAAATACCTTAACCTAGAAGAAGCCTTAAGCGCCATCTATCGTAATTAAAACGATAGACGATTGAGAATTCAATTCATCTATTATAAGACATATAAAAAGCATGAGACCAAAAATTAGTGTTTGCTGGTTACGTAGAGACTTAAGGCTAAATGACCATGCAGCACTCTATCATGCCCTAAAAAGTGGCATACCTGTATTGGTTGTTTTTATTTTTGACAAAAATATTCTGGAGAAATTAAATGCTAAAACAGATGCCAGGGTCTCTTTCATTTATCAAGTTTTGGATAAATTAAATAAAGAGCTAGTCGATTTAGGCTCCTCCCTTTTTATCAAATTTGCCACACCAAAAAATGCATGGCTAGAAATCTTAAAAGATTTTGAGGTTAAAGCGGTATATACCAATCATGATTATGAGCCGTACGCCCAACAAAGAGATGAAGCCATTGCCGAGCTGCTTGGACAGCATGGCATTTCTTTCCATACCTATAAGGACCAAGTGATTTTTGAAAAAGACGAACTAACAAAAGCCGATGGGAAGCCCTATAGTGTTTTTACCCCCTATTACAAGCAATGGCTTAAAAAGCTGAATTCGTTTTATGTAAAAGCCTACCCAACTCAAACCTATTTTGGGCATCTATATCAAACAATGCCTTTTGCTTTCCCAGAGCTACAAGATTTTGGTTTTATGCCAAATGAAGCTATATTTCCGGCAATTAACTACCAAGAGAAAATTGACCACTATGATGAGCTAAGGGATTACCCTGCTAAAGATGCTACGACACATTTGGGCCTACACCTCAGATTCGGAACGGTAAGCATACGTGAGGTTGTGGCCATTGCCCTCGAAAAAAATGTAGAGAAATGGCTTTCAGAACTGGTTTGGAGAGAATTTTACATGATGATCTTATGGCATTTTCCCCACACCGTAACCCAAGCCTTCAAACCTGATTACGACAAGATCCAATGGCGAAATAATGAAAAAGAATTTAAGTCCTGGTGTGAAGGTGAAACTGGCTATCCCCTCGTTGATGCAGGCATGAGGCAACTGAACAAAACAGGCTTCATGCATAATCGCGTACGCATGGTAGTAGCCAGTTTTCTATGTAAACATCTTTTAATTGATTGGCGTTGGGGCGAAGCCTATTTTGCAGACAAGCTACTAGACTATGAACAAGCAAGTAATGTAGGTGGTTGGCAATGGGCTTGTGGCTCGGGCAATGATGCCGCCCCGTATTTTAGGGTTTTTAATCCCGAGTTACAGCTAAAGAAATTTGATCCTAAAATGGAATACGTATTCAAATGGGCGCCTCAATATCAATTAGCGATAGCACCAATGCCCATTGTAGATCATAATTTTGCAAGGGAAAGGGCGCTTAAGGTCTACAAAACTGCATTAAATGAAAAAGCCAGCTAAACTGCTGGCTCTCATCTTATTTCTTTTAGTTCGTAACGCTCGTTATCTCTATGGTAAAGTCTAGAACTGCATTTGGAGGTATAGAACCACTTCCCAAAACGCCATAGCCTAAATTAGAAGGAATAAAAAGTCTGACTTTCGCTCCAGCGGTAAACAATGGTAGCACCTTTTCCCAACCTGGTATTACACTTAAAAGTGTTGTAGAGAAGGAATCATTACTGTCAAATTGAGTTCCATCTAATGTTCTACCTGTATATTTATAAACTACCGTAGAATGTTGATCTATTACATCGGTACCTGTACCTGGGGTAATCACCTGGTAATAAACCCCTGAAGGGTGCTTAGTAGCCGTTATTCCTTTGGCCGTTAAAAAAGCTTGTATCCTGTTATCATCCAATTGTTGTTGTGACTTTTCAGTATAAATATTCAAATCAGACAATATAACCTCATTAGAGGGAATATTGCCATTTCCATTCTTTCCAAAAGCTAAATAAGATGGCAAGATAACCTTAACCTTAGCACCACGTTTTACTTTAAGCATTACCGGTCTAAAAGCAGCAGGACTGGTTACATAGCCTACATAAGTAGCATTATTGGTATTGGTATTAATAGCTTGGTAAACTGTACCTGATAACGATTTGATATCGAAGTCATACAATACTGAATCCGTATTTTTCAATAGATCGCCTGTTCCTTCACTTACAATTTGGTAATAGAACCCAGAATCATCCCTCTTCATGATGCCATCGAGATTATTTTGGGCGATATAGGCTTTGATCTTGGCCTCATCTATACTTTCAATACTTTCGTACTCTTTTTTGCAAGAGCTAAATAAGATTAGGACACCAAAAAATGTCGCAAGATATAAGGTTGTTTTACGCATTAAAATGTTATTGAGCATTGAGTAAATCTATAGTAAAATCTAAAACAGCATTTTTAGGAATGCCAGCTCCTGGTGAAGCGTTGCCATAAGCCAAAGTAGAAGGTATGATCAATCTAATACGCCCGCCTACTTTTACCAAAGGTACACCAATAGTCCAACCCTGGATAACTCCAGTTAAGGGAAAAGTAACAGCAGCCTTTGATTTATCAAAAATACTACCATCCAAAAGCTTACCTTCATAATTCACGCTCACTGTTGAAGCGGCGGTAACCGTACTTCCAGTTCCTTCGGTAAGAATTTGATAATAGAGGCCAGAACTGTGCTTTGTAGCAATAATCTTATTTTGTGTGATAAATTCAGTGATGAGCAAATCGTCTTTTGCCGCCTGTTTTTCTACATCATACTTATCTTTATTACAAGAGCTTACCAAAAAAACCATGGCACAGCTCCATAATAAAAACCCAGCTTTTAACTTCATCAAGCAAAAATAAGCTTTTAAACCCGATGCTACAATTTTTAACCAATTTTAACACATTAGAATGCAATATTAAAAAGACTCGAAAAATTAGGTATATACAATTGAACAATGGGGAAATAGTATTTGCCACTTCCTTCCTATGCCTCAATTTACACTTAAGATCATGGACAGCCTCCATTTTTTAACATCTTTTCTGGTCTTATCAAACTTTCAATCAGTCTTATATAAGAACTAAAACTTAAAAACAATGAAAAGAAATTTAAAAATGTTAGCCGTGATGTCCGTTTTGGCCATTACGCTCTACTCATGTGCTAAACAGGAAGTTTCTGATCCGTCAAATGCTACTGCCGCAAATTCGTTAAAGGCAAACGGTACCATGGCGGGCCTCAGCACAACCACTACCTACATTCCCGGCACCAGCTACAAATACTATGTAACCAAAGACGCTTCTAGCTTCCTTGCTATTGAGTATATTGCCGGAGACGAATCTTCTAGACTGATCATCGCAGCACCCCACGGTGGATTGACACAACCCTCATTCATGAAAACAAGGACAGATACCTATGATTATGGAACACTCCCCTACGATCAATATAGTACAGACACGAGCTTTTCTGACATTGCCGATAGTAAAACAAGAGAATTAGCCATTTCAATAGCAGACTCCATACGCATTAAAACCGGTAAAAGGCCACACTTGATCATCAATCATCTTCATCGCTCCAAACTAGATGCCAACCGACGACGTGAGGTAGCTACACAAGGAGGTATTTACGCTGGTCCAGCTTGGGACAAATTTCACGAATACATCGATGCAGCAAAGGCCACCATCAATGCCAATCATCCTTCGGGACTTTTTATAGATGTTCATGGCCAAGCCCATACTCCAGAGAGAACCGAAGTTGGTTATTTACTTACCAAAACGCAACTCACCACTTATACCAGTTCTTTAGGAAGCCTAACCAGTTCCTCAAGCATCAAAGCAATGGTAGTACCTGGCGTTACCCACACCAGCTTGATCAAGGGTACCAATGCCCTTGGCACTTTACTTAACACCCAGCTGGGCTATATGGTGACCCCCAGCTCAACTTATCCCATGCCTGGTGATGCCACTATTTTTACAGATGGGAACTATTTCAATGGGGGATACAATACATCCCGTCACGGTTCAAAATTTGATGGAACGATTTCCGGAATCCAGATCGAGTTCAATCAAGGGGTAAGACTAACCGATAGCACCAGGCCAACCTATGCGGGCAAAATTGCCAATGCATTAAATACCTATCTTCAAACGTATTTCAATTAGTACAATATGCAAAAGAGGATGTCCGAAAATTACTTTTTGGACATCCTCTTGCTAATGATATAGTACTTTTCCTTTTAGTAAGGATATTTATTGGCCTCAATGACCTGTACGGCCACATTTTGGCGGGCTTGTTTCACATTAAATGGCTCCATTTTGGTAAACCTGCGTAAACCTACCAACATCATACGTAATTCATCTCCCTCTCCAAAAGCCCAAAGCGCTTCTTTACCTGCCTTAGCTACACAATCTACCGCTTCTACAAAATAAATACGCATCAAATCCAACTGGCCTTTGCAGGCTTCTTCTCCTCTTAGACTTACCAACTTCTCTGTTCTCAACATAGCTGATTCCGCTACATAAACATAACTGGCCATATCGGCTATGTTCATCAAAATTTCCTGTTCCTTGCTCAGACTCATCATCAGTTTTTGAACTGCTGCACCGGCCACCATCAAAGTTGCTTTCTTTAAATTTTGAAGCAGTTTCTTTTCCGAAGAAAATAGCGACTGATCCTCTTCTCCAAAATCGGGAATAGACATGAGCTCTGCCGCCACTGCCGTAGCAGGCGTCATTAAGTCTAATTCACCTTTCATAGCACGTTTCAGCATCATGTCCACGGTTAACAACCTATTGATTTCATTAGTCCCTTCAAAGATCCTATTGATACGGGCATCACGATAGGCCCTATCCATAGGGGCATCGGCACTAAAGCCCATACCGCCATAAATCTGAACGCCTTCATCCACCACGTAATCTAATGCTTCCGAGCCCCAAACCTTTAAAATAGCACATTCTACCGCAAATTGCTCAACCGACTTCAATTTAGCTTTTGCCGGATCCATGCCTTCGGCAATCAAGGCATCATAAGTATCATCGATATTTTGTCCAGCCCGATAGTTTGCCGCATCTACAGCATAAACTTTTGCGGCCATCTCGGCCAATTTAAAACGAATAGCCCCGTATTTGGAAATTTGGCGACCAAACTGAAGGCGTTCATTGGCATAATTTACCGCCGTGCTGATGGTAGCTTTAGAAGCTCCAATGGCTGCAGCAGACAACTTGATGCGCCCAATGTTCAGGATATTTACCGCAATTTTAAATCCATTCTGACGGTCGCTTAACATGTTCTCAACCGGAACTGCACAGTCATTAAAGAAAATCTGCCGTGTAGATGACCCCTTTATACCCATCTTATGCTCTTCAGGGTTCATGGTTATGCCACCAAAATCACGTTCTACAATAAAGGCCGTTAGATTTTCATCATCGTCAATTTTAGCAAAGACAATAAAAATATCTGCAAAACCACCATTGGTAATCCACATTTTCTGTCCATTGATGATATAGTGTTTACCATCATCGCTCAGTTTCGCCTTTGTCTTACCAGAATTGGCATCTGATCCTGAATTTGGCTCCGTTAAGCAATAGGCCGCTTTCCACTCTCCTGTACCCAACTTAGGGATATACTTTGCCTTTTGTGCTTCATTTCCATAATATAAAATCGGCAACGTACCAATTCCAGTATGCGCTGATAGGGCAACTGCAAACGAATGTCCTGCGCCAACCACATCGGCCACCAACATAGAAGTATTAAAATTCTTTCCGAAACCGCCATACTCTTCCGGTACCGAAACCCCAAGTATACCCAGTTCACCTGCCTTTGTCAATAACGTTGGCATTAGCTCTGGATCTACATGGCTATCCAATTTCTCCAGGTTAGGATAAACTTCTGCTGCTAAAAAATCACGACAGGTCTGCGCAATCATTTGCTGCTCTTCATCAAATTCTTCTGGAATAAATACATCATGATAGGAAGTCTCCTTAATCAGGAACTCTCCTCCTTTAATTGTCTTGCTCATTGTATTTTAGATTAAGGATTAAGGAACAAGGAATAAAAACCAAGCGCCTTAACCAACAAATTATTTTTTTATTTCTTATTTTATCGTCTTGGCCTATCACTCACCATGACGATTTCTTTCTTTTCACATGAAATCTTTATTCCTTGTTCCCTGCTCCTTTATCTTAGAAGATTTCAAAAATCCCTGCTGCACCTTGCCCAGTCCCTACGCACATGGTAACCATGCCATACTTTTCGTTACGACGCTTAGCTTCATTGAATAACTGAACCGAAAGCTTGGCTCCCGTACATCCCAGTGGATGCCCAAGGGCAATAGCACCTCCATTCACATTAATCTTGCTCGCATCTAATCCCAAAGTTCTAATAACAGCTAATGATTGCGAAGCAAAAGCCTCATTCAGTTCAATCAGCCCAATTTCTTCCTGTTTCATATTGGCCATTTTTAACGCTTTTGGAATAGCTTCGATTGGACCAATCCCCATAATTCTGGGGGGCACACCCGCTATACCATAACTTACCAAACGGGCAATAGGTGCTGCGCCCAGCTCCTTCATTTTCTTTTCAGACACCACCAGAACAAAGGCTGCTCCATCTGAAGTCTGTGAAGAATTACCAGCAGTAATGCAACCATTAGCTGCAAAGACTGGTTTTAATTTGGCCAATTTTTCGATGGTAGTATCGGCACGTGGGCCTTCGTCGGTATCAACCACATAGGAACGTGTCTTTTTCTTCAACTGATCGTCCAAGTAGATTTCATTAACGGTGATGGGCAAAAGACCATCTTTTAAATGGCCATTCTTTATCGCTTCTATAGCTTTCAGATGCGAATGGTAGGCAAACTCATCCTGATCTTCCCTACTTACCTTATACTCTTTTGCAACGGCCTCTGCGGTTAATCCCATTCCCCAATACCAGTCTGGATTGGTTTTAGCTACCTCTGGGTTTGGCACCAATTTCCAGCCTCCAAACGGCATTCCCGACATCACTTCCACCCCCCCTGCAATAATACAATCGGCCATACCCGATTTAATTTTGGCTACAGCGGTCGCAATCGTCTCCAAGCCCGAAGCACAATATCTATTCACGGTAACACCAGGTACCTTGTCTGTATCCAATCCCATTAAACTGATCATGCGACCAATATTTAAGCCTTGTTCTGCCTCTGGTGTGGCATTCCCCACAATCACATCATCAATTTGCTCCCTATCCAGATTAGGCACTGAAGCCACCAATTGTTTAATTACATCGGCTGCCAAATCATCGGCCCTCATGAAACGAAAAACCCCTCTTGGTGCTTTTCCAACTGCCGTTCTAAGTCCTGCTATTATGTATGCTTCCATGTTATTTTGGATTAAAGATTAAGGAGCAAGGAATAAAGACCAAACACCTTAGCCAATAAATTTTATTTTAATGTCTTTTTAAAAGCCGATATTTTCTTCTCCAGCTGAATAACGCTTTCGATAATCGGCTCTATTTCATTTTTACTAATAATTTCTAGTTCAATTGCGAGCAAAAGTTGAGTTTCCAGTTCAAATAAGGACCCTAAAGCAATCGATAGAAAATGTGCAAATTCTTTATAACCCTCAGCAATATTTGAAGGAACAGAAACTGCACATCTAGAAATTTGTGATATCATGCCAAATTTTTCTGAAGATGGAAACTTAGCCAAAAGCAGATAAACCTGTTTGGCCATTTCCATTCCCTCTTTCCAAATTTGCAGTTGCCTAAAATTGTGCATAAAAATCTTTGTTCCTTACTCTACCTTAATTTCTCAACGGCTTCCCTTTGGTGACGATACTCTGTATACGCTCTAAGGTTTTTCGTTCTCCACAAAGCGACAAAAAGGCTTCTCGCTCTAAATCCAATAGGTACTGTTCTGTTACTTCTGTTGGAGAGGATAAATCGCCGCCGCACATTACCCAACCTAATTTTTCAGAAATTTTCTTATCATGCTCTGAAATATAATTGCCCGAGTACATGGTATTGGCCCCGGCATATACAATACCCAATCCCTGTCTACCTAACACCTTAATATCTTTGCGCTGAACAGGTTTGGTATAGCCCGCATCTGCCAGTTCAATTGCCTTTGCCTTGGCATCGGCAATTAAACGGCTCCTGTTCATACTGATGGCATACTTATCCTCTTGCAAGTAGCCTAACTCATAAGCTTCAACTGCAGAAGTAGACACCTTGGCCATACCAATGGTCAAAAAGCGGTTTTTTAATGTATTTTGCACGATCTGATCATCAGAAAATTCATCAGAGGCCCTTAAGGCAAATTCTTTCGTTCCACCGCCACCAGGAATTACACCTACCCCGAACTCTACTAATCCCATGTAGGTTTCGGCACTTAACTGTACAAAGTCGGCGTGTAAACTAAACTCACATCCTCCTCCCAGGGTTAGGTTATGCGGTGCTACTACTACTGGAATAGAAGAGTAACGGATACGCATTGAGGTATTCTGGAACATTTTTATGGCCATGTTAAGCTCCTCCCATTCTTGTTCTACGGCCATCATGAAAATCATTCCTACATTTGCACCAGCCGAGAAATTAGCACCATCATTCCCAATCACCACTCCCCTATAATCCTTTTCTGCCATATCAATAGCTTTATTGATAGCAGTTAGGGTATCTCCTCCAATCGTATTCATTTTAGAATGGAACTCTACATTCAAAATACCATCTCCCAAATCGATAATGGAAGCGCCCGCATTTTTATAGAGTACCTTATTATTCTCTTTTAAATTTTCTAGGATGATAAAATCTGCCGTACCCGGAATAGCCTTGTAGCTTTTTGATGGAATATCGTAATATTTCTTTACCCCGTCTTCTACCTTATAGAAAGAGGTATGTCCAGCTGCCAACATTTCGTTTACCCAAGCTGCAGGTTCATTGCCATATTTCTTCATTCCGGCTATCGCCTCTTCAATACCAACGGCATCCCAAACTTCAAAAGGTCCTAAATCCCATCCAAACCCAGCCCTCATGGCATCATCAATGCGATACAGTTCATCAGAAATTTCCGGAATACGATCAGATACATATTCGAAAAGGCCAAAGAATGAAGTGCGGAACAATTCTCCAGCCTTGTCTTTACCTGCGGCAAAAACTTTCATCCGATCTGCTACCTTATCTATGTTTTTGGTCATTTCCAAGGTAGCCGATTTCACCTTTTGCTGTGGTTTATATTCCAATGTCTTAAGGTCTAAAGCCAAGATTTCGCTCTTCCCTTCAGCATTTTTTATTTTCTTATAAAAACCTTGCTTTGTCTTATCTCCCAGCCAATTGTTCTCTGCCATTTTCTCTACATAGACAGGCAGCTTGAACAAATCATGTGCTTTATCATCCGGACAGTTATCATATAAACCTTTGGCTACCTTGATCATGGTATCCAAACCCACTACATCAGAAGTACGGAACGTTGCCGATTTTGGCCTGCCCAATGCAGGCCCGGTAAACTTGTCTATCTCTTCTACCGTAAGATCCAGCTTCTCTACCGAATGCAACAAGGCCATAATTGAATACACCCCTACACGATTGGCTATAAATGCGGGTGTATCTTTACATAAAACCGTTGTTTTTCCCAGAAATTTATCCCCATAATGCATTAGAAAATCAATCACTTCCCGCTTGGTATCAGCGGTTGGAATAATTTCCAAAAGCCTTAAATAGCGAGGTGGATTAAAAAAGTGTGTTCCACAAAAATGTGCCCTAAACTCTTCACTTCTACCTTGAGTCATTAGATGAATGGGAATACCAGAAGTATTTGAGGTAATCAGCGTACCAGGCTTACGGAATTTTTCTACCTGATCGAAAACCTGTTTCTTGATATCCAAGTTTTCCACTACCACCTCTATAACCCAATCGTAATTAGCAATTTTTGGCATATCGTCGGTAAAATTGCCAGTAGTAACTTTACGAAGCACCTTTTGCGAATAAATTGGCGAAGGATTAGTCTTGACAGCCGTTTGCAAAGCCGCATTTACAATCCTATTCTTTACAGCAGGATGTTCCAAGGTTAGTCCCTTGGCTTGTTCATCTGCATTTAATTCTTTAGGGGCAATATCCAATAACAATACCTCCACCCCTATATTTGCAAAATGACAGGCAATACGAGAACCCATAATGCCAGAGCCCAAAACCGCTACTTTATTTATTCTTCTGTTCATCATATTTTTTTTGTAGGCGAATAAGCCAATGTTAACTGGTTAACTTTTTCCAAGGCAGAAATGAGTTGTTCTTTTTCTTTTACACTAAGCTTTTCGTTTAAGTACTCATTAAAAGAAACTACCACATTCCGGGCAAGCTTTCTTTTTTCGATACCAAAAGGCGTTAAAAACACCTTAACAGAGCGCTTGTCTCCAGTAGAAGTTTCTCTATAGATAAGGCCAAGTTCCTCCATATTGCTCAACATACGCGACAAACTGGTTGCTTTCACACCCAATAATGCCGCCAATGCAGAAACCGCAGTACCCTCAGCCTCTATATTGATCAATACATACCCTATAGCCTGGGTAATACCAAACCCAGAAGCAATTTGGTTATAAGTATTGGATACATTTTGCCAAACGATTTTCAAGAAATAATCTACTGTCTCCTTCTGTTTCATTAATTTATTATGCTTGCATAACAAAATTATCATTTAATATTTACTTTTCAAATAGTAATTCCATTTTTTACAAAATCTTTTATTTAAGACATTATTTAGCTAAAATTCAACACTTAAAAAACTAACTTTACCTATCTTAATTTTTTTTAATGAACACTTCCCCTACTATAGACAACAAAGCCAGTCAAACTGTTTTCCCTATTTTATTTGCCCTAAGCTTTTCACATTTACTAAATGACACCATACAATCTTTAATTCCGGCCATCTATCCAGTAGTGAAAAAATCCTATCAACTTAGTTTCTCACAAATTGGGCTGATTACCCTCACTTTTCAAATGGCAGCTTCCTTGTTTCAGCCCTTCGTAGGTCTTTATACAGATAAAAAGCCACAACCTTATTCCCTGGCCATTGGAATGGGTTTTACTTTGATTGGACTCATTACGCTTTCGCTTTCTAACAGCTTTGGCTTCATCTTGCTTTCCGTAGCATTGGTGGGCACCGGCTCCTCCATCTTTCATCCCGAAGCCTCAAGAATGGCACATGCCGCATCTGGCGGAAAAAGAGGACTGGCACAATCTGTTTTCCAATTGGGCGGCAACGCAGGTAGCTCCATAGGTCCACTACTGGCCGCATGGATCATTGTTCCGAAAGGACAATTCAGCGTCATCTGGTTTTCGGCAATAGCATTCATTGCCATTATGGTATTGAGCTATGTTGGCCGATGGTACAAAAACTATGTTTTGTCCCGTCAATCGTCCAAAGACACACATTTAACAGATCCCGCACACCACCTACCCAAATCAAAGATTATCATGGCCATAGCCATCTTATTAATATTGATCTTTTCCAAGTATTTTTACATGGCCAGCCTAACCAGCTACTTTACTTTCTACCTCATCGAAAAATTCCATGTACCTATACAAACTTCCCAGATCTATCTATTTGTTTTTTTGTTCTCTGTAGCGGCAGGAACTTTACTTGGAGGCCCTATAGGCGATAGAATAGGACGAAAATATGTAATCTGGGTATCGATACTTGGGGCCGCTCCATTTGCCCTACTATTACCACATGCCAATCTTTTTTGGACAGGGATACTCATTGTCCCCATTGGAATGATCTTAGCCTCTGCCTTTTCTGCCATCTTGGTCTACGCACAAGAGCTAATTCCAGGAAAAGTTGGATTGGTGGCAGGCCTGTTCTTTGGTTTTGCATTTGGCATGGGCGGCATAGGTTCGGCACTTATAGGCAATTTAGCAGACAAAACCAGTATCAGCTACATGTTTTCCGTTTGTGCTTACCTTCCATTAATAGGATTAATTACTGCATTTTTACCTAACATCAGCACTACAAGAAAAGTAAAAGCATAATTGAATTTTCGACACTTTATATTGACGTTTTTACCAATATTATAGAACAGCACGATCCATACCTATTCATATAATTTCAAATATACATGGATTAAACAATATCTTTAGCAAAGCAGATTAGCAGATAAAATATGAAAAACCTCTTATTTGCAATATTTCTTTTCTTTAGCCTTGTCGGCCATGCACAACAAGAATCGGGTGTTCAGCAATTCTGGAAACTACTTCAGCTACATTATGGAAAAGCATATACAGGACAAGTTACCTAGGACATGACAGATGCTTATCAAAATTCCCTTTTTTATAGGCGAAGACAAGTTTAGAATATGGGTACTGAAACTACAAAACGACAGCATACTATTAAAGCACGATCATAGGCACAAAGACGGATCAGCAGATAAGATTACACAGTATGGCGCATGGACAACCAACACTGGGGAGATTGGCCTGCAAATATTTCCCGCAGCCCCAGAGACCGTTGATCTTCTGCCTAGCGCTGCCGGAAATGTTTGGTGGATCACCATTGATAAAGATTTTTTCACCTACAACTTACGTCGAATAAGTACAGATCGTTTATTCACCGTAAAATTCGATCTCAATACCCCCCTTCGGCACCTTGGGGATGGAAAGAAAAGTAAATGCGCATTTCATTAAACCTACTGTGAAACCGTAAAAACACAGAAATAAGATTGAAAACAAAAAATCCCTGCTAGAATAACTAACAGGGATTTAGTGGAAAATGAGGGATTCGAACCCCCGACCCCCTCGGTGTAAACGAGGTGCTCTGAACCAGCTGAGCTAATTTTCCAATATTTCAATTTAATATTTCCCTTTACTTTTCAACCATCCGTTGTCTCGTTTTGGGATTGCAAATATAGAGTGTTAAATTATCTTTCCAAAAAAAAAGTGAAAAAATTTAAGAAAGTATTTCCTCCAGTATTTGATGTGATTTAATCTGACCAAAAGAAGCAGTATGCAACCTGAAGTAAACCAATATTTTATCTAACAAAAATCGCCTATACCTGTTATCTAAATTTATTTCATTTATTTTTTCAAAAGGGGCATCTAAAAGCTCAATCAAGGTATTTGCTTCTACATCGGCAATAAAATAAGGGTGAATAGGGGTCACAGATGTAAAATTTCCTTCCTGTAGGTCAAAATATTTCTGATCGTTTCTCAACTGCACCTGCGGTGCAAATCCCAAGAACCTGGAAAGTTTCATTAAAAATGCCAAATGATAGTTCACATTGGCATCCTCTGTTTCATCAAACCAGCTCACCGCACTAAATAGAAAAGCAAAAAGATTTTCGTCTGTATGCTGCTGCCTGATACTCTTATAAAGAACTTCGTTCAAAAACTGAATAATTGTATTTTTGATCAGGTGGTAAGGGATGCTGTTAAAGACTGGCGAAGGCCGAGCTTCCACCACCCGCTGCATTTGTGTATTGACCTTATGATAAACTACCATATCCAGCAGGTGCAAGGGCTGTAATACATTCATCGGAATTTTCGCCTTTGCTTTTTTAACGCCATTGATCAAATAAGACTGAATACCAAACTTCTCCGTGAAGACTTGGGCAACTACACTGCTTTCGCTATATAAAGTAGTCCTCAATACAATTCCCCTGGTTTTATGTAACATCTAGCTGCAGAATTTTGGTACAAAAATAAACAATGCCACTACCAATGCCACAATTGCAGCCATTAAAACTGCCGCTGCCGCGATATCTTTTATCAATCCTGCCTTAGGATGATAATCTGGCGAAACCAGATCTACCATAATTTCCAGTGCCGTATTCAGCAATTCCAAAACCATTACCAAACCAATGCATAACGAAATACAAACCCATTCTAGGCTAGAAAGACCAGTATAAACACCTAAAGCAACTACAGCAGCAGCCGACAACAAGTGCAACCTAAAATTAAGTTGTGTTTTGACGGCATGCCTTAAGCCGTTAAAGGCAAATCCAAAACTTCTAAAAAACCGATGCATAACCAAAGTCTTCTGCCTTCTAAAATACATTAAATTTACGGGAACAAAAGATTCGTCCCCGTTGCATATAAAAGCGTAATTAACATTCAATAACATATTTCATTTTGTATTCCATCAATTTTATACTTTCTTTACTTTTTTTTAAGGATTCTTATGTGGGCAAAACTTTCTAATGCAATATTAAAAAACCGTACTCTTCTTATCCTATTCTTTATTGCCATAACCCTATTCATGGGATCGCAGGCCAAAAACATTAAGCTTTCCTATGCGGGCAGTAAGATACTACCTCTCACGGACTCTGTTTTCGTTAAATACAATGCTTTTAAACAGAAGTTTGGTGAAGATGGCAGCATTGTGGTAATAGGTGTAAAAAGTGATAAAATATTCCAGAAAGAGACCTATAACAAATGGGCTCAATTGTCTAATGAACTACAAAAGTTGAATGGGGTAAAGGGCGCACTATCCATAGGAAAACTATTTGAGCTACAAAAAGACACCGTTAATCAAAAATTTACGGTAAAATCCCTACCTGGCGCAACAATAGGATCGGATGCCGCCATGGATTCCCTGAAGAACAAAATTGACCTGCTGCCCTTTTACGACGGATTGTTACTCAACAAGAAAACCAATGCCACTTTAATGGCCATCACCTTCGACCAAAAAATCCTTAATTCGGCTGCCAGAAATCCCATACTTAAAGAGATCGAAGCAAAGGCTCAAGCTTTTGGCAAGAGCGAAAATATTGAAGTACACCTATCAGGACTACCTTACATTAGAACAGCAACCAGCAAATTGATCTCAAATGAATTCATCCTTTTCCTTGGCCTATCTATTTTAGTTTCTGCACTAATCTTAGTTATCTTCTTCAGGAGTTTTTCAGCAGTGTTCTTTCCTATTTTGGTGGTGATTATGGGAGTAGTTTGGAGCGTAGGCACCTTGGTTTTATTTGGTTATGAAATCACCATATTAACCGGTTTAATTCCTCCATTAATTGTTATCATTGGCATTCCCAACAGCATTTTGTTGCTGAACAAATACCACAATGAACTTAAAAAGCATGGCGAAAAGCAAAAAGCTTGGAAAATAACCATAGAAAGAATTTCGGTAACCACCTTAATTGCAAACATTACTGCCGCCATAGGCTTTGGCGTACTTTATTTTACGGGCAGCGAGCTGCTCATGCAGTTTGGCAGTGTAGCCGCACTAAATGTAATGTTTACCTGGCTCATGAGCTTATGCCTAATCCCCGCCATTTTTAGCTACCTACCCGTTCCAAAAAATAAAATTAACACTACACATCAACCTAATTTCCTTGATCGTTTATTAGCCAAAACCGATGTTCTTGTACAACAAAAAAGCGCTACTATTTACATCTCTACCATTCTGCTTTCCATCGTTTCGTTGATAGGTGTTTACCGCATTAATGTAAACGGTTATGTGGTAGATGACCTTCCGAAAAGCTCCAAGATCTTAACAGACCTCAAGTTTTTTGAAAAAAACTTCGAGGGTATCCTTCCTTTAGAAATCAGCGTAGACACCAAACGTAAAAATGGCATTCTCAGCGTTTCCACCCTCAATAAAATTGACAGGATGGAAAAAATGATTGGCGCCTACCCAGAGTTTTCCCGTTCCATTTCCCTAAATACAGGACTGAAATATGCTTCTCAAGTATTTTATAATGGCGATACAGCCTTTTATCGGATACCCACTGACATTGAGAAGAATTTCATTCTAATCTACGCGGCCAATTCTGGTAAAGGCAATGGCAATATGTTAACCAACTTTGTTGACAAAGACAAACAAACTGCCCGCATTAGCTTTCAGATGGCCGATATTGGCTCTAAACGTTTAGATCAATTATTGGACGAGCTAAAACCGAAGATCGATTCGATCCTTTCTCCTAAAAGATTTAACGTTACATTAACGGGCTCAAGCATTATTTTTGCCAAGGGCACAGATTATCTATTGGAACATTTGTTCGAGAGTATTGGATTGGCCATCATATTAATTTCGCTATTACGCCTGGCTCAATTCAAAAGCCTGGGCATCATGTTTATTTCCCTATTACCTAATGTGGTCCCGCTCATCATTACCGCAGGACTGATGGGTTTTCTGAACATCCCGCTAAAGCCATCCACTATCCTGATTTTCACCATTGCTTTTGGATTAGCTTCAGACCAGACCATTTATTTCCTAACCAGGTACCAACAGGAACTAAACCTCACCAACTATAGTGTTAGTAAGGTAATTACTGATACCATTACCGAAACCGGCGTGAGCATGACCCATATTGCCCTTATTCTGTTTTTTGGTTTTGGAATTTTTACCGCTTCAACCTTTGGGGGTACCGTAATTTTAGGCTTTCTATTGTCCATTACCCTAATCGTAGCCTTGGTATTTAACCTTACCCTCTTACCAGCCTTAATGCTATGGCTCGATAAAAACAAAAAACGCAAGATCATTCCTGCCGAGGAAATAGCCAAGAATGAAATAGACTTTGACCATTAATTTCATGATCAATTTTGAAAACATCGAATACCTGAAAACTGGAACCCAGAGTCAGCAACAAGCTTACCAAACACTCAATGACCACCAGGTCATTGATAAATTACAACCATTCGACCCCATATTAACCGGTACCTTCCCCATTAATATTAACATCGAGAACAGTGATTTGGACATTGTTTGCTATTGGGAAAACAAGCAACAGTTCATGGACACGTTAAACAGTTCATTTAGTAAGGCACAGTGTTTTCAGATTCGGGAAACTTTAATAAAAGGTCAAGAAACAGTGGTTTGCAACTTCAGGATAAATCATTTTGAAATTGAAGTTTTCGGGCAAAACATTCCTTCCGAAAGCCAAAATGCCTATCGCCATATGCTAATAGAACATCAAATCCTACAAAGCGAAGGCGAAGATTTCCGCTTAAAGATTATCGAATTGAAGAAAAACGGATATAAAACCGAACCAGCTTTCGCAAAATTATTAGGTTTGGATGGAAATCCCTATCATATACTTTTAGCTTACCAAGTTAAATCCTACACAAATGACGTTCAGAGAAGCTAAGATTGAAGATATTCCGCAAATTCAAATCATAAGAAATGCGGTTAAAGAAAATACATTATCAGCCCCACGTCTTGTAACCGACAAAGATTGCGAAGTGTTTCTCTTTACAAGAGGAAAAGGTTGGGTATGTGAAAGCGAGGATCAAATCGTTGGGTTTGCCATTGCAGACTTACAAGAAAACAATATCTGGGCATTATTCATCCATCCCACATTTGAAAAGAAGGGCATTGAAAAAAAACTACATGACATCATGCTAAACTGGTATTTCGAACAGAATAAAACTTATGTTTGGCTTGGAACTTCACCACAAACCAGGGCTGAAAAATTTTACAGTACCATTGGCTGGATAGAAAATGGACTACACGGCAAAGCAGAGATAAAGTTTGAGATGACCCGCGAAAACTGGGCAATGATCAAGAAGCAGTCTCCTCGGTAATTGCTTCTTTTGCTACAGGTTGCAATTCCACTTTTTTGCCATCTTTATCTACCTTCTTTGCAAAGAGTATGGGATATATAGATATCAAGGCACCTACAATCAATAAAACTCCCGAGATGGCTAGCACAATATTATGGCCTGCCAGCCTGTATTCCTCCATTATCTTGGCAACGATCAAGGCAACAATGCCCAAAACAATGACTATAATGGCCTTTTTAAGCTTCAAATCTTTTATCATACCTCACCAATTAAATTTTTCTTCGTTTTATTATACTAAATATAACAAAGATCAATCCAATTAGTTCTAACAACATACACAAAAACAGCACGACCAAGGTGGCATTTGGGTGGCTATTTTTAAGCACAAAGGCAAGAGGCATGAACAGAACAGCCGCCAACATACAGAAAAGCCCTCTTTTAACTAATTTATGCATAAAACAAATTCCCATCAAAGCTACTATAATTCATTCTAAAACATTAACTTTGCAACCTTTAATTTTTGAGATACTTGATTGATGTATAGGGAATTTAAACAGTTAGAGCTAGCTAAAATTGGTAAAGAAATATTAGATTTTTGGAAATCGGAGAATATCTTTGAAAAAAGTATAAGTACCCGCTCCAAAGGCAAACCATTTACATTTTACGAGGGACCGCCATCAGCTAATGGCATGCCAGGCATTCACCACGTAATGGCTCGTGCTATTAAAGATATCTTCTGTCGCTATAAAACATTAAAAGGATACCAGGTTAAACGAAAAGGCGGCTGGGATACTCACGGTCTACCCATTGAACTTGCAGTTGAGAAAAAATTAGGGATTACAAAAGAAGATATCGGAAAGAAAATTTCGGTTGACGAATACAACGCCGCATGCCGTGAGGAGGTTATGCGCTATACCGACGTGTGGAATGACCTTACCGAAAAAATGGGCTATTGGGTCGATTTACAAAACCCTTATGTAACCTACCATAATGAATACATTGAAACTTTATGGTGGATTTTACAACAGCTTTACAACAAAGGCTTATTGTACAAAGGCTACACCATACAACCTTATTCTCCAGCGGCAGGCACTGGATTAAGTTCCCACGAATTAAACCAACCGGGTACTTACCGCGATGTAAGCGATACCACAATCGTAGCTCAATTTAAAACAATTGCAGAAACGCTACCTTCGTTTTTACAAGGTTATGGCGAAGTCAACATCTTAGCTTGGACCACCACACCTTGGACCTTACCCAGCAACACTGCCTTAACCGTTGGTCCAAAAATCGACTATGTATTGGTAAAAACTTTTAACCAATATACTTTCGAGCCTATCAACGTCATTTTAGCAAAGCCCTTGGTAGGCAAACAATTTGCCGGCAAATTTTTCCAAGCGGAAGATCAAGAAGCTTTTGCCACTTACAAATCTGAAGACAAAAAGATTCCTTATCAGGTACTCACCGAATTTGTGGGCAGCGACCTGGTAGGCATTAAATACGAACAACTTTTACCATTAGCTTTACCTTACCAAAATGCTGAAAATGCTTTCCGTGTAATCAGCGGTGACTTTGTAACGACCGAAGATGGTACAGGTATTGTTCATACCGCTCCTACTTTCGGTGCCGACGATGCTCGTGTCGCTAAGCAAGCCATACCAGAAGTGCCGCCATTATTAATTTTAGATGATAAAGGAAATCCGGTTCCTTTGGTAGATCTACAAGGCAAGTTTGTAGCGTCATTGGGCGAATTTGGCGGAAAATATGTTAAAAACGAATACTATACCGATGGTCAAGCACCAGAAAAATCGGTTGATGTAGAGATTGCGATCCGTTTAAAAGAAGAAAACAAAGCCTTTAAGGTAGAGAAATATGTACACAGCTATCCTCATTGCTGGCGTACAGACAAGCCTGTTTTATATTATCCATTGGATAGCTGGTTCATTAAAACTACTGCCGTTAAAGAAAAGATGGTGGAATTGAACAAAGCTATAAATTGGAAACCAGAAGCAACCGGAACTGGTCGTTTTGGCAACTGGTTGGAAAACCTTGTTGACTGGAACTTATCGCGTTCACGTTACTGGGGCACACCACTTCCAATTTGGCGTACCGCCGATGGTTTGGAAGAAAAATGCATTGGCTCTATTGAGGAGCTGAACGGTGAAATTGCTAAAGCGATAGATGCTGGATTTATGCCTACTGGTTTTGAGTTGAAAGACATGCACCGTCCTTATGTTGACGATGTGTTCTTAGTTTCTGCTAAAGGGCAAAAAATGACCCGCGAAACCGACTTGATCGATGTTTGGTTTGATAGCGGCGCCATGCCTTATGCACAATGGCATTTCCCATTCGAAAACGCAGCAGAATTTGAGAACGCCTACCCTGCAGATTTTATTGCAGAAGGTGTTGACCAAACGCGTGGCTGGTTCTTTACCTTGCATGCCATTGCGGTGATGCTAAGTGAAAGCAGCGACGAAATCAAAGCCATTAACGAGCGGGTAAACAACCCTGGCATTGCCTTTAGAAATGTAGTATCAAACGGATTGGTATTGGATAAAAACGGCAATAAAATGTCTAAACGTTTAGGCAATGCCGTAGATCCATTTAGTACAATTGATACCTATAGTGCAGACGCCACTCGTTGGTACATGATCAGCAATGCATCGCCTTGGGATAATTTGAAATTCAACATAGAAGGATTGGATGAAGTTCGCCGTAAGTTTTTTGGCACTTTATACAACACCTATTCCTTCTTTGCACTGTATGCAAATATTGATAAATTTGAAATCGACTTGAATAATCAAACACCTGTTGCGCAACGTAGTGAACTGGATCGTTGGATTTTATCTTTATTGCAGACCTTAATTGCAGAAGTTGACGAAAGCTATAATGCCTATGAGCCTACCAAGGCCGCTAGGGCCATTCAAACTTTTGTTGATGAGCACTTGAGTAATTGGTACATCCGTTTGTCTCGCCGCCGTTTCTGGAAAGGCGAAATGACCGAAGATAAAAAGGCTGCTTACGAAACACTATATACCTGCTTAACAAGCATTGCCCAAATTATGTCGCCAGTGGCTCCATTCTTTGCAGATTGGCTATATAAAAACCTGAGCGAAGCAACACCTACCCAAGAGAGTGCGGCCTCTGTACACTTGACCATTTGGAACGAAGTTGACAAAACATTAGTGGACAATGAACTGAATGAACGCATGGAACTGGCGCAGAATATTTCTTCAATGGTATTGTCCTTACGTAAGAAAATGGGCATTAATGTTCGTCAGCCATTGGCCAAGGTACTTATTCCTATTTTAGACGACCACTTTAAAGCCAAGGTAGAGTTGGTTAAGGATTTAATCCTATCGGAAACGAATATTAAAGAAATTTCCTATATTACCGACACTGCTGGGTTTATCAAGAAAAAGGTAAAACCTAACTTTAAGGCTTTAGGTGCCAAGGTAGGAAAGGATATGAAATTAGTCACAGAAGTGATCAATAAGTTGTCTCAAGAAGACCTGGCCAAATTTGAAAAAGAGGGCTCCTATTCAATACCTGACACGAACTATTCGATTGTTTTATCAGATGTTGAAATTATAGCGGAGGATATTCCAGGTTGGCAAGTAACCAATATGGGTAACTTAACAGTGGCACTTGATGTGAACATTACCACGGCATTGAAGCAAGAGGGACTATCTAGGGAATTGGTCAACCGTATCCAAAACCTGCGTAAAGAACTTAATTTTGAAGTTACAGACCGGATTACCGTAAGTTTACAACAGGACGACCTAATTTCAGATGCAGTAGTACAAAACAAAACTTACATTTGCAACGAAATACTGGCAGATGATATTATTTTAGTGAAATCGGCAATTGCAGGAAACAAAATAATTATAGAAGATGTTGAACTAGAGATTTTGATCGCCAAAATATAACTATATGGAAACATCATGATTGATTAACACCAATTATATATAGTTCCATTACCATTGAAGATAAATTATTAAATAGATGGAAAAAACTGAGAAAACACGTTATTCTGATAGCGAATTACAAGAATTTAAAGAGCTGATATTAGAGAAATTGAAAAGCTCAAGAGAAGAGTTACAATCCTTGACCTCATCGTTGAGCAACCCAAATTCTAATGGTACGGAAGATACTTCTGGTGCTTATAAAACACTAGAAGACGGTTCGGCAACTTTAGAAAAAGAGCAGATCAATCAATTGGCCGCACGTCAGAAAAAATTTATTGACAATCTGGAAGCAGCTTTGGTAAGGATAGAGAACAAAACCTATGGCATTTGTAGGGAAACAGGTAAATTGATTCAAAAAGAGCGTTTAAGGGCAGTACCTCATGCCACTTTGAGCATGGAAGCTAAATTGAAACAAGGTTAATGAAAGGCTATACAAAACCACTACTTTTAATCTTCTTGGTCCTATTGGCCGATCAGGCATCTAAAACTTGGATCAAGACCCACATGTACCTTGGACAGGAATATAAGATTTTAGGCGAATGGTTTATTATTCACTTTACCGAAAATAACGGGATGGCCTTTGGCCTCGAATTTGGTGGTGAATTTGGCAAATTGGCACTTTCCTTATTTAGGATCATAGCCGTTGGTGGAATTGGTTATGGCTTGCATTACATGATCAAGCGAAAGTACCATCGTGGTTTGATCTTAAATGTGGCTCTGATCTTTGCCGGCGCCCTTGGTAACATTATTGATTCGGTATTTTATGGCGTCATCTACAAGTATGAAAGTCTTTTTCATGGTCGCGTAGTTGATATGCTCTATTTTCCAATCGTAAAAGGAACCTTCCCTTCTTGGTTCCCAGTTTGGGGCAATGAACCATTTGAGTTCTTTAGACCAGTTTTTAACCTTGCCGATGCGGCAATTTCAATTGGTGTAATTACCATATTGATTTTCCAAAAAACCTACTTCAAGGAAGAAATTAAAGATGAAATTGGGATCAACAACGAAAGCGTTGAAGACTAAAGAGATTTTAGATTTACGGTTTTAGATTTAATCTATCACCTTATAAAAAGTCTCGTAACAGATTGTTGCGAGGCTTTTTGTTTATTCGGCCCATCATCTCGACTGAAAACCAGCAGAATAGAGGATCTTACACTTAGGATTCTATGAGTTTTAGGCTTACTTCGTCATTCCGAGGCACAACCTGTCTCCTTCGGGAAAGCAATCTTAAAGCTATCGCCAATATTTCCTTTCTTTAACTTTAAATTCACTGCTAATTCTTTACATTTGATCAAAGACCAAATTTGTATGTTCCATAAACAAAACCTCCTTATTTGCCTATTTTTAATTGGCTTAAGTTATACTACTGCTGCCCAAAAAAGCATCAGTTTATTTAATGGGAAAAATTTAGATGGTTGGCATGCCGATGTTCCCGGAAAGGATAAAAACCCAGACACAGCAGCATCGTTTATGGTTAGAGATGGAAAATTGGTCAGCATGGGCGATCCTCGTGGACACCTGATTACCGATTCTGTTTATGCCGACTATAGACTAGAAGTAGAATATCGCTTTTCCGGGAAACCTGGCAATTGCGGTGTATTAGTTCATGCCTCTACACCAAGGGCACTTTATAAAATGTTCCCGAAATCATTAGAGGTGCAGATGCAGCACTTGGATGCAGGCGATTTTTGGTGCATTGAAGAAGACATTGCGGTACCCAACATGGAAGAAAGACGAGGTATCAAGGAAAATTGGGGCATAAGTGCAGGAAAACTACGCCGCATAAAAAACCTAACAGACGGGGCAGAAAAGCCCCTAGGTGAATGGAATAGTATGGTTATAGAATGCTTTAAAGACAAAGTACGTGTTTGGGTTAATGGCATCTTGGCAAATGACGGCTATAATTGTACGGCCTCCAAAGGACAGATTGCCCTACAAGCCGAAGGTGCAGAAGTGGAATTTAGGAAAATAGATCTCAAAAAGATCAAGAAGTTAAGTAAGTAAAAAAGTCATTTTTATTATCCGCTATTACCACAACAACCTTCATCATTCTTTAACCAAAGACAAAACATTTTCAAAAAACACACAGTGTAAGCTTTTAAAATATCCTTACCCCTCACAATAAAATAAAAAATAATTTGCTCATTATTTGAGCTTTGGCTCAATTTTAGCTTGTAGCAGGAAAATTGTTTATGGATTTAGCCCGATATTTACATCTGATTTATGAACACACAAAAAAAATTGAAATTATGAAAAGATTATTTGCAATAGCTCTTGTAGCTCTTTTTAGTTTAAATGCCTTTGCGCAACAAGTAGATTTGAGAAAGAAAATCAACGTGAATGGAACGGCCGAAACAGAAGTCACTCCAGACATTATCTACATCAGTATTTCCTTAAAGGAATACCTGAAAGATGGTAACAGTAAGAAAAAAGTAGATATTACCACATTGGAAAGCCAGCTTTACACTGCAATACAGAAAGCCGGAATTGCCAAGGAAAATTTAACCATCAACAACTTGAGCAGCTGGAGCTATGCCACAGAAAAAAAGAAAAATCCTGATTTTTTAGCTAGTAAACAGTATCGCCTAAAAGTTAGCGACCTGAACAAGTTTAACCAGATTGTTGATGCCATTGATGCCAAAGGAATTGCCAGCACCAATATAGAAAGTTATGATTACAGCAAGATAGAAAGCCTGAAAAAAGAGCTTAAAATAAAAGCTTTATTGGCTGCAAAAGAAAAAGCAACCTATATGGTCGAGGCTTTGGGCGATAAGCTGGGTAATGTAATAGACATTCAAGATGGTGGCGACAATATGGTGCAACCAGTTTACAGAAATTATGCCATGAAAAGCATGGCAATGGATACAATGGAAGCTGCTCCAGAAATTGACTTTAAAAAGATCAAATTGAGCTTCACCGTAAACGCTGTTTTTGAAATAAAATAATTTATTTTGATAATTTTGTGAGCCTATCAACGTATTGTTGATAGGTTCTTTTATTTTATAAATAGTATACATATGAAGCCATCATGATTTTCAGGCCATATAATGGAATGAATAAATCTGATAGCTTCATCACCATTAAAAACAAACCGAGCTTGCGAGCTCATGAAATAATTTGTACACATGAAAAAATTACTTTACTCGTTCATTTTATTTTTTACACTTTCTACTACTGTTAATGCCAACCCTGTTATGAACGAAGATTCCAAAACAGAACTTACCATTGAACAGAAAGCAGAATTAGAGCATATCACCAAACGTGTAGAAGAAATTAAGGCGATGGACAAATCGGCTCTTACCAAAACCGAACGTAAAGCCTTAAAAAAGGAAGTTAAGGAGCTTAAAAAACGTGCCGACTTCTTAAGCCAAAATGTAACGTTATCACTAGGTGCAATCATTATTATATTGCTGTTATTGATTCTCATCCTGTAGTTTTTAACTTTCCTGGGAACAATTACCTCATGTAGTTGTTATAGGAAGTGAGCTGGCAACGAGATCATATGAAACACCATCTTAAACGATGGCGTAAATCAATCCAGAAAGCTTCATATCCTTTAACAACAACTTTAAACACATGAAAAAAATTATCTATCCATTGATGTTACTGGTAACGCTAACATTCAATTTTAACTTCGCGTATGCGGCAAATGATCAACCCAAAACAGAACTGACCGCAGAGCAGCGTGCAGAACTTAGCCGAATTACTTCTAGAGTAGAAGAAATTAAGTCCATGGACAAATCCAATCTTAGCAAAGACGAGCGCAAAGCCTTAAGAAAGGAATTGAAAGAGATGAAGAAAAAAGCCAAGGCCATAGGCGGTGGTGTTTATTTATCTGTTGGAGCCATTATCATCATCATTCTATTATTGATTCTTATTTTATAGGAACAACAATTTACCTAACTATTTTACAGCCAGGCACTACGTCTGGCTTTTTTTATGAACTTATCTTCGCTTTTATAAGCACCATCATTTTTTGGAATGAGCAGCATCACGCTGGCACCCATCATTTAGGCAGACCTTTATAGTATAAAATTTAAATGCTATGAAGACTTTAAAAACATGCTGGACGATCTTACTCCTCCTTCCATTTTTCGCAATAAATGGTCACGCACAAAACGCAAAATTAGTCTTAAAAGAGAGTTCAATTCTGGTGAAGGGCACTTCTTCACTACATGATTGGCGTTGTAAGACCGAACAAATCAGTGGAGATATCTCCTATCAATCTTCAGGACTACTTCTTAAAGATATCGCTAGCCTAAATCTACAATTGGTAGTAAAATCAATGAAGAGCATTAAAGAAAATGGTGAATATTACGAGGCAGGTATGGACAAGAATATGTACAAAGCCCTAAATGCCGAAAAATTCCCTAAAATAAACTTTGTGCTTACCGAGCTCCTATCGGTGAAATCAACTGCCGGAAAATCAGATTTCACGGCAAAAGGCAACCTCTCCATTGCAGGGAACCAACAAGCCATCAGTTTCCCCGTCAACGCAATACTCACCAATACTGGCATTACCTTTAAAGGCTCTATTTCCTTTAAGATGACCACTTTTGGTGTAACTCCTCCCAGAGCCCTATTAGGGACTATAAAGACGGGTGATGAGGTTACCATCGTATTCAATGCAAGCTTTAAAAATGATTAATAAATCCCACTATTTAATAATAAATATTATGAAAAAGTATTTACTCGCTGCCGTTTTTGTTACAGTAGCCGGAACTGTCTTTGCGCAACAAAGTAAAATTGCCAATATGAGAGGCTATGACAAATCTGGCATTAATGTATTCGAAACGCCAAAAAGCGATACGGTTGTACCCTTTGATGAAGTAAAAGTGAGAATTGGCGCTGGCTTTACACAACAATTCCAAGCTTTAAAGCACACCAACAACTCTACATCAACTACGCCGTTATATAATTTGCGAAGTGGCTTCAACCTTGCTACCGCCAATTTGAATATCGATGCACAATTAGCCAGGGGAATTCGCTTAAACCTGATCTCCTACCTATCTGCAAGGCACCATCAGGAAACTTGGGTTAAAGGCGGATTTGTGCAAATAGATGCCTCTCCCGTCAATTCAGATCTATTAAATGAGGTATTCAAGTATGTGACCGTAAAAATCGGTCATTATGAGGATAACTATGGAGATGCCCACTTCCGCAGAACCGATAATGGTCATGCTTTATATAATCCATTTATAGGTAACTACATCTTAGATGGCTTTACCACCGAGATCGGTGCCGAAATCGATTTCCAGAAAGATGGTTTTTTAGCGGTAGCTGCAATCCACAATGGAGAAATTAAAGGGGAAATTTCAGACAATCCAACCAGAAACCCTTCATTTATTGGAAAATTAGGCTACGACAAACAATTAAACACCGATTTACGTGTACGCTTAACCGGATCGGTATACCATAATAATGGTGCTGCCAGTAATACCTTATACACAGGAGATAGAGGAGGCTCCAGATATTACATGGTCTTAGAACCTCTTGCCAGTGGGGTAACCTCAATTACCAATGCTTGGTCTGGCAATATACGTCCAGGGTTTAGCAGACAGGTTACCGCATTTATGATCAACCCTTTTCTCAAATATCAGGGACTTGAATTATTTGGCACGCTCGAGTTTGCCAAAGGCAGGGCCATTACAGAGGCCACCAAAAGAGATGTAAATCAGCTTGCCATTGAAGGAATTTATCGTTTTACCAAAAATGAAGACCTATTTGTCGGATTACGCTACAATACCGTAAAAGCTGATCTGTTATTTGGCAGTGCTACACAAACTGTAAAAGCCGAACGTATCCAAGCAAGCGCAGGTTGGTTTATTACCAAAAACATGGTACTTAAAGGGGAATATGTAAATCAAAAATACAAAGACTACCCAAGCAACAACCTGCTATCCGGAGGAAAATTCCATGGTGTAATGCTAGAAGCCAGCGTTGGTTTCTAATCCACAATCTTAGCCGCTTTTGCTCTACTGTAGAAGCGGCTTTTAATACCATAAATCATGATGCGTTATCCCTCTTCTATCCTATTATCTTTAGCATTTCTCATACAAACGGCTATTTGTGCAGCACAAAGCCATAAACTCACCATCATCCCAGAAAGTAGCATTTTAATTAAGGGGAATTCGAACGTCAATAAATTCATATTCACTTATGATCAAGTAATAAAGCCTTTATCAAGTACCATTAAAATAGAACAGCATAAAAACATCATTTACCTTAAAAATGCGGTAATCACTATGGATGTTGCCGCATTTCATTCTGGCAATCGCCTAATGGACAGAGATTACCAGCACATGATGAATTATAAAACATACCCTTATATCTCTATAGAATTACATCAAATAAAACCCATATCGGAAGATAATGAAAATCTCCTTGCCATCATGAGTCTAAGTATTGCAGGAGAAAAACGTTTGGATACACTAAACTTTAGCTATAACAAGTCAAAAGACATATACAGGTGTAATACCACCCATCAGCTTTCCCTTAAAGATTACAAAATTAAGCCCCTCAAAAAAATGATGGGGCTAATTTCATTAAAAGACCTATTGGTGATAGAAATTATTCTCTACCTTAAGGTAGATTAATCTATGATGTCGAATCCAGTATATTTGACCAGCACTTCTGGTATACGAATACCATTTTTAGTCTGATAGTTTTCCAGTAGGGAAGCTACGATACGTGGCAAAGCCAAAGCACTTCCATTTAAAGTATGCACCAATTGGGTTTTACCTGCTGCACCTTTAAAACGAATTTTAGATCGGTTACTTTGGAAAGTTTCCACATTAGAAACAGAAGATACTTCCAACCAGCGTTCCTGTGAGGCACTCCAAGTTTCCATGTCATACGTCATTGCCGAACCAAAGCCCATATCTCCACCACACAAACGTAAAACACGATAATGCAAGCCAAGCTTTTGTAATAAAGACTGCACATACTCGCTCATATCTTCCAAAGTTTCGTAAGACTTGTCGGGATGTGTAACCTGCACAAGCTCTACCTTATCAAATTGGTGCAAACGGTTTAGTCCACGAACGTGAGAACCATAAGAACCGGCTTCTCTGCGAAAGCATGGCGTGTAAGCGGTATTTTTGATTGGCAAATCCTCTTCTTTAAGAATAACATCTCTGTAAAGATTAGTTACAGGAACTTCTGCCGTGGGGATGAGATACAGATCGTCAATGGTAGAATGGTACATCTGCCCTTCCTTATCGGGCAATTGTCCGGTTCCAAAACCAGAAGCCGCATTGACCAAGTGGGGTACCTGTACTTCTTTATAGCCTGCGGCAATTGCCTCATCTAAGAAAAAGTTAATCAGTGCCCGTTGTAATCTTGCACCTTTTCCTTTATAGACCGGAAAACCTGCTCCCGTAATCTTCACCCCTAACTCAAAGTCGATAATATCATATTTTGCGGCCAATTCCCAATGGGGTTTGGCATCAACCGGTAAGCTTGCAGGTGTACCATGTACAAGCACCACCTCATTTTCTTCAGGTGTAGTTCCCGGTTTCACCAATTCATAAGGTAAATTTGGCAATTGAACCAATAAGTTAAATTGATTTTGCTCCAGGGCAGTTAACTTCTCGGTCAGGTTTTTTATATTTTCTTTATGTGATGCCGTATTGGTCTTGATTTGCTCTGCTTCTTCCTTTTTTCCGGCCCTCATCAATTCGCCAATTTGCTTGGCCGCAGCATTGGCCTCTGCCGAAAGGCTATCCAACGAAGTTTGAGTTTGGCGACGTTCCTCATCTATGGAGATGATCTGATCTACCAATTCTAACGATTTAAAATTACGAACGCTCAATCGCTCTAAAACTTTCTCTCTATTTTCGCGGATATAGTTAACTTGCAGCATTATTTTAATTTTTCACAAAGATAATAAGAGTTACGTGTTATTAGTTATGAGTTATATGTTTTTATGAAGCAATCTCAAACCATAGCCCGTAACCCATAACCTGCTACATGGAAGGAAAATTATATCTCGTACCTACGCCGATTGGCAATTTAGAAGACATGACTTTCAGGGCCATAAGGGTTTTGAAGGAAGTTGACCTGATCTTGGCAGAAGATACACGCACAAGCGCGCCTATGCTTAAGCATTTTGGCATTGACAAAAAGGTTTTTGCGCACCATCAACATAACGAACACAAAGCCACCGCCGAGATCATTAGATTTTTAAAGGAAGGGCAACAAATTGCCCTCATTTCTGATGCAGGTACTCCCGCCATTTCGGATCCAGGTTTTTTTCTAGTGAGGGAAGCTTTAAAAAACGGCATTGATGTAAACTGTTTACCTGGTGCTACGGCATTTGTACCTGCCCTGGTCAATTCTGGGCTACCTAGTGATCAATTTGTTTTTGAAGGTTTTTTACCCGTTAAAAAAGGAAGGCAAACTCGTTTAAAACTATTGTCGATGGAAGAACGCACCATGATTTTTTATGAAAGCCCACATCGATTACTCAAAACACTGTCCGAGTTTGTCGACTTTTTTGGTGAGGACAGACAAATTTCCATCAGTAGGGAACTTACCAAAATTTACGAGGAAACTGTACGCGGCACAATTATAGAAGTAAAATCACATTTCGAAAACAATATTTTAAAAGGAGAATTCGTAATTTGTGTCGGCGGAGCAATGGAGAAAAAAGATAAAGAAACAAAAAACAAGGACAAGTATTCAACAAAAGAAGATAATGATTAACATAGATAGATTTTTAGCCGACGAGCAAGATCCGAAGGCTGTAGAAAAAGTAGCAGGAAAACTAAATGATCTGCTAACTAGTGGTGAAGAAATTTTGTACTTAGCAGTGCAGAAAAAACCTGCGGTAAACCTCTTACCTGACAGCATTGCCATTAGCAATAAGCGTATTTTTTACTGTGAGCCCGGCAATTTGGGCCTAACCATGAATTTTAAGGATATTTCATGGAAAAATATCAAAGAAGTATCTTTTAAGGAAGGACTTTTAGGGTCTAAATTTATTTGTGTGCCACAATCGGGCGAAAACATCGTTACCGATTTTATTCCTAAAGTGCAGGTAAGAAAGCTGCATCAAGCTGCCAATGAGCAATTAGAACAATACAAAGAAATGCTCAGACAGCAGAAGTTAGAAGAAAATAGGGCTTCGGCATCTAGTTTCAACATTCCTGCCGCTACGCCGGTAATTGATTTACCAATTGAGGAAGCCATTGTTATTCCGGAAACTATAGCAATTGAAAGTAACGCACAAGACGAAATTGAACAAAAACTGATCAAGTTAAAAACTTTGTACGACAAGCAGTTAATTACCCGCGAGGAATACGAGCACAAGAAAGCTGCAATTTTAGATAGTATGTAACCTCCAATCGTCATTGCCAGGTACGAAGCAATCCTACGACTAATGTAAAGCTACCCGCTTTAAGAGTGGTTTTACTTGGTAATTGCTTCGCGGTAGTGCCTCGCAATGACGAAAAGCTAAAAATGACAAAAAAAAATACCCTACTAGCACTTATTAGTGCCTTCATCATGTGGTTGGCCTGGCCACCACACAACTGGCTTGCCCCCTTACTTTTTATAGGATTAGTGCCATTATTCATAGCATTAAGGCAAATCATGGCTACACCAGATAAAAAAACTGGCAAAAAGGTATTTCTTACAGCAGGCCTAACCTTTTTGGTATGGAACACGGCCTGCATCTATTGGGTATTTAATTCTATTAACGCCGTAAACACAGGCTTTGTAGGCACGATCGTTTCTTTGCTGGTCTCTCTCATCCCTTACGGACTAGGTGCTTTATTAATGACTTTTGCCTTCTGGTTATATTATCGTTTAGGTAAGTACGTTTCTAAAACCATTGCCTATGCCGGATTGATTGCTTTTTACATCAGCATGGAATACCTGCACCAGAGTTGGGACCTTGCTTTTCCATGGATGACCTTGGGCAATGGTTTTTCTGGCATGCACCAAATTGTACAATGGTATGAATATACTGGCGTATATGGTGGCTCCTTATGGATTTTACTGAGTAATATCATAGCCTTTGAGGCCTATCAGCGCATTCGCTATCATAAACAATACCGTTTAGTTGGTGCTTGGGTCCTACTTATTGTGCTCCCTTTGGGATTTTCCATCTATCGCTATACTACTTACACGGAGAAAAATGTCCCCGTGAATGTGGTCACCGTACAGCCCAATATCGATCCCTACGAAAAATACGGATCAATTTCTGCCAATGAGCAATTGAATATTCTCAGCCATCTTTCCGACTCGATTGGCCAGGTCAATACCGAATATTTTATTTGGCCCGAAACAGCTATTCCCAACTATGCAGATGAAGACCGGATTCGCAGCAATGCGGATTATCTAGCTGCACAGCACTTTCTTAGCAAATACAAAAATGGCACCCTGATCACCGGCATAGAAAGTGTAAAGTTTTATCAGGATAAAAAGACCCTATCGGCCAAAGTGAATCCAAATGGAGGCTTCTATGACAATTATAATGCCGCCATGCAGGTCGAGAACTCGGCAAATGTGGCTTTCTATCATAAATCCAAACTAGTTCCCGGTGTAGAAAAGTTACCATTCCCTACCCTGTTTTCATTTCTCGCGCCAGTTTTCGATAAATTAGGGGGCAGCGTCTCTGGCTGGGGCTGGCAAGACCAACCAGGTGTTTTTTATGCCTATAGCGGTATTGGGGTAGCGCCTGTCATTTGTTATGAATCCATCTGGGGCGATTGGGTGGCCGGATCGGTCAAGAACGGAGCACAGTTTATTGCCGTTATTACCAATGATGGTTGGTGGGGCAACACTTCAGGAAAAGATCAACACCTGCTTTATGCCAAATTACGATCTATAGAAACCAGACGCTACGTAGTACGCGCTGCAAACACAGGCATTTCCGGCTTCATCAACCAAAGAGGTGATGTGGTCAAACAATCAAAATGGTGGGCCAGAACTGCCTTAAAAGCAGATATAAACCTAAACGATCATCTTACATTTTATGTAAAAAATGGAGATGTTATAGCCAAGGTGGCCGTTTTGCTTGCTTCCCTGTTGGCCTTGTTTATACTTTTCAAAAAATGGATAAAAAAATAAGTATTTGACGCTATGATCAGAAAAAAAAATCACTCCATTAAATTTATATTGCTCATGTTGATCGTAGCGATCAACTTAGGCTGCGATCAAGTATCTAAGGTAATTGCCCGCAAAAGTCTCGACTCTTACGAGCAGATTACCATTATCAAGGACAGGTTTATCTTAACCAAGGTAGAAAACACCGGAGCTTTTTTAAGCGCAGGCAGCAACTTGCCCGAATTTTTAAGAATCAGTTTATTAACCATTTTACCCATTGCCGTGCTATTATATGGCATTTGGTTTCTCTACACTAACAGAAACCTTCCAAGACTCATGCAAGTTGGCATTTGCTTTCTCATTGGCGGTGGCATAGGCAACATCTACGATCGCATCATATACGGCTCTGTCACTGATTTTCTACACATGGATTTCGTTCTTTTCAGGACGGGTATTTTCAATCTTGCAGATGTCTCGATCATGATTGGCATTTCCCTTTTATTGATCTATTCACTTAGCAAAAAAGCAATTGTTCCTTCAGGCCAGTAATTAAGGTAGTTTTTTAAAGATATTGGCCACCACCATTGGAATGTCGTTAATTGCTTTTTGGGCATCATTAACCTCTCCCTCTGCCCAACCTCTCCATATCAGCTTGGAACTTTTACGCTCTATGATATCGATCATGATACTCCCTTCCTTCACCTGCATTTTTCTGGCCCTGCTACCTACATAAACAGGGAAAGGATCAGCATAAGAATAATAGTAGATGGCCCTGCCACGGTAATAGCTTACCCTTGGCAACAGCCTTGCTGGTGGGTTATAGTATACGGGTTCTTCATAAGTCTTGATTTCTTTATCTACCGTTACAGTATATTTAACCAATAGGTCCGGGTTATTGTTATTTAGTTTCAATCCTCGTTTATCCAGCTCTGCCCCAGCCGCCTCAACAATCTTATCCGTAGCAATATCATTATTATAGACAGAAGTTGTCTTAGATTGCGATTCTGGTAACCAAGCATAAGTTTGGTAACGACTAGCATTAATTGGTTTGTTGCTTACGGCATAATAGTCGTAAGTTGAGCATGAAGTCAAACCAACTACCATGCCCAAAAAAAAGATCAAATTTCTCATAATTATATGATTTACATATACCATATAACAATCTGTTTTTAATTAAGTTTAAGCTATTATTGGCCTTAATAAAAATAAACGGGCTATAAATTCAAACGGTAGCGGCATGGCCGCTAAGGCATTTGATGATCAAGTAAAACTTTTCCTAATAATCAGTTATGGTTTCACAATATTTTAAAAGAGATTATCATGCATAAGATCACCTTAATCCATATACTTGCCCACAATTGGCATACGACGGCCCATTCCAAAGGCTTTTGGCGACACCCTCAAAATAGGCGGCGTTTGATACCGTTTAAACTCTGCCAAATTTACCATGCGTAGAATTCTTTTTACTAAAGCTTCGTCGAAACCAAGGGAAATAATCTCTTTTGAACCTTTTTTAAGTTCGATATGCTGATATAAAATTTGGTCCAGTTCATCATATTCCGGCAAGGAATCAGAATCCTTCTGATCAGGCCTCAATTCTGCCGAAGGTGGCTTAATGATCGTATTTTCAGGAATGATTTCGCCATTTTGGTTAAGAAACCTGGCCAACTTAAATACCTGTGTTTTGTACACATCGCCAATCACACTGATGGCACCGCACATATCTCCATACAAAGTTCCGTAACCAACCGCACACTCACTTTTGTTCGATGTATTGAGCAGAATGTAACCAAACTTGTTTGACATCGCCATCACCACAACACCACGACAACGAGCCTGAATGTTTTCTTCTGCTAAATTAAAAGGCAAGCCATCGAAAGGTTTTGCCAACATGCTATCGAAAGCATCGGCCGCTGCTGCGATAGGGATAATTTCGTGCTTACAGCCAATATTATTTACCAAATCTAATGCATCTTGCACTGAATGATCCGTTGAATACTTAGATGGCATGAGCACCGCCATTACATTTTCAGCACCCAAAGCCTTACAGGCCAAGGCGCACACTACGGCAGAATCTATTCCGCCCGAAAGGCCCAGTACTGCTTTTTTAAAACCAGACTTTGCAAAGTAATCCTTAATGCCCAAGATCAATGCATCGTGTATTTGTTCAATATCGCTGGCACGCTCGGCTGTAGGATATTTATTTTTGACCTGCTGTACTTCTTCCAAATCGAATACCTGCAAATCCTGCTCAAAGTATTTCATCTCTGCTTTCAAGGTGCCCGTTTCATCAAAAACCAACGATCCCCCATCAAAAATAATTTCGGTTTGTGCTCCTACCTGATTGACATAAAAAAGTGGCAATTGGTATTTCTTTGCATTATCTGCAAGCACTTTGATGCGATCTTCATCGTGTCGGTAATCAAATGGCGATGCCGCTATATTGATCATCAGGTCGGGCTGTTGCTTAATCAGCTCATCCATTGGACAGGAAACATACAATGGATTATCGTTAATGTTCCAAAGATCTTCACAAATGGTCAGGGCAATCTTTTTGCCCTTAAACACTACACAGTCAAATTGCGTATTGGGCTCAAAATAACGGTATTCGTCAAAAACATCATAAGTAGGCAACAACGCTTTTTTTACTATATTTTTAACACTGCCCTCGGCTATAAAATAAGCTGCATTAAATAGATCTTTACCTTCTAAAACAGGGTTTTTTATAGGCAGACCAACAATACAGGCAATGTCTTTACAATGACTTGCAATCTCTTGCGCCGCTTTTTCACAAAGTGATATAAAATCTTCAAACTCTAAAAAATCACGTGGTGGATAGCCACAAATAGCCAGTTCGGCAAAAACGACCAGATCTGCCCCTTTTGTTTTGGCCAATTCAATATGCTTGATGATTTCTTTGGTATTATTTTCAAAATTACCAATATGGTAGTTCAGTTGGGCAAGTGCAATCTTCATGAACGATAACTTATTTTAAAAGAATACACCTATATTAAGTGCTACATAGTGGTTACGTATAGTGTTTCCTCCTTTGGCAATATTGGTGAGGCCATTATTATAGGTCAAACCGCCAACCAGGCTGGTCTTGCCATTCAGACGGTACTCTGCACCACCTCCAATGATCATCCCTGCCCTGTAGAATCTGGTCTGCTTATCTGCTTTGGCATCATCGGCCAAAATGGTTTTTCCAGTAGAAACATCTTGCTTCGCCCGAATGGCAAAATCATTAGTCAAGCCAAATTGGCCAAACCATTTAGTACCGTTATTTTCTTCCGTCTTAAGTTTAATAGATAAAGGCACCTCTATATACTGCATCTTGTACTTTACATTATATTCGGTATTGGCTGCAGAAACACCATGATAAGGTTGTAAATTTAGTACCGTTCCCTTCCCATTAATAGTTGTTACGGTCAAACCAGTGGCAAAACAGTAGTTTTCGGCAAACTCAAAATCGCCGATCAAACCATAGGTAAACCCTAGGCTTAGGCCATTATCCTTGCCATTTTCGACTTTTAAAAAGCCAAAATTCGGATGGGCAGTTAGCCCCAACCTAAATTTAAAATCCTTTTGGGCATATAGATTAAAACTTGATAATACGAATAGGAATGCGAATACTATTTTTCTCATGTGTGAATAATTATTTTAAATGGAGGTAAAATCCAACCTGGTGTAGGCAAGTATCAAGATTTGTTCATCCCGCTTTGTGATTTTGCAAATCATGATGGTTTCCATCCTAGTTGTTTATATATTTGTTTCTAATGATGTACAAATTGAACTTTCGCCAAAGTTATCTATTTTTTCTGTGTACCCTTGCTTTTTTTTCATGTACACATAACGACAAACCAGACGTAAGTCATATAAATCTCGACCTTAAAATTGAACGTTTTGATCATGACTTATATAATGGCAAGAACAAAAATGTGGAGTTGACCGATAGCCTGTTGCACAAAAAGTACGGTGCCTTTTATGAAGATTTCATTTTCAAAATGGTGGGTAACGATAGTTATACCAGCAGGCAGGTATTGGAAGGGCTATATGCAGATAAAGCCTATAGCGACTTAAACCATGAGGTGGATAGTGTTTTCCCCAACCTTAAGCCCACAGAAGCTGCATTGACCCAGACCTTTAAATACATTAAGTATTATTACCCCAAAGCACCAATTCCTCGCTTTATTGGATTTCTTTCCGGCTTTGCCTACCAAACCCCTATTGGCGACAACTATCTGGGCATTGGACTAGATATGTTCTTAGGAAAAGACAGCAAATTCTATGGCGCTTTAGTGCACAGCATACCATTATATGTTTCTAAAAGATTTACCCCTACTTATATTTTACCTAGGGCTACCGAATATTATGTAAGAGAGAACTTATTTAAGGATAAGGACGAAGACCGTACTTTTCTAGCAAAAATGATCTACAACGGCAAGATTTTATATTTTATGGATCAGGTATTGCCCGAAAACATGCCAGATAGTGTGAAAATTGGCTATACACAAAAACAACTGCAATGGTGCAAAACCTATGAAAGCGACATTTGGGGGTTTTATCTGGAAAGCAACCTCATTTATGAAACGGATTACGCCAAAATACAGGTCTACCTTAGCGATGGCCCATTTACCCCCGGACTGGGAGAAAAAAACACTTCTGCGCCAAAATTGGGGATTTGGACAGGTTGGCAGATTGTAAGAAAATATATGAAGGAAAATCCTGAAGTTACCTTACAGCAATTGATGGCTGATATGGATGCGCAAAAAATCCTGTCGAAATCAAAATACAAACCTAAAGCAGACTAAATCAGTTAAAATTAAAAAATCAGCGGTCGGGTGTCTGAAGTTAAAGGATCACGTAGTCTACTATTTCAGGTATCCAATTATTCAACAAAATTCAATCATTAATTAAAAATCATGAAGGTTGGCATTGTTCTAAGCGGAGGCGGAGTAAGAGGAATAGCTCATTTGGGCGTATTAAAAGCCTTAAAAAAAACAGGGATCGAGTTTAGCCACATTACCGGTACCAGTGCGGGCTCCATTGCTGGCGCCTTCTATGCTGCTGGCGTTGACCCTGAAGAAGCTTTCAACATCTTTATGAGAACAAAACTCATCAAGTTTTTAAGGCCTGCATTAGGTTCACTGGGCTTAATTAACATCGAAAGAACTGCCGATATTTTTAGCAGCCACCTTCCCGATCGTATTGAGCAACTGGCTATGCCATTGACTATTTGTGCCACTAATTTTAGCGAAGGTACCGTAGCCTATTTTAAAAAAGGACCCCTAACCAAAACCATTCATGCCTCATGCTGCATCCCAGGCGTTTTTAAGCCCATCATGATCCATGACAAGATGTATGTAGACGGTGGCGTGCTCAACAACTTTCCCATAGAGCCTTTAATAGGGCATTGTGATTATATTATCGGTTCTACCTGTAACCACCTAAACCCCGTAGATAAAATTACCGGGATCACAAAATTGATGCAGAGGGCTGGTATCATGTCCATCAACCACGACATGGAAAGAAAATCTAAATTCTGTAACCTCTTAATTGAGCCAAAAGGAATGGGCGACATCAATACCTTTGACACTAAAAAAGCGGAAACTATTTATTGGCTGGCATATGAGGAAGCATTGAAAACCATTAAAAGCAACGAAAGTTTTCAGGATCTGATGAAAAAACAGCATGAGGACCGCTAAACCGATTAAAACCATAATCGAAAAATGGCAATTAATTATTTGGATCCTTGCCTGCTTAACAGGATGTGGTTTATTTACCATCTTTTTTTCATCTTTATCCGTTTAGTTTAGCTTGTTGGCTCTTTTTATATCAAAGCATAAATAAACGGGACCATAATGATGTAAAAGCCACACAAGCCTTGGCTTATCAAAGCACAACAGAGAAGGACTTCATACGGTTGTTTAGCAATAAACCCATTTTTTACAAAGCTTTATTTAATGATGATAAAGCCTATCAAACTGTAAGAAAAAGCCAGTACTCAGCGCAGAATATTATGGTTTAGCACCTCATTGGGAAAGTTCACGTGAATATAGAGACAACTTGGCCAACAAAATATCTTACCTGTTGGGAGGTATATTATTAGGCAATCTCATTGAATGTACAATCATTGCCTATAATCGTTAAACGATTTACCTTAAAGCAACCAGCCTCTCCCCTTCCAAAACCGGAATAGTTTTACACAGGTCCAATTTAAGGCAGAATTGAACATCTTCTTCAATATTTAGCTTGATCAGACGATGGCTGTGAGAAGATTTTCTCAAATACTGCCTAAGGTCATCTTTAGCCAACCGATACATATCTACCGCAGCTACACAGGAATCATCTGCAAGTTTAAAATCACCTTGCAAATGATGTACCACTGCCCCGGCAAATAAGGTATCTTCTAAATTAAAATTATCTTTCCAGCCTGCACAGAGCAAGAGCACATTTCTATTTTGGCTTTTTAGGTAATCGCAAATGGCAGCAAGATTAAGAAAAGAACCAATAATAACCTGATGTGCCCGCTCCTGTGCCAAATGCATGGCCTTTGTACCATTGGTTGTCGTCAGCACAATGGTCTTTCCATATACCTTATCTTTGGTATAAGAAAAAGGGGAATTGCCAAAATCATATCCTGTTACCACTTCGCCATTACGTTCTGCCGCCAGCAGATAACCTTGGTCGGCGTAGGCCAAACAATCTTCCACCTCCATCACTGGAATAATGGCCTCTGCCCCATTATCAATACCATAGGTAATAGATGAGGTAGCTCTCAAGACATCAATAACGACCACAATACTATTTTCAATAGCATATAAGTCAAGCAAAGCAGGCGTTAGGCAAACTTCTATTTTTGGCATCGGAATGAGTTATGGGTTATAAGATTGGGTTATGAGATATAAAGCTTAGCCCCTCACAACCCTTAACACGCACCCTATTATTTATAAAAAGGAAACTTAACTACTTTCGCTTTTACTTTATTATTTCTGATATCGATAAATATCTCAGTACCTTCTTTAGCAAAGGCTTTGGCAACGTAAGCAATGCCAATTGCCTTTTGCAATGATGGCGATTGTGTTCCTGAAGTTACCCTGCCAATGTTATTCCCATCGGTATCCACTACGACATAATCATGACGTGGAATCCCCCGGTCGATCATTTCGAAACCAACCAATTTACGGGCTACACCAGCTTCCTTCTGTGCCAACAAGGCTGCCGAGTTGGTAAAATCTTTGGTAAATTTGGTAATCCAGCCCAAACCAGCTTCAATGGGAGAAGTGCTATCATCAATATCATTTCCGTATAAACAAAAACCCATTTCCAAACGTAGGGTATCACGCGCACCCAAACCTATAGGTTTAATTCCGTAGGCTGCTCCCGCCTCAAAAATGGCATTCCAAATCTGTTCTGCATATTGGTTTTCAAAATAAATTTCAAAGCCACCTGCACCCGTATATCCGGTAGCCGAAACCAATACGTTATCTACGCCAGCAAACGTTCCCTTCTTAAAGGTATAATATTCCATAGAAGCTAGGTCAATGCCTGTTAAACTTTGTAAGGCATCTGCTGCTTTAGGGCCTTGAATAGCCAATAGGGAAGTTTTATCGGAAATATTATGCATTTCTACATTATTGGTATTGAATTGCTGTATCCAATTCCAATCCTTTTCAATATTAGAGGCATTTACCACCAACATATAGGTTTTCTCGTCTATACGGTAAACCAATAAATCATCTACAATTCCACCATCCTCATTGGGCAAACAAGAGTATTGAATTTTTCCATCATATAGTTTAGCAGCATCGTTGCTCGTTACGCGTTGAATTAAGTCTAAAGCATTTTCCCCCTTAAGGATAAACTCGCCCATATGGCTTACATCAAAAACACCCACGGCATTTCTTACCGTAGCATGTTCAGCATTAATACCTTCATATTGTACAGGCATGTTATAACCAGCAAAAGGAACCATCTTAGCCCCAAGCGATATATGTTTTTCAGTTAAAGCGGTGTTTTTCATATGTATAATTATCTCTTTTATAGTAGCTATGCCTTTTCCATTCCCCTCTTTTTATCGCCACGTTTACCTACCTGAAAGTTAGGTCTGCATCGGCCCATTGGCATTATTTATCTAACGGCCAAAAGTACTAAGAAAAAGCTAATATTTGGATCATATTTTATAGGATAGCATAGGTAAAAAGTATATTTGCTTGTCAAAGACCTTATCATGATGTTATCTATTAAACGTACCACCGCCCAAAACAAAGATTTCATTGATCTGGTTAGGCTTTTAGATATAGAACTTGCCGAAATTGACGGAGAAGAACACGGATTTTATTCACAATACAACAAAATTGATAAAATTAACCACGTTGTACTCCTTTATGAAAATGAGCTGGCCATTGCCTGTGGAGCCATAAAAGAATACGCTTTAGACACCATGGAGGTCAAAAGAATGTATACCCATTTAGCTTACAGGGGGAAAGGAATTGCCAGTAGGCTGTTAAAGGAATTGGAAAAATGGGCAAAAGAATTGGGCTATAAAAAATGCCTACTGGAAACTGGAAAGCGCCAAGAAGATGCCGTAGCGCTTTATCGAAAAAATGATTATCAACATATCTCCAATTATGGGCAATATGTAGGAATAGAGAATAGCATCTGCTTTCAGAAAATTTTATAACCTCAAGAACAAGCATTCATTTTTAATATTTACAACATTAAACCCATTCCTCAATCAACTTTACAAAGCATCCCATAAAAAATTGAAAAATTTAAACACAAACGTTTGCTTTTATAAAAAATAATATTCTTCTTTGTAATATAATAAGCAACACCAACAAGTAAGGCAATGATTTTTAACTCTTCAATTATTACCACAATTATTATTACCGGCGGCAAAGCTATCGGGAGCAATAACCTTGTGTAAAATTGAGAAAACATAAAGACACAAAAAGCGCTCCCGAAATATCGGGGGCGCTTTTTTTTTAAGACTATATAAACAAAATAAATTAAGCAGATGAAAGTCCTCAAATTTGGTGGTACATCCGTAGGTACGACCGAAAACATTAAAACACTTTTAAACCTTGTAAAAGAAGAAAGAAAAAATGCCAATCCGGTAGTTGTATTATCGGCAATGAGCGGCGTAACCAATCTCCTGTTAGAAATGGCAGAGTTAGCCGAAAATGGCGAAAGTTATCAGGAACAATTAAAAACCATTGAAAAAAGACATTTTGATGTGGTAAAGTCGTTGTTGCCCGCCGCTGCACAAAATCCAATCTTAACCAAGCTAAAAATCAACTTTAACGAACTTGAAGATGCCCTACAGGCCGTAGCAAGCCTCAGGGAACTGAGTCTACGCACCAAAGATTTTATTGTAAGCTTTGGAGAAAGATGTTCTAACGTAATGGTAAGTCACATTGCTTCGCAATATTTTGATAATGCCCTGTATGTTGACGGTTCTCAGCTTATTAAAACAGACCATAATTTTGGCAATGCTCGTGTAGACTTTATACTAACAGATGCACTGATCAAAGAATTTCATGAGCAGAACAGCGATAAAATTTTATTTGTAACCGGTTTTATTGCCAGTACAAAAGACAACAAGATGACCACACTGGGCCGTGGAGGATCTGACTACACCGCAGCCATTTGGGGTGCAGCCCTAAACGCGGAAGAGATAGAGATCTGGACAGATGTAAATGGCATGATGACTGCTGATCCACGTATCGTTAAAAAAGCTTTTTCATTAGATGAATTGAGTTATATCGAAGCGATGGAGTTAAGTTATTTTGGCGCAAAAGTGATCTATCCACCAACCATGGTGCCTGCCTTCTCCAAGAAAATACCTTTGGTCATCAAAAACACTTTTGAACCAGCATTTCCTGGTACTTTCATCCGTAGCAACATTAAACCCTCTCCTTTGCCCATCAAAGGCATATCGTCCATTAACCAAATCAGCATTATCAATTTAAGTGGCAGCGGCATGGTAGGTAAGGCAGGTTTTAGCGGCCGTTTATTTTCTCTGCTATCAAGAGAACAGATTAATGTGATATTAATTACGCAATCTTCTTCAGAGCACAGCATTACTTTTGCCGTTAACCCTATAGATGCTGCCAGGGCAGTGACCTTGATCAATAAAGAGTTTGAACTGGAACTCGCAGCCGAAAAATTGGCTTATCCAGAGGTTGAGGGCGACTTAGCTGTATTAGCCATTGTAGGTGAAAACATGAAAAGAACCCCAGGCATGAGCGGCAGGCTGTTTAATGCATTGGGCAGAAATGGGATCAATGTTAGGGCCATAGCACAAGGTTCTTCAGAATACAACATCTCGGTCATCATCAACAAAGATGACCTATCAAAATCATTGAATGCGGTACACGATGCTTTTTACACTGATTTAAAACGTACTTTAAATGTTTATTGCCTAGGCACAGGAAATATTGGTAAAACCTTATTCAAGCAAATAAAAGAGCAAAGCCAATTCTTAGCCGAGAAAAATGATCTTCAGGTTAAGGTTGTAGGGATTGCCAATACACGCAAAATGCTGTTCGACGCCAATGGAATTGACCTAGACCTTTGGGAGAAAAACCTGGAAGAACAGGGAGAACAGGCCAATTTAAAAGATTTTGTGGCCACTATGCGATCTTTAAACCTGGCTAACAGTGTTTTTGTGGATAATACGGCCAGTGAAGCCCCAATTCCTTTTTATAAAGAAATATTTGAAAGCAGCGTTTCTATTGTGGCCTGCAACAAAAAAGGAAATTCGGCAGCGTTTGCCCAGTACAAATTATTTAAAGATACGGCTAAAAAATATGGTGTCGATTTCTACTACGAAACTAACGTTGGAGCAGGTTTACCAATTATAGGTACCTTAAAAAACCTGATGATGAGCGGCGATAGAATCGATAGAATTGAGGCAATACTTTCGGGAACAATATCTTTTATCTTTAACAGCTTTAAAGGCGATGTAGCATTTTACGACATCGTAAAAGAAGCGCAAAATTTAGGCTATACAGAGCCAGATCCTCGTGATGATTTGAATGGCAAAGACTTTATGCGCAAAATGTTGATCTTAGCAAGGGATGCCGGTTATCCTTTAGAAGCTGAAGATGTAAAAATTGACAACATCTTACCCGAAGCTTGTCTAAATGCAGCAAGTGTTGAAGAATTTTATGAGGAGCTGAAGAACAATGCTGCTTATTTCGAGAACTTGAAAAATACAGCAACAAACGAGAAAAAAGTGCTTCGTTATGTTGGAAAATTGGAAGGTGGCAAGGTAGAAATCCGCTTGGAAATGGTTGGAGAAGACCACCCTTTCTATGCTTTATCTGGTGCCGACAATATCATTTCCTTCGTTACCGACAGATACAAGTTCCGCCCAATGGTAGTTAAAGGGCCGGGTGCTGGTGCCGAAGTTACTGCCGCAGGGGTATTTGCAGATATTATTAATGTAGGTAAAGCTTAAAATATGTTTGGCATAGACAACTTTGGTACTTTTATTTTCGCCGCAATTATTGTTGTGGTTACACCTGGGGTAGATACCATAATGGTATTAACCAGAAGCATCTCTAATGGGCAAAAAGCTGGCTTATATTCTGCTTTAGGGGTAAGCTTGGGCTTAATTGGGCATACCTGTGCAGCAACATTTGGGTTGTCGCAGGTATTGGCAAAATCAGCAATTGCCTTTAGCACCATCAAGTACTTAGGGGCTGCTTATTTGATCTATCTTGGTTACAGATCGTTATCTCATCGTAAAGCACATTTAGAGATTAGCTCCACCACATTAAAAGCTACTCCTGCTAAAATGTTTTTCACAGCGCTAATGAGCGATCTATTAAACCCAAAAATTGCCTTATTTTTTCTCGCTTTCTTACCACAGTTCATAAGCAGGGAAGAAAGCAATAATGCCATTCCTTATCTGGTTTTAGGGATGTGTATGTTTGTTATCACGTTAATTTGGTGTTCATTTCTGGCATTAGCCGGAAGTAGTGCAGCCAACACGTTCAACAAAAACAAACTGTTCCAAAACCTTATTAATAAAGCTTCGGGCGTAGTTTTTATCTTGCTCGGATTAAAAATAGCACTAACCAAAAAATAACAGCACAGCTGTAATAAAATATGAATAAAATAGTAGATGACATAGATGCCCCAAAAATAGAAACCTCCATCCGAGTTTTCGCCCCGGCCACAGTGGCCAATGTCGTTTGTGGTTTCGACGTACTTGGTTTTGCGGTCAATGCACCTGGCGACGAAGTGCTAATGCGTTTAGTAGAGGAGCCTGGTGTTCGCCTACTAAAAATTACCGGCGACGATGGTAAACTGCCCTTAAACAGTGATAAAAATACAGTGAGTGCATCGGTGAAACATTACCTGAAGCATATAGACAGAGAAGATATAGGTGTAGAAATTGAACTCCACAAAAAAATGCCAATTGGCAGCGGACTAGGTTCCAGCTCTGCAAGTACGGTAGCAGGTCTTTATGCCATTAATCAATTGATGGGAAATTTGTTAAGCGCCAAGGAGCTCGTTCCTTTTGCCATGAAAGGTGAAGAAATTGCCTGCGGTTATGGTCATGCCGATAATGTTGCCCCAGCCATTATGGGCGGTTTTGTATTGGTACGCAGCTATGAGCCATTAGATGTTATTTCTCTTCCGGTCCCCGATGGTATGTACGCCGCAATAGTCTATCCAGAGGTTGATGTACCTACTAAAGATGCCAGGCAGATGATCCGTTCCAAAATACAATTGAAGGATGCCGTTACCCAATGGGGAAATGTGGCGGGATTGGTAAGCGGCCTCTTCCTAAACGACATGGACTTGGTGGGCCGTAGCATGAAAGACGTTTTGGTCGAACCTACACGTTCCATTCTGATTCCAGATTTCGAAGTGCTAAGAACACTCGCAATGGAAAACGGTGCGGTTGGCTTTGGTATTTCTGGCTCTGGCCCATCTGTTTTTGCGCTCACCAAAGATGAAGAAAGTGCCAAGAAAATTACCAAAGCACAGCAAATGCATTTACACCAAATTAACATTAAAAGCCAAGCCTACGTTTCTGAAGTAAATACGGAAGGACCTAGAACGTTGTAAATTTTGTTTTGGGTTGTGAATTACCTGTTATTGGGCTAGATGTCTAAAACTCGTAACCCATAACCCATAACCCATAACCATAATCCAATGAAATTCTATTCAACCAACAATAAAGATCTACGCGTTTCCTTTAAAGAAGCCGTTTTTAATAGTATGCCTTTAGACAAAGGACTTTACATGCCCGAGCTAATCCCAAAATTGCCTCAGTCTTTCCTAAATCACATCGAAAAATATTCCCTAACAGAAATCGCTTATGAAGTTGCCTCAGCTTTATTAAAGGATGAAATACCTGCTGATGATTTGAAAGCTTTAGTAGAAGAAGCCGCTAATTTCGATGCTCCAGCAGTTTCCCTCAACAGTAATACCTTTGTGTTAGAGCTCTTCCATGGACCATCTTTAGCTTTTAAAGATTTTGGCGCCCGTTTCATGAGCAGGGTAATGGGTTATTTCTTAAAAGATGGCGAGCAATTATTGGATGTACTGGTGGCTACTTCTGGCGATACCGGTGGAGCTGTGGCACTGGGGTTTTTAGGGGTGGCAAACACGAGGGTTACCATTCTATATCCAAAGGGAAAAGTAAGCCCCATACAAGAACAGCAATTGACCACTTTGGGACAAAATATTAGAGCCATTGAAATAGATGGCACTTTTGACGATTGCCAAGCTTTGGTAAAACAGGCCTTCGCCGATGAGGAACTGAATAAAAAATTCCGTTTAACTTCTGCCAACTCCATCAACATCTCCCGCTTAATTCCACAGACATTTTATTACTTCAATACTTATGCACAATTGAAGGGCAAAGGATTTAAAGAGATCGTATTCTCTGTTCCTAGTGGTAATTTTGGAAACATAGGTGCTGGCTTATTAGCCTATAAAATGGGGCTTCCGGTAAAACAATTTATTGCGGCAACCAACGTAAATGATACCGTACCACGCTTCTTGGAAACAGGTGTATATGAAACCAGACCCTCTGTACAGACCTATGCCAACGCAATGGATGTAGGTGCACCGAGCAACTGGGTACGTATTATGGATTTATTTAAGCAAGATACTGCTGCGCTGAAGGCACTGGTAAGTGCTTATCGTTTCACCGATGAAGAGACATTAGCTGGCATTAAAGAAATAGACGACAAATTTAATTACGTGGCCTGCCCGCATACGGCCATTGCTTATTTGGCAGTAGAAAAATACAGAAAAGAAACTGGCTATAATGGCGCATCAGTCTTCTTATCTACCGCTCACGCTTGTAAGTTCCCAGATATTTTTCCTCCAGAATTAGCTGCAAAGATCGAAATCCCTGCTTCGGTAAGGGAATTGGAAGGCAAAGCCAAGAAGGCCGATGAATTAGGCGTAGATTTTGAAGGGTTTAAGAATTGGTTGACTAAGAACTAATGCTAAAACAGCTCTAATATTACCGTCATTTCGAACGCTAGTGGGTAATTTTTGAACAAACAGAAAGATTTCTCTTTATCGTACCACCTCATCGAAATGACGGTATAAACAAATTTCTACAGTAAAATGATCTCCCCCACACTCTCATTCCCTGTACGATCTACCGCAGTGACCTTAATTGCTTTCAAATTTGCAGTAGCTTTTGTCTTAGGATTCACTTCTGCCACCTTCGGCAACTGCAAAAAACTACTTTTGGCATTTAAGGTCCTGTAAGTCCATTTGTCACCGTACTGCGTATAAACCACATACTTAAAAACATCTTTTTCGTCTTTAGCAATCCATTTGATATAAAGATCTGTCCCTCTATTTTCATAACTGGCCACAGGTGCTAACGGGGCTTTTTTATCCAGCCACGTTGATACTGGCACCAGTGCTTCTTCCTGATAAGGTCCTGCAAGTAGATCATTGCGTAAGCTTTCGTGCTTGGTTAAGGCGCCAATGCTCCAATGGGCTACTCCTGGCGACAAAGGGGTAATGCCCCGTGAAATCATAATCTGGTTGATGATCTCGTCGCTATTTTTCTCCCCGCCGCCAATACCACTATTCAGCCCGGGCCACAAGTGCCTGTGTTTTGTATTTTCCGAAGCCCACCAACCTAAAAGCACAGGATAACTCAAAGGAATATTATTGATCTGCCAATACAATTGTGGCATAAAATAGTCTATCCATCCTTTATTTAACCACAGTTTGGCATCGGCATATAGTTTTTCATATTGGTCCATTCCGCGTATCGATTCCGGATATCCCGGTCTCCAAATCCCGAAAGGGCTAATCCCGAATTTCACATATTTCTTTTCGGCCTTAATCTCCTTGTAGATCCGTTTAACAAATTTGTTGACATGATCTCTACGCCAATCGCCCAGCGAAAGTTTACCTCCTCCTTTCTGATAGGCCGCATAGCTTTCGGCATCTGGAAAATCTGCTCCGCCATTATATTCTGCATAAGGGTAGAAATAATCATCGAAATGTACGCCATCAATATCATAGCGCTTCACAATATCTTTCACAACGGCGGCAGCCAAATCTTGCGTCCCCTTTTTTGAAGGGTCGAACCACCAGTAGCCCTGTTTCAGCTTTACTACTAAATCTGGATGTTTTTTTACGACAGAAAAATCGCTCACTTCACCTCCAGCAGTATGATGGGCCCTATATGGGTTCAACCATACATGCAGTTCTAGTCCACGCTCATGAGCTGCGTTTACCCAAAATTCCAAGGGATCGTAATAAGGATTTGGTGCCTGTCCCTGCACTCCCGTAAGGTAGTACGACCAAGGTTCTAAACTGCTTTTATAAAAGGCATCCGCCTGTGGCCTGATCTGAAAAATGACCGCATTAAAGTTATTTTTCTTCAACATATCCAATAAAGCTATGGCTTCATCTTGTTGTTGCTGAGTACTCAGGCCCGGTTTGCTGGGCCAATTGATGTTCGCCACACTGGCTACCCAGGCAGCCCTAAATTCGCGTTTAGCTTTAGGTTCGTTGCTTAACTGTGATTTAACCGATAATATAAACGAACAGCTAAATAAGGTAAGGAAAAATATTTTTTTTAGCATGATATAAAAGATGAATTTACTTCAATAATAGAAATAATTTAGCTTAAATACCGCAAATAACCGCAAAATAAAAATCAAAAACCCTCAATTTACCGCAAAAAGTACTGCTCTTTCTATGAAGGATGAAAAGCGAAAGCTCATTTATTAAAAAAGCTGCACCATGTATGGTGCAGCTTTTTAAGGTTTTAGTGACCAGACCGCATACTGGTCTGCTCTATGTTCTTGAGTTTTTTGGCGCAGTAGATCCCAAAATATAAGATATACAGATAACAGATCAATGGCAAAATAAAGGAATGGTGAACACCAATCTGATCGGCTATGGCAGCTTGGATGAGCGGCATAATGGCACCTCCCAAAATGGCCATGACCAATAAGGAAGAACCTTGGCTGGTATAGCTCCCCAGTTTTGCGATGGATAAGGTGTAAATATTAGAGAACATGATAGAATTAAAAATTCCAATGCCCAGTATACTATACATAGCTATATCCCCTACAGTAAGCATGGCCAAAATCAATAATAGTACGTTTACGGCCGAAAAGATGGCCAAAGTTCTAGCTGGTGCAGATCTTCCTATTAAGAAAGCAATAAAGTTAGCCGCTATAAATAGTAGAAAAAAGCTAATCTGTGCAAAAGTTAAGTTCACAATACTAAAGATGAGCAGAAACACGACGATTCCAGTTCCCAGCATATAGATTATTTTTCTGGATTGGCTTAAGGTATGGCTTAATGAAATGGCCCCAACAAAACGACCGATCATGGCACCTCCCCAGTACAGGGATAAATAGTTTTTACTTACAATCTCTTCCATTCCTTTTATTTCCTTCAACAGGCTAATGATAAAACTGCCAATGGCCACTTCGGCACCCACATAACAAAAGATGGCCAATACACCCAGCTTTAGGTGCGTGAACTTCAGTACACCAAAGCCCTTTACCTGTTCATCTTCATCTGCTTTAAAAGACGGTAATTTAACATAGGCAATAAGCAGGGCTACCAGCAATAAAATCCCTCCAAATATCAGGTATGGAATACGGGTTGCCGAAGCACTAAAAGTTCCATCCGCTTCAGAAAACAATTCGAAGATCAAGTGTCCTCCCAAAATTGGGGCTATCGTTGTACCAAAAGCATTAAAAGCCTGTGTAAGGTTCAGTCGACTGGAGGCGCTATCTTCAGGGCCAAGCAATGACACATAGGCATTTGCCGTAATTTGCAGCACGGTAAAGCCTAAACCCAATACAAAGAGTGCACCCAAGAACAGGGCATAAATAGAGTAGGTAGCTGCAGGATAGAACAAGATGCAGCCAAGTGCCGCCAGTATAATGCCGAACAAAATTCCTTTCTTATACCCCACCTTGTTAATCGGATCTCCCTTCGTATAAGAAATCATAAAGTAAACCAGCGAACCTACAAAATAGGCTCCAAAAAAACAGAACTGCACCAATAGCGAACGCACATAACTTAATTGAAAAAGTTCCTTTAAGTATGGAATTAAAATATCGTTCATACAGGTGATAAAGCCCCACATGAAAAACAAAAGCGTTATGGTGACCAACGGAACAGCATAATTCGGCTTAGACTGGCTATTTGTTACTTGGTTTTTCATTATTCTACTCTAAATTTTACTTAATTACAAATAAAGATCATACAATTATTCTACCTTCAGTCTTCTGGCATTTCGGCAAATAGGCTTTACTTGTGTCATCCCCATTTTATCAGTGGTCCTATTTGCCTTATGGGTTAAACTTAAATGACCATACCAGTGATCAGGATAGAGGGTAAAGTTATAATATTTTTTGATGACATTGGTATCTATGGGGTAATCGAACTTGGCCTGCGCATAATTGTTCCACCAATATTTTGCCTAAGGTATGTAAATTTTAGGCATATAAATGGTTCCCTTTTCTTCAACCAGTAATTTTGATGGTGATTTTTCAACAAGACTAACGATTTCACTGGGGTATCTGAGCTATTGGCCAGAATGTCCACACCCAAACAGCTCAACAAATAAAAAGCCGACTTAAAAGTCGGCTTATCTGCTATTTAGATTTTTCGCTTTTTAAAACGCTGAGCTCCTTTTTCAGGGCTTCAATCTGCGCTTGCTGTTCTTTAATGCTTCCTACCAGCAGCGGAATTAAAACTTCATAATCTACGGTAGGCACTATCGCTGTTTTAGTGTTGTTCTTCCCTGCGGTGTAGCTTTTTTGTTGGTTAACAAGCAGCTCTGGTGCTACCTTCTCTACTTCCTCAACGGCAAAGCCATTTTGTTTTTGTGTATTTAATTTCAATTTCTCCGCCCAATTCTTTTCATAGCTAAAATTGACTGGTGTAAGTTTTAACACCGTGTTTAACGAGTTGGTAATGGAAGTAACTTCTGTTTGTTTAACAGTTTGTGCGTTGCTTTTTACCGCTAAGCCAAATACAGCAATAGCCGTAAATAAAAGTGTTCTTTTCATTTTAAGTACATTTATTAATAAAAATTCTGTTTGATATAGATTGGATGGTGTTAGCTAAACACGATCGGGAGGAGGCGTTTTCAGCTGAAGATAAGCTATGGGAAGCTTAACATTAGCCTGCATCGGTAATTTGGCCAATACCAATGTCGAGCCATACAGTACATAGCAAGGTTGTTCATGTAGGTACAATTGATGGGAAATTTCTGTAGAAGGCTCTTCGCTACTTTCTGTGCCGCTATCTTCTGTGTCATTTATGGCCATTTGAACAGTCTGCTTAGCATACTTCACCACAACTTGGGCACCATGAATCATACCCAATGCCACAAGCAGGCCAAGTATAATCAGGTTTCTAAGCAGGTGTTTTTTCATATTGCAAATATAATCGATCAGCCCCAGCGAATGGTTATACTTATGTAAGAAACCATCCGCTAAGGGTAAAAGTTTGTATTTTTTACATGACCAATACGCCTTTGGAAAGTCTATGCCTATTCATAGCAAAGCATTTGGATCTAAAATACGGCCTTGGCAATTTGTTTGGTCTGTTCCGGTTTACCCATCGTATAAAAGTGCAGCACAGGCGCGCCAAATTCGATCAGTTCCTTACACTGTTTGATCATGGCCGCAGTGCCTATTTCTTTTGCTTCGGCATTGTTTTTGGCATGTGATAGGGCGTCGGTCAATGCATCGGGCAGATCAATATGGAAAATTTTTGGCAATACTGTTAATTGCGATAAAGTGCTAATAGGTTTCAGCCCTGGAATAATTGGTACGTTGATGTCATTCTCCCTACATTTCTTTACAAAATCGAAGTATTTCTGGTTATCAAAAAACATTTGGGTCACAATAAATTCTGCACCCCGATCTACCTTTTGTTTCAGGTATTTAAAGTCGGTACTGAGATTAGGGGCCTCAAAATGTTTTTCTGGATATCCCGCAACGCCAATACAAAAATCACTTTTAAAAGTTTCTACATCTTCATGCAGAAATTTACCTTCATTATGATTTTTAATGTGCTGGATAAGATCTGTAGCATAGGCATGGCCTCCTGGGGTAGGCACAAAAGTACTATCGGCCTTTCGGGCATCGCCCCTTAGGGCCAACACATTATCTATCCCCAAAAACTGAAGGTCGATCAAAGCGTTCTCCGTTTCTTCTTTGGTAAAGCCACCGCAGATTAAGTGTGGCACTGCATCAATCTTATATTTATGGATAATGGCCGCACAAATGGCTATGGTTCCCGGGCGTTTTCGATAAGAAACCTTTTGCAACAGCCCATTTTCCTGCTCTTTATAAATATAATCCTCACGAAGGGAAGTTACATCAATAAAAGGCGGATTAAATTCCAATAAAGGTTCGATACCATTGTATATCCAGTCAATGCCCTGTCCCTTAATGGGAGGTAAAAGTTCAAAAGAAAATAGGGTTTTTCCCTTTGCATTTTTGATGTGTTCGGTAATCTTCATGTTTCAGCTGGTTCGTTATTTAGGTGTTTGGTTTTTTAGTCTACTGTAGTGAAATCATTCTTTGACACTTTTAGTTGAACTTCCAAAACAACTACACTCTATTTTACATTGCCTTTATTCTTTATTTAAATATCTGATATAGCCATTAATTAGTTTGCCCAATGCTTCAATCTGCATAAGGCATTCGCTCAATTGTATTTCTGAAATGAAACCAATATCAAAAGAAACATATAACTGAGTTTCTAATTCATACAATGAACCTCTAGCAATAGCTAGAAATTGAATGGTTTCTTTTGGATGTTGTCTTCCTGAACCTTCGGCAATGTTGGATGGTACTGAAACCGCACATCGTCTAATTTGAGAAGTTAAGCCATATGTTTCTTCCTTTGGAAATGCAGCCGTAAGTTTATAGATGTGGGCTGCAAATGCTCTTGCTGTTTTCCAAACTTCCAATTCTGTATACTCTTGATATGCCATATTAAAACTATGCTATTCCAAACAACAAAAAAACAAACCACCCAAAAAACTAATATGCCAAATTAGGAGCCAGCCATCTTTCTACTTCTTCAATACTCATATCTTTTCTACGGGCATATTCTTCTACTTGATCTTTGGTAATTTTGCCCAGGCCAAAATATCTTGATTCCGGATGGGAGAAATAGAAACCACTAACTGCAGCCGTTGGATACATGGCATAACTTTCGGTAATCTTCAGCCCTATTTTTTCCTCTGCTTCCAATAAGGCAAACAAAGTGCCTTTTTCGGTATGCTCCGGACAGGCCGGGTAACCTGGTGCAGGACGAATGCCTACGTACTGTTCCTTAATCAGCTCTTCGTTGTTTAAATGTTCGTCTTTGGCATAGCCCCAATAGTCTTTACGTACAATCTCATGTAGCTTTTCGGCAAAGGCTTCTGCCAGCCTATCGGCCAGGGCTTTAGCCATAATACTATTATAATCGTCGTAATTCTTTTCGAACTCGGCCACCAGTTCATCACAGCCAATACCAGCGGTAAGGGCAAAACCTCCAAAATAATCCTGTATACCGCTTTCTTTAGGTGCAATAAAATCAGATAGGGCATAATAAGACTGTCCTTCCGTTTTTTCGGCCTGTTGGCGCAACGTATGTATCCTTACCTTTTCAGCCTTGCCATTTTTCAGCTTATCATCAGCCTTTAAAGTGCTGCTCTGCACTTCCAGTTCAATATCATCGCCAACGGCATTTGCAGGCCAAAAACCCACAACGGCCTTCGCCTCCAACAGCTTTTCGTCTACAATTCTATGCAACAATGCCTGGGCGTCATCAAACAACTTTTTAGCCTCTGTCCCTACATTTTTGTCTTCAAAAATTTTGGGATAGCTGCCCCGAAGTTCCCAGGTATGGAAAAATGGTGTCCAATCAATATAAGGGATCAATTCTGACAGGGGATAATCTTCAATTACCTTGGTCCCCGTAAAACTTGGTGCCGCCACCACTTGTGTCAAATCCAATTTGAATTGATGTTCACGCGCTTCGTCCAATGTTTTAAAACGCTTGTCCGAACGTTTATTTAAATGGGCCTCACGTGCCTTATCATATTCGGCCTTGATCTGGCTAATATAAGTGTCCCTTAATTCCCCGTTCATGAGTGTACTACAAACGGTCACACTTCTAGAAGCGTCCAGTACATGAATAGCAGGGCCCGAATAGTTAGGGGCAATTTTTACCGCAGCATGAATTCTGGAGGTGGTTGCCCCTCCCACAATTAGCGGAATGGTAAATCCTTCACGCTCCATCTCCTTGGCAAAATGTACCATTTCATCTAAAGAGGGGGTAATCAATCCGCTCAGTCCAATAATATCGGCATTGATTTCTTTGGCTTTTTTAATGATCTCCTGTGCAGGCACCATTACGCCCATATCTACAATTTCGAAGTTATTACAGGCCAACACTACACCTACTATATTCTTGCCTATATCATGCACATCGCCTTTAACGGTAGCCATTAATATCTTTCCGGCAGAAGAACTCTGGTTCTGGTCTGGATTGGCCAGTTTTTCCTCTTCAATAAACGGCAACAGATAGGCCACCGCCTTTTTCATTACCCTGGCCGATTTTACCACCTGTGGCAAAAACATTTTTCCCGCACCAAATAAATCGCCCACAATGTTCATCCCATCCATCAAAGGGCCTTCAATCACCTGTATAGGCCTATCGTACTTTTGTCTGGCTTCCTCTACATCATCATCTAAAAATTCCACAATGCCTTTTACCAAGGCGTGCGACAATCTTTCTTCTACCGTTGCTTGCCGCCAAGCCTCGTCCTTAACCAGGGCCTTGCCTTTGTTCTTCACGGTTTCGGCAAAATCTACCAATCTTTCTGTCGCATCCGGACGACGGTTCAATAAAACATCTTCTACCCTTTCAAGCAGTTCTGGTTCAATTTCCTGGTACACTTCCAACATCCCCGCGTTCACAATCCCCATATCCAATCCGGCGTGGATGGCATGGTATAAAAATGCCGAGTGCATGGCTTCCCTGACCACATTATTTCCCCTAAAAGAGAAGGAGATATTAGAAACACCTCCGCTCACTTTGGCATAGGGCAGGTTTTCTTTGATCCATCGGGTAGCATTGATAAAATCTACCGCATAATTATTATGCTCTTCTAGCCCTGTGGCTACGGTTAATATATTCGGATCGAAGATGATATCTTGTGGTGGAAATCCTATTTCCTTCACCAGAATATCGTAGCTTCTTTTACATATTTCTATCCTACGCTCATAATTGTCGGCCTGTCCCTGCTCGTCAAAAGCCATTACCACAACCGCAGCACCATAGCGCATGATCTTACGTGCACTTTCCCTAAATTTTTCTTCGCCCTCCTTTAGGGAAATGGAATTGACAATACCTTTTCCCTGTAGGCATTTCAAGCCCGCTTCAATTACCGTCCATTTGGACGAATCTACCATGATAGGCAATTTAGAAATATCGGGTTCGGAAGCAATCAAATTCAGGAATTTGGTCATGGCCGCTTCCGAATCGAGCATGCCTTCGTCCATGTTCACATCAATAATTTGCGCGCCCCCTTCTACCTGTTGCAGGGCAACGGCCAATGCCGCTTCATAATCGCCGCCCAAAATAAGCTTAGAAAATTTTGGAGATCCTGTAATATTGGTTCTTTCCCCAACATTCACAAAGATGCTTTCCGGTGTAATGGTAACGGGCTCCAGACCGCTTAATCGTAGATAAGGAGCTACTTCAGGAATTTTCCTTGGCGATGCCTGCGCTGCTTTTTTGGCAATGCAGCCTATATGCTCTGGCGTAGTGCCGCAGCAGCCCCCTACAATATTTACAAATCCAGCGCTAATAAAATCATCAACCAGATGGGCCGTTTCATGCGGCAACTCATCATAGGCACCAAACTCGTTGGGTAAACCGGCATTTGGATAGGCCGACACATAGCATTCGGCTTTTGCGGCCAGTTCTTCAATGTGTGGGCGCATTTCCTTGGCACCCAAAGCACAGTTAAATCCTATGCTTAAGGGTTTGGCATGGCTAACCGAATTTAAGAAAGCCTCGGCTGTTTGTCCCGACAAAGTTCTTCCAGAAGCATCGGTAATGGTACCCGAAATCATGATTTCGAGTTTCCTACCTATCACCTCTTCATATTGCTTGATGGCAGCAATGGCCACTTTGGCATTTAGGGTATCGAAAATGGTTTCAATAAGCAGCACATCGGCTCCGCCATCTACCAGTCCGCTAATCTGCTCGTAATAGGCCTCATAAAGCTCATCGTAGGAGATGGCCCTAAAGCCGGGGTCGTTTACATCTGGAGAGAGCGAAAGCGTACGGTTGGTTGGCCCAATAGCACCGGCTACAAAACATTTCCTTTCGGGATGTTTGGCCATAAATTCGGTAGTGGCTTCCTTGGCAATCTTGGCCCCTTCGTAGCTCAGCTCATAAGATAGCTCCTCCATTTCGTAATCGGCCATGGAAATACGCTGTGTACTAAAGGTATTGGTTTCTATAATATCGGCGCCAGCCTGTAGGTATTCGGTATGAATGGCCTTGATGATATCAGGACGGGTAATATTCAACAGGTCATTGTTTCCCTTCACATCGCAGGGATGTGCAGCAAAGCGATCGCCCCTAAAGTCTTCTTCTGTAAGCGTATAGCGTTGAATCATGGTACCCATGGCACCATCTATAATCAAAATACGTTTTTCTAATTCTTGTCTAATATCCATAATACGTTCAGCGTTGGCCTTTGGCGAATGAACACCTATCGCATAACGCTATACTCAAATCTTAAAAGCTTACGCAGAAGTCGGAACAGACTATCCTTCCAAAAACTTATCTTTTCCCGAGCTCTTGTGACTTAAGTTGGGTAGAATGTAGCACCTTGTAAGTTACAGGTTGCTAAGACATCGTTGGGTCTAATCCCTCCGCCTTTCTTTATAAGCACTGCAAAAATGCAACATCCCTTTATCAATTCCAAAAATATCAATGAGATAACCAAATAAAATTACAAAGGCCAAGCAAAACTGCCTGGCCTTCGGTATAATATTTTGTGTTTGCGCTTATTTTCTGCTTCCGAAGATACGTAACAAGAAAAGGAAAATATTTAGGAAATCTAGATATAAAGATAAGGCTGCTACAATGGCCATCTTTTTACTTTCCACCTGTAAGGCTTGTTCTCCATTGGTTTCCAGTCCTTCTCCAATTCTTTTTATTTTTTGCACATCATATGCCGTCAACGCTGTAAATACTGCAATACCAATAAATGCCATGAATAAGCTAAATTGTTCGCTCTGTATGAACATATTAATTACACTGGCTATAACTAACCCTATAACACCTACCATTAAAATTGGCCCGAACTTACTCAAGTCGATATTGGTGGTATATCCCATAAAAGCCATAATGCCAAAGATACCCGCTGCCGCTGCAAAACAACTCACTACTGAACCAGACGTGTAAGCCAGCAAAATAAAGCTTAAACTAATACCTGTAAGTACCGAATAGAGAATAAAAATACCAACTAGGGCGCCGTAAGATAATCTGCTTAGTCCAAATCCCATGGTAAGTACTAGACCTAGCGGTGCAAACATGGCTATATATCCAAAAATAGACATTCCACCTTTACCTGTGGCAGGGTTATAAGTAATTAAGTACTGCATTAAACCTTCGTTTGTGCTAAATAAATAAGCAGCAACGGTAGAAAGACTTAGTGCAACAAACATCCAAGTGAATACATTCGCAAAAAATTTCTTTGAAATTGATTTTTCCTGTACAAAAACCGAGTTGTTCTGATATTGATAATTTTGTTGTTCCATTTTAATTTAAAATTGGTTACTGGTTAAAAATACGATTTTAGTTTAATCTTTTTGTCAATAGTTCTTCAACTTTTTTGTAAAACTGTAAAGGTTTGAGCTTTCTCCAGGGCAGTTCGTCCAATTCCCCGCCAAAATTGATATAATAGTCGATGCTATGGTCCCTAAACTCCCTTATTACATGCTGGTTAAAGTTAATTCCGGCAATCCATCCATCTTCCACTTCCTGAAACCACTCTTCATAATAGCTATCATCCGAAGCATGAAAGTTCAATACATTTTCTCCCACCAGGATGAATTTATTGATCCCTTCATCGATCATCAGTTCAATGATTTCCCGCTTAAGGATCATGATGTCGTTGGTAATGGCATCGTTCCACTCTCCCATCAGCTCGATAATGGCATAGCCCCGCTCATAATCAACATACAGCACTTTAATATAAAGGGTATTCGAACCGAAATTATCCCATTGCGGGTGAATAAGAAAATTATACAGCTGCTTATCGAAATAAAACTCTGAATATTCGGTATTGTAAAATGGCGACCGTTCATCTTCTGCGGCAATGTAGTCGTCTCTCCATTGATAATAGGGCTCTATTTCGTGCATAAACTATAGTTAAGTGTTACGTGTTATAAGTGACGGGCATACCTTTAAACGCGCCAAAGATACGGATGACAGGTGAATTATTCGACCTTTAACTCATAACTCGCCACTTCAACCTAAGCCTTACTGGCTTCAACGGCTTTACGCACGCTACCATATTTAGTCAACAACTCGGCTGCATGGGCATGATCAATGTTCAGTTCTTCCATGACCATCTGCGTACCCCGATCTACCAGCTTATGATTGGTCAGCTGCATATCTACCATCTTATTTCCTTTTACACGCCCCAACCTGATCATTACCGTTGTACTGAGCATATTCAGCACCAATTTCTGTGCTGTACCAGATTTCATGCGGGTAGAACCGGTTAAGAATTCTGGGCCGGCCACTACTTCTACCGGATAATCAGATTCGGCTACTACAGGACCACCTTCATTGCAAATGATACAACCGGTTAGCACCCCATGTTGGCGGGCCGTGTTCAATCCGCCTATTACGTATGGCGTAGTACCAGAGGCGGCCAAACCTATCAAACAATCTTTTTCGTTGATGTGGTATTCCTGAAGATCGATCCAGGCTTGTTTATCGTCATCTTCGGCAAACTCTACGGCTTTGCGTATGGCCGTGTCGCCACCTGCAATAATACCTACCACCCAATCAAAAGGAACCCCAAAAGTTGGGGGGCATTCTGAAGCATCCACTACGCCTAGTCTTCCGCTTGTTCCTGCACCTATATAAAAGAGTCTTCCACCCTTTTTCATGCGTTCGGCCACCGCTGTAGCTAATTTTTCTATTTGGGGCAATGCCCTTTCAACTGCCAAAGGAACTAACTTATCCTCATTGTTTATGCCTTTCAAAATTTCCATAACAGACATTTGGTCAATGTCTTTATATTTAGATTCCTGCTCGGTTATTCTTTTCATTTATATCGTTTGCAATGTATGGTCCCCAAAAATATCGATTTCACACTCGATATTCCCAGGCGTAAGCTTATCGCTTACAAATATCAACAATAAATATTAAAAAACTAAAATGTTATTTATGCGTTAATTTCAAATAAGACACTAATTTTCATAACTTTGTTGCTTCCTAAATCGATGAAAAAAAGTACCCGCCTCAATTTACTGATTGCGTTAGCCTACTGCGTAACGCTCATTGGAGGTATGTATCTGGGCTACAGATTTTTAAAGGACCAGGGTTTTCAGGTTAAAAAAGATGTGAGGTATGCCAATACCGAAACCACCAAGGTAGATGACATCATCCATATCATCAAAAAAAAATATGTGGACGAAGTAAATGCCGATAGCCTTAAGCACTTGCCCATCGACAGTTTATTGCATCAACTTGACCCGCACAGCATATATCTACCTCCTACTGAAGCATTTGAACTTTCTGAAGCGCTGGAAGGAAATTTTGAGGGCGTAGGCGTAGAATATTACATCCTTAACGACACCCTATTGGTGACCAATGTTTTTAAGGATGGCCCGGCCTATTCCAGTGGCCTTAGACAGGGCGACAAAATCATTAAGGTAGATAGCGTAGTGGTAAGCGGTAGGTCATTGCCCCGCTCTGCCATGATGGGCAAGATCAAGGGCAAAAAGGGCACCAACGTACAGCTGACCATTTTACATGCGGGCAATACCAATCCGGTAGTGCTAAATGTGAAACGTGGCAGGGTTGAGGTCAGCAGCATAGACGCAGCCTATATGATCAACAATGAAACAGCCTATATCAGAATTGGAAAGTTCGGTGCCAATACCGATACCGATTTTATTACCGCAATAAAAAGCCTAAAGGCCAAGGGTATGAAAAAAATGGTACTGGACCTGAGAGACAACGGAGGTGGTTATTTGACCGCAGCTACCGGATTGGCCAATCAGTTTCTGCCAGAGAACAAGCTTATTGTCTATACCGAAGGCAAGCACGAGCCCAGAACCGATTACTATACCACTGGTGGCGGTGAGTTTGAGCAAGGCAAGCTGGCTGTACTGATCAATGAAAACTCGGCCTCGGCCAGCGAGATATTTGCAGGGGCCATACAAGACCTGGACAGGGGCCTTATTATAGGCCGACGTTCTTTCGGCAAGGGACTGGTACAGGAACAGTTTGCTTTTGAAGATGGCTCTGCCCTTAACCTCACCATAGCCCGTTACTTTACCCCTCTGGGCAGGAGTATCCAAAAATCCTATAAAAAAGGGTTTAAGGCCTATCAGCATGAAATAGAAGACCGCTTAAATGCCGGGGAGCTCACCTCCGAAATTCCGAAGGTAGATAGCCTATTGCGAAACATGCCATACATCACCAAAGGCGGAAAAAAAGTGTTTGCCGGAGGGGGTATACAGCCCGACATCTATGTAAAACTAGATACCATTGGCTACAATAGGTTTTATGCTACCCTACAGGAGAAAAAGGTTTTTGTGGATTTTGTTTTTGATGTACTTGCCGACAGGTACACGGCAGATTACCTGAACAAGGCCTTGACGGTATTCAATATTTCAGACTATGATTATGTAGACTTTCTCAAATATGTGGAAAGCAAGAAAATACCTATCGACACCAAACAGTTGATCGCCTCTAAACCTTTGATCTATAAAAACCTAAAACTAATGCTCTACAAGTATTACCTAGGCGATCTGGGCTATTACAAAGCCCATAACTTGAGCGACAACATGGTGAAACAGGCCATGGCCTATCTAAACCCCTAAGCAGGAAAATCATCAATTACAGGCAGAGCACAGGCTTCAAACCTTGATCTCGAAGAGGTTGAGCGCAATCCCCTCATAATGCTTGGGCAGCCCGCTATCCTTGGCAACTTCAATAGCCCCCACATGCTCAAATCCACAGCTGGTATAATACTTTAGCAGTTTTTCATTATCGGCCCAAGTGTCCATGCGGATATACTGGATCTGTTTATTTTTGGCGGCATAGGCTCTGGCCCAATCTATGATGATATTCACCATACCATAGCCCCTAAAGGCGGGATGCGTCACAATGCGATGGATATAAATGGCAGGTTCATGGTCTTTTTCTCCCCAGATCTGCGGATCGTTAAAAGTAATGGCAAATATGGCAGCCACCTCCCCCCCTACCAGAATCTGGTACTGTCTGGCCGCTGCTATTTCCTGTTGCACCAGTTCTCGGCTAAAGCCCTGCCAATGTTTGTTGAACACCTTTTTTTGGTGCGCCACAGCCAGGTCATAAAACTTAAAAATGGTATCGATATCTGCAGAAATGCTATGGATCACCCGAATATTTTTCTCCATACGATTACAATTAAGCTATTGATAATATCGATTTTCGTTGAGCTTTTAAAGGCCAAACCTGCGAAATCCTATTTCTGTCTGAAATAAATTTGGATAGGCACCCCCGAAAAATCAAAGTTTTCGCGAAGCTTATTTTCTATAAAACGTTTATATGGGTCTTTGATGTATTGCGGCAGGTTACAGAAAAAGGCAAACATGGGCGAAGTACCATTGATCTGTGTAATGTACTTGATCTTAATGAACTTGCCTTTGTTAGCTGGTGGCGGATAGTTCTCAATAATGGGCAGCATCACATCGTTCAGCTTCGACGTTGGCACTTTCTTGCCGCGGTTCTGATAGACTTCCAATGCGGTCTCTATGGCCTTGAATATACGCTGTTTGTTCAATACGGAAATGAACAACACGGGCACATCGGTAAATGGTTGTAGTTTTTGTTTAATCTGCTCCTCAAAGGCCTTCATGGTCTTTTCGTTTTTATCGATCATGTCCCATTTGTTCACCAAGATCACAATTCCCTTTTTGTTCTTTTCCGCCAAGTGGAAAATATTAATATCCTGTGCCTCTATACCTTCCTGTGCATCGAGCATCAGCATCACCACATCTGCCTCTTCCAAAGCCTTGATGGTACGCATCACAGAATAGAACTCTATGTTTTCCTTTACCTTGGTCTTCTTGCGCAGACCAGCGGTATCAATGAACATGAATTCATGTCCATATTGGTTGTAGTGTATGTGTATCGAATCGCGGGTCGTCCCTGCAATTGGGGTTACAATATTCCTATCCTTACCCATCAGGGCATTGATCAGCGACGATTTGCCCACATTTGGCCTGCCCACCACCGTAATTTTGGGTAGCCTGTTCTCTTCTTCTGGCAAATCTTCAAAATGGGTAATCACCTCATCCAAGAGGTCTCCCGTTCCAGAGCCGGTCATCGAAGAAATGGTATAGATTTCGCCCAAACCAAAACTATAAAAAATAGAGGCTTCGTTTTCCAGGGCTGTATTATCTACCTTGTTCACTACAATGTAAACAGGCTTCTTGCTCCTGCGCAAAAGGCTGGCAATCTCATCATCCAAATCGGTAATACCCGTAGTTACATCAACCATGAACAACAGTACGGTAGCTTCCTCAATGGCAATCACCACCTGCTCGCGAATGGCGGCCTCGAACACATCTTCCGAATTGGCCACATAGCCTCCGGTATCAATTACCGTAAACTGCTTGTCGGTCCACTCGGCAGCACCATAGTGCCTGTCGCGGGTTACCCCACTAAAATCGTCTACAATGGCTTTGCGACTTTCGGTTAAGCGGTTAAAAAGGGTAGACTTGCCTACGTTTGGTCTTCCAACAATTGCGATTATATTACTCATTTTTTACTGACGATTAGATTTACGATTTGAGGTTGAGCTGTTTAAAGTAACAACACAATCATCCACCGATTGATTAGCCCCTTCCCCTAGGGGCTTGGGTTTTGACTTGCAAAAGTACGCTTATTTTTTGAACATTCGCGTATAATATGTTGGGCATGCCTTGCCATAAGACCCCTCGCCTCCCAATATTAAGGGCGAAAACTACATTAAGGTCATGGTACCCTACACAGCGTAATGTCCAAAAGAAAATTATTTGGGCTGAAATTGCTTGATTGCCCCTGGCCCCATGAAAACCAAATACGCAATAACCAATACCATGATCAATAGGAAATAGGCCACCATGATCAAAAATAGAATGAGCAATACCTTCAATATAATACTACCCAATTTTTTTTCCGAATAAAATCCACGATAGAACCAAGCTAAGATAAAAGGTATAAATGCCATGGACACCATTGTCAGCCAGGCAAACACCTCAATGCGATCCCTTAACAAGTACATGATAGGATAAAAAATGATAATATTGGTCAAGGTATAAAAAGAAAGACCAAAAGCATTCATGACCACATGCTCATAATAGTTCTGTCCCCATTTTCTAAAAACCAGGAAAGTAAATATGGCAAATAGTGGTATAAGCAGCAACATAATAAACGAACTGTAGCTCGCCACATAAGAAAACATATCGTTCATGAGCCCCGAATATTTTTCCTTGGCGTAGATTTGGCGCATGATGTTGTTCATTCCGATCAACTTAAAGGAAATGAAGGCCGAGATCCCACTCAATACAAAGGCCAACAACATAGGCTTGTAGTGATTTACCCTATTGCCATCAATAAAGTCTCTTGCTGTTTTCCCCGGATTTTTGAGAATGTTCTTTACCGAATACAAAAATCCCTTATTGGTATGGAGCAGCGAGTACTGTACTTCATCCCAAATGTACTTCCGATCAATTCTTTTGTATTTTTTCTGTCCACAGTTGCCACAAAAATTTTCAGTGATCACTTGCTGACAGTTCTGACAGTTGCTCGCCATTTAACTATAAGATTACGTTTGTATGCCGCTTAATGATGGTGCTTTAATGATGTGCTTACGTAACACAAAAATACCTAAGCCCCCATCGCCCAAAAAGCATTTAGATGCAATGATAAAAAAAATGTAATAAGAAGCCAAGTGGAAAGCACATGACAGCAGAAAGAAAGAACAAAATTCAATCCTTTCTTTTACTTATTTCATCTTTAAAACCAGGGGGAATAAAAAATTAGCTTTCGTAGCCAAAATTCTTTAGGTAATTCTTTTTGCTTCGCCAATCGGGAATAACCTTCACGAAGGTTTCCAGAAACACCTTGCTGTCCAAGAATTTCTCTATGTCCTTGCGGGCTTCCATACCCACCTTCTTTAAGCTTGCCCCGCCCTTTCCTATCAGGATGTTCTTTTGCGAATCTCTTTCCACGATAATTTCGGCGCTAATTCGGATTATCTTTTCCTCTTCTTTAAATGCAGTAACAATTACCTCGGTGCTGTAGGGAATTTCTTTCTGATAGTTGTTGAAGATCTTTTCGCGGATGATCTCCGATACAAAGAAACGCTGGGTACGGTCGGTCAAGTCTTCTTTATCATAATAGGCCGGATGCTCGGGCAGGCTATCCAAAATGAGGGGCAGCAGGCCTTCAAGGTTGTATTGGTGCAATGCCGATATGGCAAATATATGTTTAGGATTAAGCTTCTCCTGCCAGTAGGCTGTTTTCTCGGCCACCTGCTCCTGTGTAGCATGATCAATCTTATTGATCAGTACCACCAAGGGGATCTGGTTATGTGCAATTTTCTGGAGCACGTCATTTTCATCAAACTGCTCGTTAATGTCGGTAACGAACAAGATCAGATCGGCATCTTGCAGGGCACCGCCCACGGCGGTCATCATCGATTCCTGCAGACCATATTTAGGCTTGATGATTCCCGGTGTATCGGAAAACACAATCTGGAAATCTTCTTCGTTCACAATCCCCAATATACGGTGGCGTGTGGTCTGGGCCTTTGGGGTAATAATGGAAAGTTTTTCACCAATAAGGGCGTTCATCAGGGTAGACTTCCCTACGTTGGGCTTGCCTATAATGCTTACAAAGCCTGCTTTATGCGACATAAAAATATTTTTTAAAAAAAATTTGCACTACAAAGAAACGAATTATATCTTTGCATTCCAATTCGGAAGAAGAGTTAAGGATTTAACGAAATAAAAGAGTTGAGATATAGTGCGGGGTGGAGCAGTTGGTAGCTCGTCGGGCTCATAACCCGAAGGTCATCAGTTCGAGTCTGGTCCCCGCTACCAAAGAAGTTGGAACGACACTTCTTATTTTTTGGCCCGTTCGTCTAGGGGTGAGGACGCCAGATTTTCATTCTGGAAACAGGGGTTCGATTCCCCTACGGGCTACTTAAGGAAATGATCCTAATCGATCATTTCCTTTTTTTATGCAATCAACATACTGACTACAAAACCTTTAACATACAGAATCAAATCTTAAAAAGGTGTTCGATATTTTGTCCAGGATTTTAGCGAAGTCCTGACCTTCTAAAAAACAGTTATCCCAACGATCTTAATCAGCGATACATGTGTTCGATTTATCCTTTAGGTCATGGACCTGTTTCATCTGGATTGTTGGCATGCTTGAAAGTCTTTGCAAGCAGGTAAAGGAGATCAAGGATTATTGCCGCTTGATCTTCGTTAGTCTCAATGCCATTACGTTTCAATACCTTGATCGCCTGACCGACTGAAACCTTTTTGTGCGAAAAGTCCTTGGACCTCCTGAATATGGATGGCTGCATTTTTCTTTGTTTTAACTTTAACTTCTAGTTGGTTGGTTGAGCCCAAGAGATGGGGTGGGGCGTCTACCCGCCTTCCGCATCGCAATAGTCGACAATAAGCGATAGAGCCTTGCTGAAGTTCAGGGGCGCAAGCGTTTTGGTATGAGGATCTATTCCCGAAGGGCTGAACAGACTTATGATCCTACGCTTTTCTTCGATGTCCATATTTTTATAAGCCTGTAAGATGTTTAGATTTCCCCCTGGCCAAGCATTGGTATTCATGTAGCCGCGCAACAGTTTCGTAGTAATTGTCCTCAGCTGGCTGTCCAGGTAGCCGGATATCTCATTGTGCTCCTCCTTTAGTCTTCCAAAATCTTCGAAGTCTATTTTCTCATTAAGATAGAAGTTCCGCGCCCTTGACATTAAGGCCTGTTGTTTTGTAATCCGGTCAAGAACGGCCTTTCTATCATCTATCTGTATCCTGCGGTTAGTATAGATATTTTCATCTTCAAGGACGAGGCCGAATAGTTCATATACCTGGGGAATCAATCGCATCTTTTTTAGCTCCTTTTCATATGATTCGTTCAGGGCCTCTACCCTAAACCTGCCTCGGCACCTTGGCCTGGTGCAATGGTAGTAGCCAAATTTTGAACGTTTGCCCTGGGAAAAACTTCCTGTAATTCTGCCCTGGCATAAGGGACAGGTTAAAAATCCCCTCAGCGGAAATGAGGTGATCAGGTCCTCTTTTTTGCAAACTATCTTACGTCTACTATTCAATAGTTCCTGAACTTCATGGAAGAGGCTTTCCGTGATCAGGGGCTGATGGATGCCCTTGATGAACCGCGGCCCTTCATCCTTACATGCAGGAATGGTAACCATGCCACAGTACACAGGATTACGTACCAGTTTCCAAAAGTTGCTTTTGCTACACCGGAAACCATTGGCGCAGGCCATTTTCCAGACCTGGTTGATTGTCAGCCTTCCCTTCGCCAGCTGTTGGAAGGACCATTTTATATGATTGGCTTCCGGTTGTTTGGGTGCGATGAACTTTTTGCCGTCCAGAGCTGTGAGGTTGACATATCCTATCGGTGCCTTTCCGGGCCATCTCCCCATTTTCTTTGCCCTCATCATGCCATCGGAAGTGTTCAGTCCCCGGCGGTGGTTCTCCGCCTCTGGGATGGACAGATAGACGGCGAGCATTACAATACTTTCCGGTACGTCAAAATCAATTGGCTGGTCTATGGCCATCGCCGCTACGTTAAGGCCTCTCAATATCCCCAACATCTGGTACGCATATTGGACACTACGGCTGAAGCGGTCCCATTTGAGGAACAGTATATTCTCAGGCTGCCGGTGCCTGTTCCTTTTGATCTTATTGATTAGACTTTTCCATTCCGGACGGTTGAAATCCTTTGCTGAATAGTCCTCCCGAACGATGTCCTTGATCTTGATATTGTTAAATTCACAATGTCGAAGTAGGCGCTCTTCCTGTTCGGCGAGGGAGTAACCCTTTCTTTTTTGTTCGTCCGTGCTCACCCGAACATATAAATAAGCTGTTTCCATATATTTGTATATTTATTTTATCAATATACAAACATGTGAATTAAGGTTTCGAAATAAGGATTTCCTAAGAGGTAGTGCCGAGCATCTCCTAGAAACCTTCCATTCAATAATATCCCAAATGGCCCAGCCGGCGTTGTGCTATATCGGACAACAATTGCACGCTAGGCGAGTTTGTAACATTCTGCCATAATTTAAAAGTCGATTTCAGCTTACCTTGCCAGATTGGGTAGTTTCGAGTATCTTAGTGATATGAGTGGAAGAGCAACATCAGCGGGCGTTCTTTTCCAGTCAGAAGTCGGTGCTTTTGTAGCCGCTCTCCTACTAACAGAACGCCCTTTAAGTCGCTTCGGCGATAACCTTCCGGGAAAACCCCTGAAGATATTTATGGAATCCCCATCAGCGGTTGATGATGTCAACGTCGTCACCGACATAGGACTTATTAATCTCCAGGCTAAGACCAGTCTATCGCTATCTGATAATCCAGACAGTGAGCTTGGTTCGGTATTTGATCAATTTGTCAGGCAATATCGTTCAGGCGTCCCAGAAGGTGCCAAGACCAGGGAAATGGATGTCGCTAGGGATAGGTTGGTGCTTGTCGTTGGAGAAAATGCGCCAGCAACCATTCGCAACGACTTGCGAGAGGCCCTGACTAGAAACAGAACAGATGCAGCGACAGCATTGCCCGCTAAATTGAAGAATGCTTTAAATGCGTCCGAAAAGCTAATTGCTGATGTCTGGCTATGCGAAGAGGGTAGTCCAATTACGCCTGCGAAATCCCAGGAAATCCTAAAGCTATGTTCAGTTGCAGTTCTTGATTCAAGTCTCAAGGTGATGGCAACAGACGCACTTAAAGAAGTGGTGAAAGTGCCGGGCAGTGAGTCGAACCTTTTCAATTTGTTGACAAAATGGGGAGTAGAAGCTTCTCAAAACGGAACAGGTGGTGATAAAGGTGCGATCATGCGCTACCTGCATGGCCAGATTTCTATGAAAGAGCCGCCGAGCTACCAGAAGGATGTGGACAGGCTTAAAGTTTACAGCCAAAGTGTGCTTTCCAGACTGGAACGTTTTACAAAGATTAATACAGATGCTGGGGAGATCAGGTTTTCCCGTCCGGTTAGCACTGTGGTACTTGCAGGAGCAAAAGGCGGTTCACTTGCCATTACAGGGGATCCAGGCACAGGAAAATCAGGAGTGATACACGAGTTGTCCGAAGAACTATCAAAGGAAGCCTTTGTTGTTACCTTGACTGTAGAGAGCAACATAACCACCTTAGACACACTACAAAAAGAAATTGGACTTGAGCACCCCATACTGGAAGTCTTAAAAAATATACCAATTGAAACCAAGGGATACTTGGTTCTGGACGCTCTGGATGCTACCAGGGGAGGGCCGTCAGAACTGGTCTACAGAAAATTGATACAGGAAGTTTTTGCTATTCCCAACTGGCAGGTTGTAGCTTCTGTCCGGAGCTTTGATCTGAAACTCGGATTAGAATGGAAAAAGCTGTTCAGGGGAACTGCACCTGATTCTTCCTTTTCTGACAGCCAGTTCCCTACCGTGAGGCATGTCCACGTTCCGCTACTTGGCGAAGTTGAGATCAAAGAAATAGAAGATAAATCACCATCTTTAAAAATAGCCCTTGCTGCTGGTGGTAGCAAGATAGCTACCCTTGCCAAAAACCCTTTCAATCTTTCACTTATTGGCGAGCTTATTAGCGGTGGCCTAGATCCTGCATCACTTGTACAGGTCGGTAGCCGTTCGGAGCTTCTCTCGAGGTATTGGAACGAACGGCTTGGTGACATTGGGCTGTCTGGCACTGTTGCGATGAAGAAGTTCGTGGAACTAACACTATCTGAACGTTCGGTAGATATTCCGGAGACTGAGATTCCACAGGATGCCTCTACCATCATTGAGAAGATAGAGGCCAGGGGCGTATTGGTGACCGAACAAACTGGAAGGATAGCATTTCGACATCATATCTTATTTGATTTTGCGGTGTCCAAACTCATTCTACAGCCAAATCCGGCGCAGGCAGTTTCACGTCTTTCAAAGGCAGAGGGAGCTGGGCTATTGATTGCACCTTCATTAGAATATTGGCTTGAGCATCTAAAACTCAATTCTTCAGCCCTAGAATACTGGAAGCTTACAGCGGCATTGATATCCTCTGAAAACACTGACCCGGTAATCAGGGTAGAGGTGGCAAGGATTGTTGTACAGAGCATTGCAGAAGGAGAAGACCTCTCAGACCTAGCAAAGGTGTTATCCTCACCGGATCCCCAATATAATAAAGCCATTTTACAGATTGCAGGTAGCCTCAGTACTTACGATATTTCCCCGGAAACTTCAGAGGCTTGGAGCCAAATGATCTCCGGGATAACCGGTATCTCTGAGCCATACCAGTTTCAGAGCCTGAAGGTTATCATCTATATGCTTCTGGAGACCACTTTATCTTCTACAGCAATGGAAGCTGTAGGCAAAGTTTCCAGAATGCTGTTCGACGAAATATCCAAGGACGATAGGCTGATCCATTGGTTGTCTTCAAACATAATACCGTTTGTGGCTAAAACCTATGGTTCAAATCCCGAGGAATCAAAAAAACGCATTGAGCAAATAATTGCCGACGAACGTTTCAAAAAATTTGGATATTTCGAAGTACCCGCACTTGCCGATGAAGCGGTCGCGCTAGGCGCTCAGGATGATGGATTAGTGGCAGATCTTTTCCGTAGGGTGTTCGCGGGCGGAGAATTCAGCAATGAACATGCCACCGGTTTCGGGCCACAGAGTTGGATCATGAGCTTGAGGTCAAACGCTGCACAGGATTTTCACATGTCCGAATATGTACTAAGCACCAGTTTCCTGGAGCTGATCAACAACTCTCCAAAAGCGGGAGCCAGGGCGCTTGGTGCAGCTATTGACGCCAAAGAGCGGCGATGGCAATCGGAGCCAGACGTCGAGCATCAGGTGGCTTATAAGGATGGTCAAATGCCTTTCAAAGAAGACCGTTTTGCATTTTCTGCCTGGGACGGTGAGTTTGGAGGGGACGGTGAGGAAAATATCTATCGAATCTTTCAGGATTGGACTGTAGGTGCCGGCGAAGAGGATTTGAAGGAAATACCCGATATCATCTTATCTGAAGGGGGCAAGGTCTTGGCCTGGAAAGCTATATTTGAAGCAGGTGCAAAACGCCCAGATGTGCTTGGAAGTATCCTATGGAATTCGGCAATCGATCCGGTCGTGCTCAGCTCTATAAATACTAGGCAGGCCGCAATCGCACTTATTGCAGCCACTTATCCACTTGCAAGCGAAGAGCAACGGAAAAACGCTGAAAAACAGATACTCGCCTATGATTTTTCGCACACCAGGAATCCTGAATATTATGCAAAACTAACAATCAGATCGGTCTTTGATGCTATCGGTGAGTCCAACCTTGCCAGTGAACAGGCTAGGTACTTTCTGAAAGCTGCCAGAGAAGAAGAGGCAGCAACCAGTCTGATTGAGCCGGCCGATAGTGGTCAATTGGTTACTTCTGTTAGCGATGAGGAATCCAAGGTCGTAGCGACTCCCATCGAGCAAGACTCGGTTGCCAGCCTCAGCAGGTCTGTCCGATCGATCATGAATGATAAATCAGATGAATCATTAAAAGTAAAGCTTTGGCCTGAAGTTACCAAACTCTTAGGCCTGATTGATGCCGAACAGGCGGCAGGTGGCGGTGAGAATGATGCAGCAGTTGCTGGAACACTTGCCAAGGCTCTTGGACTGGCGCTCAAATCCGGATTGGTTCCAGTTAGTGAAGTTGATGGTGCGGTGGCTAAGCTTCTTGAGATAAGCAGGCACAATACTCCACGCACAGATGATAAGACAGAAGTTGATTTTGCACGAGCCGCTGTATGGTCCGGTAACTCGGCAAGGGTCGATGCTTCCGAGGCCATAGGGAAGTTAATAGAAGTTCCGCACCTATGGCCAAAGATTGGCAAACGATATCAAGAATTATTGCATAGCGACCCTCATCCCGCGGTGCGCATGAATGCTATTATCCGCTTGTTGGGACTGTGGGAGGTAGATCGTGACGCTATTTGGGAAATCGCAGATAAGGTCGCAGGATCCGAACAGAACAGCGCCGTACTTGCCTATGCAGCTGGAGAGCTTGCAAGGCTGAAATCTGTGGACGTAGAGAAAGTCGAACCAGTTTTTGTAAAACTAACGGGTAAGAAGATATCTACTGCCGGTATGGATAATGTAGTTCCCGCTACTATTGCTTATTTTGCAGTAGTAAAAGGACTTTCAGCGTCTAAGGAAATTTTTCAGCAATGGATTGCCAATTTTAAGGACCATGAAAGCGAAATTCAGAAGACATTGTTTAGCCTTAGGGAATATTTTGTAGCAGGGTATGCTGGAGGAAGGGAGCAAGAGTCTTTTGGTCGGAAGAACGTGATGTCATTCCTTTGGGAACTGATTGGTGTGCTTGAGCCGTTTATATCTAACTGGCCAAATGACCGAGAACCAACGGATGAAGAACTAGCGGCACTTAAGCTTTTTACACAAATCGGAAAACAGCTATATTTTGCATCGGCATATAAAGAAGGCATATCGCTATCGCTGGAAGAACAGCGTGTATTCCTTGCCGAGTATGGCCCCATCATCTCTAAGCTGACTACTCTCGGTTCACCCAAAACGGTGCATGACTGTTTGCAGGTATTGGAAAAGTTTATAGAAGCTGATCCTGTTTATTGCTTTGAGTTGATCAGCGAGGCGATGCTTAGAAAATCCGGTGTGGCAAAATACGAGTACGAGCGTATGGGTGCGGAGCTTTTTGTCAAATTGGTGGGACTGTACTTGGCTGATTACCGATACATCTTCGCCGATCAGGTAAAAAGGAATCAGCTCATCGACTGCCTGGCGGTGTTCGTGGAAGCGGGCTGGCGAGAGGCCAGGCGATTATTTCAAACACTTCCGGATTTGAGATAGAAAGCAAAATGGTATTAGAATCTCAAAAAGATAGGTATGGAATAAAGCATAGAGAGACTAAAGTGGCTATAAGAAAACTGCCATTTGTATGCTTTTAGAATAGTTCTCAAGTCCGCAGGCAGCCAATAATCTGAGCAGATTGATATGTTCTTATAGTTTTAACCTATTCCTTTTAATGTTTTTATCAGAATTAGGAATGGTTTTTAAAGAATAATTATCATCAATAATCCCTTTTAAAACCTTCAAAAACTGTATCAAGTGTTCAAATGAACTCCCGTACACGCTACTTAAGGAAACAACATAACAGTTGTTTCCTTTTTTTATACCCATAAATATCTACGGCACAAACAGTTAAACACAGCTTTGTTTTAGTTCGATTTTCTCCAATAAAAAACTATTGTAATTCTGTTCGTTTGATTAAAAGTATGCTCTAAATATCTTTAGGAGCCGTTTTTACTCAGTTCAATTTCTTCTTAACGATCACACCGCTTTTGACTTCCCTCCTGCCTATTGTAGGTTTTGGCAATAACATACAGAAAATCCAATATTTCAGCAGCTTCCTCCTCACTAACCTGTACATTATTTTGCGACAAAATTTCCGCAGCCTTTTTCGGCGATATTCTTTTATCTAGTAAAAATTTGGAGGTAAAAATATAATCCCTACATTTGCATAACCAATTATGTAATTAGGTATATAGTTAATTATTTTAATAGAAATGGAAATATTTAATAGAACAGGTAAAATGGCTATAGGTAGCAGATTGCGTCTCTTAACAGCAAAGGTTACAGACGATGCGGCAGCAATCTATAAACTATACAATGCTGACTTCTCACCCAAATGGTTTCCGGTATTCTTCGTCCTTGCTGGGGATGAAAACAAAACCATTACCGAAATAGCGGAACTGATCGGGCACTCGCAACCTTCAGTTACAAAGATTATCAAAGAGATGGCTAAAGCAGGGCTGGTTCAGGATAATCTTAAATCTGAAGACAAGCGAAGGAATGTTGCGGGGCTTAGCGAAAAGGGAAAAACACTTGCAGAAAAGATGAAGGTTCAGAACGCTGACGTAGCGGCTGCAGTAGATAGCATCATGGATGAAGCAACGCATGATCTGTGGGAAGCTATCGCCGAATGGGAATTCCTTTTAGAACAAAAATCACTACTTAAACGTGTACAGGAGCAAAAGAAGCTCCGTGAAAGCAAAGATGTTGAAATATTAGAATATCAACCAGAATATAAAGCTGCTTTTAAGGAGTTGAATGAAGAGTGGATCTCTACCTACTTTGAAATCGAGGATACGGACAGAAAAACATTGGAAAACCCGGAAGAGTACATATTAGATAAGGGAGGCAAAATATTTGTAGCCATTTATAAAAACCAACCTGTGGGAGTCTGTGCCCTAATCAAAATGGACGACCCAGAGTATGATTACGAAATGGCAAAGATGGCTGTATCCCCAAAGGCCCAAGGGAAAAACATAGGTTTCTTGCTGGGTCAGGAAATCATAAGGGCAGCAAGGGAACTGGGTGGTTCGAAACTCTATCTGGAAAGTAACACTTTGCTCAAACCAGCGATTAACTTATACTACAAGATGGGCTTTAAGAAGTTATCTGGGCGTCCAACTCCATATAAACGAGCCAATATTCAAATGGAATTATCTCTTACTAAACAAGCTTAAAGATGAGAAACATAGTTAAAAAAGAGGATGCTGTTGGAAGACAGTTCTTAGGTGTAGATTTCGTGGTACTTTCTATTGGAAAAGATACTATGGTAACAAAAATGCTTTATAAGATTACCGATAACGTCCCTTTTCATCAGCACTCTAACGAACAGAGTGGATATGTAATTTCCGGAAGGTACATTTTGAAATTCGAAGGAAACGAATATGAGCTTTCGGCAGGTGATACCTATTCCATTTCCGCTGATGTGGAACATTCTATCGAGATTATAGAAGCTGGTGAGGTTGTTGATTTCTTCAGTCCGATCAGACAAGATTATTTATAAATAAAAAAACTAAGTACATGTACGATAGGATTAAACGAAGTTTTGAAAAGCAGGGATTGATGAAAACCCTTAATGCTACACTTCTGGAAGTGGAAATGGGCATCGTCAAAATTTGTGTAGGATTTTCTGAGGGCTTAACCCAGCAACATGGCTTTTTTCATGCCGGCGTTGCAACCAGCATCGTAGATAGTGCCTGTGGATATGCAGCCTTAACAATGATGGCGGAGAACACAGAAGTATTGACCGTCGAATTCAAGGTTAATTTTATGAAACCTGCAAATACAGAAAAACTGATTGCTATCGGCAAGGTACTACAAGCCGGAAAAAAATTGACAGTCTGTGAAGGCTATGTATACGACTACACGGAAGAAAAACTGATTGCAAAAATGACCGCGACGATGATCAGTTTGGCAAAAGAATAATATGATACAATTTATAGGCTATACTGCTTTGATACTGAATCTCGCCTCTATGTCCATGAAGAGCATTCTCTACTTGAGGACGTGTGCTCTGGTTGCAAATGCTTTCTATGTGTATTATGGCATGCTATTGGAACAGCCGCCGATTTTTATCGGCTGTACTGTCGCCATAATACTTCACACCATCGGCATTCGCAGGGAAATGAGGAAGCGAACAACAGAGCAAATGAAGTGAATGAAATGGAGATAAATAAATTTATTAAAAGGAATGTTTATGTTGACGATTTGCGTCGCATAGCCCAAATATACCAGGCTTCTAATAATGGGGATAACATGAGCGCAGGGCTGGGGTTCGGGATACCCCTGGCTGTTGCAGAGTATGATGGAAAAATCATAGGATTTTGTTCACTTGTTTTTATAGCCGAAGATCCGACAATTAAATCCTTCTTTTCAACTGAATATGAAATCGGGGAAAACAAACAAATATTATCTGGGTTTGCAGAAAAGGTGTTTAAGAACATGACGGAAAACTTTAGGTTTGAAAATAGTAGTCTTCTCGTCCAGGCGAACAATTTTAATTTATGGATGGAGCTAAACTTTCTTCAATAAATGTTTGACCAAACTGTCTCTGTTCTTCGATAAGATATACAAGATATTGATTTTCACTTTTACTTTACGCACTAGGAAATGAGGCAAAAAAATGATTGGTACCCTCGAAAATATTCACCCTGTTTCTGTAATCATCAAAATTCGGTTGTAGTTATTCTTTTTTAGCAGTTTAAGATTATCTATCCAGAATATAAATGCGAAACCGCCATTGAACAAACTTATTCTAATCGTAAGATTGTCGTCAAGTTGATTAAAAAAAATGTTGTGCTTTTCGGACTGGGAATCAATTATTTAATTTCTTTGATCAAGCATCCTATGAATATCCTGAGATTCGCCTTTAACAAATTTGATACATGGCTTAATCGAAGGCTACAGCCTAAATCCCTTTGATTTACTCTTTGTCCTAAATGAAATATTGTTTTGGGGCGTTAATTCTCTTTGTATATTTTTCAGCAATGGATCCTGATTTATGGATGCCAATCTCACTAAATCCTCAAAGATTTGGTTCGATTTTAGTACTGTTCGGGCTACTGAAACATCAATCATTACAGGTTGGTGTTTTTTTATGCCTAAGTTTTCTAACAAAGGCCGTTTGATTGATGACATTTTGGTCCATTCGTCTAGGGGTGAGGACGCCAGATTTTCATTCTGGAAACAGGGGTTCGATTCCCCTATGGACTACTTCAAAAGGCAGAAAATCATATGATTTTCTGCCTTTTTGTTTCATAATCCTTTTAAATGTATTATTCTTTATAAAATGTTTTTTTAAAGAAAATGGTTCGATATTCGAGGTGGGGCAAGCAGAATAGAACCTTCTGAAAATATTGATTATTAATCTGTTATAGTTTCAACTATCAGGGAAATGGGCTTCAAAAGCCAATAAAACTAATTTATTGATGAATTGTGAGCTATTTCTGCATCAATTTCTCGAAACGGAAAATTAAGGCCCTTAAGTTGGGAAATTTGCCTAAATCATCTTTTTTCAGACCGAAAATGACCTTAACAGACTCGGAGAACATAGTCAGTTTGGAACGGAATGGGGCGGCTACATTTACCAGAATACACACCTGTGGTTACTAACACAACATCGGTGGTAACTTAATATTAAGTTAACAAAGAATCAGGGACATTTGCAATTGCATTATGTCTCCTACATCTGAATACACATCAACAGATTTTTTGAACTTTCCGGTAAACCTTGGGAATACGATGGAGTTTGATCAAATATTCAGGTTTTATTATCCGCAATTGTGTGATTTTTCAGAGCGCTACCTGAAATATAAAGAAGATGCCGAAGAAGTAGTGGCCAACTTGTTTGTAACACTTTGGAATAAAGCAGAAGTATTTAATAGTGCGGAACACCTTCGTGCCTATTTGTACCGGTCAGCTTTTAACAGTAGTATGAACAGGATACGGTCGGCAGTACGCCGGGCGGAGCGTGAGCGTACATACTCACTTCAGTCGGATAACTTCGAAGAAAGTTACCTCAATAATATGTTGCGCTCCGAATTGATAGGTAGCATTTACCGTGAGATAGAGCTGCTACCTTCGCATTATGGCAAGGTAATCAGCATGAGTTACCGCGACGGTTTCAAGAATGATGAAATAGCCGCCCAACTGGATCTTACTATACAAACGGTTAAAAACTATAAGCACAAAGGCTTATCTATTTTGAAGACCAAAATATCTTCAGAAGCCTGGCTTGCCGTTTCGGCGATCGTGCTTGCCGGGATATAAAAATAATTTCATTTTCCAGAGTACTTTTCCCTAACCGTGGTGTATTAGGTGTATAAAGTAACAGCATGCAACAAGACAATACATTTAGTGAAACCCGACTTCTATATCTTTTGCAAGCCTATATGGCGGGCCATCTCACCCAAGATGAAAAGGCAGAATTGGAAAAATGGGTTGATGCGTCAGCAGACAATAAACTACTATTAGATCAAATAGCAGATCCGGCCTTTTGTGAATCCGCTTTGCAAAATCAAAGATCATATGATGTTGATAGCGCGCTGCATCGAGTTAAAAAGCAAACAGGTAGATCGGCAGCACAGCGTCTCTTATGGTTTCGGTATACCGCTATAGCTGCTGCTGTCATTTTAATTTGCACGGTGGGTTCACTTTTTTATAGGCAACGCCAACCTGCTGAACCACTAGAACAAATTTCATATGTAGACCATGATATTGCACCAGGTAAACACGGTGCTACGCTTAGGTTGGCCAATGGGCGCAGCATCAACCTGAATGAAACCAACACTGGCACCTTTGCCAAAGAAGCCGGCGTTACCATTTCCAAAACAGCTTCCGGCCAATTGGTGTACACCGCTACGCAAAGCCGGGCAAATACAGGCTTGAACACACTGAGCACTGCCAAAGGAGAAACCTATCAGGTGAATTTACCCGATGGATCAAGTATCTGGCTTAATGCCTATTCGTCAGTAACCTACCTGGCAAATTTTGCACAACAAAAAGAAAGGCATGTAAAGCTTGAGGGGGAAGCCTACTTTGAGGTAGCGAAAGATAAAACCAGACCTTTTATTGTTGAGACCCGCGAACAGAAGGTAAGGGTACTGGGCACTCATTTCAATATCAGCAGTTATGCCGATGAGCAGTTTATCCGCACTACCTTACTGGAAGGCATGGTGAGGGTGAGCAATGATCATAATTCTGCAGTAGTACTTGCTCCGGGGCAGCAGACCATCAATCATAATGGCAGACTTACTGTTAGCGAAACAGACGCTTTTGCAGAAGCAGACTGGAGATCCGGACGTTTTAATTTTCGGAACGAAAAGATAGAAAGCATCATGCGGAAACTTGGTCGTTGGTACAATATTGAAGTTTTATATGATGGTGTTTTACCCGAAGCCGAGTTTAATGGGCGCATCTCGCGAAATAAAAATATTAGCCAGGTACTTGATGTATTGGAGAAAACCCAGGATGTGCATTTTAAAATAGAAGGAAGGAGGGTTACTGTATCGAAGTAAGATAGAACATAACTTGGCCTAAAACAGATCCCGGCGCTAACCGGGATCAGGATGCCTGGCCGAAATAATTTAATTTTTCATTTACAATAGCGTTCCCGGCAGTGCTTGAGACCCATTACGGCAAACGCATATTCCAAGCAAATCAAATGTACAATTTTTTACACCAAAATTTGGTGTGGTGGAAACACCATACCCCTAAGATACTGTTGACCATGAAGTTGACAACTTTTTTACTGATCGTGAGCATCATGCAGGTAAGCGCCAATACTTTAGCGCAAAAGGTAACCTTATCGTTTCGTGGTCAGCCTATGGAAAAAGTGCTCGAATCCATCAGCACACAAAGTGGCTACGATATTATTTTTACCCGGAAAACACTGACAGATACAAAGATGGTAACCATCCATGTCAAGGATATGGAATTTAAAGAAGTGCTGCAGCAAGTTTTTGCCGGACAATCTTTGGTATATTCTATAGCGGATAATACAGTTATTGTTACCCGCTCCCCGATCGCTAAACCGGGCCGCATTAGCGGTAAGGTGGTGGACGAGAAAGGCGAATCCCTGCCGGGTGCAAATATAAAGATATTAGAAAACGGGGCCGGGACTCAGTCCACAGTGGATGGCAGTTATGTATTATCGGCAATACCCGGTACCTATACCATAGAAGTCAGTTATATGTCCTATCAAACCCAGCGTATTACGGGTGTTATAGTGGCAGAAGATAAAAATACCCCGCTTAATATTTCCTTAAAGCCAGCCAATGCTGCATTAAAAGAAGTAACGGTAACCGCCAGTTACCGTAAGGCATCAACCGAAGGCTTACTGGCTAGACAAAAGAACGCTTCAGAGATCAGTAACGGTATCAGTGCCGAGCAGATTGCCAGTACGCCCGACAAGAATATCGGCGAGAGCTTAAAGCGCATCAGCGGGGTGAGCTCCATAGACAATAAAATGGTTTTGGTACGTGGTATAGGCGAACGTTACAATACCGCACAACTGGACGGAATAAATCTGCCCAGTACTGAAGCCCAAACCCGTAACTTCTCTTTCGATCTGATCCCTTCAAGCTTGGTTGATAACGTTGTGGTCAGCAAAACGGTTACCCCTGACATGAACAGTAGCTTTGGTGGTGGATTGATACAAATTAATACTAAGGATATCCCTACAGAAAATTTTATGGGCTTCACCGTTGGAACTTCCTTTAACGACCAAAGTACTGGCAAGGATTTTTTGAGCCATAAACGTGGTAAATATGATTACTTAGGTTTTGACGATGGACGAAGGAAATTCCCAACTGGTTTACAGCATACAGACCGTACCACTGTACCCAATAATACCCTTACAGACGAACAGTATAAACAAGTGATCATTGCACAAAGCCAAAAATTTACCAATGATAATTTTACGATGTACAAATATAAAACTGCTCCATCGCAGAACTATCAGTTTACATTGGGCAGAATAATCACTATTGATCCGACAAACGATAAAAAACTGGGCTTTACTGCAGCTTTAAATTACCGGAACAACCAAAATATTAATATAGTTGACCAACAGACCAGAAGTGACTGGAACACAAATACCACTAATTCTGGTGCTAAATACATGTTCAATACTACTTTGGCTGCGATGTTAAACGTAGGCTTGCAGTTAGAGAAAAATAGGTTCAGCTTCCGAAACACCTATACCCATATTTACAATAATGACCTTTTTAGGGCCGTTGGTTACGATTCAGATGAGGGGACAACTCTATTTGCTGCTGGTGTAAAACCCAACCGCATTATAGAGACTGACGACCCCACCTATACAGATCTTTTACAGAATAAATTAAATGGTCAGCATCAGTTTAACAAGATAAAGTTAGAATGGAATTTATCCAGGACATCAATAGACCGTAAAGAGAAAGATCTAAGCATTGCTTCCCAAGGTTTGCTAAAAACCAGTAACGGCTACGAATACATTTATGTATCAAGCTCACAAACAGAAGGATATATAAAACCCACCTCCCGCCATAACTATAGCAACAATGAGCATCATTTTTCATGGAGTGCCGATGCGAGCATGCCTTTTAAAACAGGGCTGTTAAATAATAATATAAAAACCGGTTATTTTGGGATTCAAAAAGAAGGATCACTCAACTGGCAAATTGCCTCCCTGGTGCATAATCCGTTAATAGCTGATAGTTTACGGTATATCCCGATTGGCGAAATGATAAACCCCGCCAAAATTGGCAATAACGGTTACAACTATTATATCAATTCATACTTTTTAAATGGCTACAAAGGAAAAAGTATTACCCAGGCAGGCTATGTGATGTTGGATAGCCGGCTTGGCGAAAAATTACGCCTGGTTTGGGGTGCAAGGGCAGAGTATTACAGATATACCGAAATACGGAACGACATTAACGTAAGGGGAACGAGTTCTTTCGCACTTCCTCCAGAAAAGAAGTGGAGATTTTTGCCATCGGCCAATCTTACCTATAGTCCAACCAAAGAAATTAATATCAGGGCCGCCTTCTCAAACGCAGTAGTAAGGCCGGAGCTGATGGACAACAGTCAGTTTTTTAGGTACGACCCGATGTTCGATGCACAATTTGGCAACGAAGGTTTGGCCAGTACGCAGATTAAAAACTACGATTTTAAAATAGAGTGGTTCCCTGGCCTTGGTGAGATCATCTCGGCAAGTGCATTTTACAAACAGTTTGATCAACCTGTTGAGATCACTTTTAGCACGTCCAATGGTGGCGGTTTTTATTATATCAAAAACTCAGATCAAGCTAAGGTTTACGGTTTAGAATTAGAGATGAGAAAAAATTTCGGTTTTATTGCCGCTAGCAACTTTTTAACACGCTTCACGGTTTATGGCAACCTTACTTTACAAAAAGCCGATGTGGCAGGGAACTATAAAACCGCTGTAGATGGAAAGGATATAGTTGTGGCCGCAAAAGCAAAAAGAAACATGTACGGGCAATCTCCATATCTCATTAATGCCGGTTTACAATATACAGGTGAGCAATTGGGCTTTAACCTGGCATATAATAAATCGGGACTTAAAACAACGCTCGTTGGACCCGAACTTAATAATATTGAATATGAGAAGCCAAGGGATCAGATCGATGCCCAGGTTAGTTACAGATTTTACAAAAAGAGATTGGAAGTAAGGGTAAACGCGGGTAACCTACTCAATAGAGCGTCCGTTATCTTTAGAAATACGGGTAGCTATGAGCCTAACCCGGAATATACCATAGGTTCTGATTACAGTAACAAATTCCGCTTGAAACCTGGCTTTACCAATAATTACGAAGAAGGAGATCAGGTGCTGTTCTCGCAAAAATTTGGTCGCACCTACAGTACATCTATTACTTATAACTTTTAATGAATATGAAACTTAAAAAATATATCCATTTCGTGATGCTTGCTGTTATAGGGCTAAGTTTATCATGCAGCAAAGCAAAACTTCTTTCACCAGAACCACTCAAACTTGTTAAATTAAATATTTCCGGAACTTCCGAGGTTGATCTGGAATATCTGTATAAGGACAGTGTTATTGCAGAGAGTAAGATCATCAATTCAAATGGTATAAACATCAATAC